>NZ_JABMEG010000001.1:1393293-2089940 GCF_013179735.1 Permianibacter fluminis | reverse complement strand
AAGCTGTCCCGCTCCTTTTTTGACTCGCTGATTATCTTGCCCTGAGTCGATCGCGACAGCGCCAAACCAAAAAAAGTCGCGCCAGCTGTCAACCGAACCGGATCGGCCGCGTTAGCTTGCGTTCAAAGCGGCAGACGCGACGAGTCAGTACCAAACCGGGCGCAGCGTGCCGAGTTCGCCCTTCTTTACGGACAGCCAGGAATAAAACGATATGGATAGTTGTAATGGTAATCAGGCTTCATCTTCCCTGCGTCATTGTCGTTTACCGAGCATCGCGATTAGCACGCTGTTTGTGCTGTTGGCCGGCTGCCATCCGGAGAAGCCGGCAGCAGAATCTGTCGACGTCGAACCGGGCCAGGCGGAGTCCAAGCAAGCGGCGGCTCACGGCAGGCTGAGCGGGCCGGAAAAAGACATTCGACCGGCGGTCAAACAAGTTGTGGCTGCGGCCATCGCCGGCGATTACAACCAGTTTTGCAATGATGTGAGTGGCGATGCGCCGGTCGCCGTACCGGACCAAAGCATTGCCATTTCGGCTGGCGGCATGCTGCACAGCGACGTCGGTGATATCGACTTCGTCAATGCCGACGCGGCGTCGTTTGCGCTGACGCTCAGCCGGGCCGAGCAGGTGCTGTCGACCAAAATTGAAGTGCGGGATCCGGATACGCAGCAGCGCACTTATGTTATCGGCGTCAATCGCCTTGCGGAAACCGTGGGCACCACCGTCACCAACGAGCAACTGCAGCCACCGCGTTCACTGGGTTGCAGCGGTCCGATCCCACCGGCCTTTGCCATGGACCTGTGGACACCGGTACTGCAATTGATCCACTTTGCGCCGATCACCAGTCATTGCACGGCGATTCCGCTGGAGGACAAAGGCACGATCGAAGTCGGCGTGCGCGACAATCAACTCAAAGTTGGCGATCAGGTTTTTGGCGCACAGCAAGCCCGCAGCAGCGAGGGCATACAGATTTCAGATGACGGCGTGCTGTACAGCTTCACTGCGACTGACAACACCGGTTATGACCTGTATGTGCAGCCCGACGGCAGCTTTGCCATGCTCGGCATTCATCGCGGCGATGAGCACATCAACTGCATCTAAATAGCGATTCCGAAATCCTGACCACATGTTTCCGTTCGTGTTGAGCTTGTCGAAACATGAACGGCGCTGCAGATTTCGAGCAGCAAGGCCTTCGACAAGCTCAGGCCGAACGGTGTCATCCGGCTACCCATTCGGAATGGCCATTTATTGGTGCCGGGCATGTGCAACTTGTCTTGACGCATGAGAGATCAGCAAGCGGGACTTTAAAAAATGAAACCCTGCCAGCGCCTTGGCAAGCGTACCGGCTTGACTGACCGCGCAGTGGTGCGAGGGAATGACTCAGAAGGTATATTTGAACTCGACATTGATCGAGTCTTTGCGCCAGCGCACGGTGTAGCGCAGGCCTTCGACAACGTCGTCAGCTTTGCCGGAATAGCGGCCCTTCAGAAAGATGTAGGCGGATTCGCCTACAGCATCTTTCAGATAATTTTCAAAACGGCGGCGCGATTTGCGGTATTCGTTGGCCGTGCTGGCGTCCTGACTGACGGCAGCGGCAGAACGCGGGCTGGTGTCGCTCACCTGCAGCGCGTCCCAGGCGTCGAACTGAGTCGGACCAATCTGGCTGCTGCTGTTGTTCAGTTCTTCGCCGTTCCAGTCATTTGCGGCAACCGTTTGCAGCGTGACCAGGCTCAGCGATGCCACTTGTAGCGCTTGCCGCAACCAGCGCTGCCACGACAGCGAGCGCTGCAGTTGGCGGGCATTGATGGCTTGGGCGTCCATCAGCAACTCACCGAGCAAGCGCGGTTCGGTCTGCTGCCGCGTGATCGCGGCGGCCAATTGCGCTTCGGTAATCAACTTACGGGCCAGCAACAACTCGCCCAGCCTCGGTACCACTTTTTCACCCGCGCCAGCCACAACCCACCCCACTGACTGCATCGACAGCTGAATCATGGCAGTTCCGGCCTTACCGGTCTGTGAAATGGCCGCAGGTGGTAATATCGAAATTGCTTAGCCCGCCGGGGCTGATATATCCGGGCTTTGAGCCAAACACAGCTTCGACTGTCATACGGCACGCACATAACACCCACACAAGACAGCCCCGCAAGCGCTGCGCCAGTCGCGCGCCGATACCGGGCTCGCTATGATGACAACGCCTAAGCCCTTGCCAATCCTCAGAAAAACCATGCGCAACCGCTCGCTTTCCCTGCTGTTCTGGCTGCTGGCCGGTCTCTATTTGCTGGCCACGGCACTGACCGAAAGCAGTGCGTTGGTGCTACTCAAGCCCCTGCCCATTCTGCTGTTGGCTTTCGCTGCCTGGCGAAATCTGGCCGGGTACTGGCGCACCGGCATGGTGTTGGCGCTGCTCTTTTCGGCGCTGGGTGATGTATTGCTGGCGCTGCGCATTGAAGGCTTCGCCAATTTCGTGCCCGGTCTGTCCGCGTTTCTGCTGGCGCAGCTCATCTACGCGACGCTGTTCTGGTCGCGCCGGCAAGCCAGCCCACTACGGCTACTGCTGGCAGTTGCCTATCTGCTGACGGCCGCCGCACTGGCCTGGCTGATCTTGCCGAGCACCGGCGGTTTGCTGCTGCCGGTCTCGCTGTATCTGCTGGCGATTTCCGCCATGGCGCTCGGCGCGACGTTCTGTGCACTGCCGCTGCCAGGCTTGCTGCTCGGCGCGCTCGTTTTTGTCAGCTCGGACAGCCTGATTGCCATCAACAAATTTGTCATTCCCGTGCCGGCGGCGCAGCTGCTGATCATGCTCACCTATTATCTGGCGCAGTGGCTGATTTGCCGGAGCGTGATCCAGGCACAGCCGCGCGCAACCGGCACCGAACCGTCTGCGACTGGACGCTGAAGCCGGCAGCAATCGCTTACCGTCTTATCCATGTATCAGCAGCGCTACAAAGTTTGCATTGCCCAGCGCTTTGCGCTGCCGTTATCGTTGCGGCCGGAGGGACACCGCCATGCGCTTTGAGCAACTACCGACTGATCTGCAGCAATGGATACGCGATGCGGTCAACAATGGCCATCCGGCCGACAGCATCGTCAGCACACTGGTTACGGCAGGCCATCAACCGGCCATTGCCGAGGCCATTCAACAGCATCTGCAAGCGCTGGCGGAAAGCGGCCAGACCGTGCGACCGCACAGCAGCGCCGTGGTGTCGCAGGTTTCTGCCACCCAGCGCACAAGTGATCGCGATATCCAGATCCTGTTCACGCTCAATGCGCCGCGCATCGTGCTGTTTGGCAGCTTGCTGGCGCCGGAAGAATGCGATGCCTTGATTGAGCAATCGCGCGGTCGGCTCAAGCCGTCCACCGTCGTCAACGGCGACAGCGGCAGCTACGATCAGCACGAAGCACGCACCAGCTACGGCGCCTCGTTCCGGCGCGGTGAAAACCCGTTGATACAACGCATCGAACAGCGAATCGCCGAGCTGCTCAGCATCCCGGCCAGTCATGGCGAGCCAATACAGGTGCTGAACTACGCGCCGGGCGCGCAATACAAACCGCATTTCGACTACTTTGATCCGAAACATCCCGGCAATGAAAAAATCCTGGCGATGGGCGGCCAGCGTTTCGCTTCGCTGGTGATCTATCTCAACGACGTCGCAGCCGGCGGCTCGACGGTGTTTCCGGAGATTGGTCTGGACGTGTTGCCGCGTAAAGGTGGCGCTCTGTTCTTCTCCTACGCCAATCCAGCCGGCGATCTCGACCCCTTGAGCCTGCATGGCGGTAGCCCGGTGGTCACCGGCGAAAAATGGATCGCGACCAAATGGCTGCGGCTCAATGAATATACCGGCCCGGACCGCTGAGCAGAAAAACGGTCCGACGCTTTGCCAGAATGTCTACCCGGCCCAAGCCAACATCTGCCATTGCCGAACCGACGCCAAACTTGCAGTATGCCGACGTAGCGACAGGCAGCGATGTCATCGCGTTTCCGGACCTGTCTGCGGGCGTGTCTTCGGATATGTCATCGGCGGCGTTATCAGATGCACACTCCGGTGCAGGCAGGTCTGACGGTTGCAACGAGGTGTTGGCAGGATCATGACAAGAAAAATCAAACCCCAGAAAATCGTGCTGCTGATTGTCGCGGTCATCGTGCTCTTGCTGGCGATCATCAGTGTCAACACCCTGACTACGCCGAGCCGGCAGCTGCAAATCGCTGCCCGGCCCGGCACTGCTGTCGATGTCAGCAAAGCCGCCGAACGCTTGGCGTCGGCGATTCGCCAGCAAACCATTGCCAGCGCCAGTGACGCCCAATTGAACCAGTCGCAGTTTCTGGCGCTGCACGCGCAGTTGGCGGCGGACTATCCGCTCGTTCACGCCACGCTGAATCAGGAGCGCATCAACGACACGGCGCTGCTGTACACCTGGCAGGGCAGCGACCCGAGTCTGCCGGCGGTAGTGCTGATGGCGCATATGGATGTGGTACCGATCGCACCCGGTACCGAAACGGATTGGCTGCAGCCGCCTTTCGACGGCGTGATCAGCGACGGCTTTGTCTGGGGCCGCGGCGCCTGGGATGACAAGGGCAATCTGATTGCGCAGCTGGAGGCTGTCGAGGCACTGCTGGCGCGCGGCTTCAAACCGGCGCGTACGGTTTATCTGGCCTACGGCGCCGATGAGGAAGTCAATGGCGATCGCGGTGCGAAAACCATCGCGGCCTTGTTGCAGGCACGCGGCGTCAAAGCCGAATTTGTCATCGACGAAGGCATGCTGATCACCGAGGGCATGATCGCCGGTCTGGATGCGCCCGCCGCCATCGTTGGCGTCGCGGAAAAAGGCTATCTGTCGGCCACGCTGACCGTCAGCGCCGACCCCGGTCACTCCTCAATGCCGCCAACCGACAAAGCCAGCGCCGTCACTCAATTGAGCGAAGTGTTGCTGCGCCTGCGCGATCACGAAATGCCGGCAACGATCAGCGGTGTCGCCCAGGAAATGTTCGAAACGCTGGGCCCGGAAATGCACGGTTTGAATCGTGTCGCGCTGACCAATCTCTGGTTGTTCGAACCATTGGTCAAAGCGCAGCTGACCCAGGCGCCGAGCACCAATGCGATGCTGCGCACCACCACCGCGTTTACCATGCTGAACGCCGGCAACAAGGACAATGTGCTACCGGGCCGCGCCGAAGCCACGCTCAATTTTCGCCTGCTGCCGGGTGACAGCAGCGAGGCCGTGCTCGCGCATATCCAGCAGCAAGCCGCGGCCGTCATGCCGGCCGATCAGTTTCACCTCAGCAGATTACCGTTTGGCGGTGAAGCCTCGCCGGTATCGTCAACCGAGGCGCTCGGCTATCGCGCCATCCAACAAGCACTGCGCGAACTGAAGCCTGATACGCTGGTCGCGCCGGGCTTGATGCTGGGCGCCAGCGATTCGCGCCACTTCAGTGTCATCAGCGCCCAGATTTATCGGTTCTCACCGATCCACGCCACGGCCGACGATCTGCCGCGTTTTCACGGCACCAACGAGCGTCTGGCGCTGACCGATCTGGCCACCATGATCCAGTTTTATCAGCGTCTGCTGGAACTCGGCGCTGGCACACCCTGAGTGATGCCGCTCGGCAAGTGACTCTCGGAACGTGTTCGGGAATCACTTGCCGTTTCGCGCGGCGCCGATAGCAAATTGCCTGATTTGCAGCTCACCCGATTTACGGTTGCGCTGAATTACGGACTAATCGGCTTGGCCAAGCCATTGGCAAGCGCCTCATGGATCAGCGTCACGGTCTGCTCGTCGGCAGTCCGGCTCAATTGTTCGATTTGCGCACCCAGCGCTTCCATACGATCACCCAGCGATTCCATTTTGCTGCTGAGCTCGTCAGCGCGCTCATCGAGCGCGGCCATTTGCGCGTGATAACCGGCATCGCCACGGCGCTCGTAGCGGTCATCGCGCAGATCCTCGCGCTCATCGGACAGATCTTCCATGTCGCGGCCATAGTTTTCCATCTCGTCATCCAGTGGCTGCAACTGCTGCTCAAACGGTTGCGTGGCCTGCCACAGTTCCGCCAGCTTGTTGATACTGGCAACGTCGTCAACGACATAGTGCTGGTCGCCATCGCGAAACCACAGATAGCTGCCGTCATGTTGTCGGCGGTAGGCCCGGGCTTTTTTCAGCTCGTCGCTGTGGCCGGAGAAAACGGTGCCGTGCTCGGCCCGCACCAGCGCATAGCTGATCGCCGGCCTGGCATCGTCATGCAGGCTGATATTGCTGTACTTTTCAGCCTGCTCGCCGGGCGTGGCATGGGCACTGCCCAGCAGCAAAACTGCGGTCAGCAGGCAGACACCCATTCGGGAAACAACGCGAAAGCCAGCCGGCACGCGGCGCTGGGCAAATGAAGAAAGTCGTGAGCTCATGATCTCGGCATCCTGTTCTTGGAAAAGTGCGGCATGAAAAAGCAGCAGGAACGTCTCGGCATGCCAGCCGTTCCCCATCCCTTACCAAGACGTGCAGACGCGAAAAATAGTTTGAATGGGCGTGAACGGGCGGCATTACGCCAGCCCAAAAATGGAAAGCCCGCTGCACTGTCTGGCAGTGCAGCGGGCTGCTGCTTTACTGGCTGGCGCTTTGATTGCGCCGCGGCCGCACTCGTCCCACACAGCCCTGAGACTGGCCACGCCTCCGACTGCAGGTTCGGCTTAAGCCGCCAGCCCGAACTCGTCGGCGCCAGCGACAGCCGATCACTTGTTCGCGTTCAAAAACGGAATGGTCGCGTTCGGGATCATCGTGCTCGGCAGTTGTCCGTTCCAGCGCTCGGCCTTGGTCAGCTCGATCAGGTTCAGGTTCTGCGCCAGCGCGCTCGCTTTGGCCTTGATCGCCGTGGCTTCGGCTTCACCGCGCAACCGGGTCGACTCGGCTTCGGCACGCGCGCGCGCTAGATTGGAGTCGGCCTCGCCCTTGGCCTTGGTCACCGCGATCTCGGCATTGACCTTTTCTTTCTCCAGGTTCTGCTTCTCGGTCTGCACCAGCACTTCGGCTTGCATCCGCAGCTCGATGGATTTTTCGTAGGCGTCGGAAAAATCGATGTTCTCGATCTGCACGCTGTCGATCACGATCGGACCGACCACGGCCTTGCGAATGGCGTTGGTCACGTCCTGAACGAACAGCACCCGGCTCTGCACCGCAGAAATGGCCGTGTACTGACCGAACACGTTTTCGATTTGCGTCGGCACCTGCCGATCCACCAACCGGTTGGTGATGCCTTCAATGCTGCCGTACTCGGTATACAACGCGACCACTTCGGTCGGCGGTACATGGAAGCTGACCGAGGCCTTGATTGTGGCCGTCTGCTGATCCTTGCTGTACGCCTGCACACCGGTGTACTGCACGGTCAGGTTCTGGGTGGAGATTTTCTTGATTGTGTCAACGAACGGCACTTTCATGCCGAGACCCGGCTCGGCACTACCAACCACAGCACCGTTACGCAGATGCACGCCACGCTCACCTTGATCCACTGTGTACCAGGAACCCAGCACCAGCATCAGGGCAAAAACGGCGACGATGGCCAGCAACACCAACTTGATCTCAATTCTCATGGAACGTCCTGTCTCTACCTGCATGGTTGAACTACCCACAGCGGCAACATTGCCGCTGACACTTGCTTGCACGCCGCCAGATTGGCAACGGCCGCCATCGACGCCCGGCGCACCGACAGCAAAAACCGGTGCCGCGGGCGAGGCCGATGTCGGCAACCGTACTTTCCCATATTGCTGGATGCGGTGGACCGGAATGTGTATCAGGTTGTTGCGAGCGGCATGGGTTTTGGCACCACCGCCAGCACTTTGCCGACGCTTCTCGAGCCGGATCGCGCTACCACCCCGACCTAACAGCAGCGCGCAACAACGGATTCGCTATAAGCCGGAAAGCTCGGAGCGCAATCGCCTATGCTGGAAACGCTCCGCCTTGGCGACAACACTGGTCGTCATCCGGGAGCGGATTGCAGCTCGCAGACGCCCAGCTTGATGCCATCACTGTTTTCACCGGGCTACCGAGGAGAACCACCATGGCCAACAAAGAACGACGCGGCAACCGGGAACACAAGAAGCCGAAGAAAGTTCGGCAGCCTGAAGTGCACACCGGCCACCACACCAATTTCGTCGAACAGATCAATAACAACGAACAGCATCACGATCATTTGAAGCCATAGGCCTTGTCGAGTGACGTAGCGACTCGATGTTTCTGCGTTCGACGCTCCGGGTCGCTCGGTGGCGCAATGTCATTGAGCTGTCAGCGCTGAAACCCGCAGGTCAGGGACGGCGCGCGGGATTCACACCACTGGCCATGGCGCCTTTGTTTCCTATCCATGCTGCGGGGAGCGCCTCGCCGCCGTTTATTTGTCGCAGTTTCGCGGGACTACTCGGCGTCTGGCAAGCGACTCGTCCAGACGTTGTAACAACCGCGCCCGCCATGCCTCCAAGCTGTGGACCCAGACCCAAGGTGAGCCCATGTCCCCGGCAGCTCTCGCTCTTCATTCCGCCATGCCCGGCTTGCTGATGTTCGCGTTGGCGGGTGTCGTCGGCACGGCACACGCTGATAGCTTGTTTCACAGCGGCCCTGCGCGCGTGCCCATGCTGGAACTGTTTACCTCCGAAGGCTGCAGCTCTTGTCCGCCGGCGGATGCCTGGCTGACACAGCAATTGGACAATCCGAAACTGTGGCAGTCGGTCGTGCCAATCGCATGGCACGTCGATTATTGGAATGCGCTCGGCTGGCCAGATCGGTTCAGCCAAGCGGCCTACAGTCGTCGTCAACGTGAGTACGAAGCCAGTGGTCACTTGTCACAGGTTTACACCCCTGGGCTGGTTTACGCCGGGCAAGAATGGCGCGGCTATTTCAAGCAGGCAGACGTGCCGCCCCTAACCGATGCATCTGCCGGTGAATTGACTCTGCAGCTGCATGATCGTCAGCTGCAAGTGACGTTCGCCGCACCGGCCGTCTCCACGCAGTCCATTGCCCATGTCGCGCTGCTCGGATTTGGTCTGGAGTCAGCGATTGCCCGGGGCGAAAACACCGGCAAGCATTTGCGCCATGACTTTGTTGTCCTTGCTCACCAAACACTGTCACCGAAGTCGCCGATCAGACAGGACGAAGCGGGATTCGCCTCGCTTGGCCCAGAGTCGGAAAACGAAAAACTAACGCGTACATCGTCAGCGCCTGCATCGACATCTCAGGCGATGGCATTCAGAGTCTGGCAAGGCACCCTGCCGGCAACCGCACAAACTGCCAAACGCTATGCATTGGTCAGCTGGATTTCTGTTGGACGTGATCCCACGCCACTGCAAAGCACCGGCGGCTATCTCCGCTGAGTAAAATCGGCGCTACCTGCCATTGCAAGCTCATTTCGCCTTGCAATGTTGACGACTGGGCGGACATCAAATACCTCGTCGCCGCCACCTGATTTTGTACTGCTGCAGCGCACTCAGGCCGCAGCCGCTGCAGACGCTGGAGCGGGTCTACCCGGCCAGGTCAGCAGCAGCAAGCCGGCGGACATCAGCACGTGCAGCCCCTGCTCGCTGCTGATGCCGGCAAACGACAGCCGTGCCGACAGCACCGCAAATGCCGCAATCAGCAAGGCCGTGCCGAGCCAGAACGGCCGCGCGCGCCGACGCCAGGCAGTCAGCACAATCAGCACGATGGCCACGGCGGGCAGCAATTGCGACCACAGCGGCAGATTGAGCACACTGACCATCACCAGCCCCACACCGCCGCCAAAAATCAGGCTCAAGGCCGCTGCCCGCGGATGTCTGGCGGCGAGACTCTGCGGCCAATAAAACGATGCAGCCAGCAACGGCACGCCGGCAACGGTGGCAATCAGGCTGAAAAAATCGTGTGGGCCAACGGCAGCGGCAACGCCGGAAAAACTCAGCACGCCGAGTGCGGCAGCAACACCGATGCTGGCGACCGCGAGCGCAATACCGGGCTGCGCCTGTCCGGCTGGTGCTGACCACGCCCGCCAGCCAATCAGCAAGCAACTCAGGGCCAGCAGCAAATCAGAAATGGCGTCGGCGTTCATGATCCGGAAATCTCCGCAGGATTGGCATTGGCCGAGGCACGAGATTGTTGCTGCAACGTGCGCAGCAACCACAGCAGCGAAATCAGCGCCAGTGCCAGGACCGCAACTTTGGCCACGACCGGGGCAAGCCAACCGAACCAATCCGGCATCAACAGGAACAGCGCCGCGAACAGCACGAGCCGTACCGGCTCCACCCGCCGGGCCAGCGCGCTGCCTTCCAGCACGCCGCCCAAGCTGACAGCGGCCAGCAGAATCAGACCAGCATAGAACGCACGCATCGCCAGATTCAGCTCCGGCGCCACCGCAATGAAATGGGTGGCGTAAATCACCATCACGCCGTATTGCAGAATGGCGTAGCCGCGCAAACCGGCACTGCTCGGCCGCGCAAAGCGCCGGCAATCACGGGTATCCAGATGCGGTACGGGTTCATTCCAGCCGCCCGGTGGCGCGAACACGGCCGCGAGCTTGCCGCGCCAGCCAACGGCCGCGCGCATGCTCTGCCAGATGTCGCGATAGACATTCAGATTGCCCCAGAGCGGGTTGTAACTTGCCAGCGGTTTGCGCACGCCGTACACCACTTTCTCGTCATCGCGCTCATCGACAAAACTGCCGAACAGCCGATCCCAGATGATGAAAATGCCGCCGTAATTCTTGTCGATGCAGTAATCGTTCTGGCCGTGATGAACACGGTGATTGGATGGCGTCACCAACACCCGATCGATCCAGCCGAGTTTGCCGATCAATTCGGTATGCACCCAATACTGGTACAGCAAATCAATCAGGCCAGCGACGGCAAACACCAGCGGCGGCACGCCGATCACCGCCATCACCAGATAGAACGGCCAACCGAACAGCGCACCGGTCGAGGTTTGCCGCAGCGCCGTGGTCAGATTGAAATACTCGGAAGAGTGATGCACCTGATGGGCCGCCCACATCAGATTCACTTCGTGGCCAAAACGGTGTACCCAGTAATACAGAAAATCGTACAGCACGACCGCCAGCAGCCAGACCCAGAGGCTGTCGGTCGGCAATTCCAGCGCGCGATAGCGCTCGTACACCAGCACGTACAGCCCCAGCGTCAGCGTCTTGGTAAACGCGCCGGCCACCTGACTCAGCACGCCAAAGTGCAAGCTGGTGATGGCATCGGCCACATCGTAGCTCGGCAGGCGTTTCCGGTAGGCAAACCAGGCCTCAACCAGAATCGACAACATGAAGACAGGAATGGCGTAAACGATGGGGTTCATAATCAGACCGTGGTCGCAGGAAGTTCGGCGCTCGAACAGCGTCGCTTGGAGTGTGCCGCGAATTGCCGGACAGGGGAAGTATCCGGCCAACGCGAACCGATATCGATAGCCGATATCGGCCTTGGCGAATTTGGTTTAACCTGACCACCCTGCACCGTCGCCCGGTTATTGCCCGTTCACCGTCATGAAATCCTCGCCTTTTGACGTCATCATCATCGGCGCCGGCGCCGCTGGCATGTTTGCCGCCTTCACTGCTGGTCAGCGCGGCCGGCGCGTGTTGCTGATTGACCACAGCAGCAAGATTGGCGAAAAAATCCGCATCTCCGGCGGCGGCCGCTGCAACTTCACCAACCTGCATGCCAGCCCGGCCCAATACCTGTCGCAAAATCCGCACTTCTGCCGGTCGGCGCTAGCCCGCTACACCCCGCAGGATTTTCTGAAATTGCTGCAGCAGCACAGTATTCGCTATCACGAGAAAACACTGGGCCAATTGTTCTGTGACGACAGCGCCCAGCAAATCATCGACATGCTGGTCAGCGAATGCCGCGACGGCGACGTGCAGTGGTCGACCGGCACCACGGTCAATCACATTGAGCAAGCACCAACCGGTCGCTTTCACCTGCAAACCAGCCGCGGTCTGTTCGACACCGAATCCCTGATCATTGCCACTGGCGGGCTGTCGATTCCGCAAATCGGCGCCACCGGTTTCGGCTACGACGTTGCCCGACAATTTGGCCTGCGCATGGTGGAGCCCAGCCCCGGACTGGTCCCGCTCGCCTTTCCGGCGCCGGATTGGCAACAATATGCCGACTTGTCCGGGCTGTCGGTCGATGCCGAGGTCAGTTGTCAGAAAACCCAATTTCGCGAAGCCATCCTGATCACCCACAAAGGCATCAGCGGCCCCGCCATCCTGCAGATTTCCTCGTTCTGGAAGCCCGGCCAAATGCTGAGCATCGATCTGGCCCCGCACGACGATTTGCGCAGCCGGCTGCAGGAACGGGCCCACAGCGAGCAACTGCTCAGCAATGCGCTTGCCGAATGGCTACCCAAACGCTTTGCCCAGCTCTGGTGTGACGAACGCGGCATCAACCTGCCACTGAAACAACTCGGCAGCAAAGCGCTGGAGAAAATTGGCGAGGAGTTGCATCACTGGCTGGTCAGGCCCGCCGGCACCGTTGGCTACAAAAAAGCCGAAGTCACCCTGGGCGGCGTCGACACCCGCGATCTGTCGTCAAAGACCATGATGGCAAACGATGTGCCGGGCTTGTTTTTCATCGGAGAAGTGGTCGATGTCACCGGCTGGCTCGGTGGCTACAATTTTCAGTGGGCGTGGGCGTCGGCGCACGCTGCCGGCAGCGTGGCATGAGCCGCGCATCGGCAGATGCATCTCGTAAACCAGGCAGCAAGCAAATGCGGAGTATGGATGTGAACGAGATCATGAATAGCGCTGCGAGCAAACAAGCGCGGTCCAAAACGTCGCTGCTTGTCGGAATGAATGGCTCACGCTCGCATGCGATGGGTAAGGCACAATGAACCGTACGCATCCGACGCTGGCTGCAGCCGTTGACACCATTCTTGCGGCCGTTGGCGACACGCTGAAAGTTGCCACCCCGCTGGGGCTCGGCAAACCCAACCGCTTGATCAATGCCTTGTATGCGAGAGTCAAGGCCGAACCGGAGCGGCTGTCGATGGCGCTGTACTCGGCGCTGTCGTTGCAGCGGCCGCAGGGCAAGAGTGAACTGGAACGACGATTTCTGGCGCCGTTTGTTGCGCGCCATTTTGGCAACGACTATCCGGATCTGGATTACCTGACGGACCGCGCAGCAAATCGGTTGCCCGCCAATGTGCGCATCCACGAGTTTTATTTTTCGGCGGGCAGCCAGCTTGGCCGCGCCGACGGTCAGCGTCATTACATCAGCCAGAACTACACCCACGTTGCCCGCGATCTGGCTGCCGCTGGCGTCAATCTGATTCTGTTGCAGATTGCCAAACGCGGCGATCAATACAGCCTGTCGACCAACCCCGATGTCGCGCTGGACCTGATTGATCGGCTGGCGGCACGCGGCAAGCGGCCCTATGTTGTCGGCGTGGTCCATCAGGACATGCCGTTTCTGGCCGGCGATGCCCGGGTCGATGCCGCGCTGTTTGATCTGCTGCTGGATGACGGCGAAAGCCATCCATTGTTTGCCGTGCCACGTGAACCGGTTACCGTGGCCGAACACGCGCTCGGCCTGCACGCCAGCACGCTGGTGAAAGACGGTGGCACGCTGCAAATTGGTATCGGTGCGCTATCGGATGCGCTGGTCAACGCGCTGCTGCTGCGCCATCAGCGCAACGACCTCTACCAACGCGCGTTGGCCGCATGCGGTTGTGACCGGCAGTCAGCATTGGTGACCGAGTTTGGCGGCACGGAGCCGTTTCAGGACGGCCTGTACGGTGCCACCGAGATGGTGATGGATGGCTTCATGCATCTGCGTCGCGGCGGCGTGCTGAAGCGCTTGGTCTATGACGATTTGAAACTGCAATACCTGCTCAACAGCGGCCAGCTGCGCGATCCGCTGGCGGCCGACAGCCTCGATTGCCTGCTGGCCAGTGGCGCATTGCCTGCCCAACTGGATGCGGCGGCGCTGAGCTGGTTGCAGCAATTCGGGCTGATCGATGCCGGCGTGCAAAGGCATGCGGATCAGCTGCTGTTGCCGGATGGTCAACACATCGGTCTTGATTTGACTGAGCCACGCAATGCCAATGCACTGGCCACCCATATGACCGGCCGCCGCCTGCGGGGTGGTCAGTATCTTGCCGGCGCGTTCGCGCTGGGTTCGAAACCGCTGTACGACTGGATGAATCAGCTGCACGGCAGTGACTGGACCGGTCTGGAAATGCAGCGGGTCTCGCGCATCAATGAATTGTACGGTGGCAGCGAAACGCTGGAACGGGTACAACGCCGCGATGCCCGCTTCTTCAACACCTGCATGATGCAGACGCTGCTCGGTGCGGCGGTCTCCGATGCCTTTGCTGATGGTCAGGTGTTGAGCGGTGTCGGTGGCCAATACAACTTTGTCGCGATGGCGCATGCGCTGCAGGATGGTCGTTCGATTCTGTTGCTGCGGGCCACCCGCAGCAGCCATGGCAAAACGGTTTCCAATATTGTCTGGAATTACGCGCACACGACCATACCGCGCCATCTGCGTGACATTGTCATCACCGAATACGGCATTGCCGACTTGCGCGGGCAGTCCGATGAAGAAGTGATCAAGCGACTGCTCGCCATCAGCGATGCCCGCTTTCAACCGGCGCTGGCGCTGCAGGCCAAGAAAGCCGGCAAACTGGACCCGGCTTTTGTCTTGCCCGCCAGCTGGCGCAACAACACGCCGGAACGGCTGGCTGCCGCACTGGCACCGCTGCAAAGCCTTGGTGAGTTCGGCCGGTTCCCATTTGGCTGTGACTTCGACGCCACCGAGCAGAGGCTGATCAGTGCATTGAGCTGGCTGAAACAACATACCGCCAGCACCGGTGGCAAACTCCAGACCCTGCTGCGCAGTCTGCTGCCCCAATCGCCGGTGGCCGAAACCGTCCCCTGTCTGGCCCGGATGGCGCTTTCCTCACCGCGCAGTCTGACCGAGCATATACAGGCTCGTTTGCTGCGCTACGCGCTGGCAAAAACCGGCTGAGTCGGCTCTGCACCCCATTTAAACCAGAACCTGAACCAGAACCTGAATCAACACCGAGGATCGCCTTTATGGCAGAGCAGCGCGTCGTGTTCGATTTTGCCATTTCATTCAGCAATGGTGGCGGCATACAAGGCCAAGGCTTCCGGCTGGACATCATCGGTGACGACATCAGCGATGATGCGCTGGCCACGTATATCGTTCAGGATCTGCGTTTGTTGATGGTCAGCAAGGTCGACATTCTGAAGAAGCGCATCATTGCCGAAGCCCACAAGCGCGGCGAGCTGGACCACACCGCGGCGATCGACAACGAGGCAGCCGCCAACGCGCTCTTTATCGATCTCAGTCACCGCATCGAGCACGGCATGATTACCTACAAAGGCCTTCCCGCGCCGCTGATTTGTGATCATCTGTCACGCGAGCAATCGCGGCAGCATTACGCCGCCGGCACTGAATTTCAGATCGGCCGCATCGATATGGTGGCCAATACCGGCACCTATCTCGACACGCCGTATCACCGTTATGCCGACGGCATCGATCTGGCCGGCATGCCGCTGACCCGCATTGCCAATCTGCCGGGATTGGTGGTGCGGGTGCAGGGCAGCAGCGATCGCGCGATTGACTGGCCCAGCTTTGCCGCAAGCGATGTCGCGGGCAAAGCGGTGCTGGTGCACACCGGCTGGAGCCGACACTGGCGCACGGATCAGTATTTCGAAGGCCACCCGTTTCTGACCGAGCGAGCCGCCGTGTATCTGCGCGACTGTGGCGCAGCGCTGGTCGGTATCGACTCCTTGAACATTGATGACATCAGCACTGGCCAGCGTCCGGTGCATTCAACGCTGCTCGCCGCGGGTATCCCGATTGTCGAGCATTTGACCGGGCTGGAAAATCTCCCCATCGACGGCTTCCGGTTCAGTGCCGTGCCACCGAAAATTTGCGGCATGGGCACCTTCCCGGTGCGCGCCCATGCCTGGCTGCCTGTTAGTTGATCGGCGTCGCGCCCGGCGATTTTCTTCTGCAAAGGCAAACTGACTTGCTGACCGCCTGAGAATGCATTTCAGCAATCGGCTGCTCGGCACCCATCAACGTGCTGAGCAAAACACCTTGCACCGCAGCATGACGTTTCGGCATTTTTTCCCACCATATAGGGCTGACCCGGTGACGCCGGCATGCGTTACACTCGAGCGCAATTTGCCGCTTGGCGCAACCCGTCACTGTTCGAGCCGACTCCATGAATCGACGTCACTTCCTGCGTACTGCAGCCGCCACCAGCACCCTGGCGGCGCTGCTTCCTGTCCCGGCGCTTGCAACCGCTGCAGGCAACAGCAAAACGTATTTTGATCCGGAACGGGTCGCTGCCATTCGGCGCCGCATAGCGCCGATCAGTTCTCAGGAATTTCGTGCCCGGCAAGAACAGGCGCGCCGCCTGATGACCGAGCACAAACTCGACGCACTGTTGGTCGAAGCCGGCACCAGCTTGCAGTATTTCACCGGCCTGTCCTGGTGGCCCAGTGAGCGGCTGTTTGCGATGGTGCTGCCGCGCACCGGTGAGCCGTTTTTTATTTCGCCGAAATTCGAGGAAGGCCGCGCCCGCGAGAAATTGGGCGACGTCCGAGTGTTGACCTGGGAAGAGCACGAAGATCCGTATGCCCAGCTGAAACAGGGTTTCAAGGATGCCGGCCTGCTGACGGCCACCCTCGGCATCGACGAAACCACCCGCTTCTTCATCATCGACAAACTGCAGCAGGCACTGCCGCAGCTGAAATTGCAAAACGGTATCGCGGTGACGGCCGGCTGCCGCAGCGTCAAATCGGCCAGTGAAATCGCCCTGATGCAAGTGGCCAATGACATCACCGCCGACGTCTACAAAAAAGCCCAGTCGTTGCTGCGCGAAGGCATGGGCGAGCGCGAACTCGCGGAACTCATCAGCCAGCTGTACGGTGAGTTTGGCGTCACTGGTGATGCGCTGGTGCTGTTTGGTCAGGCCTCGGCGTATCCGCATGGTCTGGTGAAAGAGTCGTTTCTGAAAGCGGGCGATATCGTGTTGCTTGATGGCGGTTGCGAGGTCGAAGGTTATGGCTCCGACATCACTCGCACGATGGTGCTCGGCACAGCCAGCGACAAAATGAAAACCGTCTGGGACATTGTTCGTCGCGCCCAGGATCTGGCGCTGAAAACCGCCCGCCCCGGCCTGCCGGCCGAACAAGTCGATGCTGCCGCCCGGCAATTCATCGCCGAGCAGGGCTACGGTCCCGGCTATCAACATTTTACCCATCGACTGGGACATGGCATCGGCATGGATGGCCACGAATGGTTTTATCTGGTCGGTGGCAACAAACGGCCACTGCAGGTCGGCAATATGTTCAGCAACGAACCCGGCATCTATCTGATCGGCGAGTTCGGTATCCGGCTGGAAGATGAAATGCTGATCACCGAAGACGGTGCCCGCCTGCTGCTGCCACAGGCAAAAAGTCTCGATGTCATTTTTTAAGCTGGCGTCTGCATAAGCGCGATGCAGTCGCTGACAGCGATGTGAATCACAACCATGAGTTACAACCGATGAAGCAACGCCATCTTATCACCGCATTAATAGCGTCATTACTTGCCACCCCAGAAATTCAGGCAAACTCAATGATCGCCTACGCTTGGAGCGAAGTAGCATTCACCGCAGAAAGTGGCACACATGTAGAAGCAAGCGTGGACAAAAAAGGCAACTTAACCAGGCTCATAGTTGTTAAGCACGGAAAGACATTCAAAGCTGGCGACTCTGTATTGAGCAAAATTACCGACGCCGGCTTGAATGATATCGCAATATATGAAGAGCCTGGCTACGAGCAAGTTACGGTGCAAGTCAAGGCCAACATCTTCGATCAAATCACAGGGAATGCAACTGCAGATATCGTTTGGTCAATTCGAATAGTTGAAGGAAAGCTATATAATATGGAGTATGACGAGGAGCCTGCAAAGTGAGCCCGACTCAGTCGGGTTATAGCTCGGTGGTCAACTGCGCTCCGGCCGTACAAGCCTTCGCCGGGCGCGCTGACGCGCGCCGGTCACCTCGGCGATCACTATCGTGAGAACCCTGTCATGAGAACGCGATAATGAGCCGTTTATCTCCAAGCGTATTGCTGCTGCTTGCTGCACTCGGCCCGCTTTCCGCAGGCGCCGACAGCACGCTCTACCGACATGCCACGCTGATTGACGCCACCCAGCCGACCGCCCAGACCGATATGGCACTGCGGATAGTCGACGATCGCATTGAGCAGGTTGTTCCGGATGCCGACGTTGATCGACTGGCACTGACCGCTGATCACAGTGTTGATCTCAGCGGCCGCTATGTGATGCCGGGACTGGTTGATACTCATGTCCACGTAGCGACCTATCCGAATGTCATGCTGGCGAAAGCACAGCTGGAACTGTATGTGATGAGTGGCATCACCACGGTTCGCGACATGGCCGGTGACAACCGGTTGTTGGCGGAGCTGCGGCGGGAGTTGCTGCTGGGCGAGATCCCCGGACCCGAGTTGTATTACTCGGCGCTGATGGCCGGTGACAGTTTTTTTGTTGACCCACGCACACAGGCCGCCGCGCAAGCGGAAACCGCCGGACAGGTACCGTGGATGCAGGCTATCAACGCGAAAACCGATGCCGCACTGGCCGTTGCGCAAGCCAAAGGCAGCTATGCCAGTGGCATCAAACTGTATGCCAACATGCCAGCCAGTGACATCCGCCGCATCAGCGCGGAAGCGGACAAGCAGCACATGATGATCTGGTCACACGGCACCGTGTTTCCGGCACGGCCGAGTGAGCTGCTCGATGCCGGTGTGCAGCGGCTCAGCCATATCTACATGCTGGGTTATGAAACCGCCGACGATATGCGCGGCACCAGCTATCAAAAGCGACCACCGGTCGACTTCGCGACCCTAACGCCAGAGCATCACAAGCTGCAAGCCTTGCTGAAGAAACTGCAAGCGAAACACGGCATGCTGGACGCAACGCTGTACGTCATCAACTACGCCGCGAACAACGAGCAGATCCCGGCCGAGCATCGCGTGGGTCTGCCGGCGCAATTCCAGTTCTCGCTGAAAATGGCGCGTGCAGCCGAGCAAGCCGGCATTCTGCTGACCACCGGTTCGGATGTTTACGTCGGCTTGGAATTCGGCGCACCGGGACTGTGGCCGGAACTGGAAACCTGGCAGCAGGATGCCGGTTTTACGCCGCAACAGATCATCAAGGCCGCGACGCTGAACGGCGCCATCTTGCTCGGCAAGGAAACAGACATCGGCACGCTGACCGCCGGCAAGCTGGCCAACTTTATTGTGCTGCGCGACAACCCGCTGACTGATATCCGGGCGATCAAAAGCATCGAAACCACGGTGCTGCACGGTAAAGCCTTGCAACGTTCCGATTACCACCTGACCGACGAAATCTGGAAAGCCTTGCGCGAATAGCGCCGTGACGAAACCGCAAGGTGGCAGCCGATGAGTTTCACCAGCGTTGACGGTTTAACCAGCATTGAACAGTGGTCAGCCAGCGGCAGCTACATGCGCTGGCAAAATCAGCAGATCTTTGTTCGCAGCGCCGGTGCTGGTGAAGCGCTGCTGCTGATTCATGGCTTCCCGACCGCCAGCTGGGATTGGCAGCAGGTCGCCGCCGGGCTACAGCACCGGTTCCGGATCATTTGTTTTGACATGATCGGCTTTGGCCTGTCCGACAAGCCGCGCAATTTTCAGTACAGCATCGCCGCCCAAGCCGATCTCGCCGAAGCGGTTCTGGCGCATTTTGGCATTACGCGCGCACGCGTGCTGGCCCACGACTATGGCGACACCGTTGCCCAGGAATTGCTGGCGCGGCAACTCGAGGGGCAAATAGAGGGACACCAAGAAGGGCAACAGGAGGGACAACAGGCAGGCCATGCCCGCTGGCAGCTGCAGCAACTGTTCCTGCTCAATGGCGGCTTGTTTCCGGAAAGCCATCGTCCCGTGCTGCTGCAAACACTGCTCGCCTCACCGCTCGGCGGCCTGCTGGCGGCATTGACCCGGTATCCGCGCTTTGCCGCCAACATGCAGCGCATTTGCGCGCACTCGCTGTCCGCGGCAGAACTGAACGGGATGTGGCAATTGCTGACCCGACAAGATGGCTTGCGCGTCATGGCAAAATTGATTGCTTACATGGCCGAGCGCAAACGCTGGCGGGAACGCTGGGTCGGCGCACTGATCCAGGCCGACATTCCGGTGCGACTGATCGCCGGCATGGCCGATCCCATTTCCGGCGCCCACATGGTTGCGCGCTATCGCGAACTGATTCCGGCGCCGGACGTAGTCGAGTTGGCCGGCGTCGGCCATTACCCGCAACTGCAGGCCAGTGCCGCCGTTGTCGCCGCGATCACCGAGGCCTGTGCTTGAATGATCCGGCGGCCACCAAATCGGCTGACGCGGCCTTGACCAGCCGATAAAATCGCCTGCGACTGCAACCGTCACCACAGGCGAAACTGAAACGGCGGACAGTTGCCGGCTTTTGCGGCAAGGCAACTTGGCCGTTGCTGCAATACTTGCAGCGACGGTCACCGCATCCCCCTCCCCCTGATCAAAAGGCCAGCCCGGATATGCTCGTTTATCTGCTCGGAATGCTCGGCACCGCCGTATTTGCCATCACCGGCGTGTTGGCGATACGGCGTCAGGGCGTTGATGTTTTTGGTGCCGTGGTGCTTGGCGTGGTCACGGCGCTGGGCGGAGGCACCGTGCGGGATCTGATTCTTGATGTACCGATTTTCTGGATTGTCGATTTCAATTCGATCTGGGTCGCCAGCGGTGCAGCACTGCTGAGTTTCTTTCTGGCCCAGCATCTGCACAGCACTCGCCAGCTGCTGCTCTATCTCGATGGGTTTGGCGCCGCCCTGTTCGGCGTGCTGGCCACGGAAAAAGTGTTGGCGCTAGGTCATGGCGCGGGGCTGGCCGTGATGATGGGCGTCTGGACCAGTATCGGCGGCGGTATCGCTCGCGACGTCCTGGCCAGCCGCACCAATCTGCTGATGTCCACCGAAATTTATGCCACGCCGATTCTGGTCGGTTGCACCTGTTATGTGTTGCTGCGCGGCCAACTGGATACCGCGACCCTCAGCATCTTTGCAGTGCTGCTGATCTTCAGCTTCCGCGCACTCGCCATCGCCCGTGGTTTGAAAATGCCGCACTGGCTCTCGACCCATCGCGAGCGCAGCTGATTTTTGCATGGCACACAGCGCTGCACGGATACCACACTTCCAATCCGTCGCAAACGCTCAGACTGCACTCACCAGGTCAGCGGGTCCACCCGATAGAAACGACTCAACTGCTGGTACAGCGCTGGATGCTCAGTAGCCATGGCCTGTGGCTGTTCAAAAAACACTTCTGACACCACGGCAAAAAATTCGGCCGGATTGGTCGCACCGTAGTGGCTGAACAGGGTTTCCAGACCGATGCGTGCCGCTGACTGCAGCTGTTCAAACTCGGCGCGCAATACGGCTGACCATTCCGGGTAGTGCTCGCGGCGCGCCAGAATCGGTGCTCCATTGGCCGGACCATTTTCCTGATCCAGTTGGTGGGCAAATTCGTGAATCACCACGTTGTGGCCATCGTCCGGCACTTCACTGCCCTGCACCGTGTTTTGCCATGACAGTATCACCTGACCCTGCTGCCAGGACTCGCCCGACAACACCTGCCGCTGTTCGGTTACCAGCCCCATGGCATCGGTGTGTTTCTTGTTGACGATAAACGCATCCGGATAGATCAGAATCTGGCTGAGGCCGGGGTAGTAGTCGGTGTTGCGATTCAGCAGCAGCAAACACGCCTGCGCGGCGATGGTGACCCGCATTTCATCGGTCACTTCCAGGCCATCACAACCCACAAAGACTTTCTCGGCCAAAAATACCTGGATGTGTTTTTTGAGCTGCAGCTGCAGATCGGCCGGCATGCGGCGAAAATACGGCACCCGCCGCTTCAGGATCTGCCGCCACGATTCCGGAAAGGCTTGCTGCCGGATACGGCGACGCCGGTAGTATTTCAGATAGGGCTTGCCGAACATCCAGGCCGCCAGCAGCAAGCCAAGTCCGACAATGATGAGTATGGGCAACGGAAAACTCACAACGCTGTGAGGAAGAGAAAGCAAGGTGGGTCTGCTGTCGGGCAATTTCAAGCCCTGCCGACGGCCATCACGTTGCCGACCGGCCTTGTTGGTGCCACACACACAAGCACAGACACAGGCGCCACATGATGCTGCCGTTGTCAGCGGCAGCCGCCTTGATCATAGCTACCTTGATCATAGTTACCCTGGTCAGAGTCGCCTTGGTCAGGGTCTCCTTGATCAGACTCGCCTTGGTCAGATTCACCTTGGCCGAGGCTGTTCAGCCAA
Source organism: Permianibacter fluminis (assembly GCF_013179735.1). Taxonomy (NCBI): domain Bacteria; kingdom Pseudomonadati; phylum Pseudomonadota; class Gammaproteobacteria; order Pseudomonadales; family Pseudomonadaceae; genus Permianibacter; species Permianibacter fluminis. The sequence goes on along the minus strand of NZ_JABMEG010000001.1, from coordinate 2,067,596 downwards.
GTAGCATGGCCGCCGTTTGATTCATCCACACTCACCAAGCACGGAATGCTTCACATGCGCCACATGTTACCCAAATTGCTCGCATCGCTGTTGGTGCTCGCTGGTTGTGCGCCGCAGACCACCACGCTGACGCCGGCACACCCGCTGGCGTGGCATCAGCGGGAAATTTACGCCGCCGGCACAGTCTCGACCACGGCCACTGAAGTGCGCCTTGCCATTTCGCCCGATGGCCGACACGAGGTGTGGGGCATTATCGATGGCCGGGAAAGTGGCTGGGATTTGCTGGAGCGCCAGCGCCAAGGTGATGGCTGGTCCCTGCCGGCACCGGTGCCGTTCAACAGTAACGCCAACGATTTTGATCCTGCTTTCAGTTCCGATGGCAAAGGCTTGTATTTCTTTTCCAATCGCGAAGGCGGCTACAGTGGTGATGACATCTGGTTCGTGCCGCTTACCGAACAGGGCTGGGGACAGCCAATGCCGCTGGGATCTGCCATCAACAGCAGTCGCAACGAATGGGCGCCAACACCGCTGAGCACGGGTTGTCTGCTATTTGCCAGCGATGGCCATGGCGGCGCTGGCGGCATGGATCTCTGGCAAAGTTGCCCGGAGGCGGGACAGTGGCAAACCGCCACACCGCTGGTTGGCATCAACACCAGCGCGCATGAATACGATGCAGCCGTGCTTGCTGATGGCCAGACGCTGGCGTTTACCCGTTCCGACAATCCGGATGAAGGCGGTGCACTCTGGTTGGCAACCGCCAGTGATGGCGGCTATCACACCGAACCGCTGCCGGAAAGCGTCAACAGCCCGGCCGGCTGGACATTAGGCCCCAGCACGTCGCCGGCATATCCAGGCCAATTGTTTTATTCCAGCTATCGCGAGCAGGAAAGCATCGGCCATCTGGATATTTTCTCGATTCTGTACCAACAATCAAAATAGCGTTTAACGGCTCAAATCCCACTCATGCTGACGCGTGCAAAAAAATACTTGTTGATGGCGGCTGGCGTGTTGGCCTTGCTGTTGGCGGTGGCTGGCATCGTACTGCCGTTGTTGCCCACTACGCCGTGGGTCATCGTCGCGGCGTTCTGTTTTGCCAAAGCGGAACCGAAATGGGAAAAACGGCTGCTCGATCATCCGCGCTTTGGTCCCTACATCATCGCCTGGCGCGACCGTCAGGCCATCCCGCGGCTCGGCAAAATTGCCGCCGGCATCATGCTGATTATCAGTGCGGTGGTGGGCTGGTGGCGTTTGCCGCTGGCATGGGCCTGGCTGCCGACGCTCGTCGCCATCGTGGTCGGCAGCTGGATCTGGACCCGGCCAGACAACTGAACATCTTTTGCAGAATTGAGCGCGAACGATCATCTCATCAACGCCGGACCGGCAGAAAAACTCACTGCCTGACAAGGATGCAGCAGCAGCCTGTGCGCGTTGATGGGGTCAACGCGTACAGGTGCTTTCTCACCACACCACAACCACTCCACAACTACACCGCAACACCACACAACTCTGCACATCAAAACAAAATAACTCAGCGCAACAGTTCAGCGATACGGCAAAAACTCAGCGCCGATCCCGACCGTTGTCGGCAAGCCGGGCATTGCCCTGCCACTGCGCCGGCCGCAATGACAAGGCTTGCGCCTGACGTTGCAGCACGCTCATTCGCGATTGATCGATCAATTGCAGGTCCTGCACCGCTAGCGTGCCGCTGACGCCGGCTTCAGTGAGCACCGATTTGTCGAGCGTCAGGCTCAGTTTGCGTTCACCGGCTTGCAGCCAATTGGCGCTGCTGGCAAACAACACCGGCCGGACAACGCCGGTACCGTCTTTGCCGCTGACCACGGCGCGCACTTCGTAGCGGCCTTCACTGGCAACGGTCAGCGGTATCTGCAGCGTGACGTTGCTGGCGGTTTTACTCAGCTGCAGTTGCTTGCCAAGCCGGGCACTCGGTGCGGCAAAGGCGAACGCGCTGCGCAGCTGTCGCTCGACCGTCAGACCGTTGTCGGTGGTTTTCAGCTGCCACTCGACTTCCCACAGGCCCGGGACATCGGCCGTGGGCGCATCGAGCAACTGCGCGATCTGCCAACGGTTGCCCGTGCCACGGGCAACGGTCAACGGCAAGCGCCGACCATCCGGCGCCAGCAGCACGGCGGAGATCGCCTGGACCGGCAACGCCTTCGCCGCTTGTGACGCCGATTGCTCATGCAACAAAACGCCTTCCGCATTCAAACTGCCGCCGGCGAGTACGTTGTAATTGGCGTGTTTGGCTTGCAAACGGTACGGGCTGTCGGGCTCGAATACCTGCACGACAAATTCCGCATCGGCTGGCATCGGCTGTTTCGCTGTCAACGTGAACACACCGGCGCCCATGTCGGCATCCAGTTTGGCTGCCACACTGCCACGCGCGAACGGCAAATTGCTCGGTTGATCTTTTGCGGCCTGATACAGCGATTGAGCTGCGCTCGCCAGCGATTGCTCGCGGCCCTGCGGACTGCGCAAACTCAGTGCTTCACCGTCGACCAGCAGCACGCTTTTGCTGGCCTGATTGCCGTTACCAAATCCGCTGATACGCAACAAGGCGCCCGGCGCGGTGGTCGGCAAATCGATACCGCGATTTAGCTCGGCGCCACTGATCTTGCGCCAGTATTCCTTGCTTTCGACCGCTTCCGGTTTCGGATTGAGGCTCAGCGCGGAATCCATGTCGAGCGCATAGCTGACCGACACCGGCTCGCGGTTGTCGTTCTGCCACGGCGCACTGATCGCCGGTCGCAAATCGCCGGGGATTTGATCACCCGCAACAGCCGGCAGCAGTTTCAGCGTTTCTGCCGCGACTACCGGCAACGCGCCGGTCAAGCCAATGACCGCGCCGATAATGGCGGTGCGCACCGATCGCTTGTTCAAATTGTTCATGGTGTGGCCCCTCACAGATCGTTACGCAGGATGACGTCAAGACCAAAGCATTTCTTGCGGCTCTGGTTATGGCTCAGCGGTTCAGCACCGTTGGTCCGGGTGATGTCCTTGAACCAGAGTGAGCCGGCGCCACTTTGCGACGAGCAGTTGAGAAAACCATCGGAACAACTGTTCAGCCAGGCCTGGGTGATCTCCAGACCGACGTTGGCGGAATAGCCTCCGCAATAGCTGTCACCATCCCAAATTGCCGAATCAACATCGCTGCCGACCACCGTCCAGAAACCTTTCGGCAGGGCTGGCCGGCCGGCGGTGCCGAACAGATTGTTGGCGTTGTAATTCGCCATCCACGACACTTGCTGTTGGCGCACGGCATCGGTTTTGAACCCCAGCAACCAGCCCACGGACGACTCGAACACATTGCCATTCATCACCGCATCCGCGAGCGGCGTGCCGAGACTCGATGGTGCCAGTGCGTTGACCCAGCGGATCTTGCTGATGATGTTCGGGTAGCGGCTGTCCGAGGTCGGATTCGACAGAATCCAGCGCACGACGTTGCCACCGTTCGAATGGGTGATGATGACCAGATCGGTGATCGCTTTGTTGTTGATGAACGTGGTCAGCTGGCCAGCCAGACAACCAGCGGCGGCTGAACTCCACATGTACTGATTGAAGTCGCAATTGACCACCACGTACTTGCTTTGATCCGGCAAACCCTGCCGCACCGAGTCGATGAAATCACCGCCCCAGTAATCCCAGGCATCACTGCGGTGATCACCGGTGCCATGGACAAACGCAACACCGGTCACCGCTGCGGACGCCTGTCCGGCTAACAGCAGGCTGGTCAACAGCAACGCGGTCAACGCCAGCAATGGCGACAAAAAAGCGTGCGATGCGCGACGACAAAAAGCAGCACCACCGGCTGAAATGTAACGACAGGATGAAATGAAACGACGCATGAAAAGCCCTCCTCGGTGAAATGAGCGAAAAGGGCCTTGGCGCTGGACAACAACTCCACGTCGGTGCGCGTTGGCACCGGAAATGGCAGACGGAAAACTGGGCTCGTCGGCGGGTGATGTTGCGCGGCTAACGCGTCATCCCCGTCTTTTTCTCAGGCTCAAGGCAGTCGCCGGTTCCTCCGCTGACCGATTCCGACCGCTGCCTGCGCAACTGATCGGTGCTCGGTGCTCCGACGACCGATCAGATCTTTAGCAGACCCCAAAAAGTGTGCAAGCGCTTCGCTTTTAGCACTTATGTACCTTGATTTTGCTTCACTGCAGCATGAATTCGTTCGCTGATTTTGCTGCGCAGCAGCATGGATTTGCGTCGAATGGCTTGCCCATACAACGTCTGGAATCTTGTCCCGGGCGCAACGCCACGGCCGCACGGGATGAGCTAATCGCATCGAGCGCGCCTTCACTTCTGCCTCGTCGGACTAACGACCGGCTTGTGCTTAACTGAAGCCAGTCTGTCGACCGACAGTCCGTCGGTGATGTTCACCCTTGTCCCGGAATTCACCATGAGAAAACAACGCTGGTTTTCCCGCTTCGCCAAGAGCACGGCCCGGCTCAGCGGGCGACCGCTGGCCTTCAACCTCGCGGTATTAACCATCGCCGCGTGGCTGATCAGCGGCCCTCTTTTTGGTTTCAGTGATACCTGGCAACTGGTGATCAACACCGCCACCACCATCATCACGTTTCTGATGGTGTTCCTGATTCAGAACACCCAGAACCGCGATACCGAAGCCATTCAGGTCAAGCTCGATGAGCTGATTCGCGCGACCAAAGGCGCCCACAACGCGCTGCTGGATCTGGAAGAGCTGGAAGAACATGAGCTCGACCGTTTTCGCCAACGCTACCAGCTGATGGCCGAGCAAGCTCGCGCCGCACTCAGCGCCGGTGAGGCCGATACCGAAACGCCGGAGCCGAGTGCCGATGGCGGCTAGCGGGCGGCTGGAGCGCGACTAGCGAGTCAGCACCAAGCTCGCCGACTGCACACCGTACTCACGGCACCGCAAGTTTCAATCGAGTGGAAACGCGTACATCGTGCCGTTCAGGCCACCGACATAAACCGTTTTGTCGGCAATCACCGGCGTGGCAGCAAAGCCGCTGACAAAACTGCCCGGTGCTTCCGGTGCCGGCCACCGCCAAAGCATTTTGCCGCTGGCGCGGTCGAGCATGCTGAGACTGCCGAGGTGGCGAATCTCATACGGATTGACCCCAATGGCGCTGACCACAATGCGCTGTTCGCTGAGCGCCGGCCGCGCCCAGGCGCAGCCGTACACATCCGTGCGCCATAGCACTTTCTGATCGCGGGCATCGATCCAGCTCAGCCGACGCAGATCGGAAGAGCCGATATAAAACGTGCTGCCCGCTCCTGCCACCGCACCGGATTCCACCGCCGAACCCCATAGCGTCATCTTCCAGATCACGCTGCCATCCGCCGGATTCAGCGCCGCCAGCAGACCGCTGCGATTGCCGAGTATCAATTTGCCATCGATCAGCGCGGGTGGATTGCTGATGGCCGCGAAGGTATTTTTCTGCCAGCGCTCGTTGCCGGTTTTGCGTTGCAGGGCATAGACATGGCCATCCATGCTGGCAATGAAGACGTTGTCATCTGTCACCAGCGCATCGCTGCGCATGCTGCCGGAGCCAGCAAAGCGCCAGAGCCGCTTGCCTGTGACCGCGTCGACGGCATGCACACCGCCATCGCCCGCACCAACATACAGCACGCCATCGCGCAGCACCGGTGTGGGCGCATTGAGATCAAAGTCAAACTCGCCGCTGTTACTGATCACCGGATGCGGCAACATGCGCGTGCTTTGGCTGTCCGCCAAATCGTAACGCCACAGCGGTTTGCCGCTGCCACGATCGAGCGCAAACAAAAAGCCGTTGTCGCAGACAAAATATAACTGCGCAGCGGTCAGCAAGGCCGCACCATGGATCGGCCGGCCGGCCGCGAGGGTCCATTTGAACGCGCCGGTCTTGGCATCGAGCGCGCTGAAATTGCCGGTACTGGAACCGACATAGAGCGTGCCGTCTGCAACGGCCACCGGCGCATAAATGGCGCCACCGAGCACGGTCTGCCAGCGCGGCGCCGGTGCGCCGGGGATCACCGGCAATGGCGACTCGGCCGGTAGCTGATCAACCCGCTGCAAATGCAGCGGTGCGTTCAGGCTGAAATAACTACCGGACAAACGTTGCTGGTCTGCGGAAGGCGTCACGCTCAACAGGCTGTCGGCATTGCGAAAGCTGGCGCCGTCCTGCTCGACCCGGCCAAGATCCAGACCGTAGAAATTCATCACCGGCTGGTACAGATACACCCGCAACTCCTGATCGGCATTGCGGCGGAATTCAAAACCGATAGGCACGCGGTCGTAATCAAAGCCAACTTCACCGAACCATTTCCCGATCAGAACCTCGCCCGGCTGCGGCTCGACCGCCACCGACGTTGCCGGCCCCCACAGCGCCGCCAAACCGGCCAGCATGATGATGAACATGCGCATGAAACTCTCCTTGCCACCGCACAGACCCGACCGGCGGTCTGAGCGCAGTAGAGCGCAAGGCCCGGCAAGATCCTGCGGCATATTCACATCGGCAGGGGTTCTGACGGGAAAACGGCGGGCAAATTTGTAACGGCAGGTTGCCGGAGGCAGTGGCGGGTTACCGCCAGCGGAACGGCGTCGCAATCAGGCTCTGGGACAAAACTGGCGTCGCGATCAGGACCGCATGAAACGCCGTGCGAGACTCGGTGTCAGGGCGTGCTTGGCAGCAGCGGTGATTGTTCGAGTATGTATTTCTGCCAGTAATGCTGAAAATCCTTGAGCTCGGCTTCGCTCAGCTTTTGGTACAGCGAGTGCTGATAGTCGGGCTCGCGAAACAGCTCTTTTAGTGCAGCGTTTATGCGGGCGATGGCCTGGGCGCCGAATTCGGTTTTGGCGCAGGCGATGACGCCGATGGAAAACTCGGCATTGCCGACCAGTTTGTACGAGGCAAACGGTGTTCGCGTCGACGGTTGTTGCGATTCCCAGTACCGCACCACCAGCGGATATTCGATGGTGTAATCGATGCGGCCGGAATCCAGCATCCTCAGGATGTTGTCGGAATCCAGCGCCAGAAATTGCAGATTGGGCACTGCGCTGGGCGTAGCAAACAATTGATCAAGCAGCGGACCGTAGCTGCGAGAACGATGCACAAGACCATGCAGATTCGGCATCGACGCGACGGTGGCCAAATCCAGCGCCGGGACCTCGCCAAATTGGCTGACGCTATCCTGCCTGACGATGAGCCGGGTGCTGAGTCCGATATCCATTGGCACCGAGAACAGCATGAACGGTTCGCGTTTGGCGGTGCGTTGCAAGGGCATGGAGCAGACCGGACGGTTTGACATCAGCTCGGTTTCCAGCCGGATGACCGACACCCGCTGGGTAACGTGCTCGTACTCCGGCAAGCGGGCAAACAGCATCTTCATCTGATCGCCAGTCACGCCGCCGACCATCTGATCGCCTTGCATCAGGAAAAACGGTGGCCAGTCCATCAGTAGCCAGGTCAGTTTTTCCTTGGCCTGCGCCGTGGCAGCGCAGCACGCCAACAGCAAGGCAGGAAGGTATTTTCCGGCCATTCCGTCGCCACCTTTCGCTCACCGATATCTGCCTTCGATACTAGTTCAAATCCGGCACTGTCATTGGCCATACGCTGGCTGACCATAAGCTGGCTTGCAATGGCTTGGCTAATCAGACCCCGCGCGCTGCCGGTTCACCTCCGCCCTTGCCATCCATGCACAGACACCGGCACGATGACCGCCTGTTTATTGCTAGTCCAGCATTGCTCACCCAGCTACATGGCCACCAGCAAACGGCAACCAACCTCCATGACCCCCACTTCACTGCAGCCGGCGCTCGGCACCGTCCGCGGCGTGCTGCTGACCGCCGGCATCGGCTTGTTCACCCTGGTGGTGCCGAGTGCTGGCGGCGCTGTCGGTTTCAACATCGGCCTCGGTATTGCGCTGCAATTGCTGTGGTGGCTGGCCATGCGCCTGGCGGCGCGGTATGAACAGAAACAGCAACTGGCTGGCGCGCTGACACCGGTGATTGCGCTGGTGCTGGAACTGGTCATCGATGCGGTCACGATTGGTCTGTTCAGTCACGCCATCCTGCACCACTGGTGGCAAGCCGGTGAAAGCCTATGAAGAAGCTTGTCGCGATCCTGCTGGTGCCTTACGCACTCTGGTTGAGTTTTGCCTACCAGTATCATTTCATCGACGGCGCCAACCTGCTGTTTCACGAGGCTGGCCACGTGATCCTGAGTCCGTTCGGCAACTGGCTGCAATTTCTCGGCGGCACGCTCGGCCAGCTCGCGTTTCCGGTCGGCACGGCCTGGTATTTCCGGCGCCAGCAAAAACCGTTTGAAACCGGCATCTGTGTGTTCTGGGCCGGCGAAAACCTGCTAAACATCGCGCACTACATGGCCGACGCGAAAGCGCAGGTACTGCCGCTGGTCGGTGGCGGCATTCATGATTGGGGCTGGATGCTCGGCCGGTTCGGCTGGCTCAATGCCGCCGAACGGCTTGGCGGCTTGCTGCACTTTTTGGCGGCCTTGCTGGTGCTGGCTTGCAGCGGGTATTTGCTGAAGCTCAGCTTTCGAAAGGAAGAGTGATATCGCGCTATCGGGAAAAGACCCACCAAGCAAACAAACCTGACGTTTTAGCGGGCTGTGCCTGGCTGATAGCCGTTTCAGGATATATAGCCAGCGCAGCGCCACGTTAATGCACAACAAGCCCTTGAAGCCAAGTACAAAAGCGGTCAAATTCCCGACCATTTAAAAAACCAGTTTGGAGGCATGCCTCCTAATCACAAGTTGGACGCCTATGCGATCTCTCACAACTGCCTGGCTGATTCTGCTTCTCGTCGGGTGCGCTAGCCTTCCCGAAGGCAGCCCTCCACAGAATCTGGGTGCAAACATTTTCGTTCCCAGCAGCGTGACGGCCGAAGACGTAGAACATCGGTGCAATGGCCACTTTCAGGGCGAACACTGGAAGTATCCATTTGCCATCTCACACGTATGGTATCCAACCCGGCAGCAGGTGGAACGCGTTGATCAGTTGCTCTCGACCACAATCACCAAGCAAGCGCGATCGCTCAGGCCGGAGATGGATTTGGATTACTCCGACTACCAACGTCAGTTCATTGGCTTTAGGTCTCGTGGAAAAAACTACATCTTCGCCGTTGGCAAACGCTCCGGCGTATTAGAGCTCAAAGACAGACCCCCGACTAAGTTTCTATTTGATTTGTGTGGTGGGGGAACGTGGTTTTGGAGTGCGGCTTACGAACTGGAAGCCAATAAACTGGTGGACACTAGCTTCAACGCAGATAAATAAAAAGAGCAGAAAACATAACAGCATTGGCGTCTAACCAGCCGCCCCCCCCGACGCTGCGCACTTGCGCACAGTAAACGTAGGGCGCAATACATTGCGCCCTACCTGATTGGGTGGCGCACGGCGTCGCCAACTCAAGCTGAACAACGAACTGACAGGTTCAACTCGAATCCCTCACCAAATACGCCTGCAGCGTCGCCGTCACCCAATCCATAAATGCTTTGACCCTTTTGGGCAGATGGCGACGGTTGGCGTACAACAGGGAAATCGGCATCGGCGCGGCGCGGTATTGCGGTAGCACTTCCAGCAATTCGCCGGTCGCCAACGCGGCCCGCACCGCGGCATCCGGCACTTGAATGATGCCAAGACCGGCCAGACAGGCGGCGAGATAGGCATCAGAATTGTTGACGGTGATTGCGCCGGACATGGCAACCGCCTGCGGCTCGTTGTGGTCGTCGACATATTCAAAGCCGGTGGATTTGCCGCCGAGCGTTGGCACGTAATGCACAAGTTGGTGCTGCGCCAGATCGGCCAGTGTCTGCGGCAGACCATGCTGGGCGACATAGCTGGGGCTGACGCAATTGAGCAGGGCGTATTGCCCAATGGGCCGCGCGATCAAACTGCTATCGAGCACATTGCCGACCCGGATCACGCAATCAAAGCCTTCGCGCACGACATCGACCCGGCGATCAGTGCTGCTGAGTTCGATTTCGATGCGCGGGTGCGCGCGTAGAAATTCCGCCAGTTTCGGCACGATCACGTTCTTGGCGATACCGCTCGACATATCGACCCTGATGCGACCGGCAAGCCCGGCCTCGCCGGCCTGAAACAGCGTTTGCAGCTCGTCGATATCGGCCAGCAGATCCTTGCAGCGCTCATAAAACGTCAGGCCATCCTGGGTCATCTGCACTTTGCGGGTGGTCCGGTGCAGCAAGCGGGTGCCGAACTCGGTTTCCAGCTGCTGCACCGCCGCCGAAATGCTGGCCTTGGGCAGGCCCATGCTGTCGGCGGCCTGGGTGAAACTGGCCAACTCCGCCACCCGCAGGAAAATCCGCATGGCATCGGTCTGGTTCATGGCTGCCCTCAGGCAATTGTTCAGATATTGCGAACAGTCTAATCGCTTTCCGGCAATTTATCGGCAACAAACACCACAATAGACTGCGCTCACGGTTCAGCCCGCCTGCTGCTGACCCCGCTGATACCCCACCGTGAGGACCCCCGCATGAACCCGAAAATTGCACTGATAACCGGCGGCAGCCGCGGTCTCGGCCGCAACAGCGCCATCAAGCTCGCCCAGCGTGGCGTTGATGTCATCCTGACCTACCGCAGCCAACAGGCCGAGGCCGCCGCCGTCGTCGCCGAGATCGAGCAGCTCGGCCGACGCGCCGTTGCGGTGCCGCTGGATGTCGCGCAGGTCGGCGGCTTTCCTGCCTTTGCTGTAGCAGTAAAAGCCGCGCTGAAAACGCATTGGCAGCGCGAGCGCTTTGATTATCTGGTCAACAATGCCGGCATCGGTGTCCATGCCGCGTTTGCCGACACCAGCGAAGCGCAATTTGATCAGCTGATGAACGTGCACCTGAAAGGTCCATTTTTTCTGACCCAAGCATTGCTGCCGCTGCTGGCTGACGGTGGCCGCATCATCAATATTTCCAGCGGATTGGCGCGTTTTGCTGTGCCGGGCTACGCCGCTTACGCCGCCATGAAAGGCGGCATCGAAGTGCTGACCCGCTATCAAGCGAAAGAACTCGGCAGCCGCGGCATCGCCGTCAACACGATAGCGCCCGGTGCCATAGAAACCGATTTTGGCGGCGGCATGGTGCGCGACAATGCCGAGGTCAATGCCTTTCTGGCTGCGCAAACCGCGCTCGGCCGGGTCGGCGTGCCGGATGATATCGGTGGCGTTATTGCGTCACTGCTGGCAGACGACAACCGCTGGATCAACGCCCAGCGCATTGAAGCCTCGGGTGGCATGTTTCTGTGACTTGTAGCGATTGGCGTGGCCGGTTTATCGCCGGGATGCACCGGCTACACGCCGCAGCACGATAAACCGATTTTGTCGTTTGATATTGCCGGACGCCGCTTTCGCTCGCGGAGGGCGGCGCCTAGAATGGCGGCGTTCCGGTTTTTTGAAGCAAATGTGAATGTTGAAACGTCTGGTCTTTCTGGCACTGGCCGCTGCAATTGGTTATCTGATCTACGCACTGAATCAGCAACCCAGCGCGGCCCATCCATTCGCCCCGTACAAACTCGACGAGTTGGCGAGCCGGCCGTTGCCGAAACAGGTGTTTCTGGACGGCGTGCACTTCTATGCCGAAGATCTCTGCAAGGACAAACCCTTTCTGGCCATCATCAAGACAACGGCCGACGCCTGCCTGCAACACGTCCACGATCAGCACTCCCGTTGTCTGGCAACGGTGGCCACGCTAACCCCGGAGGAAATTCGCGATAGCGAAGAACTCGGGGAATACAGCCAGCAGTACGTTGGCTGCGTGACGCCGAAATAAGCCGCGTTCAGCATTGGCGCTGACGTCGCGACGAAGCGGATCAGGGATGAATCTCGGCAATGCCGTATGCAGCGGAAAGATACGCGGCAATCGACTCGACTCCACTGACGAAGTACGCACCGGTCGCCTCGCTCTGTTTGAGCAAATGGCGACCAGCCGAATGAGGGCGCGCAACCACCAGCACCGGGCAACTCTGCTGGGCCTCACCGAGCAGCGCAACGATGGCCGGCCGCGGGCGCGGAAAGGCAACGCGCACTACCGCGAGCGTTCTCGCCAAGTCGGGGTAGTAATGCAGAATGCCTTCAATGGCGGCACAGTGAACGCAATAGAAAGACTGTGCGCCCAATTTGGCATCGGCAAAATCCGGCGCCAGCAGAAACAAGGTATCGCGTTCCAGCGTCATGGCATTGATCTCCAATGATGGCGATTAATTCAGTGGCTTGCAGCCATCCGGCTTGTAAATGCGTTCAGTCGAGGCCGGATATTTGCTCAGCAAGCGTTCGGCGCGGCTCGGCCGTATGCCGAAATTTCCGCCGCAGTTCGGGCATTTGCCGTGCAATACGGTGTCGACACAGTTTGCGCAAAACGTGCATTCAAATGAGCAGATGCGCGCATCGGTGGCATCGGGTGGCAGATCTTTGTTGCAGCATTCACAGTTCGGGCGCATTTGCAGCATGAGAGTCTCCTTCGTTGATACGGTTATTGCCGAGCGACGCGGCGCTGCGCAGTGGGCGAATCCTGATGCTCGCTGCGCCAGGCGCGGCGCAAACTGCGGGCACTGCCATAGCCGGTCAATTCGGCGATGCGTTCAACCGAATGACCGGTATCACTGAGCAGGCGTTTGGCATGATCAAGCCGGATGCGCTGCTGATAGTCGTGCAGACTGATGCCGGTGGTATCGCGGAAAACCCGGGTCAGGTGGCGCACGGACAGATGCACGGCATCTGCGAGTTCGTCGAGTGACCAGCGTTTTTCCGGTTGCCGGCAAATGAGATCCTGAACGCGATGGATCTTCGCCTGCATGTGATTGCGCCACGACAGCCACGGACTGAGCTGCGGGTCGTCGCCGCTGCGGCGCAAGTACACCACCAGATCACGCGCCACGGCTATCGCCGTGGTTTGATCGCACCATTCACCGACCAGATACAACGCCAGATCCAGACCGGAGGTGACACCGGCGCTGGTGTAGACATTGCCATCCTGAACAAAGATCCGATCATCGGCGATGCGCGCTGCCGGTTCTGTTTGGGCCAAACGCGCGCACAGATCATGATGCGTCGTGCAGTGTTTGCCGGCCAACAGGCCCGCGTGCGCCGCGACCAGCGCGCCGGCACAAACCGCGACCAGCGTGTGCTGGGGTTTCAGACTGTGCTGCAACCAATGACAGGCCGCCTTGCAGGCATCGGTCTGCAAGGGATCAATTTTGCTACCGGAAATGTGCAGGCCGGGGATCACCACGACTGCATCATCCGGCAACTGCTCCGGGAGCGGTTCGATGTCGGCGAGGGTGACGCCCTCGCCGACTTCCAGCTGCGGGCTGACGCCAATCATGTGCAAACGAAAGCGCGGCCCCACCATCTTGTTGACGGTGCGAAACACCTGCCACGGCCCGGCCATGTCGAGCAGCAACAGGTTTGGCAGCAGGATGAAATACATGTCGCGCATGGGTTGGAGATCCGCTTGCGGTTACTTCATTACAGCGTCAGTTTGTCGGTGGATTAATCATCCAACCCACGCAGACATTCTTCCACCGTGACGATCTTGGCGAACCGGTTGTGCAGCACCAGTTCGGTTTTTTCTTTGATCTCAGCCGTGGAGTACACCCGACCGCTGACCGGGTGTTGCATCGGAAACGTCAGCGTCGCTTCGGTGACGTAATCCACGGCATAGCCCAAATCGGCAGCCACGCGGGTGGTCGTTTCACAGCATTGCTCGGTGCGGATGCCGGTGATGATCAGGTGGTTGATGTCCTGCTCGACCAGCCAGCGTTGCAAACCGGTGGTGGTAAAGCTGTTATGGGCGCTTTTGACGAATTCGACCGCACTGTCCGCGGGCAGAAACGCCATCGGCTTGACCCAGCCTGAGGCGAGGCTGAATGCGCCGTCCGGGTCGACATGCAGTATACGCACGACCGGGACATTTCGGGCCTTGGCACCTGCGAGCAGTGCCAGCAAGCGGTCCTGGAATGCCGGCAGGTCATCCTGCCGCCAATAAGGCTTGTGCTCAAACGATTGCTGGACGTCGATCAGTAAAACGGCCGATTTTTTCCGTGATTTCATGCTGGCTTGCTCCCGTCGTGGTGAATGGACGGTGAGCAGCGTACGCCGCCGCGCTGTTCCGTATCAGGTCCCGGGCGGCCCAGAGGCGGACAAATCCGGCCATTATGCTGCGGCGACTGGAGGCGGACTTCCCGGGAGAGTGGCTCTTGGGTGAGTGTTTCCGGGAGCATGTTTCCTGAAGCACGGCCGCCGGCCCCGCTTAATCACGAACGAGAGTGGCGAGGCCGGTCTTGCCCGCCACGTCGCCGGCAGCCGGCCGCCGAAAGCGCTCGCGGTAGCGCGCCGGCGTCAGCCCGAACACCCGCCGGAACGCGGCCCGGTAGGTTTCCAGCGACGCGATACCGCAGGCCTCGGCGATTTGCGCCAGCGACAGCGACGACGACTCCAGTAGGGCCTGCGAGCGGTACAGGCGCTCGCGGATCAGCCAGTCTTTCGGCGCCATGCCGGCAGCCTGCTGGAACCGGCGCAAGAATGTCCGTTCGCTCATGGCCGCTTGCTTGGCGAGCGCCGGCACCGTGATGGTTTCGGTCAGCCGGGCCCGCGCCCAATCCATGGCCTCGCCGATCCCGCGGCCGGGGTGAGCCGGCAGCGGAGCCTCGACAAACTGGGCCTGACCGCCTTCCCGATGTGGCGGCACCACCATCCGGCGGGCGACCTGATTGGCCACTTTGCTGCCGTAATCGCGCCGGATCAGGTGCAGGCAGGCATCAATGCCGGCCGCACTGCCGGCCGAAGTGATGACTTGCCCCTCATCGACATAGAGCACGTCGGGCTCAAGCTGAACGCGCGGAAAGCGGGCGCGAAAAGCGTCGCGATAGCGCCAGTGGGTGGTCGCCCGTTTGCCATCGAGCAGACCGGCCTCGGCCAGCACAAACGCGCCGGAGCAAATGGTCAGAAAGCGGGCGCCATTGGCCGCCGCCTGCCGTACCGCGTCGAGTAGCGCGGGCGGCACCGGCGCCTGATGGTGGCGCCAGCCGGGCACGACAATGGTGCGCGCCGCAGCCAGCGTGGCCAGCCCGGCGCTGACCGTGGCGGTCATGCCGCCCAGCATCCGGATCGGACCGGGCTCGACCGCGACCAGCGCGAACTCATACCAGGGAAAGTCGAATTCCGGCCGCGGCAGGCCAAAGGCCTCGACCGCAATGCCGTATTCGAAGGCGCACAAGCCGTCATAGACGAGTACCGCCACCAGTCCGGGCGACGAGCCGGTAGCTGCCGATTCCGTTGATGCTGATGCCGATCCGCCCGCCTCCGCTCTGGATGCCCGCGCCATGAAAACCTCCGCCACTCGATTGGCGAAAATCTACCACATCCTGTCTTTTGCGCCACTGCCGGAGTTCGGCTGACCGCCAGACAATGACGACCGTCAGCGCCCCAGATCGGCACAACAGCCCGGCGCCACCGGCGTCAGATCCACACGCAGCCCAGCAGGAGAACCCCATGAGCACCGCCCCGAGCTTCACCCGCAAAAGTGCCGTCAGCCAGATCACGGCCGCAACCCCAGAGGACGTCATCCAGCACGTGCAGCGCCGTCTGGCGCTGGAAACCGATTGCTGGGATGTGCACGACAGCATCAGCACCGGCAACAAGGATTTTGTTCTGGTCGATGTCCGCTCGCCGGAAATGTTCAGCCGCGGCCATCTGCCGGGTGCCGTCAATATTCCGCACGGCAAATTGATTGCGTCGCGTTTGCAGGACTTTCCACCGGACAGCTTGTTCGTGGTCTATTGCGCCGGCCCGCACTGCAACGGTTCCAGTCGCGGCGCCTTGCGGCTGGCCCAGCTCGGTCGACCGGTCAAGGAAATGATTGGCGGCGTAACCGGCTGGCTGGATGAGGGTTTCACGCTGGAAACAGCGAGCGCGGATCAAGAGAGCTGAAAGCGCTGCCGACACGCCGCACTCAGGGCGCTGATACACTGCGGCCATCATTTGGCCGAGGTGTTTTATCCATGAGCGAAACCACCGATCTTTCCGAAAGCGTTGCGGAACTGTTCAACAACGGCTGCGCCTGCGTGTCGCTGGATCGGGCCAGCCTCGCCAGCGCGCTTGGCGATCAACTCGGCGCACCGATGGCCGATGCGCTGGCGCACCACTATCCCGGTTTGTTCGCCAACGTCGCGCTGTTTTTGCCGACCAGCGAATTCCGGGCGATGCAGCAACTGATTGAAGCCGTTGAAAGTGTTGTTGCCAGCTCGGCGTATCAGCAATCGGTACTGGCGAATGCGCCGGCTGTGGCGCAAACCGATGCAGGCCCGGCCGGCGCTTTCATGGGATACGACTTTCACCGCGATGGCGACAAACCCAAGCTGATTGAGATCAACACCAACGCCGGCGGCGCATTTTTGAACGCGGCGCTGCGCCGGGCCCAGCAGGCCTGCTGCGCGGAAATGGCGGCGGTGCTGTGGCCACCGCTGGCCAACGATTTTGAAACCAGTGTGCTGGCGATGTTCCGGGAAGAATGGTCGCGTCAGCGCGGCCAGCAACCATTGCGGCGCATCGCCATCGTCGATGACCAACCCGAACAGCAATTTCTGTATCCGGAATTTCAGCTGGCAAAAGAGCTGTTTCAACGCCACGGCATTGATGCCGTGATCGCCGATGCCGGTGCACTGCAGTATCAGGATGGCCGACTGACGTATCAGAACGACAGTTCACAACTTGCCGATCAAAGCATCGATCTGGTCTACAGCCGGCTGACCGATTTCCTGCTCACCGCCCCGGCTCATCAGGCGCTGCGGCAGGCGTATCAGGACGGCGCGGTGGTGTTGACGCCGAATCCGCACAACTATGCGTTGTACGCCGACAAGCGCAACCTGATCCAGCTCAGTGACGCCACCCAATTACAGCAATGGGGCGTACCCGCCGCCGTGCAAACCACCCTGCTCAACAGCATCCCGAAAACGCTGGCGGTGACGGCGGCCAACGCCGAGTCGTTGTGGCGCGAGCGCAAGCAATGGTTCTTCAAACCGGCGCAAGGCTTTGGCAGCAAGGCCAGTTATCGTGGCGACAAGCTGACCAAAGGCACCTGGGCCGACATCATTGCCGGCCATTACGTTGCCCAGACCTTTGCCCCGCCCAGCGAACGGATGATCAGCGAGGATGGTGCGGCCATCGCACTGAAAACCGATATCCGTATCTACCGCTACGCCGGCCGCAGCCTGTTGGTAGCAGCACGTTTGTATCAGGGACAGACCACCAATATGCGCACACCCGGTGGCGGCTTTGCCCCGGTTTTTCTGACCTGAGCCACCGGCCCGAAAAATGCTGACTACACTTTTCAGCAAGCGCTGAACCGTGGAGTGACGCCATGCGGCGAGTCTGGCCAGCATGCCTGTTGATTGCTGCGCCATGGATGGCAACGGCCCATGCGGCCGAGACAACGGAGCTGTTTTCCCTGTCGCTGGATGAACTGGCCAGGGTGGTGGTGACCTCGGCATCACGCAAAGCCGAGCGGCTGATTGACGCGCCGGCCACCGTCATCGTGTTGACGCAAAACGATTTGCGCTTGCGCGGCTATCGCGAACTGTCCGAAATTTTCGACGATCTGCCGGGCATGGATGTGTCCCGCCCTTACGGTGACACCTGGTTCCAGAACCAGTGGCGCGGCATCCGCAAAAGCATCTCCGTGCCCTACTTGCTGATGCTCGATGGCTTGCCCCTGAATCATCTTTACTTCAATCAGGCGGAGATCATCAGTGCGCTGCCGATGAACGAAATTGACCGGGTCGAAGTGGTCTACGGCCCGGCCGCGGTGGTGTATGGCGCCAACGCCTTTGTCGGTGTCATCAACGTCATCACCCGACAACAGCTCGGCGAAAATGGCACGCATTTCACCGGCCAGTTGCGCCGCGGCAGCTTCAACGCCGAAGAACTCGACTTCCATTACCTGCAGCAGCGGGATGACTGGCGCATGAGCATCGCCGGCCGGCTCGATCGCGGCGAGCGCGACCCCGATCAGGCCGACGGTTATGAATGGCTGAATGACCGCTACTACTCCGATCGTCAGCTGTGGGGCGCGTTTGTCGATGATCCGGATTACGGCGGCCGTCACGACTCGCCACACGAGCACAGCGGCATCGATGTCAGGCTCGGCTGGCACGACACTGAACTGAGTGCGCAATATTTCGTGCTCGAATCCGGCTTTGGCAGCGTGTATGCCGCCGACGCGGCGCAAAATCACGCGGTCTGGCGCGAGCCCGATCTGATCCTGTCGTTGCGCCAGCAGCATCAGGGCGAATCCTGGCAAGGAAACACGATCCTGCGTTATCGGGAAAGTGGCGTCGCCGACAATTCCTATTTTCTCGAAGGCTACAACGTCACCGATGAGTTTGGCGTGACGCGCCGGGTGGTGGATTTCTCCTATTGGGGTTCGGAAAACGACAGCCTGGCCCTGCTGCACGACGGCCAGACCACGCTGAGCGAACACTGGTCGCTGGTGGCCGGTGGCAAATACGCCCGCAAGAATCTGCAGAAAGCCTATCGAACCAATTACGGTCCGTCCGTTGATCCGGAAACGCTGCTCGATTTGGCCGACTACCCTTTCCCCGATCACGCCAGCAATGACAGCATTCCGAACAACCATATCGAAACCCGCGAATGGTCGCTATACGGACAATTGCGTTACAGCACCGAAGGCGTATTTGCCGCCTCCGATCAGCACATCGTGACCATCGGTCTGCGCCACGATGGTCACAGCGAATACGACAGCGCTACGTCGCTGCGCGGTGGCTATGTGCTGAGCAATGGCCGCTGGACCGGCAAAGTGCTGTATGGCGAATCGTTCAACGAACCAGCACCACGCGAACTGTATGGCGGCTGGCGCGGCAGCGGCAGTGATCCGCAGCTCGATCCGGAAACCGGAAAAACGCTGGAAACCCAGATTGCCTATGCCGGACCAAACTACAGCCTGTGGCTATCGCGCTGGCAGCTGCGCACCCGTAACGACATCGTGACGTTCAGCGGTGGCGCCCGCAATGAAGGCGAGCGAGAAATCGACGGCTGGGATCTCGGTTGGCGCTGGAAGCTGGCCGCCGAATCGTTCTGGCAAACCCAGCTCTGGGGTTATTACTCGTATATCGATGCCAACGAGATTGCGGCCGGCAGTGAACAATCGATTCCGGTTGGCGATACCGCCGACAACAAGCTGCAGTTTGGTTTGACCTGGACACCCGCACAGCAAACCGCACTGACGCTGCGCGGTCGACATATCGGCAGCCGCGACACGGTTGCGAGCAATCCGGCCGAGCATCTTGACAGCTACACCGTCTGTGACATGACGCTGCTCTGGCGCGGCATCATCGATCCCTCGCTAAGCCTGTCGGTAACCGTACTCAACCTGTTCGACAAGGACTATGCCCAGCCCGGCGTGCGCGAAGCTGCTGCCGGATTCAGTCCCGGCAGTCGCGACAACAATGACGTCTGGCAAGGCAGCGCCAGCTTTTACAATTCCTTGCTGCCGCAGGAAGGTCGCAGCATTCAGTTGTCATTTTATTGGGATATTTGACACAACTTCCTTCATCACCAAACTGCAGTCCGCGTGAATTTTGCTGGCAAAATTCAGCTGAATTTTCCCTGAACAACGCCACTCGCACAGTTCATTTCCGGTTCAGCCAACCGACTCTACTCTGGCCTCCGTCCGGACCGAATGCCGGTCCGCATTCGAACAGGCAACTGTTCACCTACAGACGGAGTTGTTCATGATGATGAAGAAATCGCTGCTGTCCCTCGCTGTGTTCGCCGCTGCTGGCGTTGGTGCGGCGCAGGCCAGTGATCTGTCCTACAACTATGTGCAGGGCAGCTACACCGAAACGGAAATCGATGCTGAAGGCGCGTCCATTGATATCGACGGCTTCAATCTTGGCGGCTCATTTGAATTGGGCGACATGTTTTTCGTGACACTCGAAGCCGGCAAGGCCAGCGGCAACGACAACTTCCTGGGTGCCGATGTCGATGTTGATACCGACAGCCGCACCATCGGTTTTGGTTTTCACACCGCCATCAACGACAAGGTCGACTTTGTTGCCAGCTTGGCCAAGTCAACGGTTGATGTCACCGTTGATGTTGACGGCTTCAACGAGTTTGATGGCGATGCCGATGCCAATCTGCTGTCGGTCGGCGTGCGCGGTCTGGCCAGCGAATCGGTCGAGCTGTTTGCCAACGCGATCTACGTCGATGGCGACGATGACTCCGAAACCGATCTCAATTTCGGCGGCATGTACCATGTCAGCTCGAATTTCGGTCTTGGTTTGAGCTTCACCTCGGCGGACGATGCCGATGCCACCTCGGTGTTTGCTCGCTTCACGTTCTAAACCCGTGTTCTGAATCCTGAGTCCTGAGTCCTGACGCAACATCGTTCAGGAAGCTACGGCCCCGCTTGCGGGGCCGTAGTTTTTTGCTCACAAGGCTGAGCCGTTAGCACTCTCGTCGCAGCTCGGATCTCGGTCTCTCGCCATCACGTTTGCCGCAGCACCACACCGGCTTGCGGCATAATGGCGGCTCACACCCATCCCTGACGTTTCTCAACGTGGCAAAAACCGCTGCTGCGCCTGCCTGCCCGTGCTCACCTGAGCGTCGCTATGCCGACTGCTGCGGGCGCTATCACGCCGGCCAGATCGCGCCAACACCGGAAGCGCTGATGCGTTCGCGTTACAGTGCCTACGTGCTCGGCTTAGATGATTACCTGCTGGCGAGCTGGCATGCCAGCAGCCGACCTGCCGCGCTGGATTTGCAGGACGAGCCGCCACGCAAATGGCTCGACTTGACCATCAACCGGCAGTACACGAATCCCGATGATACCGGCGTGGTCGAATACTGCGCCCGGTTCAAGATCGGCGGGCGAGCCTATCGCCTGCACGAAACCAGCCGCTTTGTCCGTGAGCAGGGCCGTTGGTATTACCGTGATGGCGATATTCACGACTAACGCCAATCAACCAGCGCGTGACCAGACGCACCGGAGTCGCCCGTTCAAAAGCGAGCGGAACGCCAGGCACGGCCAACGGCCCACAGCCTGAGCGCAGAACGCCGCCATTTTGGCAATGGCTTCTAGGCAAGCCGGAGTCGACCCGGTAAGGTAGGCCGCGCGCAATTTGCCTAAACCTGTGATGCAAGGGGAGACAGTCTCGATGGATTCCTATGTCAAGAAAGTGCTGATCAGCGGCGAGCGGATTTTGCACACCGGCCAAGTCTCGTGGTGGACCTTGCTCGGGCCGCTGGCGCTATCGGCAATGTTGCTGGCCAGTGCGCTGAGCTTGCAGCTGCTGCATCCGATCCCGGTGCTGCCACTGGTGTTGCTGGCCGCGTCGGCGCTGGTGGCGCTGGTCGCCTACGTGCGGCAACGCTCAACCGAGCTTGCCATTACCAACAAGCGCATCATCGTCAAACGCGGCTTTGTCCGCCGCGACACCATCGAAATCAATCTGGTCAAAGTCGAGAGCTTGCAGGTGGAGCAAAACTTGCTCGGCCGGATGCTGAATTTCGGCGACATCATCGTTTCCGCCGGCGGCGGCCCGATGGCGCCGGTCAGCGGCATTGCCGCGCCGCTGGTTTTTCGCCAGCACTTCAACGAAGCCACCGACCAAAGCCAGCAACCGGCAAAAGCCGGCTAAAAAAAAAGCGCGACTGCAATGGTATGCAGTCGCGCCAACTTGCCGATGCGCGCCCTCATGGCCTGCATCTGAAACCGCCTTACAGCGGCTGGCTTGGCTTGTTACGAGCCTTTTGCAGCAGCCGATCACGTTGGCTGCGCCAGCGGGCGAAAATCAGCCCGGCCACCACGCCCAGCAACAACCAACTCATCGAGCCACCACCACCGCTTTCACTGGAGTGGCTGCTGCCGCCACCGCCATTGCTGCCGCCGTTGGCCACCGTATCGCGACCGGCATCTTCCAGCGGCACCCGTGACAATTCCGGCCGTTCGCTGGAGACGGTCGCCACCAGCAGATTGCTCGCGGCATCGTACAGATCGATTTGCACATCGTAGCGTGAGGTGATGTACCCACTCAGCCAGTCGCCAGTGAAGCTGAAGCGATCGGCATCACCGCTTTCATCGACCTGGAATACTTCCGAGGTATGTTCGGTCTGCCAGTTGCCATCATCGGCACGCACCCGCAACACCGCATAGGCCATGCTGGCGCCAAAATCGCGGTCCGGATCAAAACTGATGCTGAACTTGGAGTAGTAGCCGTCGTGATCGCTGTCGATCAGCAGCGTGGTATCGACATCATTGATGTGATAACCCGCATTCGGCAACGGAATGTCGAGCCCGGCATCTTCCAGTCGCAAATCCCGCAGCGACGCGTCCTCAAACGGACCGATGGTCGCGACGATGCCGCTATAACCGACCTCGTACAAATCGATCAGGACATCGTAGTCACCGGTCGGATAACCGTCATTCAGCGTGGTGTCGACGTAGTAGTCATCGCTGTCGCTGTTGCCGTAGATCCAGAAATCATCGGTGGTGTAGTAATGCTCCCAAGGACCGGTGTCGCCGACCCGGCGCAGATACAGTTTGGCGTAGACCTTGGCATCACCGCTGCTGACATCGGCATCAAAGCGGATTTCGAAGCGGCGGAAATAGCCGTCGGCATCGACATCGCTGATCAGGTCGCGGCCAGCATCCCAAAGCCGGAAGCCGTAGCTGCTGCTGCGCAAGGTGACGGTATCCGGACGGGCGGCTTCTTTCTGCGTGGTCTTCTGGCCGCTGGCTGCCAGCACACGTTCATCACGGTAGTGCACCGGTGTGGTCGCCGCGTTGCCGGCTTTCTGCCCTACCGAGCCATTGTCGGGCTCGGTTTCATTTTGGCTGTCGGCGCTGCGGCCAGACTGATAATGCGACTGCGGCGAGGAACTGCCCGTATCTGGCGCTTTGTTGGCCACCGCAGCCGCACTGCCAGCGGTTG
Source organism: Permianibacter fluminis (assembly GCF_013179735.1). Lineage (NCBI taxonomy): Bacteria > Pseudomonadati > Pseudomonadota > Gammaproteobacteria > Pseudomonadales > Pseudomonadaceae > Permianibacter > Permianibacter fluminis. The sequence goes on along the minus strand of NZ_JABMEG010000001.1, from coordinate 2,044,640 downwards.
TCGATGCCGCAGATTTGCTCGCAACATAATTGCCAGACGAACTGGCTGAAGTCGCCGGCGTTTCGCTGGCGGCCCAAGCGGCTGGCATGGCCAGTACTAGAGCAAGGGCAACGGCGCTGCGTAACATGGTTTCACTCCCTGGTCGTTCGACTCAATTGCAGGGGCCGCTAACGCCGCCCCATGCATGATGTTGGCGCTCATTTGGCACGCCGGGCACTGAATCGATCCTGAACGGTGGACGCTCCCGACCCAGCCCCCTAAACTGGGCGGGCAAACATTCAGGTAACGTTCATGCTCACCACTCCCATTCGATTGCTCGACTCGGCCATGATCAGCCGCAACGTGCGCCGGCTGCGCTTTGTTCGCAGCGATGGCGGCAGCTTTGCCTACCGGCCGGGTGAATTTGTTTCGCTGCATCTGCCCGATGACAGCGGCGAGATTTACAAGCGCAGTTACAGCATTGCCACCGTTGCCGACAACCCCGCTGCTGCCGAGACGCTGGAGCTGGTCGCCAGTCACGTTGAAAACGGCAAGGCCACGCGCTGGTTCTGGCAGGCGCAGCCGGGCGCCGAAATTGCTTTTTCCGGCCCGCATGGCCTGTTGGTCTGGCCGGAAGTGCTGCCGAAGCGGCTGATTTTGATCGCCACCGGCACCGGCGTAGCGCCCTATCGGGCCATGTTGAAACAAATGCAGCCGCATTTGACGCAAGGCATGCAGGTGCATCTGCTGTTTGGTGTCCGCGATCAAGCCGAGGCATTTTATCTCGACGATTTTCGCGCGCAGGCGCAGGCTTTCCCGTCATTCCAGTTCAGCCTGTGCGTGTCGCGCGCGGCAGCCACTGCGCCCGATGAATATGCCGGCCGGGTCACTGATCGCTTGCAGCAGCTGAATCCGCAGGCGGACACGGATCTGGTCTATCTTTGTGGCAACCCGGCCATGGTCGATGAAGTGTTCGAGCGCCTGAAAGCCGTCGGGTTTGGCGTCAAGACCGTCAAGCGGGAGAAGTATATTTTTTCGCGCGCCTGATCCGCGCTATTCGCCACTAGCGAGGACCACCGGCTCATGCTGCTCCAGGGAATACTGCTGATTGGCTTGACCGTGTTGGTCATCGCGCTGCTGCTGCGCTGGCAGATGCCGGCCATTCTCGGCTATCTCGCCGCCGGCATCGTGCTGCGCGAGTTCGGTTACGATCTGTACGGCCAATCATCGGAGCTGCGCTTGCTTGGCGAGCTCGGGCTGGTCTTTCTGCTGTTCACTCTCGGCCTGGAGTTCTCGCTGCCCAAACTGAAAAGTTTGCGCCGCGCGGTGTTCGTGTTCGGGCCCAGCCAGTTGCTCGGTACTGCGTTTGCGCTGGGCTTGCCACTGTATCTGTTCGGCTTGCAAAGCAAATTGGCGCTGGTGCTTTCGCTGGCGCTGGCCATGTCGTCGACAGCTTTGGTCAGCAAGCTGTTGGCAACGCAGCGCGAACTCAATACCCGTCATGGTCGCAACGCCATTGGCGTGCTGCTGTTTCAGGATCTGGCGGCGGTGCCGTTGCTGATTCTGGTGCCGGCGCTGGGAGTCTCCGGCGAAGGCCAATTGGCCCAGCATCTGCTGCTGGCCTTTGCCAAAGGCCTGACGGCGGCGGCGCTGTTGGTGCTGGTCGGGCGCAAGTTGCTGCCGCCGCTGTTTCACTGGGTTGGCAAATCCCGTAGCGATGAATTGTTCGTGCTGGTTTGCCTGCTGGTCACGCTGGTCGCGGCCGAAGTGACCCACGAACTTGGCCTGTCGATGGCGCTCGGCGCGTTCCTCGCTGGCACCTTGCTCGGCGAGAGTCAGTTCCGCCACCAAATCGAAGCCGAGATCCGGCCGTTCCGCGATGTCCTGATGGGTTTGTTTTTTATCGGCATCGGCAACTTGCTGACGCTGACGGTGCTGGTCGATCACACCAAGGTCATCGTGCTGGCCCTGCCGTTAATCATTTTGATCAAGGCACTGGTCGTGTATGTGTCGCTGCGCCTGCTGAAAGAGCGTCGGCGCGAAGCGATCATGTCCGGCATCGTGCTGGCGCAAGTCGGCGAATTTGGTTTTGCGCTGTTGGCGCTGGCCTCGGATACCGCCCTGCTTGATCGCACCACCGTATCGGTGGCGCTGTTCGTCGGCATTGCCAGCATGCTGCTGGCGCCGTTGGCGTTGCGGCACAGCGGCAATCTTGCGGATCGCCTGCTGCGACGCCGTCGTCGGCAGGAAGACGACAGCGATCCGCTGCAGGTCATTGAGTTGGCGGCACTGGAATTGAGCGGCCATGTGATCGTCTGCGGCTTTGGCCGGGTCGGCCAATTGGTCGTGCGCTTTACCGAAAACGAAGGTTACAAGGCGCTGGCACTGGATCGCGACAGCCAACGGGTGCTGGAGGCCAATCAGGCAGGCGTGCGGGTGTTTTTTGGCGACGCCAGCCGACCGGAAATTTTGCGCGCCGCCGGTCTGGATCGCGCCCGCATGGTGGTGGTCTGTGTCGACAGTGCCGGGCACGCCGAATTGATCATTCGCCGGGTACGCGCGCTGCAACCCGAGCTGCCGGTTCTGGTTCGTACCCAGGATGACAGTCACCTCGATGTGCTGCGGGAAAGCGGCGCCACTGAAGTGGTGCCGGAGATTCTCGAAGGCAGTCTCATGCTGGTCTCACATGTGCTGGTGATGCTCGATGTGCCGGTCAACAAAGTGCTGCACCGGGTTCAGCAGGCGCGGCGCGCCCGCTACAAACAGTTGAAAGGATTTTTCTACGGCGCCGGTGCCGACATGACGGTCGACAGCAGCAAACGGCCGCAGCAATTGCACCCGGTCACACTCGGCAAAGACGCCGCTGGCGTGGGCAGCACACTGGGTGATCTGCATCTGGAAGCAATGGGTATCGAGGTCACCACCCTGCGCCGCGGTGAGGTCGAAACCGCCTACCCCGCCAACACCGAGATGCTGCGGGCCGGCGATACCCTGGTGCTGATGGGCTTTCCGGAAAATATCGAGGCGGCGGAATCACGGCTGATTTCCGGCGCGCGCCGGTTCAGCCGGTTTTAGTCGGCGGAATGCGCCGGCCACGTGAAGTCTTGTGCGAGACAATGCCCATGATCTGGAAGCCGGCTTTTCCGAAACCGCAGGTGCACCAGCAACGACATTGCTACGTATCAGCTCGATACGCCCAGCCTAGTTCAAGACTGGCAACCCAAATCAAGAACACGACAACATGATTCCGTTTGAAACGCCAGCACAGAAACCCGTCGTCGGTATCAGCACTTGCCTGCTGGGCGAGCCGGTGCGTTACGACGGCGCGCACAAGCGTGACGATTATCTGACCGGCGTCTTGTCGACGCATTTCGATTACCGGCCCTACTGTCCGGAGGTTGGCATCGGTCTGGGCGTGCCGCGTCCGCCGATTCAGCTGATCAATATCGATGGCGCCATCCGGGTGCGTGGCGTGCGCGAACCGGAACGCGATTTCACCGACGCGCTGCATCAGTTCGCTGACCGGCAATTGCCGAGCCAGCGCACGCTGTCAGGCTATGTGCTGAAAAGCAAATCGCCCAGCTGTGGCATGGAGCGGGTCAAGGTGCACGGTGCCAAGGGCGGATTGCCGCAGCACAGCAGCGGCGCTTACGCAGCACGCCTGCTGCAGAATTTGCCGCTGCTGCCCGTGGAAGAAGAAGGCCGCCTGCACGATCCGGTGCTGCGGGAAAATTTCATCGTTCGCGTTTATGCGTATGCGCGCTGGCAAGCGCTGCGGGCAAGCCATCCGAGCAAAGCCGATATCATTGCCTTTCACACCCGGCACAAACTGCTGCTGCTCGCCCATAACGAGGCTGCCTATCGCCGGCTCGGCAGGATGGTCGCTGAACTGAAAGGCCCGCTCAGCGCGCACTGGCTCGATGCCTATGCCAATGAATTCATGGCGGCGTTGAAGCGCAAAGCCAGTCGCAAACGTCACACCAATGTGCTGCAGCACATCGCCGGCTATTTCAAGCGCACGCTTGATGCGGCAGACCGGGACGAGTTGGCCACGCTGATCGATGACTACCGTCTGGAAAAAGTGCCGTTGATCGTGCCATTGACCCTGCTGCAACACCATTTGCGCAAACAACCTGATGCCTACCTGAATCAGCAACTGTATTTTGCGCCGTATCCCACTGAACTCGGCTTGCGCAATGTGCTGTAGCACGGGTCTCTGACCGTAACGGATATGCTTTTCTGAAAGGCCGCTGACCGCGACTGCCTTCTGGCAAAAGTTGCGGGCGGCAGCTCACCGGAAACGCTTCACTCAACGCGACGGCCGCGCCGCTTGCGCCAGCAGCCGCGAACGGGCTGAACGTAACAGGCAGCGGGAATACAGCTGGTGAAAGCCGAGCAAGGCATGAAACAACAAGCCCATTCCACGCCGCCGATCGCTTTCATTGCCGCCACGCGGCACCACGGCCGAGCCGAAATAAAGCAAGGTTTTAATTGGGCTCACGTCAAGCGAATCCGCATTTCTCAAGTCCGATGTACCCGATGCCGATTTGTTGGCATCCGCTGCAGCGCCGACAGTCTCAACCATCAACCAGGACTTCGTCCGGCCGGTGAAATCGGCCAGCAGAAGCTGTCCGCTGGCACGGGCTTCCACGCGCCACGCTGCAAAGTGATCGCAGTCACCAGACGCCAGTGCTTGGGCGTCGCGGTCCGTTGACGTTTTGCCAACGGCCCAACGAAGAATCAGTCGCTCCAGTTTGAACAACGTCGTGGTGTAGAACGCCTCGATAAACGCTGGTGCAGAAACAACACCGGCGACCGTCGTCACATAGCAATCGGTGTATGCGCCCTGGTCACGACAGCGCTGCAACAGCGCCGTCGGCGGCAATTCGCAGGGTTGGATTGCAGAACTCATGAAAGCGAGTCCGGCAATGTAAACGACACAGCCGTCACTTCCGCTGAACCTTCACTGACGGCGCTCAATTGCCAAACTCGTATAGCGGCTGCGCCTTGTCGACCACGTGCACGGTGAACAGTTTCAATGGCACCTCGCCAACCACGGTGAAGCCGGCATGCTCGGCGTCGCGCAGATTCACCAGCGATGCACCGGTCAACAAGGCACTGGCCTCTTTGCCGGGCAGCTGAATGCTCGCGCCCTGCACCACATACGCCACTTCAATGCCGTGATGCGAATGCCGGGCAACGGTAGCGCCGGGCGGATATTCGGCCGTGGAGGTGATCACTTCCATACCTGGCGCGCCGGACAAATCGACGCGCTTCACTTCCACCCGCTGCGGTGAATCCGTGAGCTTTTGCGCCAGCAGCCCGGAAGCAAAACCCAGCGCAAATACCGCGCCAGCAAAAACCCGCATTCTGATGACCGAAGCCATGTCGATTCCTCTGTTAGTCGAAACCATCGCGCCGTAAGACGCGGTCGCATCGCGATGCCCAGCACATAACATCGCATCAGAACCCAACTACAGCTCACCCGCTCGCGTTCATGTTGTTGCCGCACCGCCGCAGAACACGGCGATACCCGTCACCAACGGCAACGCAGCTTAGCAAGATTGTCCGACCGGCATTGGCGGTCGTCGTGCGCTTTCGATTCATTGCCGACGGCGCTCACCACTCTGTGCGTGGACCGTTGTCAGCGTCGTCGTGCACCCATGTCACCGCGACCACATGGCCCTGTTTGGGCGACTGACAGCGGTCTTGTCCCCGGCCTTGGGACAGCCGGTCACCAAACCCGCGCCACACTTCTGGTGAGAACGAACCAGTTACTTCGCGCCGTCCCTGCCCGCGACGGCCCGCCCCCTTCTCTGGTCGGCGTTTCCTGCTATAGTGCGGCGGTTTTGTGCATCGCAGCATTTGCCGCAGGCTAACGAGGTCGCTATGCAGATTCAGGACAAAGTCATTGCCATTACGGGCGCGGGTCAGGGTTTGGGTAAAGCCATGGCGCTGACCCTGGCGAGCCAGGGCGCCAAGCTGGCGCTGGTCGACCGCAACGCTGACGCGCTGGAGCGGGCGGTGGCGGAATGCCGCAAGCTCGGCGTGCGCGCTGAAGGCTATATCGCGGACATCGCCAACGAGGGCGAGGTCGAGAACCTGTTTGCCCGCATTGAAACGGCATTCGGCGGGGTCGATGCGCTGGTCAACAATGCCGGCATCATTCGCGACGGCCTGCTGGTCAAGGCCAAGGACGGGGTCATTGAAGGCAAGCTCAGCCTGAGCGATTGGCAGAAAGTGATCGACGTCAATCTGACCGGCGTTTTCCTCTGCGGCCGTGAAGCTGCGGCGCAAATGGTGCAGAAAGGCCGGCCGGGCGTGATCGTCAATATTTCGAGCATTTCCCGTAATGGCAACATGGGTCAGAGCAATTACGCGGCGGCGAAAGCCGGGGTCGCAGCCATGACTGTGACTTGGGCGAAAGAGCTGGCACGTTACGGCATTCGCTGTGCGGCTATTGCGCCAGGCTTTATCGCCACCGACATGACCGCGAGCATGAAGCCGGAAGTGATTGCGAAAATCGAAAGCGGCATTCCGCTGCGCAAGATGGGGCTGCCGGAAAACATCGCCCAGACGGTCAAATTCATTCTGGAAAACGATTACCTGACCGGCCGCGTGCTGGAAATCGACGGCGGTCTGCGGCTGTAGCACGAGCCGATTGCCCAACAAAAAACGCGGCCGATGCCGCGTTTTTTGTTGTCGCATTGTTGTCACATTGCTATCGAAATCTCAGCTGTCCGGATCAATACCCTGCAGCAACAGCTGATTCATTTTGTAGACCGTGGTGAACCAGGCGAGCCCAACCGCCATGCGCTTGTCACCGGCCAGCGTCTGATTGCCAGCCAGGCCCTGACGAAAGCCGTTGGCCTGATCGATATCACGCTGATAGCGCCGGTACAGATTGGCGCAGGTGGCCTCGTCGCGCAGTTCATCCGGCAACCATTTCTGTTCGAATGCATGCAGCACGGCATCCTGCAAGGTGCCGCCGCGGGCGCACCAATCGCGATTCAACACTTCCCGGACATAGGCGACAAATTCGGTTTGCAGAAACGCCGAATTGATCGGTTGGATGGTTGGCTGGCTAGCTGATGGAATAGTCGGCCGGCTGGTGACCGTAGCCGCAGCCGGGCCACGCGACGGTGCCGTCGTGTTGCTGCCGGATTCGGCGCTGCGGCCAGCGAAGCGATTGGCCATGTCGGCCAGTTCTTGCCGCTCTTCGCTGCTGAGCTTTTCCGGATCGCCGGCTTGCTGCAGACGCGCGATCAAATCCCGGTAATGTCGCTGCTCGTCATGCGGCAGCGTGGTCAACCAATACTCCAGCGTGTTGTCAGCCGCCGCCATCGTCGGTGTCATCCGTCAAAACCCAATCGGCGCGCATTCTCGCATATTTGTTGCGGGCTGTGAGCGGCCCAAAAATAGGCAGGGCGGGTCGCCGTTGCCGGTGACCCGCCCTGCTGGTTTTGTTAACGGCGTGTGGCGATTGCCGCGTTCAGCGGCAATCAGCGCGCCAGTGCCTGACGGTAGGCATCTTCACCAAACGCTACCAGCTTGCCATCGCGGAATACCAGCGGGGTGGTTTCGTCACGGCTGGTATCGCCGTCCGACTTGGTCCGATGGGTGCGATAAAACCAGACCCGGTATTCGCCATCCTTGCCGGCGAAGGCTTCGCTGAATTCCGGCTCACCCAGCTTTTCCCGTACCGACTCGGTGCTCTGGCCGAGCGGCAGGTCGGCAATTTTTTCCCGCATCTTGCTGTCGCGGCGGCTGACGCTGTCACCGGTATCAAAACCATCCGGACCAATCGCGATGACGCAACCGGTCAAGGTGGTTGCCATCGCCAAAGACAGTGCCAACAGGGTCTTCTTCATCGTTGTTTCCTTTTCATCTAACGTTTGGTCAACTGCGCAGCGGCCGGTGAATGCCGCTGCTGCAAAAATCACTCATTACACATCTTGCAGTCGGCGGCGGGCATAGACCGCACCGGCCAACAGCGCTATCGACAACAGCAAACCGAACCAGAACTGGCCGTTGCCAAACACTTCCAGACCGTGGCTGTAGCTGGCAAACGGGTAGTGCTCGCCCATCTTGTCCATGTCACGCATGTCACCCCACAACAGCGTGGCCATGCCGACCAGTCGCTCGCCAATCCAGTCGGCAATGTATTCCGTGCCCGTCAGCAATTTCTCGACCAGCATCAGCACCAGCGGCAAGACAATGGCGAGCATCAGCGGACGCTTGGTCGTTGCCGACAACAGCAGGTTCAGGGCAAAGAACGGCAGAACCCACAGCATCATCAGCAGGTAATGAAAGTAGGACGACAGCCAGAACAGCGGCAGATGGCTCGGTGCCCATACCGTGCTCCAGGCACTGACGCCGACATACCAGCTCAGGCCCGTTGCAATCAGCATCCAGATCAGTTGGAACGCTGCCGCAGCCGCCAACACCACGGCGGGATACACCACCACGGCGGTCGCCAATTTTGCCAGCACCGTGTGCAGATCCGATACCGGCAGCGAGCGCCAGAAATAGATCGAGCGGTCCTTGCGGTCGTCATACAGCGCGGCCACACAGTAGAACGGCAAAATGATCAGCAGCAGCAAATCAAACGGCACCCGCAAGCCCATCAGACCGGCCTGCACCGCTTGCACGCGTTCGGTGTCGGTAAAGCTGTTCAGTTTTTCCGCCAACAGATCCAGCTTGAAAACTTCACCTTCCAGATGAATCTCCGGGGAATGGCCAATCTCATAGGCACCGCGGACAACGGCCCAGCAGCTCAGCAAGGCCAGCACGGCCGCAACAATGATCGGCGTCCAGACCAGACTGCCCTTGTTTTCCCACAGCTCACGCTTGATCAGCGTGCCAAAGGCTTTGGTATTCATACTTTTGCCTCCGTCATTTTGGCGACAAACACATCGGCAATGCCGGGTGTCCGCAGTTCGCCAAGGCCACGCAGTTGCTCGCGGGCGATATTTTCAAACATCAGCACATGGCGACCGAACACTTCCCGATCGCTGATCGGCTTGTAAGCGCGCGCCGCGTCCAGCTGTTCGCGCGGCACCATCACTTCGGTGTAGCGCTCGCTGACCGCGTCCATGGTGCCGTTCAACACCAGTCGGCCTTTGCTGATCAGCAGAATGTCGGTCAGCAGATGCTGCACTTCTTCCACCTGGTGCGTGGTCAGCACGATGGTGCGTTCACGCTCGTAGTAGTCGCCCAGCAGGGTTTCGTAAAACGCCTTGCGGTAGACAATGTCGAGACCCAGAGTCGGCTCGTCCAGAATCAGCAACTCGGCGTCGATTGCCAACACCAGCGCCAGATGCAACTGCGCCACCATGCCTTTCGACAGCGTGCCGATTTTGGCTTTGGCCGGGATGTTGGTTTTTTTCAACATCGCCTCGCAGCGCTCGCGGGAAAAGCGCGGATGCACGCCATCGACATAATCAATGGCCTGATCGACCCGCAACCAGCGCGGCAGAATCGCGACATCGGCGATGTAGGCAACCCGCTCCATCAACTGATCACGATGGGTACGCGGATCCAGCCCCAGCACCGACAGCTCGCCATCAACATCGGTCAAGCCGAGCATGGCCCGCAGCAAGGTGGTTTTGCCGGCGCCGTTGCTGCCGATCAAACCGACGATGCGGCCTTTCTCGATGGTGAAATCAACCTGATTCAGCACATCGGTTTTGCCGAACGCCTTGTGGATGCCACGGCCTTGCACCAGCACGTTGTTGTTGTGCACAGCACTTGCGGAACCGGTCATGCGGCACCTCCCGGGCTGCTGTTGAATGCCAACAGCTCTGCCGGCGTCAGATCCAGCAACTCAATGCGTTTCAGCACACGCGGCCACTCTTCGTCGAGGAATTGTTGGCGCAGCTGCGTTTTCAGTTTTTCCCGCGCGCCTTCGTTGACGTACAGGCCAAGCCCGCGTCGCTTTTCCACGATGTTCTCCTCGGACAATTCCTGATATGCCTTGCTCACGGTCAGCGGATTGATGCGGTAATCCGCCGCCACCTGCCGGACCGAGGGCAGGGCATCACCCGGGGCCAGCGCGCCTTCCAGAATCAGCAGCACGATACGTTCGCGCAGCTGCCGGTAAATCGGCGCTTCGTCACTCCACTCTGCTCGCATAGGCCTCCTTACTTGCTCTCAATCAGGCCCGGTTGGAACCGTTTCGCCTGGGTTGGGGGTGTCGCGCCCGTCCGGTCAATCGACCAGCCGGGCGCGAACGCTCGGGAAATTCAGCTCCAGAAACAAGGAGCCGCTACATCAGTTCGGTATTGCCTGCTCCACCGGTATTGCGACCACATTCGCCCTGTCCTTGGCTCTCCGTGGTGGTGTTGTAGTGAACTATAACACCGAGACTGTGACCGTTTGCCGGTGACTGTTACCAAAGGTAAACAGGGTCAGTCGGCGTAAACGTGGGGTCACGGCCCGGCAAGCGGCGCGGGCAACGAGGCCGGCACCAACGCGGCGACACGGTCTGGCCGGTAGCAATCCTTCAATCGCCAGCGCACGAACGTCCCGACTCGTGGTTGCCTGACGCCGCTGCCGCGCTCACAATGCCGGCCTCTGCCGTCCCCGGCGATTTTTGTAGCGATAGCCCGGTTGATGTCCCTGCCCGCCCTGCCCCGTCCTCAGGATCGGTTTGCTGCCGCCCTGCTTGCCTTGCTCAGCGTTGCCTGCCTCGTCGGCATCCTTGGCAGTTCACTGGCCTTGCTGGCCGGCATTGGTCTCGGTCTCTGGCTGGGCAACCCGGTCAAAGCGCAGACCCAGAAAGCCTCTGGACTGGTGCTGAAGACTGCCGTGGTTGGGCTCGGCTTTGGTCTGCCGCTGAATGTCGTGCTGGCAACAGCGCGCGACAGCCTGGCGCTGACCATCGCCACCATTGCGCTAGCGCTGTTGGCCGGCTGGTGGCTGGCGAAATGGCTGAAAGTGGAATCGGTGCTCGGCCAGCTGCTGGCGGCCGGCACCGCCATTTGCGGTGGCAGCGCAATTGCCGCCGTGGCGCCGGTACTGCGCGCCAAAAGTGAAACCATTGCGGTCGCAGTGGCGGTGGTGTTTCTGCTGAATGCGCTCGGTCTGGTGATCTTCCCGCCGCTGGGTCATTGGCTCGGTTTGACGCAGGCCGAATTCGGTTTGTGGGCCGCGCTCGCCATTCACGACACCAGTTCGGTAGTCGGCGCGGCCGCCAATTACGGCAACGAAGCGCTGGCCGTTGCGACCACCGCCAAATTGGCGCGCGCGATCTGGATCGTGCCGCTGGTCTTGCTGTTCGGCATCGTCAATCGCAGTCGCGATCAGCAAAATGCCTTTCCGCTGTTTATCTCGTTTTTTCTGCTCGCCAGCCTGATCCGGACCCTGGTGCCGGCCCTGGCCGACATCGCACCGCACATCACCAGTTTCGCCCGCGACCTGTTCGCCTTGTCGCTGCTGTGGATCGGCGCCGGCATCACCCGGACTACCTTGCGGAACTTGAGCATGCGGCCGCTGATACTGGCGGTCACCTTATGGCTGATTTTGGCCACCGGTTCGCTGCTGGCCATCGAGGCAATGCATCCGTGATAAATTCTTCGGTGACCGCCATGTTGCATTTCACCTTGCAGCGGCAAGCGCTGCTGCGCCACGACGAAAGCCAACTGCAACAGCTGCGCAACAGCAAAGATGCGCGCGTCCTTGGCATCTTCGATGACAAGCTGCCCATGCTGGCCGGCGAGCTGTTCCGGCCATTGCAGGAATTCAGCAGCCGCCAGCGTGCAGAAGCATTTTTTCTCGGGCTGTATGAAGGCCTGCCAACGTTTGCGCTGGCGCTCGACGAAGCCAATGCCGGCGGTTATCGGGATGCCGACTTCGACGATTTGCGGCCACGCGCGGGCTACCTGACCGCCGAACATCTGGCGATCGCCTGCGAAGCGAAAGCGCTGGTGCACTGGCATGTCCATCACCGGTTTTGCGCCGGCTGCGGCGCACCCACCGAGGTCCGCGAAGCCGGCCACAGCCGGCATTGCCCGAGCTGCCAGCGCAATCATTTTCCGCGTACCGATCCGGCAATTATTGTCGGGGTCACGCACGCCGACAAATTGCTGTTTGGCCGTGGCGCCAACTGGCCGGCCGGTCGGTTCGGCATGATCGCCGGTTTTGTCGAACCGGGCGAAAGCATGGAGCAGGCCGTCGCCAGGGAAGTGATGGAAGAAACTGGCATTTTGATCCGCAACGTCCAGTACGTCATGTCGCAGCCATGGCCCTCGCCGATGTCGCTGATGCTGGCGTTTTTTGCCGAAACCGATGACCCGCAACTGACCCTGCATGACAAGGAATTGGAAGAAGCGCGTTGGCTCAGCCGCGATGAGTTGGTAACCGCCGTCAGAAATGGCAGCATGAAATTGCCGACCCGCGCGTCAGTGGCTTACGGCTTGACCAAAGTCTGGTTCGAACAGCGCGGAGACTCGCTGGCAGACGCGCTGCCAAAGTAAGAGCCTGAACCACGAGTCCTGGTCCAAGAGGACTTATACACAAAAGTACTAGCCCGCAAGTAAAGGCCCGCGTGCCTGACCGCATTCGCCAGACCGATTTCTGCCAATAAAAAACGCCGTGCAAGCACGGCGTTTTTTTATTGCGGCAACGATCCGCTCAAGGCTCGCAGTTCTTGTCAGAGACCTGCCAGATCACCGGCTCCCAGAACTCGTTGCGATCAAACGGCTTCTTGGCATTGAATTTGGCGCCGACCCGATAAACCTTGTTGGCTTCCACCTCAACGGTCAACACCTTGCCGTAACCGCGATGGCGCGCCGGCACTTTCAATTCCGGGGCATCGATGAACTCATAGATGCGCAACTCGTGCTTGCCCGGTGCAAGCCGGTGCTCGCGGTTCTCCAGCAAGGTATTGCTGCTGTCGATGGCGCCGATGCGCGCCTCGTAAATATCCCGGGTTTCCGGCCCGTCAAAAAACGTCGAAACGGCGCCACAATTGCCTGCAATGGCCTGACTGGACACGGCCAGCATCACCAACGATGTCACGGTTAGGGCTCGAACCACGTTACACCTCGTCAACAAATACACCGGATGGACGCAGGCTGAGACCGTGGCGACCACAAAACAGTTCCGGCGCCACTGGGGCGCCGGACTGATACTGCTTATTCTTCTTCGCTGTCGTCGAACTCGTAGTCGTCGTACTCGCTGAGTGCGGCGCTCAGTTCGCGTTTTTCCCGCAACATCTCGATCTGACGCCAGCGCGGCGGATGCTTGGTGGCATCCGCATGATTGACGTTGACATTGACGTGAATGGTCTCGGTAGACTCCACCTCGACAAAGTCTTCGTCCAGACCTTCAATACCCGCCATACTGCCTACCTCAACGCAAAATGATGAAATTTCGGGCGAGCTATATACGGACTGGCGCGAACTTTGTCAACTGATGCTTTTATGACCAGCCCATCCGACTTGCACCAACGCCTGCTTGCCGTCATCGCCGCGATTCCCGCCGGCGAATGGTGCAGCTATGGCGAGGTCGCTCGGCGCGCGGGTTTGCCGGGTTATCACCGATTAGTGGCACGTTTGTTGGCCAGCCAACCGAACGGTGGCCGCCTGCCTTGGCATCGGGTCCTGCGGGCCGATGGCCGGCCCGGACTGGCAGAAGGCTCGGCCGGTTGGCGCGAGCAATTGCAGCGGCTGCGCGCCGAAGGCGTGCGCATCGAAAATGGCCGCGCCAAGAGGCCGCCGGAACCGGGCTGACACGAACCGGGCGTTGATGCCCTCGCCATGGCCTTTGCGCCACAGAGAAACGCGCTCAGCGCGCCGCTCGAACCGATTTCAGTGCGCTTATTCTCAGTGCACTTGTTCTCAGTGCGCTGATTTTCAGTGCACTACCGGCGCCACCAATAGCTCATCCATCGCCTTCAGCAAGGTAATCAATTCCCGCCGCGCGGCCATCTGGTCGCGGAAACAGACTTCGGCATAGGCCGCCAGACCCGAACCTCGCGGCAACTCTGCACCGGCGTCCAGCAGCGCCTGCATCCGCGGCAGAAAGACAAATTGCAGCCATTGCTCAATTGACAAGGTATCGACGCAGAACGGCAGCGTGCTGGCAAAACGCTCGACCGGCGGCGGTACCGCCGCCCAGCAGTCCAGCCGACGCAGTTCCTGCTGGATGGCACCCAGCAGGCGGGTGCACTCCTGCAGTTGCACCTCGGGGTGCAGGGAAACCGGGTTGTCGCCGTCAGATGCGCTCATCGTTCAACGCCCGTGGCATTTCTTGAACTTGTTACCCGAGCCGCAAGGGCAAGGGTCATTGCGGCCGACTTCCCGCAGCGGATTGCGGACCGGGGCCTGAACGTGATGGTGGTGATGATCGTGGTCATGGTCGCAATCCGGACCGTGCACATGTTCGTGCTCATGGTCGTGATCGCAATCCGGGCCGTGAACGTGCGGCTGGCCGTGCATGGTGAAGCTCCCGATTAAAAAAACTGCTGACAGGCCGCCATTGTCCCGTCCGGAGCGGTACCGACGCAAGCAACGCGCGGGCAACGCCAGCGCCACACCAGCCAGCGAGATGACATTCGTCATCTTCAACGGGTGACGGCTGGCACTGCCGCGCTGGCCCGGCGGCGCCGACACTGACGCCATCCGAACCGCGCCGCCGTAACCGGCCGGTTTCCCCCGCGTCAGCAAGGAGAACAGCTGACTTTGTTGCCACCTCTGTCCGCCACCAATTCACTACACAACAGAACCCATGCGAGATCATCATGCTGGAACTGGAAAACGTCAGTAAAGCGTACGCCGGCAAACGCGCCGTGCATCAACTCAGCTTGCAGATACGCGCAGGCGAAATCTTTGGCTTGCTCGGCCCGAACGGCGCCGGCAAAAGTACCAGCTGTGCGTTGATTACCGGATTGCTGGCGCCGGACAGCGGCAGCGTCTGCATCGCCGGCACCGATCCGCGCCAGCACACGGTGCGCCGGCGAATCGGTTTGGCGCCGCAAAAGCTGGCGCTGTACGAGCGGCTCAGTGCTCGCGCCAATCTGCAATTCTTTGCCTCGCTGTACGGCATCACCGGTCTGTCTGGTAACGAAGCCGTTGGCCAGGCGCTGGCGCAAGTGGGCTTGACCGAGCGCGCGGAGGATCCGGTCAGTACGTTTTCCGGCGGCATGCTGCGCCGACTCAATCTGGCCGGCGCCCTGGTGCACAACCCGGACCTGCTCCTGCTGGATGAACCGACTGCGGGCGTCGATCCGCAATCGCGCAGCCGCCTGTTCGACACTGTGCTGGCCTTGAAAGCCGCCGGCAAGACGGTGATTTACACCACGCATTACATGGAAGAAGCCGAGCGGCTATGCGACCGCGTCGCCATTCTCGACAACGGCCGGTTGCTGGCGCTCGATACGGTGCCGGCCTTGCTGCGGCAATACGGCGGCGCCAGCGAAATCGTGCTGCGCAATGGCCACGGTCAACGCCAGATCAGCACCACCGATCCGCTGGCAACCCTGCGCGAACTGCTGGCCACCGACACCAGCGCGGATCTGCTGGAGGTGCGGCCACCGACGCTGGAATCGGCGTTCCTGAATCTGACCGGCAAACATTTGAGGGACTGACGATGAACCATTCGATCGGCAAAACCGTGCTGTTGATGGCGCGCAAAGATTTTCAGTTGCTGCTGACCGACAAGGTCACGCTGTTTTTTACTTTTGTCTTCCCGCTGCTGTTTGCCCTGCTGTTTGGCGGCATGATGGGCGGCGGCAACAGTGGCCGGCAGATTTCCTTGGTGCTGGTGCAGGAAGATGCATCAAGTGCCGCGCAGGAGTTTGCCGGCTTGTTGAAAGCCGCGCCGGAATTGCAAATTACCGAGCAGGACCGGAGCACCGCCGCCGAGCAAGTGCGCAAAGGCGAAAAAACGGCGTATCTCATCATCCCGGCCGGTTTTGGCGAGCGCTGGCAAGCCGGTTTTGCCGGCACGTTCTCCGGTCAGGTGCCAACCGTGCAGCTCGGCGTGGATCCGGCACGCGAAGCCGAAGCGGGCATGCTGCAAGGTGTGCTGATGAAATACGCGGCAGAACGGTTCAAAACCTTGTTCGCTGGTGGCCCGGCCCTGCAGCAGCAAATGCAATCCTCGATTCAGCAAATCGAAACCAGCGCCGACATGCCAGCCGAATGGCGCAGCCTGCTGCTGGACTACCTGCCAAAAATGCAAACGCTTTTGGCGAAACAGGCTGAGGCGCCGACGGCCGCAAACCGCGCCAATGACGCCGGCTTTCTGCCACTGAAAATTGATGCCGAAGCCGTTGCCATCGAAAAGAAAGGTCCAGGCAATGCGTACGCCGTGCTGTTTCCGCAATCGATGATGTGGTCGGTGCTCGGCTGCCTGATGGGCTTCGGTGTGTCGCTGGTGCAGGAACGCAGCCGCGGCACGCTGCAACGGCTGCAGGCGGCGCCCGTCAATGCCGCCAGCATTCTGGCCGGCAAGGCACTGGCATGCGCACTGACCCAAATGGCGGTGATGAGTCTGCTGCTGGTAATTGCCCATGTCTTTTTCCGGGTGCCGTTACCGCATCCGCTGGCATTGATCGCGGCCGTGCTGGCCATCACGGTCTGCTTCAGTGGCATCATGACGCTGATGGCCGCCATCGCCCAAACCGAGCAAGCGGTCAACGGCATGGGCTGGGCGGTGCTGATGGTGCTGGCGATGATCGGCGGCAGCATGATTCCCTTGTTCCTGATGCCGCCCTGGCTGCAGACGGTCAGTCATATCAGCCCGATCAAATGGGGCATCCTCAGTCTCGAAGGTGCAATCTGGCGCGACTTCAGCAGCGTGGAAATGTTGTTGCCGCTGACGGTCTTGCTCGCCATTGGCCTGCTCGCCTATGGTGGCGGGGTCTGGCGATTCCGGCGCGAAACGCTTGCCGGCTGAATGAACGGCTGGAAAGCAAAACCGGAAACAGAAGCTGAACACGGGCGTCGGTTGATGAAATCGACTCGGCCCATCGCAATGACAACGGAGTGCAATGATGACCGACGAAAAACTGCCGGCAGCCACAGATAACAGCGATAAAGTGATTTACCGAATCACCATGGGCATTGTGGTGATACTGGTCGGCTTGTTGTTTCTGGCGAAGGAGCAGGGCTACAACCTGGATTTTCTCTGGATCAAGAACTGGTGGGCATTGTTCATCCTGATTCCAGCGGTGGCGATGTATGCCCGGGTGATCTCGCGGGTGCGCCGGGTCGGCCGGTTTGATGCCGATGCTGCCGGCACCTTGATTGGCGCGTTGTCGACCAGTCTGGTCGCGGGCCTGTTTCTGCTGGATCTGAATTTCGGCAAATGGTGGCCGGTGTTTGTGATTCTCGGTGGCGTGGCGATTTTGCTCAGCGCCTTCAGCCGGAACACCGAATCATGAACGCCCACCCGAGCTCGCTCATTCAGGCACTGCTATTGTTTGCGCTATCCGCTTGCAGCGCCTCGCAACCAGTCGCGTTGTCAGCGAAAACGCCGACCATGGTGACCACGGCTGAAACGCCGGCTGTTTCACCGAGTCTGGCAGCGAATGTCGTGGGGAATGCAGCACCTGCCGGGAAGCCTGCTCCCGAAACAACGCCCGCGACACCGCTCACAAAACCAAACCCGGACACGATCACCGATGGCAAGCCCGTCACAACGCCAGTTGCACCACGCAGCTTGCGCGACTATCAGCAAAGCCTCGGCAAGGCCTGTCAGCGTGACGCGGACTGTGTGGTCAAGAACGTCGGCAGTTGCTGTGGCTATCAGCCGCAATGTGTCCACAAGGACGTGCAAACGTTTCCTGAGCAGGTGAAAGCCTTGTGTGAAAAGGAAGGTCGCAGCAGTATCTGCGGCTTTCAGGAACCGGCCGGTTGCAGCTGCGTCAACAACCAATGCCGGAGCAGCGCCGGCAGCGGTCTCTGATCGGAACCGCTCATCATCGAGATCGCGGCAACAGTCGCGATCGTTTCAATCAAAGCTCTGCGGAAACATAGCTCAGCGAAAACTTAGACCAGCGAAAACCGGGCAGTGTCCTTTGCCAACTGTTCGCGTCAACTGGTCGTGTCAACCCGTCACATCAATTCGTACCGTCGGGATCGCCACCATAGTAGGCGCGTACCCGCGGATTCATCACCGCAAACCATAGCGGCGGCAGCCAGGCCAGCATCACCATGGTCGGGTAGCCGCCCGGCAGCTGTGGACTGTCATCGAAATGCCGCAAGATCTGGTAGCGCCGTTTGGGAAAGGCATGGTGGTCCGAATGGCGTTGCAAATGAAACAGCAACAAATTGCTCAGCCGATAGGATGAGTTCCAGGAATGCAGATGCGTCACCCGCTCGTAGCGGCCATCGGCCTGCAGGCGACGATGCAAGCCGTAGTGCTCGATGTAGTTGACCGTTTCCAGCAACACGATGGCGACCAGGCTCTGACCAAAAAAGAACAGCACGCCGTGCCAGCCGAACAACAGCGCCGCGGTCACGGCAAACACGCCACTCAGCGCGGTCCAAGCCACGCATTCGTTGCGCCAGGACCAGATCGGCAAGCCCTTCTGGCGCAGGCGAATCGCTTCCAGCCGAAAAGCATTGTGAACATTGCGGATAATCGCCCGCGGCACAAAACCGTAGACCGTTTCACCGTAGCGGGCGCTGGAGGCATCTTCCGGCGTCGAGACATGAACGTGGTGGCCGCGGACATGTTCAATCTTGAAACCGCCATAGCAAACGCTGGCCAATAAAATGCCACCGGTCCACTGATCGAGTTTCTCGTTCTTGTGAATCAGCTCGTGCGCCACCGTAATGGCCAATACGCTGCTGACGGTGCCAAATGAGACGATCCAGCCGAGCAGTGCGAGGCCACCCGGCAGCTGGACGGCAACGACAGCACCGCTAATCAGGCTGGCAAACTGCAGCGGCAGGCACAGCAAGGTCAGCGTTCGATACCATGGCTGGGTCGACAGCACGCGGCTTTGCTCTTCATTCGGGTTCAGTGTGTCTTTGCCAATTAGATAATCCAGCAGCGGCACCAAGCCAAACACCACGACCGGCGTCCAGAACATGAACAAGGTCGGGTAAGCACTGGCCGCACCGTGTCGCAAACTGAGCCACGGTAGCAGCAGTGGCAAAAACACCAGGGCAAAGCTCCACGCTTTGCGGTGCAGCGCTGGGGTAATGGCGTCTGTGGTGATGCTAACCGTCATGGACGTCTCCTTGCCGGACCGAACGTGATGAGCGCGACTATAGCACCGCCGCGATTGTTGTTTGCCAGCCACTGACTTACCCTTGCCAGCATGACAATGCCGACGGCTAACGCCGCGGCCGCCTCCGATTGAGATCTGTATCCCTATGCTCCAACAAGGACCGGCACACGAGCTGACCCCAATGCAGTCGACAACACCGGCGACCCGCACCGATGGCATCCTCTCGACCACGGTGATTGAACCCGCTGCTCGCACTTGTCCGAATTGCCAAACACCGATGCATGGCCCGTTCTGTTATCAGTGCGGCCAGCATGAGCGCTCGTCCTTGCGCCATGTCGGGCTGCTGTTCCGCGACTTTCTCGATGATGTGTTGAATCTGGATTCCCGGGCCGTCCGGACCCTGAAGCCTTTGCTGTTCCGGCCGGGCTTTCTGACCCTGGAGTTTTTCGCCGGCCGGCGCCAGCGCTATGTGCCGCCACTGCGACTGTATGTGATCGCCAGCCTGATCTTTTTTCTGGTGGCCGGGTTTCTGGTTTCCTCAAGCAACGGTGTCGTCGAGTTTGATGGCGGCGAAGCTGCCGCTAACAAACAGCCGACTCACCCAGCGCAAGGAAATGACGCGGAACAAGTGACGGACGGAAAATTGCCGAACGAGAAAGAGTTGCAGAACGAAGCCGAACTGCGCCAGGCGATGGCAGATCCCGAGCTGGCCAAGGCGCTGGAGCAGGCGCCTCCGGCCGTCAAGAAGATGCTGGCGCAAAAAGCGGCTGCCGGAGCCATACCGCCCGTCCCGGCGGTACCTAACAAGGAAAACATCGGCATCAAGATCGGCGAAGATGACGATGTGGTTGGTGCCCAGATCCCGGAGAACATTGAATTCCTGCCGGCGTTTGCCAATGAATGGCTGGCGACCACCAACAAGGAGTTGCGGGAAAAGTCCAAGAACATTCGCAATGACCCGCGCAAGCTGGTCACAGCCGTGCTGAGCGTATTGCCGCAGTCCATGTTTATTCTGCTGCCACTGTTTGCCCTGCTGCTGAAGCTGTTCTACCCGTTTGCCAATCGGCTCTACATGGAGCACCTGATTGTCGCGCTGCACAGCCATTGCTTTATGTTCTTCCTGTTTACCCTGCTGTTCAGCCTCAACTATGTCGTTCGTGATGCCACCGGTCTCGCGATTACCTTTCCGCTGGTTGAAGATGTGCTGGGTTTTGTCACCGGGACGTCACTTGTGCTCGGCGTGCCCAGCTATTTGTATCTGATGCAGAAACGGGTCTACGGCCAGAGTCATATGCTGACCGCATTCAAGTTTTTCATGATCGGCATTGTCTATGTGACGCTGCTTTCCATCGTGGTGGCGGTGGATATCGTGCTGGGGATTTTGCGGATGTAGTCTTGTCCAATAAAAAGGGCGCCAAACGGCGCCCTTTTCTTGTGCGATTGATTTAATGACCGGCGAGATTCTGAGGTTTTTGGCCAATCTCATCGACCCTTTTCTGCGGTGGATTTACCCAAATCACTTTTAACCCGCGCTCTCTGGCGGTCGCATTCACCAATGCCACCTTGTCAGCATCCGTCTGATACGAACTGGCAACCCGGGGCATGCTGCTACAACCTGCCACCAGTATTACCGCAGCCACAGCAACCACTACCCGTACGCTACGCATAACTACCTCCTTGCCGGAAAGAACTCACCACTATCGGAAGTCAGCGTAGGCCTCGGTAGTAACCCATGGCGGTTTACAAATGCACAGCCCCACTGTGCAGAATTTACATCTGCCGCCGTCCTCGGCAGCGCCTCAGCCGCTACTTCGGCTCAAAAATTACATAGTACTTATGCGCTGACTCAACAACTTGCCAAACCCCTTTGAAGCCGGCAGGAATAATGAATGCATCACCGGCACCAACCGTGGTCTGGACGCCGGCGGCATCGGTGATGGCGATGCGGCCACGGGTGACATAACAAAACTCATGTTCGGTATAGCTCACCCGCCAGGTGCCGGGCTCGCCGGTCCATTCGCCGGCGTGGAACTGGCCGGTGTCGTCGCTGTAGTGGTTTGCCACCGTCTGCTCGGGCGTACCGGCCAGGACTTTTTCAGCAGCGGGCAGAAATGCCTGCACCGACGAACGGGCAGCGGCGAACATCAAGACCGCCTGATTTTGCTGACTCATGAAGCAGGACTCCCCATTTCAGAATGATTCTGCGAACGGCCGGGTGACTCAGGCCACTTCGCCGCGCTGGATCCGCTCCCGGCGGGTCGGCAGGGCAAATACCGACGACAGCAGCAAGCCAATCACCAGGGAAATGCCAGCCAGGATCATCTGGAAGGCGATGTCGAGCCCGGCGACGACGTTCTGTTCCAGCAGTGCATGCAAGCTGCGAAAACCGACACTGCCCGGCACCAGCAGAATGATGCCGGGCACCAGCATGATCGAATTGGGCCGGTCAAAAATGAACCGGAACAGGTGCGACACCCCGCCAATGACAAACGCGCCACAAAACGCACCCGCGACCGGGCCAAGCAGGCTGCTGCCATAGCGTGCGCTCGAATAGGCAATGAGGCCCGCCAGCACCACCCAGATTCCATCGCGCATCCGGGCCTGAAACAAGGCAACAAAACCAAGACCGGCCAACAACACCGCGGGCCATTCCGTCCAGACCGGCAGCAGTTTCGGGGCGGTGTAGACGAGCTGCGGAAACAGCTTGACCCCCAACTGATCGCCAACGGCCACGCCAAAGCCCATCAAGACAAACAGAATCGCTGCGCCGGACAGGCGCGCGGTACCCGACACCAGATTCTGCGTTGCTAGTTCGGCGAGGCCCACAGTAATCATCAGCCCCGGCAACAGCACAATGACACCGGACACCAGCGTCGTGAACACCGAGGTGTGACCGAGAGCCGAAGCCAGGGCATAGGACGTCAACGCGGCCAGCAGCGCCGCCAAGGTCGGGAACATGTAGGTCCAGATCAGGCTGCGGGCGGTCCAGATCGCCAAGCCGCCAACCAGCACGCCGATCAGCAGCGACGACAGCATTTCAGCCCAATCGCCACCGAATACCCGCGCCACACCCGAGGAGACCAGACCAAAACTGAAAATCACCGCCCACTGACCCCAGCGCGGTGGTGCCGTGGTGATGGTCGCCAGTTCCTGCGCGGCCGCCGCGATGGCAATCTCGCCATGCAGCACACGCTCGGCCAGATCATGGGAACGGGTCAGTTTTTCCAGATTGATATCACCCGGCGCCACCCGGATAACGAAACTCGAATGCCGGTCCGGCTCAAACAGCGACAGCGTGATCATGGTCGGCAGCGAAAAACACTCCAGACCAAAGCCCAGCTTTTTCGCCACATCATTGATGATGCGTTCGAGCTCGTAGGCCGGTGTGCCGTAAGTGTGCAAGGCTTTCGCCAGCCGCAGCACAAAACCGGTCGGCGTATCTGCAGCGGGCCAGCGGGATTCATCGATCATTGCCCATCCGCCTCTGGTTTCCGCAGAGCGGGTAATTGCGACAGCTTCGCACGCGCCTGCCTGTCCGCTTCTCGCTCAGCCATTTCAGCCTCAGTAAACCATCCTTGCGCGACACGATAGTCATACAGTGCTCCGTAACGACTATTCATGACGACCGCTTTTCGCTCTGGCTCCGACAGCAAGTTGAACAAGGGCAATCGATGCTCAAGCAACATGGTAAACAGCATGCCGCGCTCGCTACCGCCTTCCAGATCGCAGGCGCCATCTTTTTCGTTCCAGACATCCGGTAACGAAGCTGCCAGCTCCTGCAATAGTGTCCTGCAGGTGATCTGCTCCAACGGGTCACCCAGCTGCCGTGAAACATGATGAGACCAAACACCTGTATTCAAATCCAGTTTCGACAAACCTAAATCACCACCAACCCACAGCTCGTCGCGTACCCGACCTAAGCCGTTGAAGCGAGCTTGGCAGGGTCCAGGCTCACTCACACGTGCCATATTGGGCAGCGTAATCAAATCGTCCGAAGACCAGTCATATCGAATGAGCCCACCTGACGGTTGTGTCGTACCTTCGGTTTCATATTCAGAGAGCAACCAGACGATTTCGCCATCGACCACCAAATCGGTAATTGAATCAGTTGCAAAGCCATGAGCGCGTCGAAATTCCCAGCTCTTTTGTGTCCGGTTATAACGCCCCAGTCCGCCGAGCTCACGAACGCCCTCACCGTGATAGACCTCAAGACCAAAATAGACATACTCGCCGCTAATGAAGCAACTGCTAACACCTTGCACCAACGGCGAACCCCATGACTCGTATTCTTGCGTGAGCACCTCTGGGCGATAACGCACAAAATCGGTTCGGGATACATCCGGCAGTTCGGTCAACAATTCTTTGCAGGCAGCGAACCGGTCATTCCGACCAGAAAGGAATCGCTCAGGATAGCGGTGTGCCCACACACTCTCGCCATTCTCATTTGGATAAACATAAATTTTTGGCAGTGAGGCTTCAAATACACAGCCATAACCTGCACTGGCCAATTCGGCCGTCAGAAAAAATCCAATAACGGCAACCCGCATCAAAACAGATTCGACATCCATGCCAGCTCACCCCTAACTGCGGAAAATAAAATAGACGGCCCCGAGCAGGCAGATGGCCGCCCACAGGTAATCCCATTTGAACGGTTCGTTCATGTAGAACAAAGCGAACGGGACAAAAACGCTCAGCGTGATCACTTCCTGCAGGATTTTCAGTTGGCCGAGATTCAATTCGGTGTAACCGATGCGGTTGGCCGGCACCTGCAGCAGATATTCAAACAGCGCAATGCCCCAGCTGACCAGTGCCGCGACATACCAGGGCTTGCTACTGAGATTTTTCAGATGCCCATACCAGGCAAACGTCATGAACACGTTCGAGGCGATCAACAGCAACGTGGTCTGCAGCAGAACAGGCATTGACGATGGCTCGGTCAAATACGGAGAAGTGCCGGGATTAAAGCCGAGCCCTGCTGGAAAAGCAAACACCGATGGCTGCGGCAGCGGCCATCGGTGTTTTCAGAACAAACATCGGCTTTATCGTGGCCGGCGTGACCGCAGCGAACCCGGTCCGTGCTAACGGCTCAAACCGGCAGCGTCAACAAGACCGGTTCAACACGCATCGCGCATCAGGCATCACACATCAGGCAGAACAAGCGCTCAGCGCGTGCGTTTGCCTTTGCCAGCCGGCTTGCCTTTGTTGGCCGTTTTGCCAGCCGTACGACTGCCACCGCGTTCGCTCGCGCTGCGAGCCGAACCGGAGCGCGATGAGGCATTGGCCGACTTGCCAGCGGTACGGGCGGCCGGCTTGGCCGCCGTTCTGCTGCGTGTCTCGCCACTGCGTGCGGAACCGCGCGCTGAGTCGCTGCGCGATGCACTGCTCTTGCCCACTCCGGTACGGCTGGTGGTGCGAGTTCCACTCGCGCGGCTCGGCCGATCTGACGCAGTGGCCGAGCGGCTACGAGCCGGCCGGTCACTGTCGGCTGCGCGGCTGCGCGCCGAACGCGGGCTGTCTTCGGTACGCCGATCGTCAGTACGACGGCTGTCACTACGAGTGCCGCGTGTACTAGCCGCTGTTCTGGCGCCTGTCGGCTTGGCACTGCGGCGGCGCGGCGCTTCGTCTTCACTGCTGCGTGCGGCTGCTCGGGGCGCGCGGCGCGGCGCCTCATCGTCCGCACTGCGCGTGCGACTGACCGTGCGCGTGGACCGACGTGGTGCCGCCTCGTCGTCATTGCGCTCGGCGTACGACGTTGACCGGGCCAGACCGGTGCGGGTTGCGGTACGGCCGGACGCGCTGCGGCTGGTTGGCGCACTGCGAGTTGAGGCACTACGGGTTGAGCTACTGCGAGATTCCGTATCGCGAGCGGTACTGCTGCGTGTTTCGGCACTGCGTGTCGACGCAATGCGGGACGCTGCAGAGCGAGCGCCCGGCGCGACCGGACGTGCGCGAGTCTCGTCCGTGGCAGCGCTGCGAGTGCGGGTGCGTGGCGTGTCGCGTTCATCACCATCGGCGCGCGTGGCAGCGGTTTTACCGCCAGCACGCTTGGCTTTTTCTGCGGCTTTTTCCTGAGCAATTTTACGCAGCTCGCTTTCACGCAGCGTGCGCTTGCCCGACAAGCGGCCTGAGCGGCCACTGAATTCAACGCCAGCGGATTCGGCTTCGCGGCGCCGACGCAACAGCTCGGCGGCACGCTCCACCCGATCCAGCGGCAGCTCATCGGCCTTGCTGCCGATCACTCGCGGTTTGCGACTGCTGACTGGCGCGACGTCGTCATCGAATGCGTCATCACCGTCAGCGCGGCCACGCACCGGCTCACTGCGCCGGGATTGCTGGTAATCGCGGCGCCGTTCGGCACGCGGTGCCTGCGGTTCAATGCCAACCGCTTCGCACAGACGATCAGATTCTTCCAGCGTCAGCAAGCGGTTCATGCCTTGCTTGAGCAAAGGGTCCAGCGACACCGGGCCATAGCGAACACGGATAAGACGCGATACCACCAGTTGCAGCGACTCGAACATCCGGCGCACTTCCCGGGTCCGGCCTTCGGACAAGGTCACGTGATACCAGCGGTTGGTGCCGCTACCACCGCGCGATTCAATGCTGTTGAATTTGGCCAGGCCATCTTCCAGCACCACCCCTTCGAGCAATTGCTTGCGCTGCGAAGGCTTCAACTCGCCCAAAATCCGCACCGCGTATTCGCGCTCGACTTCGTGCGACGGGTGCATCAGGCGGTTGGCCATTTCGCCATCGTTGGTGAAAATCAGCAGACCGGAGGTGTTCAAATCAAGCCGGCCGATAGCAACCCAGCGGCTGCCACGCATCGGCGGCAAGCGATCGAAAACGGTCGGCCGACCTTCCGGATCCTTGCGGGTGGTCACTTCGCCTTCCGGCTTGTGATACATCAGGATTTTACGGTTGACCAAGGATTCCGGGATCAGCTTCAGCCGGCGGCCATCGAGTTTGACTTCATCTTTCGGTTCGACACGGGTGCCGAGCAAAGCCGGATAGCCATTGACCATCAGGCGGCCATCTTCAATCCAGGTTTCGATTTCACGACGGGAACCGAGGCCGGCACGGGCCAATACTTTTTGCAGCTTCTCGCTCATGGCGATTTCCTTCTTTCAGCGTGCATTGCACGCACTTTGCGGGACGATCCGTCTGCTCACGCAGAGGGAGTGTTTTATATAAATCATGAGGCGGTTCATGTGTCGCAGAACCACCTGCCTTTGCCGGTCACGGCGGTGGATCCGCTACGCTTGATCCACCCTACTCGGCTCGTCTTCAGCTACGCGACTATCGCCTTGGCCGATGATGCTCACAGCTCTCCTGCTTGACTACTCGCGCAGGAGACACCTGTTTGCAGTGGACCGCAACGATCAGCACTGCGAACAGTAATGAAGAAAGGTATCAATGCACCGACGGGGTCGGCAGCACCACATCCGGTTCCGGAATGCCGGCTTCATCCATCGCCGCTTCAATCGCCTGTTCTTGTTCCATCCGGGCAACTGCTTTTTCGACTTCGGCATCCTGCTCGACTTCAGTCTTGACGGTCTGCCGCGCTTCTTCGAAGTTCAGTTCGACGTTCAGGCTGTCAAAGTCTTTCAGTTCGGCCAGTGACGGTAACTGGTCCAGACTCTTCAAATTAAAGTAGTCGAGAAATTGCCGTGTCGTCGCGTACAGCGCCGGCCGGCCGGGTACATCGCGGTGGCCGACGACCCGGATCCAGTCGCGCTCCATCAGGGTCTTGATGGTCTGGGTGTTGACGGTGACACCGCGTATCTCTTCGATTTCCGAACGGGTAATCGGCTGCTTGTAGGCGATCAGTGCCATCGTTTCCAGCGTTGCGCGGGTGTATTTCTGCGGCTTTTCATCCCACAGCCGGGCTAGGTACTGGGCCAGTTCCTGTTTGGCGGTGAACCGGTAGCCGGAGGCGATTTCTTTCAACTCGACGCCACGAGTCTGGCACTCGACCCGGATGCGCTCCAGCGCTTTCAAAATATCGGTCGGGCTTGGCCGTTCGTGTTCATCGAACAGCGCCGACAGCTCGTCCAGTCCGAGCGGGCGGCCGGCAACCATCAACGCGGCTTCGAGAATTTGCGCCAGCCGCTCTTCGGCCGGCGGAAACACCTCAACCGGCAGCACTTCGTTGATTTCGACTTCGTTACTCATTGGATTTTCGCCCTGACGTGGATCGGTCCAAACAATTCGGATTGAATGATTTCCACCAGCGACTCGCGTGACAGCTCCATGATGGCCAGGAAGGTCACGACTACGCCCATGCGGCCTTCAGCCGGAGTGAACAGCGCCGGGAAATCGGTGAAATGCACTTGCGACAATTTTTCCAGAATCGCACTCATTCGTTCGCGCACCGACAGTGGTTCCATCGCGACGAAGTGGGATTGGGTCAGCTCGACCCGCTTCATGACATCGCGCAGCGCCAGCAGGATTTCTTTCAGCTCGACATCCGGTACCGGCTTGACCAGATCCAGATTCGGCAGGTCGGTGCTGGCAACCCAAACGTCTCGACCGATACGTGGCATCGCATCCATGTCTTCGGCCGCTTTCTTGAAGCGTTCGTATTCCTGCAAGCGGCGCACCAGCTCGGCACGCGGGTCTTCTTCTTCGCCGTCTTCGCTCGGCGGCCGTGGCAGCAGCATGCGCGATTTGATTTCGGCCAGCACGGCGGCCATCACCAGATAATCCGCTGCCAGTTCCAGATTGAACGCCTTGACCATCTCGACGTAATCCATGTACTGGCGGGTGATCTCCAGCATCGGAATATCGAGGATGTCGAGGTTCTGCCGGCGGATGAGATACAGCAGCAAATCCAGCGGACCTTCAAACGATTCCAGAAACACCTGCAGCGCATCCGGCGGGATGTACAGATCTTTCGGCATCGCGGTCAGCGGCAGACCATGGACCAGCGCAAACGGCATTTCTTCCTGCACACCTTGCGGCGGCGTGGCGTCCGCTGGCACTGCTACCGGTTGTTGTTCTTCGCCTGTGGTCATTCTTGGTTCTCAATGTTCTTGGCGCACGCGCCAAGCCTTAATACGTTTGCAAGTAAATTTGCTGCCGATATGGCGTTTGCCAATCGCGCTTGTTACCAATACGACAGCTGCATCGCTTCGCGGACATCGGCCATGGTTTCGCGAGCGACTTCACGCGCCCGCTCACCGCCTTCAGCGATGATGTTTTTCACCAGCTGGCGATTGCCTTCAAATTCTTTGGCACGCTCGCAGAAGGTTCCGACCTCGGCTTTCACCGCATCGATCACCGGCTGCTTGCATTCCAGACAGCCGATGCCGGCGGTTGTGCAGCCTTGCCGAACCCAGTTCTTCACCTCGTCCGGCGAGTAAATCTTGTGGAACTCCCAGACCGGGCAGTTATCCGGATTACCGACATCGGTACGACGAACTCGGGCCGGATCGGTCGGCATGCGCTTGATTTTGGTTTCGATGTCTTTTGCGTCTTCGCGCAGCGCAATCGTGTTGTTGTAGGACTTCGACATTTTCTGACCGTCGAGTCCGGGCATTTTCGACACCGGGGTCAGCAGCGCATGCGGCTCCGGCAGAATGATCTTGCCCCCGCCCTCGAGAAAGCCCAGCAGACGCTCGCGATCGCCGAGTGAAATGCCGGATTGATCTTCGATCAGGGCGCGCGCAGTGGCGAGTGCTTCGCCATCACCATCCTGGGTGTAGCGGCGGCGCAGGTCGTTATACAACTTGGCGTTTTTCTTGCCGAGTTTCTTGATTGCCGCTTCGGCTTTTTCTTCAAAGCCCGGCTCCTTGCCGTAAATGTGGTTGAAGCGACGGGCGATCTCGCGAGTAATTTCCACGTGCGGGACCTGATCGGCACCAACCGGCACATGCGCGGCTTTGTAAATCAGGATATCGGCGCTTTGCAGCAGCGGATAACCGAGGAAGCCGTAGGTTTGCAGATCTTTGTCGGCCAGCTTTTCCTGCTGCTCCTTGAAAGTCGGCACCCGCTCCAGCCAGCCGAGCGGCGTCACCATCGACAGCAGCAAATGCAGCTCGGCGTGTTCGATTACCTGCGACTGGATAAACAAGGTCGCGGCGCCCGGATTGACCCCGGCGGCGAGCCAGTCGATGACCATTTCCCAGCAATTGTTTTCAATGCCGGCGGTGTCGTCATAACCGGTGGTCAGCGCATGCCAGTCGGCGATAAAGAAAAAGCATTCGTACTCGTGCTGCAGCTGCGCCCAGTTCTTGAGCACGCCGTGGTAGTGGCCCAGATGCAGGCGGCCGGTCGGCCGCATGCCGGAAAGCACGCGGGAGTTGCCGGAAGTCGACAAGATTTGCTCCTGTTATGGTTAGGCTTGTGCCAAAAACTGGCGCCAACGACTTGAGTCAGTCGTGGCTTCGGTCGGCGCCAGCGGCAGTCGGTATTCGAGGTCTTGGCGACTGCGGCGGCCGGCGGTCCGGCCGGGACCGGGCATTATAGCGAGCATGGCCGGCCATAGGCGGCCAGATCGCAGGGCTTTGCCGGATTGATTGCCATGGGCCGGCGCCGGCCAAATCCCCGGCAAAAGCTGCTAGCCTGAAAGGAAGTCTCGGCCAATCAATCACTTGGAGCCGTTCCGCATGGAGCTCAGTGCCGATATCGTGCTGGTTCGCGACTTTGCCATTGCCCTGGCCATCGGCGCCCTGGTCGGGGTCGAGCGGGAGAAACACCGCGAACGCAGCGGCCATGGCGCCGCCGGCCTGCGCAGCTTCATGCTGATCGCCGAGACCGGGGCGCTGGCGGCCTGGCTTGGTCAGCAACTGGCGGCGCCCTGGCTGGTGGCGGCGGTTTTGCTGGCTTTGGCCCTGGTGATCGGCCCGCTGAGCCGCCGCAGCGCCAACGGCCAGACTGCCATCGCGACCGGCGACACCAGCCCTGAGCGCGCCGGCATCACCACGTCCATCGCCGCCTTGACCGTCTTCCTGCTTGGCGCCGTTACCCTGTATGGCCATGCCGAACTGGCCGTTGCGCTGGCCATTACCACATCGGCGATTCTGGCGTTCCGGGAGCCAATGCACGGCCTGGTCCGGAAAATCGATACCGATGACATTTATGCCGGGCTGAAACTGCTGATTGCCACGTTCATCGTGCTGCCGCTGATCCCGAATCGCACGCTCGATCCCTGGGGTGCGTTCAATCCGTTCCAGCTCTGGTCACTGGTGATCATCATCTCGGCGCTGTCGTTGGTCGGTTACGTCGCGATGCGCTGGCTCGGCTCCGAACGCGGCATCGCGCTGACCGCCCTGAGCGGTGGCTTGGTCTCCTCAACTGCGGTCACGCTGAGTTTTGCCCGGCGCAGTCACGAGCAGGTTGAAACCAGCCGAATGCTCGCCACCGGCGTCTTGATTGCCTGGCTGGTGATGTATGCGCGGGTGCTGATTGAAGTGGCCGTGGTGCATCCGCCGCTGGTCTGGCGCATCGGCGGGCCGCTGCTGGCGCTGGCGTTTGTCTGCGCGGTTCTGGCGGGCTATGGCTGGCAGCGCAATAGCCGGGATCACAACGGACTGGCTCATGATGGTCAGACACAAAGCGGACTGCTTCATAACGGACTGGTTAACAACGGCCATCAGCTACCAGTAACAAATCCGTTCAGTCTGGTCTCGGCAACGCAGTTCGCGTTGTTTTTCACCGCCGTGCTGTTCGTGGTGAAACTGAGTCAGCATTACCTGCCGTCGGAAACCTTGTATGGTGTGGCGGCGCTCGCCGGCTTTGCTGAAGTGGATTCGATCACGCTGTCGCTGGCCAGCATGATCCGCGATGGTGGTGATATTCGCACAGCCAGTCACGGCATTTTACTCGCCACGCTGACCAATACCTGGACCAAAGCCGGACTCGTGCTGGTGCTCGCCACCGCGCAATTGCGTCGACCGATTTTGCTGGCAACGCTGTCACTGACGGCGACCACCTTGCTGCTGATGCTGGTCATGTAAGCGCGGCACATTCAGCTGCAATCGCAACCGATTAGCGGCTACTCAAACGCCGTGCTGTCACCGGCGCCACGGCGCACCAACACCGGCACGCCATCGGTCAAATCGACCACCGTGGTCATGTCGTTGCCGCAGAAACCGCCATCGATCACCACGTCCACCTGATTGCCGACGGCATCGAAAATATCCTGCGGATCAGCGCCCAATTCGCCGGCATCCGGCAACACCAGACTGGTGCTTTGAATGGGCTCCGCCATTTCTTTCAGCAAGGCCTGAGCGATTTTGTTGTCCGGCACCCGCAGGCCGATGGTCTTGCGTTTTTCATGGACCAATCGTCGCGGCACATCCTTGGTCGCGCGCAGGATAAACGTGTACGGCCCCGGCGTGTGCGCCCGCAGAACCCGATAGGCGGGGTCTTCGACTTTGGCGTAGGTGGCAAGCTCGGACAGATCGCGGCAGACCAGCGTGAAATGGTGCTGCTCGTCGAGCCTGCGCATGCGCCGGACTCGATCAGTCGCGGCCTTGTCGCCGAGCGCCCAGCCAAACGCGTAACCGGTGTCGGTGGGATACACAATGACGCCGCCGGATTTCAGCAACGCGACCACCTGTTGAATCAGGCGCGGCTGGGGATCGACGGGATGGATTTGTACGATGCGACTCATGCTTGCGCGTCCGGCGCCATGTTGCCGTCCTTGTTCAAAATATCGACCTTGTTGAGGGTAGCGGATGGCAGGCCGAATAATTCCGGCCGCGCCTGCCA
Organism: Permianibacter fluminis; assembly: GCF_013179735.1. Taxonomy (NCBI): domain Bacteria; kingdom Pseudomonadati; phylum Pseudomonadota; class Gammaproteobacteria; order Pseudomonadales; family Pseudomonadaceae; genus Permianibacter; species Permianibacter fluminis. The sequence goes on along the minus strand of NZ_JABMEG010000001.1, from coordinate 2,012,764 downwards.
AACGGTGATCACATCGGGTGGCTGCGGCGGCATTTTGCCGAGCTCGGTCCAGTGCTGATCGGGGCTGTGAAAATCGCTGCCCTGACTGGCCCACAAACCGCGCGCGCGCGCCGAGCGCGCCAACCGCTGCGCTTCTTTCGGAAACAGTTGCGGGTAGGAAAGCTCCATCGCCTGACCGCCAGCAGCAACAAACTCGTCGAGCAAGCGATCCAGCGCGCTGCCTGACAATCCATAGCGGCCCGGATGCGCCAACACCGGCACACCGCCAGCTGCGCGTATCCAGCCCACGCCTTCGGCCAGCGAGCACCATTCGGCGGCCACGTAAGACGAGCCCTTGCGCCCCAGATAACGGGCAAAAGCGCGATCGTTATCGCGGACCAAACCGCGCGCCACCAGCAACTGGGCAAAATGCGAACGGGTCGGTGCCGCCACCGGAAAGCGCTGCTTGAGCTCGGTCAACACACCGGCCACACCGTCTTCTTCCAGCCGGGCACTGATAGCCTCGGCGCGAGCCCAGCGCCGCTGCTGCTGGGCCGCCAGCCCCGCCCGCAAGCCGTCGTGCTGCGGGTCAACCGCCAGCCCGACCACATGAATCTCGAGTTTCTGCCAGCCACAGGAAATTTCGACTGCTGGCACCAGCGTCAGGCCGTGCTGCGTCGCCGCCGCTCCCGCTTCCGCCAGCCCCTGCAGTGAATCATGGTCCGACACGGCCAGCACCCGGACGCCGCGCTCAGCCGCACGCGCCACCAGCGCCGTCGGCGCCAGCGCGCCGTCTGAACAGTGGCTGTGGCAGTGCAAGTCGTACATGGGTGATTCCAATGCGGCAGGCCGGTTGGCCGAAGCCAGTGCGTTGAGCTGGCTACACACCGGCTCAGGTGACGCTGACGCCAGCCAACCGGTAAGATGGCGGCCCGTCACGCGCGACTGATGTCCAGTTTACCATGTTGAAGTTCCTGCTCGATTTTTTCCCGCTGCTGGCGTTTTTTGTCAGCTACAAAATGGCGGACATTTATACCGCTGTCGCCGTGTTGATGATTGCCACCACCATTCAAACGGTGGGCAATCGCCTGCTGAGCGGCAAATGGCAAAAATTGCATCTGATCGGCCTGGCGATTGCGCTGCTGTTTGGCGGCCTGACGCTGATCCTGCACGATGACCGTTTCATCAAGTGGAAAGTCACGGTGTTTTTCTGGTTGCTCGCCGTGGTGTTTATCGCCGGTGCCACCATTCGCCGCTCACCGCTGAAAGCCTTGTTTGAATCGATGAACGAACAGACGCTGCCGGTACCTGCCAAGGTCTGGATGCAGGTCGACCTCATTTGGGGCGTTGTGTCGGCGTTGATTGGCGGTGCCAATCTTTACGTCGCGTTCCATTATCCGCTCGATACCTGGGTCAATTTCAAAGTCTGGGGCATCACCGTGCTGCAGATTCTGTTGTTTGTTTACACCGGTTACGCGCTGTATCGCTTCATGCCACAGGAAGCGGATAGCGACAGCCCGCAACCGAAGGAGTGATGAGATGTTTTACGCATTGATCGGTGAAGATGTACCGGGCACGCTGGACAAGCGCTTGGCCGCACGCGGCGAGCATCTGGCCCGTTTGCAGCAACTGCGTGATCAGGGCCGTTTGCTGCTGGCCGGTCCGTTTCCGGCGGTCGACAGCAATGATCCGGGCCCGGCTGGTTTTACCGGTTCGCTGATTGTTGCGGAATTTGCCTCACTGGCCGACGCCCAGGCATTCGCCGACAGCGATCCCTACGTCGCAGCCGGCGTCTATGCCAAGGTCACGGTCAAGCCGTTCAAGAAAGTCTTGCCGTAAGCGGTCCTTAACAGAGCACGACTGCCACAACAGTACTTAGCCGAGTCCGAAATGATTGATAATCGTGCCCGTCTGATTGAAATCGAACAGCGTTTGCGCGCCGCGCTGGCACCAACAGAATTTGAGTTGCTTGATGAAAGCCATTTGCACGCCGGTCATGCCGGGGCACTGACCGGCAAAGGCCATTTCGCCGTCCGCATTGTCAGTGAACAATTTCGCGGCAAATTGCCGCTGGCGCGACACCGGCTGGTCTATGCTGCGTTGGCTGAGCTGATGGAAACGGATATCCACGCCTTGCGAATCGACGCGCAGGCGCCGTAAAACGCAGCTGACAATGTCAGTTGTGATGATGGTCGTACACGAGCAAGGATGCCAATGCTGCATGCCCGCCGCCACCGCCTGACCCTGCTGGTCGCCAGTCTACTGGTCGCACTCTATTTACTGCTGGTACAGGACAAGATCGCGCTACCCAATCGCGCTGCGGCCGCGCTGTGGGATCTGGCGCACTTGCCGCTGTTCTTCCTGCTGACCGTGATTTTTGATCACTCGGTGCTGAAGCGGCATCCACGCCGCGCCGCGGTCTGGCTGCAGCTGCTGCTTCCGCCGTTGGTGGTCTTTGCCATCGGCACGGAATTGCTGCAGTCCCTGACCAATCGGGAACCCAGCCTCGGCGATGTCATCACCGACAGCGTCGGTATCGGCTTGGCAACGCTCTGGCTCGCCAGCTCACGTTATGTCGGCGCCGGCTGGAAAAAAATGCTACGCGGCATTGTGTTTGCAATAGCCGCGTCATTGCTGATCCAGCCCGGTGTGCTGCTATGGGCCGACTATCACATCAAACACAATTTTCCGATGCTGTCCGATTTTGAAAGCATCATCGACAGCAGCAACTGGTCACTTGGCAAACGCAGTGCGGAACAAGCTCGGGACGGTCGCCATTCGCTGAAAATTGTGTTTCCCACCCAGCTTTACTCTGGCACAACGCTGCGACATTTCCCGACCGACTGGAGCGCCTACAAAACGCTGCATCTGTCGGTGTTCAATCCCGGCAACGACACGCTGCCATTGTCGCTGCGGATCCATGATCGCAAACATGAACTGGGCGAGCAGCCCTATCATGACCGTTTCAATTACAACTTTGCTGCCGGTCCCGGCTGGACTGATGTCCAGTTGCCGATCAACCGAATTGCCAGCGGCCCTCGCGACCGCAAGCTTGACCTTGGCCAGCTTGCCGCGCTGCGCTTGTTCTATCAGGGTCTGCCGGCTGACGGCACGGTGGTTTATCTTGATGCGGTGTATCTGGATTGAGCTCAGTCGCCCGCTGATCGAAAATAAAAAGCCCCGCACTAAGCGGGGCTTATTATTTGTTCTATTTGCCTTATTGCTGCCAACGCTATCGGCAGCAACGGCTACTCAAAAGATTACTCAAACAACGCATCCATCGACAGGTTCTGCTCGCGCAGAATCTCGCGCAGGCGGCGTAGCGCTTCAACCTGAATCTGCCGCACCCGCTCGCGGGTCAGGCCGATTTCATTGCCAACTTCTTCCAGTGTTTGCGGTTCAAAGTGCAGCAGGCCAAACCGGCGCGCCAGCACTTCGCGCTGCTTGTCGGTCAGCATGTTCAGCCACTTCTCGATGTTCGATTTCAGATCATTGTCTTCGAGAATGGCCACTGGTTCGGCGCCAGCATCATCAGCAATGGTATCGAGCAGCGAACGATCACCGTCCACGCCGATCGGTGTGTCGATGGAGCTGATGCGCTCGTTGAGGCCGAGCATGCGCGAGACATCTTCGACCGGTTTGCCCAGCTTCTCGGCAATTTCTTCGGCGGTCGGCTCATGATCCAGCTTTTGCGCCAGTTCACGGGCGGCCCGCAAATAAACGTTGAGTTCCTTAACCACATGGATCGGCAGGCGAATGGTCCGGGTCTGGTTCATCAGCGCCCGTTCCACGGTCTGGCGTATCCACCAGGTGGCGTAGGTCGAAAAACGGAAACCACGTTCCGGATCGAATTTCTCGACCGCGCGGATCAAACCCAGATTGCCTTCTTCAATGAGATCCAACAGCGGCAGGCCGCGGCCGTTGTAGCGGCGGGCAATCTTGACCACCAAGCGCAGGTTGCTCTCGATCATCCGTTGTTTGGATTTCAGGCAGCCACGTTGCGACTTGCGGGCAAAGTAGACTTCTTCTTGCGGGGTCAGTAGCGCGGCGATGCCGATTTCACCCAGGTAAAGCTGGGTGGCATCCATGATTTTTTCATCGTCGGCGAGTTCGTAATGCGGGTTTGCCGCAGGCGCTTCGCGCTCGGCAAGTCGGGGGAGAGTATCTTCTTCGGCGAGTTCTTCAGCGATTTCTTGCTCGAGCTCTTCTTCCAACAACAACTCGTTATCCCACTGCTCATTCATGGCAGCCTCTCCACAAAGTGCCGGTGTTCGGCTTTGTTATGGTTCGGGTCCGCTCACCCTCCGGCATCGGCCCCGCTGCTGCTTATGCTTTCAGCGCTTGGGCAAATGCTTGAGTGGATCCACCGGTTGGCCCTGATAACGGATCTCGAAATGCAACTGCTCGACATCCGTACCAGTAGAACCTATATCGGCAATCAACTGGCCAGCTTTAACTGAGTCGTTCTCTTTGACGTGCAAACGGCTGTTGTGCGCGTAGGCGCTCAAAAAGTCATCGTCGTGTTTGACAATAACCAGCTGCCCAAAACCCCGCAAGCCATTTCCCGCATAGACGACGCGACCAGAAGCCGCCGCTTTGACCGGTTCACCGGAATGGCCTGCAATATTCACGCCTTTGTTACCGGTCGGGCTCGCCGAGAAGCCAGCCAACAGCTTGCCTGGGGCTGGCCAGGACCATTTTATCGGACCGTTGGCGACACCGGGACTGGTACGATTTTCTTGGGGATTTACCGGAGTTTTTGTATCTTTTTGTACATCGGCAAGTGGCTTGTTCGTGCCGGGTTTGGCCGCCGAAATCGGCGCTGTCGGCGAGGCTTTCGGGGGATTGGTACTGCTGTTGGATGGCCGTACAGATGGCAATTCGACCGCCTTCGGAGGCGGTTCTGCCGTCGATATTTTGACGTTTTCGTCAGAACTTTGACGTTCGTAGGTCCCAATTGGCAGCTTCGGCCCGGACAATTTTAAGCGCTGACCGGGAAAAATCCGATAATCGGTATCGACGCCATTCCAGCGTGCGAGCGTCCGGAAGTCCAAATCATAGGCAAAGGCAATGGAGTAGAGCGTCTCGCCGGCCGCGACAACATGGTAGCCACGGTCAATCGCCTGCTCCTGAGCGATCAACCGGGACTCGAACGGCGCCATTGGCGGCGGCAGACAGCCGGCCAGCAGTGTGGCGACACCAGCAAAAACTGTAATTGCGACCGGTTTGCGGAATGCCTGCATCAGTTCTGGTTACTTACTCAGTGGGGCCGGGCTGTAGCGGCACAAAACGAACCTTGTCCATGATGGCACTTTGCAGCTGATCGCCACGCTTCTCAATCAGCATCAGATTCTGGCTGCCATTGGCTTGGCCGACTGGCACCACCAACCGGCCACCATCGGCCAGCTGCGCGACCAGCGCCGGCGGAATCGCCAGCGGCGCCGCAGTGACGATGATGCCATCGAACGGGCCTTTTTCTTTCCAGCCTTGAAAACCGTCACCGTGGCGGTATTCGATATTGTCCAGCTGCAGCGCACTTAGCCGCGCCTGCGCCTGTTGCTGCAACTCGTCAATGCGCTCGATGGTGTACACCTGCTCGACCAGCTGCGCCAGCACGGCGGTCTGGTAACCGCAACCGGTGCCAATTTCGAGGACGTTTTTCAGCGGTCCGGCATCAAGCAGAATCTCGGTCATCTTGGCGACGATGAACGGTTGCGAAATGGTCTGGCCACGGCCAATCGGCAGCGCGGTGTCTTCGTAGGCGCGATGGGCGATCCCTTCATCGACAAAGATATGCCGCGGCACGCCAGCCATCACCGCCAACACCATCGTGTTGCGGATGCCCTCTTCCTGCAGCCGCTGCACCAGCCGGGTTCGGGTGCGATCGGAGGTCATGCCGATGCCACGCAAATTGCTGCCATTCATGGCGCCAGTCCTCCAATCCATTCGGTGAGCTTCGGCAGGCTGCTGTGCGCGGTCATGTCGACATGCAGCGGTGTGACCGAGACATAACCGTTGTCGACCGCATGAAAATCGGTGCCCTCGCCGGCATCGTCGCCTTTGGCTGGCGGACCAATCCAATAAACGTCGCGGCCTTTCGGATCGTGGGCAGGAATTATGGTGTTGGCGCGATGACGATGACCCAGCCGAGTCACCTTGAAGCCTTTGAGTTCGCTGAGCGGCAGGTCCGGCACATTGACGTTCAGGATGCGATTGGGTTCAAGCGGATGGTTGTGCAGATTGCGCACCAGCTGCACCGCCACCGCGGCTGCGGTTTCGTAGTGCACGCAGTCGGCGCCGAGCAGCGACATGGCAATGGCCGGATAACCGAGATGCCGACCTTCGAGCGCGGCGGCAACGGTGCCGGAATACATCGTGTCGTCGCCCAGATTGGCGCCATTGTTGATGCCGGCGATGACGATATCAGGCGGTTGCGGCATTAATCGATGGGTTGCCAGGTGCACGCAATCGGTCGGCGTGCCGGTGACCGCGAAATAACCTTCAACCGTCAGGTGATAACGAATGGGCGCATCCAGCGTCAGCGAATTGCTGGCGCCACTGCGGTTGCGATCCGGCGCGACTACCGTCAAGTCGCAGTGCGGGGCAAAGGCCTGGGCAAGCGCCTGAGCCAAGGCTTTCAGGCCGGGCGCAAAATAACCATCATCATTGCTGAGCAAAAAACGCATGCGTTTCAGTTCTTGTTTTAGCGATAGCGAATTTCGGGTCTGGTCAATGCCAGACAACACCAACCGCAGGCTGACGCGTCACCGCGTGGCAGTCCGCCGCTTCAGGCAGCTGGCGAGCTATGTTACCGGGCCGATCAGCAACCGTGCAGTTTTCTTTCCGCCGGCGCACGCGGCGCTGGCCAAAACATCGGCAATTCGCCGATTAACCAGACAGCAGTGCCACGGCATGCACGGCGATGCCTTCCTTGCGGCCGATATAACCCAGCCCTTCCGTGGTGGTCGCTTTCAGGTTGACCGCCGTTTCCGGCAAGCCCAGATCGGCAGCCAGCTGCGCGCGCATGGTCTGTTTGTGCGGACCAAGCCGCGGCACCTGAGCAATAACGGTGACATCGACATTGTCCGGTCTCAGCCCCCGCTCCGCCGCCAGCTTCAGGCAATGTGCCAGCAGCGCCCGGCTGCTGGCGCCGCGCCAGCGCTCATCGGTATCGGGAAAATGTTCGCCGATATCGCCGAGCGCTGCCGCTCCCAATAGCGCATCACAGACGGCATGCAGCACGACGTCACCATCCGAATGCGCCAGCACCCCTTGCGCGCCCGGAATCGTCACCCCAGCGAGGATCAGCGGCTTGTCACCGCCGAATTTGTGCACGTCGTAGCCGTGGCCGATTCGAATTGTCATGACAATCTGTTCCTCAGGCCGCAAAAAATTTGAGCAGCAACTGGATGACCGCTATTTGCAACACGAAGGCAAACAAGCTCAGACCAAAGGCGCCGCCGAAACTGGGCTTGAGCACCAACCAGAACCCGACCGCCATGCCAATGAAGCCGGTCAGAAAGCCAAAAAATGGCCCCAGCAATTGATAGCCCAGCCACGCCCCTGCCGATGCAACCGGCACGGCCAATGCCGACCAGCCGATGGTCGCGCGTTCAGCGTTGAAGAATTTCGCAGCAATATAAACTGGCAGGACCATCACGACAAAAACAATGGCAGTGATGATGCCGGCAGACTGCGTGTGAAAACCGATTTGCACCAACATACTCCCAACAAAATGAATTAGCGCAAGCCTTGCTCGCGCTGCTCGCGCAGAATTTGTTCGGCCATGGCCAGATCCTGACCCTGGGTGATTTTCAGATTGTCATCGCGGCCACGTAGCATCGTCGCAAACAGACCGAGCTGTTCGACCGCTGCGGTATCGTCGGTGTGGACCACACCAGCTTGTTCAGCCTGCTGCAAGGCTGCATGCAAAATCCGGTAGCGAAAGACTTGTGGCGTCAGCGCCCGCCAAAGTCCGTCGCGATCAACCGTGCCGGTGACGCGGCCGTGCGGATCACGGCGCTTTAGTGTGTCGGCAACTGGCGCACCCAACAGCGCACCGACATTTTCCTGCGCCAGAACAGCAAACAGCTGATCGAGATCGGAGCGCAGCAACAGTGGCCGGGCGGCATCGTGAACAAAAATCCAGTCGTCCGCTTGCGCCTTGCCGGCCAGCGCCTGCAGCGCCGCAAACACCGACGCCTGTCGGGTCGCGCCGCCGACGCAAGTCAGTACCGGCGTGGTCGCGACATCGGATTGCGGAAAATGTGCGTCGTCGGCGGCCAAGGCCAACATCACCCCGGCAAAACGCGAATCGGATTGAAATTGCTGGACGGTATGCCAGAGCACACTGTGGCCGAGTAGGTCGAGATATTGCTTGGGACGGTCAGCGCCGAGACGGCTGCCGGAGCCGGCGGCCGGGATGACCGCCCATGCTGCCGGGCCTGTCATCACTGTCGAATTCAACACGGCAGGCCCTTAGGATTCCTTGACGATGCGATAGAAAATCTCGCCTTTCTTGACCAGACCGAGCTCATGGCGAGCCCGCTCTTCAATACCGTCGAGGCCGGATTTCAGATCCTGGACATCGGTCTGCAGCAGGGCGTTGCGCTCGCGCAGCCGATCGTTTTCCAGCTGCTGGCGAGCGATCTGATCATGCAGATCGTTCAATTCAGCCAGACTGCCCGCGCCATGCCAGAGCCGGCCCTGCAGCGCACAGCAAACCAACAGGAACACTATCGCCAAGACTTTCATTGCGGACATCCGGGTCGTCGTGGAATCAGTTTGGTAATCGCCAGCAGCCCGCACCACAGCGGTCGAGGCAGCTCAAGGCCGGGCAAAGTATCGCAGAAACATCCGGGCTTTGCCTACCGTTCCGGTTTGCAGGGTTTTACCCATTTGGCGTTTCAGCCAGCCGCTGTTTTGCCGGTCCGCTGCTTTTCCAAAATCATGTATTGAAGAACCAGTCATTTGCCGGAGCAGCATTCGGCCAAGCCAGTGCTTTGCTAGGATAGTGGCAGACGGCGCAACCCGACGCCGACCATGGATGATGTCACCGATGGATACTGCCCAGTCGTCGGCAGCGCCGCCGCTATCGCTGTTCCCGACCCCGGTTTTTTGTCAGCCACTGGCGGATACCGAGCGACTCAACCATGAGCTAATCGCATTGGTGCAGAGCCTTTATCAGCAACAGCCAAGCGTGCAGCGCAGCAATGTCGGCGGCTGGCAATCGGCAAAGGATCTGCAGAACAATCCGGCACCGGCCATTCAGGCATTTCTGGCGCAATCCCGCGCCGTGCTCAGTGACTGGGCCATGCTGACGTTTGCCTTGCACACGCGCCCGGACCCGGCGATGTGGTGGTTTGCGCTGTGGGCCAACGTGAATCGGCCCGGTCATTACAACCGCGCGCACGATCATTTCCGCAGCGGCCAGATCGGTTCATCGTTTTACTACGTGCGCACGGGTGGCAATCAGGCCGGCGGTCGCACGGTGTTCATCAACCAGCAAAGCGTGCCGCATTTCGTCGACTGCGAGGTGGGCTGGCGCGACCACGAATACCCGGTGACACCGCAGGATGGCATGCTGGTGGTATTTCCGAGTTGGCTCGGTCACCGGGTCGAACCCTATACCGGTGACGGTGACCGAATCACCCTGGCATTCAATGCCGGCCACCCGGATCTTCCGGTCCGGCGGCGCGGTGATCGGCCGCTGCCGCCGTGGCTGAAACGCTTACTGGGTCGCGCCTGAGCGCCGACGCAACAGCGGTATACCAATCAGCAACGCACCGAGCAGATAACCACAGCTCAACCCCCAGAGATGGGCATCGACCGCAACCGGCGCGGCGATCAATTCCGCCAGCTCTTCGGTATGGCCACCCAGTTGTTCATACAAAATTCGGCCCAGCAAATACGCACTCAGCACACCGCCAACCAGCCATTCCCGATTGGCCAGCAGCAGCAAACCACCGAACACTGCAATACCGTACAACGCGCCGGACATGCCGACGTACCAAGCCACGCCCGGCGAAAACAGGTGCATCCCGAGCACATTGCAAACCGTGCAAAACGCGGCCACCAGCCACCATTTCGCCCGCGAGCCAAGGCCCTGAAACAACCAGTATTGGAACACCACGCTGGCGGCATTGAGCAGCCAATGCCAACCGTTGCTGTGCACCAGATTGGCGGTGAACAACCGCCACCAGGCTCCCGCGTTGACGTCCGGGCGCTGATAGCGCAATTCGCTGACTGCATCCGGCCACAGCAACAGCGCCGCCGTAATCAACAACCACAACCAGAGCGGCCAGCCGGCACGCCACTGCGCGGCCGACAACATCATTGCATTCGGTTTCACGGCTCGTTTCTCTTTTTTTGTTCCGGTTGGTCGTATCAAACCGGTGGATAATGAAAAGCCCGCAGGCGCGGGCTTTTCATGTCATCACTGTCGCTCACTTCAGGCGCGAAAACGCCCGCTTGCCGGCGTATACGGCCTTGCTGCCGAGCTCGCCTTCGATGCGCAGCAGTTGGTTGTACTTGGCAATGCGATCCGAGCGGCACAGCGAACCGGTTTTGATTTGACCGCAGCCGGTGGCTACCGCCAAATCGGCAATCGTCACGTCTTCGGTTTCGCCGGACCGATGCGAAGCCACCGAGGTGTAACCGGCCTTGTGCGCCATCTCGATCGCGGCAATGGTTTCGGTCAAGGTGCCGATTTGGTTGACCTTGATCAGGATCGAGTTGGCAATGCCCTTGTCGATACCTTCTTTCAGGATCTTGGTGTTGGTGACAAACAGATCGTCGCCAACCAATTGAATGTCTTTGCCGAGTTTGTCGGTCAGTTGTTTCCAACCGCCCCAGTCGCTCTCGTCCATGCCGTCTTCAATGCTGATGATCGGGTACTGCTTGCACCAGCCGGCCAGGAAGTCGGCAAACTCGGCCGAGCTGAACGACTTGCCTTCGCCTTCGAGGTGGTAGTAACCCTCTTTGTAGAACTCCGAACTGGCAACATCGAGACCGAGGTAAATGTCCTTGCCCATCTTGAAGCCGGCTTTCTCGATTGCGGTAGCAATGCACTGCATCGCTTCTTCGTTCGATTTCAAATCCGGCGCGAAACCGCCTTCATCACCGACGGCGGTATTCAGCTTGCGGGCTTTCAACACGGCCTTCAGTGCATGGAACACTTCGGCACCGTAACGCAGTGCTTCGGCAAAACTCGGCGCTCCGACCGGCAGAATCATGAACTCTTGGACATCGACGTTGTTATCGGCGTGAGCGCCGCCGTTGATGATGTTCATCATCGGCACCGGCATGATGAATTCGCCGCTCTTGTTCAAATATTGATAGAGCCCCTGACCTTTGCTCTGCGCCGCCGCCTTGGCTATTGCCAGCGACACCGCCAGAATCGAGTTGGCGCCAAAGTTGGCCTTGTTGTCAGTGCCATCCAGTTTGATCATCAGCTCGTCAAGCGCGGCTTGCTGGGTCACGTCCTTGCCGATCAGCGCGCTGCGCAGTTCGTTGTTGACGTGGCCAACGGCTTTCAGCACACCTTTGCCGAGGTAACGGCTCTTGTCACCGTCGCGCAGCTCCAGTGCTTCGCGCGAGCCGGTCGAGGCGCCGCTCGGCGAACAGGCCAAGGCACGAATGCCATTGTCCAGAATGACTTCGGCTTCAACAGTCGGGTTGCCGCGCGAGTCCATGATTTCGCGGCCGATAATGTGCTTGATAGTTGCCATGACGGGTCCTTGCTGTTTCAACTCAGAGAAAATCTCAAACCAACAAACGAATGTGGCGACACCAGAATCGCTTTCCCGATAGGGCGGATCAAGCAGAGCGGATCCGCCGCTGCAAAACAGGTGGTTCCGCTACGCTTGAACCACCCTACGGCCGGTTAAGCGTCAAGCCGTTTCGATCGGCGGAAACGATTTGACCAGATCGTCAATCGCTTTCACCTGCGTCAGAAATTGTTCGAGCTTGTTCAGGCGCAGTGCGCAGGGGCCATCGCATTTGGCGTGGTCCGGGTCCGGATGTGCTTCGAGGAACAGACCGGCGAGACCGGTGGCCATGCCGGCGCGAGCCAGTTCGGACACTTGCGCCCGACGACCGCCGGCGGCTTCGGCAAGCCCGCCCGGCATTTGCAGCGAGTGTGTCACGTCAAAAAATACCGGGTAATGAAATTGCTTCATGATGCCGAAGCCGAGCATGTCAACGACCAGATTGTTGTAGCCGAAACTGGAGCCGCGCTCGCACAGGATCAACTCGTCGTTGCCGGCTTCCTGACATTTTTTCAGGATATGGCGCATTTCCTGCGGTGCCAGAAATTGCGCTTTCTTGATATTGATGACCGCTTTGGTCTTGGCCATGGCGACAACCAGATCGGTTTGCCGCGACAAAAAAGCCGGCAACTGGATGATGTCGGCGACTTCAGCAACCGGCGCCGCCTGCTGCGGCTCGTGCACATCGGTGATCACCGGCACGCCGAAAGTCTGTTTGATTTCCTGAAAAATCTTCAAGCCTTCGTCCAGACCCGGCCCCCGATAGGAGTTGACCGATGAGCGATTGGCCTTGTCGAAGCTGGCTTTGAACACATACGGAATGCCGAGCTTCTGGGTCGCTTTGACATAGGCCTCGCAAACTTGCAGCGCCATGTCGCGGGATTCCAGCACATTCATGCCGCCGAACAGCACGAACGGCAACTCATTGCCAATCCGGATCTTGCCAACCTGAACAATCTTCTGACTCATGCGATCAAACGCTCCTGGTCGGGTCCCCTGCGGGAGGGGACCTCAGCTTATTTTTTGACGGTATCGCGGTGTTGCGCTGCCGCCGTGACAAACGCGGTGAACAGCGGATGACCATCGCGCGGCGTCGAAGTAAATTCCGGATGGAATTGGCAGGCCAGGAACCACGGATGGTTTGGCAGCTCGACCATTTCGACCAGACTCTTGTCTTCCGAACGACCGCTGATTTTCAGGCCGGCGTCGGTCAGCTTGGGCAACAGCACGTTGTTCACTTCGTAGCGATGGCGATGCCGTTCCATCACGGAGTCCGCGCCGTACACTTCGCGCGCCAGCGTGCCCGGCTCCAGCCAGCATTTCTGGGCGCCAAGCCGCATGGTGCCGCCCATGTCGCTGCCTTCACTGCGTTGCTGAACCGAACCGTCGGCATCGCGCCATTCGGTGATCATGGCAACGACCGGATACGGCGATTCCTTGTTGAACTCGGTCGAATGGGCACCGGCCAGATTGGCGACATGACGGGCGTATTCGATCACCGCCACCTGCATGCCAAGGCAGATGCCAAGGTAAGGAATCTTGTTCTCACGAGCGTATTGGGCGGCCTTGATCTTGCCTTCGATGCCGCGCTCGCCGAAACCGCCTGGCACCAGAATGGCATCGGCACCTTTCAGAATATCGGTGCCATTGCGATCGACTTCTTCCGAATCGATGTAATGGATGTTGACCGTGTTGCGAGCATGCAGACCGGCATGCTTCAGCGACTCGGTCAGCGATTTGTAAGCCTCGGTCAAATGCACGTATTTACCGACGAAAGCGATGCTGACTTCGCCTTTCGGATTGGCCTGCGCGTACAGCACTTTTTCCCATTCGGCCAGATCGGCCGGTTTGGCGTCGAGCTTGAAGCGCTGAACGATCAGTTCATCCAAACCTTGGGCGTGCAGCACGGCCGGAATGCGGTAAATGCTGTCGACGTCCTTCAACGAGATGACGGCTTTTTCATCGACATTGGTGAACAGCGCGATCTTGCCGCGCTCGGAGGCCGGCAACGTGCGGTCGGAACGGCAGATCAGGATGTCCGGCTGGATGCCGAGCGAACGCAGCTCTTTTACCGAGTGCTGGGTCGGCTTGGTCTTCAGCTCGCCGGCGGTTGCAATATAAGGCAGCAGCGTCAGGTGCATGAACGCGGCGCGCTCGCGGCCGAGCTCGAAACCGAGCTGGCGAATGGCTTCGAGGAACGGCAGCGACTCGATGTCGCCAACGGTGCCGCCAATCTCGGTGATCAGTACGTCATAGCCTTCGCCGGCGGCGAGGATCTGCTGCTTGATGGCGTCAGTAATGTGCGGAATGACCTGGACGGTGGCGCCCAGATAGTCGCCACGGCGCTCGCGGCGCAGCACTTCGGCGTAGATCTTGCCGGTGGTGCAGCTGTTCTTGCGCGACAGCCGGGTGCGGATGAAGCGCTCGTAATGGCCGAGGTCGAGGTCGGTCTCGGCGCCGTCGTCGGTCACATAGACTTCGCCGTGCTGGAACGGGCTCATAGTGCCCGGATCGACGTTGATATAAGGGTCCAGCTTCAGCATCGTGACCTTCAGGCCACGGGCTTCGAGAATGGCGGCAAGGCTCGCCGAGGCAATACCTTTACCCAGGGACGACACGACGCCGCCCGTCACAAAAATAAAACGCGTCATGGCTGCAGGCCGCTCGCAGTCGAAAGTAAACAGGAAGAATAGGGGAAGCCTGCGGGAGCAGGCTCAGGACGGGGGCAAATTCTAGCAAATCGGCCCGGCTGGCGGCAAACCAAAACTCCGGGTCGAAAGGCTAAGCTTTTGAATTGTCAGGCAGTTACTTTCTCAATCTGGGGCCATTGCCGCTCCAGCGGCTGGGCTGGCCTCAGCAGACGGTAGCCGCGCCGGGGGATGGTCTCGATAAATTGCGGCACGCCGGTATCGTCGCCAAGCAGCCGGCGCAGCGCCCAGACCGCATTGGCGACGCCCTGCCGGCCCACCGTTTCGTACTGGCCCCAGACTTCGGCCAGCAACTCATCCGGCGACACCGGGCTCGGGTAGCGCTCAATCAGGCAGACCAGCACGGCCAACAGCTTCAACCGGACCGGCTGCGAAAGACCACTGCGATCAATCCGCTGCCGGCCTTCATCGATCAGGCATTCCCCCAGCATCCAGCATCGGCTTTCGAGTCGCATGATCAGCATCCCCTTTTCCTGGTGAACTGCACCCTCGCGCGCCGGTCTGCTACCAAGCGGGCTCGCCGGCAGCGAACCGTTCGTGGCGAGGTCTTTGCGACGGGCATCGTTGGCTGGCGACGCAGCTACAGCATGATGCGCAGGTACTGCATGAGGCGCCGCTACTGCATGAGGCGCCAAGACAGCATGGGTTGTTGCCACAGGTGCAGTTTCCATTCTGACAAACACGACGACATCTCCCGGAAAAAAGTTTTGCAAATCGCAACAGCGCTGAGAAACAACTGTTATCTCAATGCATGCCGACGAGAATGAAATTACATCGAAACCGGGACGCGAATGTGGCACTTTTGCGCGGTGCCGATCGGTAATATTGCCTCTGCATCGGCATGACCTGCGTGACCAAGGTTTCCCCTGGCCTTGGTGGTTTCTGCTGCAGGTCGGATGGCGGAGATGCAGCAAACGCAATCGTCAGCCGTTGCGGCGATTGCCGCGTGAAATTGCCTTATTTTCCAGCCCGGGAGCAATTGGCTCGCGCTGGCTCCCTGGGTGAGGACACGACCTGATTTGTCCCGTTCTACTCCGCCATCCTTCTTTTCTCAGGCCATTCCCGCTCATTTTTCTGCCTGACTTTCCCACTGCACCGAGCACCGCACGCGTAACGCCAGATCAGCACCGCCACATCCGCACAGGCGGCGCGGTGGATGCTGTGCATTATTTACATCGCCCGCACGCCGCTGCCGAAAAACACTCGCTTACAGCTCCGACACAATTTCGGACAATGCAAATTACATCGCCATTGGAATGCGCTTCCATTGCTCCTGTGAAACGCGAATGTGAAGTTGAGAGGGATCGTGGCAGGGATCACGGCATCGTTTTTTTGCCGACTCGTTGTGCCACGACAACAATCACAACAGGAGAAAGCCAATGCCCCTCAGCAAATGGAAGCGCCGCCGTGCGGCATTCACCCCCGCTGCGCCAGATTCGGCTCTGGTCGCATCATCGACAACTGGCACCGCAAGCACCCGACTTTCCGCCACCGTGATCGGCGTGCACGCCGCGCTGCTCGCTTTCACTGGCTTGAATTCGACGGTCAGCATCGCCGCCGACAGCGCCAGCACCAGTACTGATGACAAGGAAGAACGGATCGAAGTCACCGGCTCGCGCATCAAACGCAGCGAGCTGGAAG
The DNA here is from genome assembly GCF_013179735.1 of Permianibacter fluminis. Taxonomy (NCBI): domain Bacteria; kingdom Pseudomonadati; phylum Pseudomonadota; class Gammaproteobacteria; order Pseudomonadales; family Pseudomonadaceae; genus Permianibacter; species Permianibacter fluminis. Next base: position 1,996,668 of record NZ_JABMEG010000001.1, on the reverse strand, counting down.
GGCCGAGTCCCGTCATTACCATCAGCGCCGACGACATGAACAAGGAAGGTTTCAACACGGTGTTCGACGCACTGCGCTCGCTGTCGCAGGCAACCGGCGCCGTGCAGGGCGAGCAATACGCCAACTCGTTCACGCCCAATGCCGAAACGCTGAACCTGCGCGGTTTTGGTCCGGGCCTGACCCTTTATTTGCTCAATGGCCGTCGGGTCGCTGACTATCCGCAGCCCTATAACGGCCAGAGCAATTTCTTCAACCTGGCCCAAATCCCGGCGGCGATGGTGGATCGGATCGAGATCCTGTCCGGTGGTGCTTCGTCGATTTACGGTTCGGATGCGGTCGCTGGCGTCGTCAACATCATTACCCGCAAGGACTACGACGGTCTGACCGCCACCGTGCGGCTTGGCGACACCACGGAAGGCGGTGGCGAGTCGCGCAAGCTGCAGCTGGTCGGCGGCCACAATTTTGGTGATGCCAACCTGACCTTCGCGTACGAGTACATGAAACGGGAACCGATTTTCGGCAAGGACCGCTCCTACACCGACAGTCGCAGCGACAACCCAACGCTGACCGGCCCGGCCATTCTCGATCGCGAGTTGCTGATTCTGAGCGGCACGCTGGTCGAATACATTGATCCGACCGAAGCGGTCTGCGACCGCTTTCATGACATGGAATATGCGTTCCGCCCCGGTCGCGGTTTCTATTGCGGCCGCGACGGCGCCGGTGACGAATCGCTACGCGGTGATCGCGAGTGGCACACGCTTTACGGCAGTCTGGTGGTGCCGGTCGGCACCGACAGCGAGTTTTACGCCAGCAGCTATCTGTGGAAGAGCGAATCGAAGCACAGCAATTTCCGGCTCTGGTGGGGCAGCGTCAACGGCGGTTATTACTACGACCCGGCGTTCGATGATCTGATCACGGTACAACGGGTCTTCCAGCCGAGCGAAACTGGCGAGCAAACCCAGAATTTCACCGAAGAAGCCTTTGATCTGGCAGTTGGATTCCGTACCACCTTGGCCGGCAGCTACGATCTGGATCTGGCCATCAGCCACAACGCCGCCGATTTCGCCAGCCGCGAACACCGGTTCAAGGAAGAAGCCATCAACAGCTATTTCCTTGGCGATCAACAAGGGGAGATTTCTGGCTTCCCGATCTTCACGCTCGATCTCGATCGGTTCTACAACCCGCTGAGTCGCGAGCAGATGAATTCGCTGATGGGTATCGCCACCAACGACGCCGACTCCGACTCCACCACGATCAGCGCCAGCCTCAGTGGCGATCTGTTCGAGCTGGACGCCGGCGCAGTCCAGTTCGCCAGCGTGGTCGAATGGGGCACTCAGTCGTATGACATCAAACTCGACAACCGCACATTCAACACCGAAGGCGAGGGCTGGTGGGGTTTGACCGGCACCGGTGGCGGTGGCGAACGTGACCGGATGGCAGTTGGTGTGGAACTCAGCGTACCGCTGACCGAGCAATTGCGGCTGACCCCGTCAGCGCGCTACGACAAATACGATGACATCACCGCGGTTGATGACGCGATCACCTACGGGCTTGGTCTCGAATACCGGCCACTCGACAACTTGTTGCTACGGGCAAAATATGCCACCAGCTTCCGGGCGCCCGACATGCACTATGTGTTCAGCGATGAGAGCGGCTTCTACACCAGCATCATCGACGAATATCTGTGCCGGCAGAACGAACCGGATACGCCGCTCGGTGAATGCGGCGAAACCTACACGGTGTTCGGCACCCGCGCCGGCAATCCGGAACTGGAGGAGGAAGAAGGCACCTCGTACACCGTAGGCATGGCCTGGGACATTACGGACGATCTGTCCTTTACCCTCGATTACTACGACATCGAACTGACCGGCATCGTCAATGACTTGAGTCTGCCCAATCTGCTCGCGGTGGAAGCGGCGTGCCGCATCGGGACCGATCGCGGTGGCAATCCGGTCGATGCCGGCTCGGCGGAATGCCTGGACGCTTTCGCGCGCATCGAGCGTTGGCCTGACGATGGCTCACCCATTGCCGAACAAGTGCAGCAGGTACGGCAAGATCCCATCAACACCGGCCTGCAACGGCAAAAAGGTCTGGACGCTCAGCTGACTTATGACTGGCGCGAAACCGGCTTCGGCGATTTTGCCTTCAGCCTGAACTGGACCCATGTGCTTGAAACCCAGCTGCAACAATATAAGGAAGATCCGATCGACAAGGACTATCGCGACAACAAGTTCCTGAACGGTGAAGCACGCAGTCGCTTGCGCGGTTCCGTGACCTGGACGCTTGGAGATTGGGCCACCACGCTGTTCGCCAGCCGGGTCGGTTCGATCGCCAACTACGCCTCGAATGATCGACTGGACCCGTGGACAATCTATAACCTGTCGACTGCCTGGCAAGTTACCGACGGCGACCGGCTCAGCCTGATTGTCAACAACCTGCTCAATACCGAAGCACAGGTGGACAAGACCCAGAACGCCTGGCCGTATTTCTATGCCGGCCAGTACAACGCGGTTGGTCGTGAGCTGTTCCTGGAATACAGCCACAGCTTCTGAGTGGTGAGCGGATGTCCGGGGTAATTCGGACATCCGCTGTTAAGCGGGAAACCATATCAACTGGACATAACATCAACGAAACGACAAGAGCGCCTGATGGCGCTCTTGTCGTTTCATCCCTATGCCAAGTGCCGCGCAAGCCAACTCGTCATCGCTGCGACATTTTGCCGGTGATTTGCCGGAACTTTTTTCCAACATATTCACATTCCATCGTTTGGTGATGGCCATTCCATGCCAGCTCCATCGTCTCGCCATTGCCGCTGTGTTTCATTGCACGAACGGGCCAGTTACCGCTCGCCCCGGCGCATGACGTGTAATAGACAGGAGAAAAAAACATGAGCGACCTCACTGCAACAACGGCCAGCACGCGCTGGTCACTCTTTGCCATGACGGCACTGGCGCTGGCCATACCGAGCGCCTATGCCGCCGACGCGGCCGATGACGGCAGCGCTGAACGGGTCGAGATTACCGGTTCACGCATCAAGCGGGTCGACGTCGAAGGCGTCAACCCGGTCTACACAATCGACCGCAGCGGCATCGAAAAATCCGGGGTCGGCACCATAGGCGAACTGCTGCAGGAAATGCCGACCGTCTCCGGCGCTGCAACCAATCCGCAGGTCAACAATGGCGGTGGCGATGGCGCTTCCAAAGTGTCGCTGCGCGGACTAGGCGAAGACCGCACCCTGCTGCTGCTCAATGGCCGGCGGATGCTGACCCAGGACATCAACTCGATTCCGCTGGCGCTGGTTGATCGCATTGAAGTGCTGAAGGATGGTGCGTCGGCTATTTACGGTTCTGATGCCATTGCCGGCGTCGTCAACGTGATCACCCGCAAGAATTTCACCGGTGTTGAAGTCACTGCCACCTATGGTCGCACCAGCGAGGACGACGGCCATCGCAATCAGGTTGAAGTGATCAACGGCGTCAACTCCGACAGCGGCAATCTGGTGTTTGGCATGAACTACACCAAGCAGGGCGCGATCTCGGCCGCCGATCGCGATTTCAGCCGCGTCGATCGCCAGCTCTATGATGGAGCTGTTTATGAAACCGGCAGCCCGACGCCGCCGTGGGGCCGCACACTGGTGCCGATCGATGCTGCCACGGCCGCCGGCGCCGACCTGAGTTCGCCAGCCTGCACCCTGCTGGATCTGGATGGCGATGACGTCAACGACGCGGTCTACCTGACCACCAATCATGGTAGCCAGGGCACCGCCGGCAGCGATTACCGCTGTTTCATTTTTGATGGCGCCGGCAACGACAGTTACAACTACCAGACCACCAATCTGGTGCTGACACCGCAGGAGCGCAAACACTTCTTTGTCCAGGGCACGTACAACCTGCCGCACGACATCGAATATTACGGCTATGCCAGCTATGTCGATGTCGAAGCACATGCCCAGATTGCGCCGGCACCGCAGAACGGTCTGGTCATCGACGCCAGCAATCCGTTCAACCCATTCGGCGTCACGCTCGATCTGGACAACGGCATCCGGATGGAGCTGACCGGTCCGCGCATCACCGAAGTGGAAACCAGCAACATCGAAATGACCAATGGTTTGCGCGGCAGCATCGGCAGCTGGGATTGGGATGTCTATTACAGCTGGTCGGAACAAAAGCAGCTGACCACCAACCGCGGCTTTGTCTATTCGACCCCATTGTTGAATGCGCTTGGGCCCGCCTTCCAGAATGGCGATGGCAGTTACAGTTGCGGTACGGTCGGCAATCCGATTGCCAATTGCACGCCGGTCAATCTGTACAACCTCGACCCGAGTGATCCGGCCGTGGCGCAGTTGCTGACGCAAATTCAGCCGCATACCCATGATGTGCTGGCCCAGCACCAGCAAGTTGCCGAAGCGACCATCACCGGCGATCTGATCGAGCTGCCCGCTGGCCTGCTGGCGCTGGCCGCCGGTTACCAGTGGCGCTGGACCGATTACGATTTTGATCCGGATTTCCTGGCGGTGCAGCGTACCGTCGATGGCATCGAAAACGATCCGATCTTCGGTGAGTACGACATCAGCGAACTGTATTTCGAATTGAATGTGCCGCTGCTGGCGAATGTGCCGGGCGCCGAACTGCTCGAATTGAACATCGGCAGCCGGGCCTCGGATTATTCAACCTTTGGTCGCACCACCAACAGCAAAGTCAGTTTGCTGTACAAGCCCTGGGCGGATTTGAAAATTCGCAGCACCTGGGCCGAAGTGTTCCGCTCGCCAACCATGACCGACCTCTACACCGGCCGACTGGAAAGCGCAGCCGAGTTTACCGACCCCTGCACCGGACTGACGCAGGCCATTGTCGATGCCAACCCGCATGCAGCCGAGGCCTGCGTTGGCGTGCCGCGCAACGGCAATTACAACAGCCCGTTTGATCAGCTGACCGCCATTCAATCCGGCAACGCGGATCTGAGCCCGGAAACCGGCACCATGCTGACGTTCGGCATGCTGTATCAGCCGAGCTTTCTGAGCAATCTGTCGACCACTATCGACTGGTTCCATGTCGAGTTGGAGGACACCATTTCCACGGTCGGTACCCAGAATATTCTGGATCTGTGCTTCAGCCGCGGTCTGTATTGCGATCGTATCCATCGCGATGCGTTCGGCAGCTGGTCGGAAGGCAATTCCCAGATCGATGATCCAACCTCCAACGTCGGCGCGCTCGATGTCGAAGGTATCGACTGGAATATCCGCTACCTGTTCGATGAAACCGCGTTCGGTCGATTCAAGTTCAATCTGGATGCGACCTATTTCATCAAGTACGACAAGGAAGCGGTAGCAGGTGTCGCCGAATCGCTGGTCGAAAATGCCGGCTTGTTCGTGGACCAGTCGCGCGGCGGTGATGGCCATTTTGGTCGGGTGCGGGCCTTGGCAACGCTGGATTGGAGCCTGGGTGACTGGGACGCCAGCTGGACCATGCGCTACATCCATTCGGTTCGTGAAAGCGGCGTTCAGGCCGACGAATGCCTGAGCAATACCGCACCAGCCGATTGGGCCACCGATTGCCCGAACGCCGATCCGTCTGACCGGGTGGTGCCGGCTTATCTCTATCACGACCTGCAAGTGTCGTGGGCGGCCTCAGCGCTGGCAACCCGGTTCAGTCTCGGCGTCGAAAACCTGACCGACAAGCAACCACCGCGGCTGTACACCGGCTTCGAAGGTGATACCGATTTCCGCACCTACGATAACAAAGGCCGCTTCCTGTACCTGCGGGCAACCACCACGTTCTGAGTCGGAATCCGCTGTTCAGTCCGTGAAGGAAAAAGGGGCCACTGCGGTGGCCCCTTTTTTCTGCTGTCATTTCTCTTCAATGCGTTGGCCTGCAGTCGCAGTTGCTGATCCTGATGCTGCCGCCAACGCACCGACCATGCCCCAATGCTGCGCCTACAGCCGGAACTGTCCCACCAACTGCTGCAGGCGATCCGCCAGTGATTTCAGTTGGCTGCCAGTGCCGGCGTTATCGTGGGCGCCGCGCGCCAGCATTTCCGCAACATCGCGAATCGAGGTGATGTTACGGGTCAGCTCTTCGGTAACCATGGTCTGCTCTTCCACCGCGGTGGCAATCTGCGTGTTCATGTCGCTGATCGTGGTGATGGCGGTGGTGATGGTTTGCAGCGACAGGCCGGCCCGGTCGGCCTGACTCACGGCGTCTTCAGCGCGACCCCGGCTGGTGGTCATCGCCGCAACAGCGCGCTCGGTGCTGGCCTGAATCGCACCAATCATGTTCTGGATTTCCTGAGTGGAGGTGTGCGTGCGCTGGGCCAGATTACGCACTTCGTCGGCGACCACGGCAAAACCGCGCCCCTGCTCGCCGGCGCGCGCCGCTTCGATGGCGGCATTGAGCGCCAGCAGATTGGTTTGCTCGGCGATTCCGCGAATGACATCGAGAATATTGCCGATTTGCGCGCTGTCATCGGCCAATTGCCGGATCACCTGTGCCGCTGACTGGACATCGGTTGCCAATGCCTGGATCGCGCCAACGGTGCTGTTGACTTCTTTCTGACCGCCGCGCGATTCGTTGCTGGCCGAGTCAGCCGCCGTAGCGGCCTGATTGGCGCCGCCGGCAACTTCCTGAATGGCACTCGACATTTCCGTGACCGCAGTTGCCACCATGTCGATATCGGTTTGCTGGGCGGCGATTTCCTGCGAGGTTTTCTCCGACAGCTGCGCCGTCATTGCCGCCGCCTGATTGACCTCGGCCGAACACTCGGCAATGGCCTTCATCATATTCTGCAGCCGGGTCAAAAACTCATTGAATGCCGACGCCAGCTGACCAATCTCGTCTTCACTGGCGACCGGCAGGCGCCGGGTCAGATCGCCACCGCCTTTGGCGATTTCCTGCAGTGTCTCGGTGACGCCCTTGATTGGCCGCGCCAATGCCCGCGCCGTCATCGCGACCAGGAACAGCGCCACGGCCGCCACCGCCAGCGCAATCACCAATTGGATCACGGTCGCCGAATCATTGGCGCTGTTCAGTTCGGCATTGAGTTTTTCCGCTTCCGCCATCACCACCGGCGTCGGTACCCGGATCAGCATCTGCCACTGGCTGTGGCCGTCGGCCAGCGGTAACGGAATCATGGCCTCGACATCATCACCGTCGTTGAAGCGGACATCGATCTGGCTCTGGCTCAAGCGTGATTGCGCGCCACCCGCCCAGGGCTCGCTGAGTGCGCTGAGTTTCTTGCCGATGTTGTCGGCATTGCCGCTGTCGGCCACGACCACACCAATGCTCGACAACAGCATGGTCCGGCCGGCGCCGCCATACATGGCGCTGTTGGCACTGTTTGCCATCTCTTTCAACGCCACCAGCGAGTAATCGATGCCGGCAACGCCAACCGCTTTGCCGGCGCGCAGAATCGGCACGGTTGCCGAGCTCATCAGCGTCGGCACACCATCGACATCATCGACATAAGGTTCAACGAAGCAGCCGGTTTTTTCCTTGAGTGCGCAAGTTACCCAGAGATTACCGGGCAGGCCGTTGTCGCCGAGCGCGGTGTCGTTCAGATCTTCTTCCGTCATCGCCTCCGGCACGATCTCGCCAGCCTGGTTGTAGGCCCAGTAAATCGACACCCGGCCGGCTTCATTGCTGGCCAATTCTGCTCGCCCGCCGAACTGGCTGTCGCGGCCATCGAAACCATTTGGCTCAAACACCAGCCACACGCCCAGCGCCTTCGGCATGGCCCGTTGCAATTGCTCGGTCAGTTTCATGATCTGTTCACGGCCGGCGGCCGGGCTGATCAGATTGCCGCGCACATCGTCACCAATCGAGGCAGCCGCCACGCCGACCGCGCGCGAAAAATGGTAGGCATCTTCCAACTGGCGGATCATGTCGTGTCCGGACTTGTCAGCCGCCAGGCTCAGTTGCTGACGCGCCGCCGACTGGCTCAGCTCGCTGGTGCGGTCGCGGACCAGATCCTGCGCTTTGCCGGAGGCCCAGAGCCCGGCCAGCAGCATCACCAGCAACGCCGCCAACAAGCCGATGCCGTTGAGCACCAGCAACTTCTTTTCTATCGATCGGAACTGCATTGCCACTGCCTCGCGTCACGCTGCCAATAACCATAAGTGTAGTGGGCGTATCGGCGGCTGGCGGGCAGACTTGAGCGAAAGCGGCTGCAACGGCATCAGCTACAGCAGCAACAGCCGAGTTGGCACAAAGGCCATCGACAAAAGATTGGCGCGAACGCCATGAGCGCCACGGACGGCAGCGGTGACAGCGGTCTTGCGGGTTTGAAACCCACAGCCCGGTCTGCGGCTGAATTTATGGCTTGGTCGATAACTTGGTCTGCGGACTGCCCTGCAAATCGACCTGCAACTTGGCTTGCTGCCAGAGCTGTTCCAAGCGGTCTGGCCCCAAATCGGCGACAGCCTCGCCTTGTTGACGCGCCAATTGTTCGACCAATCGAAACCGGCGACTGAACTTGTCGGTCGCCCGGCGCAGCGCCGCTTCACTGTTCAGCTGCAGATGCCGCGACAGATTGACGCAGGTGAACAGCAGATCGCCAAATTCGTCTTCCATCGCGTCAGCGTCGCCGGCGGCCCGGGCCGCCGCCAATTCGTCCAATTCTTCATGCAGCTTGCTGACCACGGCATCGGCGTCCGGCCAATCGAAGCCGGCGCTGGCGGCCCGCTTCTGGATTTTCTGTGACCGCGCCAAGGCCGGCAGCGCCAAGGGCACATCATCGAGCAGGCTTGGCTCGGTGCCGGAACCGGTCTGTTTGCTGGCGCGTTCTTCGGCCTTGCGCTGCTCCCATTGCCGATGCAGCTCAGCATGGGAAACGTATTGCCCGTCGGCGAACACATGTGGATGCCGGCGCAGCAATTTGTCCGACATGGCCTGCGCCACGTCAGCAAAACCAAACCGCCCCTGCTCGCTGGCCATCTGGCAATAGAACACCACCTGGAACAACAGATCGCCGAGCTCGCCTTTCAGCTCGGTGAAATCTTCGCGGGCAATCGCGTCAGCCACTTCGTAGGCTTCTTCCAGCGTGTAAGGCGCGATGGTGGCAAAGGTCTGCTCACGATCCCAGGGACAGCCCTTATCGGGATCACGCAGCGTCGCCATCAGTTGCAGCAGCTGGCTTAGCGCCGCTTCGGCGGTCTTTGTTTTGCTTTCTTCAGTCATCGCGCAATCGCTCTTGCTCAGCCATCATTGCGTCGGCGCACCGACAGCACGCTCGGCAGCTTGGCAATCTGTGACACCAGTCGACCGAGCGCATCGGCATCGCGCACTTCCACTTCCAGACCAATGCTGGTGATGCCGGTGCGTTTGTTGACGTGGGTGGTCAGGCCGACCACGTTGATTTTTTCGTTGGCGACCAGCGACGTCACATCGCGCAGCAAGCCTTGCCGATCGGTGGCCTCAATCGCCAAATCCACCTGATACAGCGCCGAGGCATCGCTCTGCCACTGGACATCGACCACCCGCTCCTGTCGATCCTCACGCGCGCGCAGCATGTGAGCACAATCGGCCCGGTGAATGGCAATGCCGCGGCCTTGAGTGATGTAACCGAGAATGGCGTCACCGGGCACCGGCCGGCAGCAGCCGGCCGAATGGGTCATCAGATTGCCGATTCCCTGCACTGAAATTGCACCGCTGGCCTCCCGCTCGCTCGGCGCCCGCACCACCGGCTTGATTTCGGTGCTTGGTTCGGCCTGCGGCATATGCAGCGCCAGCAGCGAATTGATCGCCTGCACCACCCCAATTTCGCCAGCACCGATATTGCCGTACAAATCCTCGACGCTGTGCAAATTGAACCGCTCGGCCAGCGGCAACAGCTCGGCTTTCGACAGGCCGTGTCGCGCCAGCTCCTTGTCCAGCAACTCGCGACCTTCGGCAATATTCTGCTCGCGATTCTGCTGGCGGAAATAGGTCTGGATTTTCAGCCGTGCCCGCTGTGAATGGACATAGCCCAGATGCGGATTGAGCCAGTCGCGCGACGGCACGCCCTCCTTCGCGGTCAGGATCTGCACTTGCTCGCCGGTTTGCAGCACATAAGTCAGCGGAACAATGCGGCCGTTGACCTTGGCGCCGCGACAGCGATGGCCGACCGAGGTGTGCACATGATAGGCAAAATCGATCGGCGTTGAGCCCGCCGGCAAATCGACAATGCTGCCATCCGGGGTGAACACATACACCCGATCCTCGACGACTTCGTGACGAAACTCTTCCAGCAGCGCATTCGAATCGGCGACTTCTTCCTGCCACTCGACCAATTGCCGCAGCCAGGCGATCTTGCCTTCGTGCCCGGCGTCGGCACCAGCCGCCGCCCCTTCCTTGTAACGCCAGTGCGCGGCGACACCAAGCTCCGACTCCTGATGCATCTGGAAGGTACGGATCTGCACCTCCAGCGCCTTGCCTTCCGGACCAATCACCGCCGTGTGCAGCGAGCGATAGCCGTTCTCTTTCGGCGTGGCAATGTAATCGTCGAACTCTTTCGGAATGTGTTGCCAGAGCGAATGCACGATACCGAGAGTGGCATAGCAATCGCGAATTTCCGGCACCAACACCCGTACGGCGCGGACGTCATAAATCTCGTCGAAGCCGACGCCCTTGCGCTCCATCTTGCGCCAGATGGAATAGATATGTTTGACCCGACCGCTGACCTCGCCCTTGATGCCGGACTTTTCCAGCTCGCTTTCAATCCGCTTGATGACGTCGCGAATGTATTGCTCGCGCGCCAGCCGTTTCTCGTGCAACTGCCCGGCAATGCCCTTGTACTGCTGTGGCTGCAAATAGCGGAACGCCAGATCTTCCAATTCCCACTTCAGCTGGCCAATGCCCAACCGGTTGGCCAGCGGCGCAAACACCTCGCGGGTTTCTTCGGCGATGCGGCGCTGAGTGCTCTCGTCCTTTTCCTTGACCGCACGCAGCAGATAAATCCGCTCGGCCAGTTTAATCAGCACGATGCGGGTGTCATCGACCATTGCAATCAGCATTTTGCGCAGATTGTCGCCCTGCGATGCCGACAGCTTGTTGCCTTGTTTGCTGGCCTGCAGGCTGCGGATGGCATCCATCCGCAACGCCCCGCGCGCCAGCTTGGCCACTTCCTTGCCAAGCTTGTCCTCGACCGTTTCCAGTTTCAGATCGCCGGCTTGCAGGCTCGGATAGATCAGCGCCGCGGTCAGCGTCTGGGTATCCAAATTCAGCCCGGCGAGAATTTCCGCCATCGCCAAGCCCTGCTCGAAACAGGAAATGCCGAGCTCGGTCAGGCAATCCCAATGCTGCTCGATCACCAGATCCAGCGCGGTTTCGAGCTGCTTCATTTGCTCGGGTTCGCGCTGAACGTTGATTCGGTTGAGCCATGAGCTCAGATCGATGGCGCCATCGGGGGTGAGGGGGAATTCTTCGCGGACTTTGACCATTTATTGGCTTTCCGTTATTCGGTTTTCATAGCGAGACGCGGCATGCTTCCGTTCGTCCTGAGCTTGTCGAAGGATGAACGGCTGCTGTGGATCGTCTTACGCTCGCGTTCGAAAACCGACCGACAATTCGAGGGCCGAGAGTGCCGGGTCTCGCCCCGGCGGGCGAGTAACTTTCTTTGACGCAAAGAAAGTTACCAAAGAAACATGCCCGGCTCCGAGCCGTGCTACGCACGGTTCCCTGCGCTGCTCAAGGTCTGGTGGCGGCTGCGGAACTCGCGCTACGCGCTCAGACAGTCCTCGCCGACAACTCCACCAGACCTCTCCGCTGCTCGGCTCGTCGAACGGGCGAGAGTCAAAAAACTAAATCTACCTATTCTCCACATTCCAATCGCTTACTGGTTGAAACTGGTCGCTTCCTTCGCTCTTTTCAAAAGCACAGCCTATAGGAGAATCAAGAAGGCTAATTATGCTCTGATCATAGTTGGCAATTGTATTGACATCATAAATTTCAATGTTGTCGGGATTATCTACGTACTCATCAGATTCAAATCCTGACATGAAACGCCAACCGCTATCGAGTCTGTTATCGGGAGACTCCCTATACATGAAACGAACAGGGTGTCCATCGACGGTAATCATGTCTGAAGCAAAGCAAGCACCATAACCTTGGACAATAGGGCGTATGAGATCTTTAGTTAGCTTGTATTTTTTCATTATTTTTATCTGCAATTCCGCTCGAACGAAGTAACAAAGCAAGCTAGAACCGGGGCCCCAATCGCGCCAGCCGCTGGGCACGTGACAGTGGCCGGGTGCGCCGGCACGGATAGCCGGCGCAGCACTGATAAGGCAGGAAGCCGCATCAGTGCGTGCCCGTAGCCAATGGCACGTGAACAGCGGGCGGACTCACCGAAGCAACCCAACCACTACTGGCGCGTCTGGGGCGTGTTTCTTTGCTCACTTTCTTTGCACGAGCAAAGAAAGTTAGGCGCCCGCCGGTGCGCGAACCGGCAAACCTGCCGACTATTCTGCTGTCGAAACAGCTAGAGAGGATTTCCCGGCAACACCCCCACCCTAGCCCTCCCCCTTACAGGGGAGGGAACAATCAAACCAAATCAAACACCGCTATCGACTCGACATGCGTCGTATGCGGAAACATATCCATCACACCGGCTTTGGCCAGCTTGTAACCGAGCTTGGTCAACTCACCGGCATCACGCGCCAGCGTTGCCGGATTGCATGAAACGTACACCACGCGTTTGGCTTTGAAGCGGGCCAGTTCACGGACCACTTCCAGCGCGCCAGAGCGCGGTGGATCGATCAGAATCTTGTCGAAGCCTTCGCCGACCCAAGGCTGGGCCGGCAGATTCTTGGCCAAGTCGGCCCCGTAAAAACTGACATTGGTCAAGCTGTTGTGGGCGGCGTTTTCGATGCCGCGTTTGACCATGCTCGCTTCGCCTTCGACGCCGACCACTTCGCGCGCTTTGGTCGCCAGCGGCAGGGTGAAGTTGCCGAGGCCGCAGAACAGATCCAGCACTCGCTCATGCGGCTGGACATCGAGCAGATCGATCGCCAGCTTCACCATCCGGCGGTTGATACCGGCGTTGACTTGAGTGAAGTCGGTCGGGTGAAACTGCAGTTCAACACCAAAATCGGGCAAGCGGTATGACAAGCGGTCATGACCATCTGCCGGCCAGACTTTGCGGACCGTGTCCGGGCCACCGGACTGCAGGTAGAGATCGAGGTCATAGGTCTGGGCGAAGGCCATCAGCGCGGCGCTGTCGCTGTCGCTGAGCGGCTGCAGATGGCGAATACCGAGCGAGGCGCGATCATCACCGACGGCGACTTCGATTTGCGGCAGTGCGCTGCGGCAATCGAGTTGCGAGATCAGCTCGCGCAGCACCGGAATCAGCGTGCCGACTTTCGGGTGCAGGACATGGCATTCATTGATCGCAGCGAGAAAGCTGGAGCGCTTTTCCCGGAAGCCGACCAGCGCGCCGCCTTTTTTTTCGACGTATTTGACCCCGAGCCGGGCCTTGCGCCGGTAACCCCAGACCTCGCTGGTCAGCGCCGGCAGGCGCTCCTCGACAGTGACATTGCCAAAATGCGCCAGCTGTTCAAACAGCACTCGTTCCTTGTCCCGGATCTGGGCATCGCTGCTGATGTGCTGCGACGAGCAGCCACCGCAGACGATGGCATGCGGGCAGCGCGGCTCGACCCGATCAGCCGACGGCTGCTCGATTTTGATGGCAAGACCTTCATCGAATTTGCCGTGCCGGGCGGTGTACTGGAATTGCACCGTTTCGCCGGGCAGCGAGTTATCGATGAAAATGGTTTTGCCATCGAGATGGGTGACACCACGGCCATCGTGGGCGAGGTTTTCTATCACCACGGTCGGGGTTTCAGTGGGCAAGGGTTTGCGTTTCTTGATCATCTATCTTCTGCTTGATTGATTGGTGCAAAGGGTTTTTAAAAAGGTTTGGGGAGTGGAGGCCGGCAGCGAGTGCAACGTCGACGGCATCCTCTCCCCTGCCCCTCTCCCACAGGCTGAGAGAGGCATATCAGGACGGCCAGGCCGCCAGAAATTCATCAAAATGCGTTTTTTGTTCCTGCGCCAGATAGGCACGCAATTTCTGTTGTTCCGTGTGCAATTGATTGGGATCGAGCCGGCCGCGCATTTGTTCATAGCGCAGATACACCAGATAGGTATTCAGCACATCGGTTTCGCAGTAATCGCGAATGGCTTTCAGCTGCCCGGCCTTGAACGCATCCCAGACCTTGGCGCCGCTCATGCCCATCTTGCCGGGGTAACCAAGCAGCGTCGCCACATCATCCAGCGGCGCCACGGCCCGGCCTTGGTACATGGCCAGCACATCCATCAGATCGGTGTGCCGATCGTGATAACGGTTCAAATAATTGTTCCAGCGAAAGGCGCTGTCCGTTTCGCCGGTTTCCCAATAGCGCGACGCCACCACGTTGTGCAGCATCGCGCGGTAATGCAGCACCGGCAGATCAAAACCGCCGCCATTCCAGCTGACCAGGGTTGGGGTGTATTTTTCCAGGCCGTCGTAAAAGCGCTGGATCAATTCGGCTTCGTTGCTGTCTTCCGTGCCGATGCTCCAGACCGCCAGACGATCCTGACTGCGCAGCACCACCGAGATTGCCACCACACGTTGCAGGTGCAGCGGCAGAAAGTCGCTGCCACCGGTTTTCTGCCGGCGCAGCAGTTGGGCAGCGGCCAGCACGTCGTCATCCGGCAGTTCGCCAAGCTCATACAGCCGGCGCAGACCGGCGATATCAGGGACCGTCTCAATATCGAAAACCAGGATGTTCATTTGCCGTGCCCGGCCCCTTTTGCTGTGGCTGTGCAGTGTACCGGATGGGCGCCGTGCCGGCACCGTTCGAACGCACGTGCAGGAAGGCTGGGAATGCAGCGGTCCGCTACGCCATAATGGCCACTCATTTCGTCGGTCAGCGCGGGCAATACATGGGTCGGAGTGCCACCGTCATCGCGGTTGCGGCAGTGTTGTCGCCGCTGCTGGGCCTGCTGGCCCCGCCGGCGGCGGCCGCTGACCGGCTGCTCTGGCTGGCCGAACCGCAACCGGCCGTGATGAGCGCCTTCAGCAGCCGCTGGCTTGAGCTGCGCGGCAGCGCGCCGGAATGGCTGAGCCAAACACCGGCATTTGGCGCGGACATGAACATCACGCTGACCGTGCGCGACGAGCCCGCCGCGATGCCGACCGCAGGCAACGCACCGGAACTGTTTCTGCACCTGCCGCGCGATCAGGCTGGCCTGACCGCTAACCGCGCCGGCATTTACGCCGAGCCAAGCCCAGCCGCGCTACTGGCGCTGTGGCAGCAATTGCTGCCCGACCGGCGCCCGGCCGGCATTCTGGTGGGCGCCGGCCATCAGGCACTGTGGCCGCAATGGCAACAAGCGGCGCAGCAGCTGCCGTTAGGGGTCGGATTTGTCCGCGCCGGTGAACAGGCTCAACGGGTTTTTGCCCTGGTGCGACCGGGCCTCGGTTTGCTGCTGTACAGTGCCGGCACCAGCGCCGCCGATCCGGTTGCGCTTGGCGTGATCCTGCGCGAAAGTCTGGCCAGTGGCCTGCCCGTGCTGGGCACTGACCCAGCGCTGTTGCCGGCTGGTGCGCTGGCCGTGTTGCATCAGGAGCCCGCGGCGCTGGGCAGCCAAGCTGCGGAACTGGCTGTGGCACTGCTGAACGGCAAGGCCGGCAGCATTCAGGAGCCGCAACCGCTGCGCCGACAGATCAATTTTCAGGTCGCGCGCAGTCTGCAGCTGAGCGCGCTGAGCCAGCTCGAAGCCAGCCCGGAGCTTTCGCAAAATCCGGGCGCCGCAACACCAGCCGCCAACGCGGCGAAATCGAACAAACCGGATAGCACGGATCAGAACGCCACCGGCCACGATGGCCACCACCAGCAAACGGATAAGCAACCATGACGGATTGGGGTATACGCAGTCGGATTCTGTTTCTGGCCCTGATCCCGGTGGTCGGCATTTCCGTGCTGCTGCTGAGTTTTTTCATCAGCGAACACAGCGCCGACGTCAACAATTCGCTGCGCCAGCGCGGCCAGACCATCGTTCGCCATCTGGCTTATGCCAGCGAATACGGCATCGCCGCCGCCAACGAAGAACAACTGCGTTACCTGATCACCTCCGCCCGCGACAGCGACGATGACGTCGAAGCCATTGCCGTTTTCGACAATCAGCATCGTCTGCTCGCCCGCACCGGGCACGATCGCTTTGACGACACCTTGCGCGCCAACGGCGAACTGCCACAAGGCATCAGCTGGGCCGACAACGACACCGGCTTCGTGGTCCGGGCGCCGGTATTCGGCCAGCTGCTGAGCCTGCGCGATGTCAATGACAATGCCCGGCCGGACCGACCCATTCTGGGTTACATCGCGGTGCAGATGTCGCGCGAAAGCGAAGTGCTGAAACTGTATGAGACGCTGGCCATTGCCCTGGTTGTGGTGCTGGCGGCGGCCGCCATCGGTGCTGCGCTGGCGATCCGGATGGCGCGCAATGTCATCGTGCCGATTGTGCAAATGGCGCAGGCGGTGCACCGGATCAAGGAAGGCAAGCTCGACACCCAGGTCGAGACCCGCGCGACCGGCGAATTGAAGGTGCTGGAAAACGGCATCAACAACATGGCGAGCTCGCTGCAGGAAGCGCACGAGGAATTGCAGCAGGGTATCGATCAGGCCACCGCCGATCTGCGGCAAACGCTGGAGACCATTGAAGTCCAGAACGTCGAGCTCGATATTGCCCGCAAACAGGCACTGGAAGCGGCCCGGGTCAAATCGGAATTTCTGGCCAACATGAGCCATGAAATCCGCACCCCGATGAATGGGGTGATTGGCTTCACCAATCTGCTGCTGAAAACCGAGCTCAGCGGCAAACAAAAAGAATACCTCAACACCATCCGCAAATCGGCGCAGGGCCTGCTGACCATCGTCGACGACATTCTCGATTTTTCCAAAGTCGAGGCCGGCAAGCTGGTGCTGGAAAACGCGCCACTTGATCTGCGCGAAATTGCCGACGAAGTGCTGGCCATGATGGCGCCGGTTGCCAGCGACAAGAAGCTCGAACTGGTCGCACTGGTCTATTCCGATGTGCCGAGCAACCTGCTCGGTGACGGCCTGCGACTCAAGCAGGTGCTGACCAATCTGGTCAACAACGCGGTCAAGTTCACCGCTCAGGGCAGCGTTGAAATCCGCATCATGCTCGAGCAGGAAAGCGAGCACGACGTGGTGATCGGCCTGCAGGTGCGTGACACCGGCATCGGCTTGTCCACCGAGCAGCAAAAGCAATTGTTCCATGCCTTCACCCAGGCCGACACCACCACCACCCGGCGCTTCGGTGGCACCGGCCTCGGTTTGGTGATTTGCAAAAAGCTGGTGGAAAAAATGGGCGGCGAGATCGGCCTGACCAGCGAAGCCGGCAGCGGCTCGACCTTCTGGTTCACCATCCGCTGCGAAAAATCTGACGATGCCTGGACCGCACTGCGCCACAACGATGAACTGGCCGGTCGCCGCGTGCTGATGTTT
Organism: Permianibacter fluminis; assembly: GCF_013179735.1. Lineage (NCBI taxonomy): Bacteria > Pseudomonadati > Pseudomonadota > Gammaproteobacteria > Pseudomonadales > Pseudomonadaceae > Permianibacter > Permianibacter fluminis. The sequence goes on along the minus strand of NZ_JABMEG010000001.1, from coordinate 1,979,189 downwards.
GAGCCGCACGCCACAGCGCGGCTGGCCATGGGCCATCTGCTGTCGTCATGGAAGATGCTCTACACCGAGTTTGACCAGATCGGCGATGTGGTCGATTACCTGCAGCACAACGATCAGAAAATGCAGGTCGATTTGCTGTTGCTCGGTGGCCCGCTGCACAGCCAGCAGGACCGCGAGTTGCTGAAGCGGCTGATCGAGCTGGGGCGTGACCGTAACGGCGCCCGTATCATCATCGCCAGCCGCAGCGTTGACAACAGCGAGCACGCCAGTCTGCTGGACATGGGCGTGGACAGTGTCATCGGCAAACCGGTGGGCCAGCGCCGGTTGTTCGGCATCATCCAGTCACTGTTCCAGCGCGGTGCACGCAGCCACAGTGACGACAACATCGATCACGGCGCTGCGCAGGACGAACCACTGGTCTGTCGCTTGCTGGCCGTCGATGACAACGACGCCAATCTGGAATTGGTCAGCACCTTGCTGGCCGACATGGGCGCTGACGTGCACACCGCCCGTAGCGGCCGGGAAGCCGTAGACATTGCTCGTGAACAGGATTTCGATTTGATTTTCATGGATATCCAGATGCCGGAGATGGATGGCATCGAAGCGACCCGGACTCTTCGTGCGCATCCGCGCCACCGCAACACCCCGGTCATTGCGCTGACCGCACACGCGATGCACGGCGAGCGCGAGACGCTGCTCGATGCCGGCATGGACGACTACCTGACCAAGCCGGTCACCGAGCAAGAGCTGTACGACACCGTGCAGCGTTGGTTGCAGCAGGGCGAGCGCACCCGCAGTCGCCTGCGCCGCCGCCGTGCCGATGGCAGCACCATCGAACGCGCCGCCGCTCGCGCCCAAACCGGACAAGCTGCCGCCATCGATTGGCCGCTGTCATTGAAAATGGCCAACCAGAAACCGGATCTGGCGCAAACCATGTTGAGCATGCTGGTGCAAAGCATTCCGGAAGCTCGCAGCCAGATCCGCAGTGCCCACGACGACGGTGAATTGAAACTGCTGCTCGAACGGGTGCACAAATTCCACGGCGCCACCTGCTATGTCGGCGTGCCGCAGTTGAAGCAACTGGCGCACGATCTGGAAACCGCACTAAAGCAGGGCGATGGCAGCCGCGCGGAACAGCTGTTGCCGCAATTGGAAGCGGAAATGGAGCGGGTGTTGAAGGAAGCCCCGATGCATTTGCCGATCGCAACCGAAACCGAGACTGAAAGCTGAAATTTTCAGCAATAAAAAAGGCGGGATGACCCCACTGCCGCTCAGTTAAGCTTTGTTCTGTCACCCCCGCGAAGGCGGGGGCCCAGTGTCTTGCGCGAAAGTCGCTGGATTCCCGCCTGCGCGGGGATGACGGCTTCTCTTAACTGAACGGCATTGCGGGATGACCCGCCTTTTTTATTTTCGGATTGTTGGCATCCGCCCTCAGATCCAACGTCGGCGTTTGAAGAACCAGTAGGGCAGTGTGCCGGACCCAATAATCAGCACCAGCGCTATCGGATACGCCCACGGCCAGGTCAGCTCCGGCATGTGCTCGAAATTCATGCCGTAAATGCTGGCAATAAGCGTCGGTGGCAAAAACACGGTGCCAGCCACGGCCAGGGTCTTGATGATAGTGTTCTGCTCGATGCTGACCAGACCTAGCGTTGCATCCAGCAAAAAGCCAATCTTGTTGCTCAGAAACGCCGCGTGATCGGCCAGCGACAGCAAGTCGGCACGCAGGCCGTGTAGATGCTCGCGCAATTCCGGTTGATTCGGCAGCCGCGCGGATTCCACCAAGAAATTGTGCAGCCGGGTCAAGCTGGTCAAGCTTTCACGGATTCGCGCCACCAGATCACCATTGCGACCGAATGCGGTCAGAAATTCGCGGAACAATTCTTCGCTGCGGCGCTGGTCCTTGTTTTGCACGGTACCAAACACTCGCCGCGACAACTGATCCAGATCAGCGCCAGTACGCTCCAGCAAATCGGCCATGCGGTCGACAATGGCATCGAGCAACGCCGTCATCAGCTGGGCCGGTTGCTGCAGCAACTGCGGTTTGCTGCTGCACTGGTTGATCATGTTACGAAACGGACTGGGATCGGCATAGCGCACGGTGATCAACCGGTTCGGCATCAGGATGAAGGTCACCGGCGTCGATTCCGGCATGTCGCTATCGGCGTTGAACAGCACGGTCGCTGTCATGAACAGCACGCCGTCTTCGACGTACAGCCGGCTCGACGTTTCAATCTCCTGCATTTCTTCCCGGGTCGGAATTTCACCGCCCAGCGTCTGCTCGACCACCTGCTCTTCTTCTGCGCTGGGGTTCAGCAAGTCAATCCAGAGTGCATTCTGGATATGGATCTTGGCCTCAGCGGCATAAGCCGAGATCTCCTGCGCGCCACTGCCGGCATAGCATCGCAACATCCTGCACCTCACATCGCCGGTCGCATCCGGCTGTCACTGCCTGTTGATCACCCATCAGCGGCCAAGTCCATCAGAACATGAATGCCGCCGCTGATGGTTTGGCCGCACTCAGTCTTTCGCCGGCTTTGGCCACGGCACGCCCAGCCAGTTGCTGTTCAGTTGTTTCTGATCGGAACTGGCGTCTTCAAGTGCTTTGAGTTTGCGCTTGCCTTTGTCCTGCAGCACCGGCTTCAGTGTAACGGTGTTCAATTGATCACGACGGAACAGAGTGACCACAGTCGAATCACTTTTGACAGCAGCGCTGCGATCGGCAAAATCCTTGGCGCTCACGCGCAGCTGATCAATCGCGACGATCTGGTCATTCGCCACCAGCCCCGCTTGCCAGGCCGGGCTGTCACGCTCGACTTCACTGACCACGGCAAACTGATCAGCGCCGCCGTCCTTGATCTTGACGCCCCACCATGCCGCCTGCTGGCCCTTGTCGTCCTTGCCCTGATCAATGCGCAATTGCAAACCGGCATCCTTGAGCAGAGCCGCCAATGGCAGCTCTTTGGTGCCGGCGACATAGTCCTGCCAGAACTGCTCCCAATCAAAATTCGCTCGGGCTTGCTGGCTCAGTGACTTCAGTATGGCCTTGACGTCGGCACTGGTATAGCCGCCCTGCTCGACTCGCTTGTGCTGCCACAATTGCTTGTGCAGATCCTCGATCCCGAGTTTGCCCTTGCTCTGTTGTCGCAGCAGCAGATCCATTGTCAACGCCAGCAGTTCACCTTTGCTGTAAATGCTGACTGAGGCATTGCGGGCGCGTTCGCCGCTGGGTTGTATCCACTCGTCAAAACTGGATTCCAGCGCGCTCTGGAAGAAGCGACCGGGTTGGTGCAGGTAATCGTCGAGAATGCTGGCTTCTTCTTCCAGGTACTCGTCGCGGGTTTGCACACCGGCGCGCAGCGTCAGCAAGTTGTCAAAATAGCTGGTGTGGCCTTCGGCCAGCCACAACAGTTCGCTGTAATTCTCTTTTTGATAGTCATACGGCACCATCGCGGCTGGCCGATAGGCTTTGACATTCCAGGTATGGAAAAACTCGTGCGTGGCCGTGCGGATGAACTTCAGGTAATCCTTGCGCGGCGCAAAGCCCCAGCGCGATAACTGGATGACTGTCGAGTTGACATGCTCGGTGGCGCCACCTTCACCGCTGGTGGCGTGGACAATGAACAGATAGCGGGCAAACGGATAACCGCCAAACAGTTTCCCCGTGGTGGCAACCAGTTTCTGCAAGTCCGCGACAATCTGTTTGCCGTCGTGATTGCCGGCGCCCCAAATCGCTAGTTCGATGGTTTTGCCATCGACAACAAAGGAATGAAACTCGTGCAGCCCGGTTTCGATCGGCGAATCGACCAGCTCGTCATAGTTCGTGGCGACAAAGCAATGATTACAGTCACCGGCGCGCATGCCCGAGCGTGATTGCCAGTTCGCCGGTACCTGCAACTGCACGCTGACAGGATTGCCGCGCTGCTCACCGTTGTAGAGCCACACCGCGCTGGCATCAAGATAGGCATGACTGTCATCAATGTGGCGGGTGCGCTGGCCGAGTTCATTGGCGTATAGCTCGTAGCGCACGGTCACCGCCTCGCCGGCCGCTTTCTCGATCAGCCAGCTGGCTTTATCGGTCTTGCGCACGGACAGCGCGCGGCCATCGTTGCCAGTAGCAGTGAGCTGCCGCAGGCCATTGGCCAGCGGCAGAATCTGATAGCGACCGGTGCGCCAGACCGGCAGCTGCAAGTTCAGCGTGCTGGCATTGCTGGCCGGAAATTGCGCACTGACCTCGGCCAGATGCTGGGCCGCATTGCTGATGCGCAGTTCGTAATGCACCTCGTCAGCGGCGGTGGCAGCGTGTGCCATGCCGACGCCTGCCAAACCCATTGCCAGAACGCTAACCACCCGGAGCCAATGTCTCGTCATTTTGTGCAACAGCCTTTCTTTTCGCTTCAAGATGAAAAATGGAAAGCCGCCGTAGGAGCGGCCTTGGCCGCGATGCTTTAGCACAGTCATCGCGGCCAAGGCCGCTCCTACTGCCGGTTCAACGTCATCGCCACGCCACCAAACCCTAACGACAATCAACAATCGTTCGGCCCAGGCGCTTGCGGTCGAGCAAGTCATTGCAAGCCGGGATCACGTGGCGCAGCGCGACCGTCTCGGTAAAAATCCGTTCGAACGGAATCCGCCATTCGGCGCCGAGTTTCTGCCAGATTTGTTTGCGCAGCGGCATCGGGCAATTGGCCGAGCTGACCCCAAGCAACGAAACGCCGCGCAGGATCAGCGGAAACACCGTGGTCGGCAATTGTTCGCTGTCGGCCAGTCCGACGCAGGCGACATTGCCCCACAAATTCACATGCGCGATCAGTTTCGCCAATTGCTGGCCACCGACATTGTCGACAATGCCGCCAAAGCGGCCCGCTTCCAGTGGCCGGTCGCCCAGCTTCAGATCCGCCAGCGTGCACACCTCGCTGGCACCGAGCTGGCGCAGATAATCGTGATGCTCCGGTCGGCCCGACAGCGCAATGACCTCGTAACCCTGGCTGGCAAACAGCGCGACGGCAACACTGCCGACCCCACCGGTGGCGCCGGTGACCACAATCGGTCCTTTGTCCTTGCTTTGGTGATTTTCCAGCATCCGGTGCAGGCACAGAGCCGCGGTGAAACCCGCCGTGCCGAGCGTCATCGCTTGCGCCGCGGACAAACCGGCCGGCAGCGGAATAATCCAGTCGGCTGGCACCCGCGCCCGCTGGGCAAGGCCGCCATCCTGCGCTTCACCAAGGCCACAACCATTGACCAGCACGCGCTGTCCGACCGCAACCGCCGGCGAGCTCGACTCCAGCACGGTGCCGGCCAGATCGATGCCGGCATTGAGCGGATACGAGCGCAGGATTTTGCCGCGCCCGGTCACCGCCAGCGCGTCCTTGTAATTGATGCCGGAATACTCGACCGCCACCAGAACCTCGCCGGCCGACAGCTCGCTGTCGTTCATCTCGATCACGCGAGCATGAATCTGTTTTTTGTCCTGAACGACGTCCTGAAACACCCGGCAGGCGAGAAAACTCATGGCGCTATCCTCTGAGGGTCACGGCTTGGGATTGTAGCGGGTTCGATCTGCCCGTGCGCTCTGGCAATCATTGACCGCAACACAAATCAGCGCAAAACAAAACCCCGCCGCAGCGGGGTTTTGTAAAGCGGATATTGTGCCGCGCAAACGCGCGTCCGCATCAGGCCTTGGCGGTGGTGCTTTCGGCACCATGCATCCAGTCGACCAGCTTGCCGGAGACCAGCCACATCAGCACCGAGAACAGCACCAGCACGGCCGCAATGGCAGCAAACACGAACAGCAGACCAGAATGCTCCGGCATCACACCCATGCTGATGGCGAACTGCTGGACAAAACCATACTCGCCCGCGTGTTCCGTGAAAGCACCGATGTAGCCTGCCAGGAAGTAGGCGCAGGCCGGCATCAGGAACCAGACGCCCATGATCACCGACATCAACCGCAGCGGCGCCAGCTTGGTCATCAGGCTCAGGCCGACTGGCGAAATGCACAGCTCACCGAGCGTATGGAACAAATAGCCCAGCGTCAGCCAGATCATCGACATCTTGTGATCCGAGGTGCCCTGCATTTCGAACACGCCGAGAATCAGAAAACCGAAACCGATCGCGGTCAGCAAAATACCGGCCGACACTTTCAGTGGCGACGACGGGTTTTTGTTTTCCCGCGCCAACTTGACCCAGAGCCAGGCAAATACCGGCGCGAAGATCACGATGAACAGCGGGTTCAGCGACTGGAACCAACCGGCCGGTACTTCAAAGGCCCCCACCATCCGTTGGGTGTTGTCCTGCGCGACCAGGTTCAGCAGACCACCGGCTTGTTCAAACGCGGTCCAGAACATCATGATGAAGACAAACATCGACATCACAACGCGCAGGCGATCGCGCTCTTCATGGCTCAGCGGCTGCTTGACGCCACCGGTCGCTTCTCTCGAACGCTTGGCCGTTGGTACGACACCGATGTCGCCGAGAAAGCGCTTGGCGAACAGCAATTGAATCGCCACCGAGATCAGCATGCCAACGCCAGCGGAGAAATAGCCCCAGCGCCAGCCGTAATTCGGGTCTTCACCAAGGGTCGAGGTAATGAATGGCGCAATGAACGCACCGAGGTTGATGCCCATGTAGAAAATGGAGAACGCGGCATCACGGCGGGCATCGCCCTGCGGATACAGCTCACCGACCATGGTCGAAATGTTCGGCTTGAACAGACCGACGCCGGCGGCCATCAGCACCAGACCGATGTAATACAGCGTGATATCGCCCGGCACGGCAAAGAACAGCGTGAACTGTGCCGCCGACATGATCAGGCCGCCGAACAACACCGAGCGGCGCATGCCGAGAATGTTGTCGGCAATCCAGCCGCCGAGAATATTGGTGGCATAGGCCGAGCTGGTGTACCAGCCGTACAGGATCAGCGCTTGGCCACGATCCATGCCAAAGCCCGGATTGGCGCCATCAACGGCAGCAACCAGAGACAGGACTACCAGCGCACGCATGCCGTAGTAGCAGAAGCGTTCCCACATTTCGGTGGTGAACAACAAGAACAATCCCGCTGGATGGCCCAGCAAGGTTGTTTGGGGAATGTTGCGGCTCATTAACGACTCCGTAGCTGTCACCCGCCGGACGAAGACCCGTCCAGGCGTAATTTGTCTATTTTTTATGCTGGTCGGGACGCGCCCGCCAAGCTGGCCGACTTGATATCACAGGGGGATATAACGAACAAGGAAAATGCCGGTGGCCGCTTGTCACAACAAAGCTGCTGCAGCGCAGCAATTACCGGCTTTAGCGATGCAACGCAACGGCCGTTCAAGACGCAGTCGGATGAATCCAGCGAAAGGTAAAGTTCAGTCGCTCCGCGACCGGCTTGGACGTTTTCGGCAAGGCATGGCGATAGTTGGCCTGGGTGGCGCCGGCCATCAGCAGCAAATCGCCGTCTTGCAACAAAAGCTCCAATCGCTGCTGTTTTTGCCGCCGATGCTGCAGGCAAAACCGCCGCGCGGCGCCAAAACTCAGCGAGGCGATGACTGGCTCCGGCCCCAGCTCGGGCTCGTCATCACTGTGCCAGCCCATGCTGTCCTGGCCATTGCGATAACAGTTGGCCAGCACACTGTTGAAGCGGGCGCCACTGACCAGCTCGACGGCAAGCCGCAGCTCGGTCAGCAGCGGCGTCCACGGCAAGGGCTCGTTTCGTTTGCCGGAATAGACGTAAGCGCAATCCGGGTCGCCATACCAGGCCGTCAGCCGTGGCTGCAGCACCTCGCGGCCAAAAATGACGATCGGCTTCTGCTGCCAGGCCAGTGTCCGGCGCAGTTCCGCCTCGATATCGGCGCAGTCCTGCGCCGGCCACAGTGCGCGCCAGAGCTGTAACTCGGCGTTGGCTAGTACCGGTGTTTCAAAATCAGAAAAATGGGCTGGCTTTAACATGAACACCGCAACTCCATAATCCAGTCCGTTCTGGTCGCCCGCTCCGCCACCAGCCCTAGCCCCTCCTCAACGAGGAGGGGGATCAATCATGCCGTGCTGGCTTCACGTCACCAGCGGCCGTTACACTCGCGGGCGTTTTGTGGACCGGCGGTCAATCGCCGCCGGTAAAGGATTAGCAGTTTGTAGACTCACCGCTACAACATAACGAGATCAGGACATGACCTCCACCACCTTGGGCCAACAACACGTTCACGACCAACAACGTGGACATGAGTTGTTCGGCCACCCTGCCGGCGTGTACGTCTGCTTTTTTACCGAAATGTGGGAACGCTTTTCGTTTTACGGCATGAAGGCGCTGCTGGCGCTGTATCTGATTAAACATCATCTGTTCACCGATAGCGAAAGTCTGGCGGTGCTAGGCGCCTATGGCGGTCTGGTCTATGCGATGCCGGTACTCGGCGGCATTCTGGCCGACCGTTATCTGGGCATGCGCAAAGCGGTGGTGCTCGGTGGCATTCTGCTCTGCCTCGGTCATCTCGGCATGTCAGTCGAAGGCCATCAAGCCACGCTCAATGCCGATGGCAGCCCACAGCGCGATCTGTTTGCGCTGAGCATTTTCTATCTGTCGCTGTCCTTGATCATCAGCGGCGTCGGCTTTCTGAAGCCAAATATCTCGACCATCGTCGGCAAACTCTATCCGGACAATGATCCGCGCCGCGATTCCGGTTTCACCTTGTTTTACGCCGGCATCAACGTCGGCGCCATTTTCGCCAGTCTGGTCTGCGGTTATCTCGGTGAACGCTATGGCTGGGGCTATGGCTTTGGCGCCGCCGGCATCGGCATGTTGGCCGGACTGGCGGTGTTCCTGACCGGCCAAAAATACCTGGAAGGTCATGCCGAGCCGCCGCAGCCGGAACGGCTCAAACAAAAAGTGCTCGGCCCGATCAATATCGAATGGGCAATTTATCTCGGCAGCGTGTTGGGTTTACCGTTGCTGTGGCTCCTGATGCAACTGGGCCATGCCGTGTTCTCGTTGCAGGTATTGACGCTGGTGGGCTGGCTCGGCTGGCTCGGCTGGTACGTCACGACCCGCTGCGACAAAGTGCAGCGGGAACGCATGCTGGCCTGCGTGTTCTTTGTTTTCGTTTGCCTGCTGTTCTTCTCTCTGTACGAACAGACTTACGGTTCCTGGGTGCTGTTTACCGACCGCATGCTCGACAAGGATTTGTTCCCGAGCTTGGTGATCCGTGACGGCCACCCGATGCCGTGGTCAGTGATTCCGTTGGCGCTCAGTCCATTTGTGGTCGCCGCGGCACTGCGCATGAAAGGCAATCGCGGCCCGTCCTGGTTGCTCGGCAGTTTGACCGTCGTCGGTCTGGTGGCGATTTTCCGTGACAGCGTCGTGCTGCCGCAAACCGCCGGTTCACTGACCTATCTCGGCGCGCTGTTCATTGTGCTGCTGTCGCCGGTCATGGCCTGGTTGTGGCCGGCGCTGGAAAAGCGCGGCTGGAATCCGTCGAAACCGGTTAAAAGCGTGCTCGGTTTGGCGCTCGCTGGCTTGGCGTTTCTGCCGCTGGCCGCGGCCAATGCCACTGTCGGTCCGGATCAGATGGCCAGTGTCTGGTGGTTGGTGCTGGCTTATTTCGTCATCGAAGTCGGTGAAGTCACATTGTCGCCAATCGGCTTGTCGGCGGTGACCCAATTGTCGCTGCCAAATGTGGTCGGGCTGATGATGGGCGCCTGGTGGCTGGGCACCTCGTTCTCGGAACAAATGGCGGCGTTCTTCGGCACTTGGGCTGCCATCGATGTTCCGGCTGATGGTCAGATTGACATGGCCATGGCCACTGCCAAATACGGCGAGCTGTTCGACAAGATGGTCTTGCTAGGTCTGGTCTCGGCCGCGGTCTGCCTGTTGCTGGTGCCGCTGATCAAGCGCTGGATGCACGGCATCAAATAAGCGTGGGTCTCACGGCAGAGAAAAGGCGGCCTCCGGGCCGCTTTTTTTTTGCTTCGCCATTTCAGTGCTAGGCTTTCCTCACCGCCACCGCCGGAATGCCCATCATGAAACTGGTCGCCGATCTGATGACCCGCAACGTGCTCAGCTTGCGTGACAACCAGACCTTGAAAGAAGCCCACGCCCTGATCCGCGACAAAGGCATCCGTCATATTCCGATTGTCGATGCGCAAGACAACCTGGTTGGCGTCCTGAGCCAGCGGCCCTTGCTGGCATTCCTGCTGCAGGCTGTCGACAGTGGCGGCTTGCCGTATGCCAACAAACTGGAAGCGCGCACGCTCATCCGCGAACTGATGGAAGAACCCATGACCATCGCCCCGGAGCAACCCCTGATCACCGCCGGCAGCTATCTGCTCGACAACAAACAAGCCTGTCTGGTGGTGACCGAAGGCGGCAAGGTGACCGGCATTTTGAGCCCGGTGGATTTCATTCGCTGTGCGCTGCATTTTCTGGAAGCGAAAAACTGAGTGCTTGGCGCAAACAAAAGACCTGCCACTACCACTGGCAGCAGCAAGGCTGACGTGTACCGGTAGAAGCGGCCTTGGCCGCGATTTTTTTAACTTTCAAACCATCGCGGCCAAGGCCGCTCCTACGAAAACTGACAGAACGAATTGTCGTGGTGGGAGCGGCTTTAGCCGCGATTCTTTACTGACTAAACAATCGCGGCTAAAGCCGCTCCCACAAAACATTTAATCATCAAGATACTCGCGCAAACTCGACCACGCCTTCAGCTTCGCCGCAAGCGACTTGCCAGCATGCGCCGGACTGGTTGACGGCAGCTGCAACAGCGCAATGCCGGTCATATCCACCACCGGCAGCACATGCCGGCGAAACAAGGTGAACGCAGTGCCACCGTTGCAGGCGACCGCGCGCAAGTGCCGGCACTGCCGGAACAACGCCGGAAAATCATTTGGCACTTCACTGGCGCGGGCAATGGCCGAATCCAGACTGCCGGGCCGCTCGCAACTGGCCAGCACATCCCAGACTGCGATCCGACCAGCCTGGAGCGCGGCCACCCGCTGCGGGTACGGCAAGGCGACGTCAAATTCCAGCAAGGTAGCCATGATCGGCCAGAACGCATTGCGCGGATGGGCGTAATACTGCTGCGCTTGTAGCGAAGCGACGCCAGGCATGGTGCCAAGGATCAACACACGGGCGTGTGGCGTTTCAATGGCAGAAAAACTTTCAATCATCAAAGCGGTGACTCAAAGCTCACGGCGAAGCCAAAAGCCGGAATATGAAAGCGGTGAACATGCTTGCCCCCTCCCCCTTGACGGGGGGTCTTGCAGGGAATTGCAACGCATCCCAGTGGATGCGTTGCCCTGCGGGACGACGAGCACTCTGTGCTCGGCCGGGCGGGTTGGGGAGAGGGTGAAACATCAATCGAGATGACATTATTGCTATAGCGAGCACTGCCACCCTCTCCCCTGCCCCTCTCCCGTCAAGGGAGAGGGGAAATGTCAGCGCACATCGCAACGTTCAGGAATTTACCGAATCGATGTGATTCATTTCACTGGCAACAAATCCAGCGCCGCCGCCACCAGTGCTTTCACCCCGGTCCGCAGCGTCGGCGCCGGTACCGGCGCGAATTCTGGCGAGTGCAGCGCCGGCAGCGTCACTTCACCGCGCAGGGATTTTTCGTAGACCATCGGATCCACACCGCCGACCCAGAAAATCGTGCTGGGGATCTTGTCGGCGGTTTGGCCGTACATCGAGAAATCTTCGCCGGCCATGACCGGTTCGGTGGCCAGCACATGATCAGCACCAAGCGCTTTGCCAAATACCGCAACGAGATGCTCGGTCAGTTTCGGTTCATTCCAGGTGGATGGCGTGTATTCATCGCGCACGCGCACGTCCGGCATCGCGTCGGCCGGCATGCCGGCGGCCAGCGCGGTGCCGGTGACGATACGCTCGATCGATTTCAGCATCAGCTCGCGCACCGTCGGCGAATAGCTGCGCACCGTCAACGCCATTTTGACTTCTTCGGAAATGATGTTGGCTTTGGCGCCGCCGTGAATGGAGCCGACCGTGATCACCGCCGGTTCGCGCGGATCGATTTCGCGGCTGACGATGGTTTGCAAGGCCAGCACGACTTGCGCCGCCAGCACGATCGGATCCTTGGTCTTGTGCGGATAGGCGCCGTGACCGCCAACACCACGGATGGTGATATCGACGTTATCGACGCTGGCCAGTGCCGGGCCGATGCTGTACGCCACCGAACCGGCCGGATGCGATGCCGAGGTGTGCAGCGCAACGGCGTAATCCGGTTTCGGAAATTTGTCATACAGCCCGGCTTTCAGCATCGCTCTGGCGCCGCCGGAAACCTCTTCGGCAGGCTGGCCGACCAGCACCAACGTACCCTGCCATTCTTTTTGCCGCGCTTTCAGTTCACGGGCCGCACCGACCAGCGCGGTCATGTGGATATCGTGACCGCAGGCGTGCATCACGCCGACCGTTTGGCCGGCGTCATTTTTGCTGGTGACTTTGCTGGCGTACGGCAGACCGGTGTTTTCCACGACCGGCAGCGCATCCATGTCGGCACGCAGCAGCAAGGTGGGGCCGCTGCCATTCTTGAGCACCGCGACCACGCCATTGCCGCCAACGCCGGTGCTGACTTCATACCCCACGGCCTTGAGTTCCTTGGCGACCCGTTTGGCCGATTCGGTTTCACGAAACGACAGTTCCGGGTTTTGATGGAAATACAGATAGAGCTTTTCCAGATAGCGCGCTTCCTGCGTCATTCCGTCATCAGCCTGCACGGGCAATGGCTTAGCCGCCAGCGCGGCACCGACCGCCAATGGCAACAGGGCTGCGATAAGCCCGCGAGCGGTAAATTGCGATGACGTTTTTTCGTTCCGGGCCAACATCGTTTATGCTCCTGACAGGGGTTCAGACAGGCAGAGGACAAGGTCATGGAGCTTATCACCGATGAACGGATGTTGCGCCGGGCGGCCGAGCATCTGGCTGGCCATGATCGGGTCATGGCCGCGTTGATTGAGCAACATGGCATTAGCCGGATGACGCCGTGGCAGAACGAACCGTTTACCGCGCTGATCGGCGCCATCATTTCCCAGCAGCTGTCAGTCAAGGCTGCCGACACCATTGAAAAACGGGTGCTGAAAATCGGTGGCCGCGGCGACCGTTTTGTCGCCAGCAAATTGCTGGCCGCCAGTGACGAAGAGCTGCGCGCTTGCGGCCTGTCCGGCGCCAAGACCCGCTATATCAAGGGCATCGCCGAAGCCGCACAAAGCGGCCAGCTGAATCTGAAACGAATCCGCGATCTGCCTGACGACAAGCTGATTGAAACCCTGACCGAGCTGAATGGCATCGGCCGCTGGACCGCCGAGATGCTGATGATTTTTGCCTTCGGCCATTCCGATGTCATGAGCCTGGGTGATCTCGGCCTGCGCAAAGGCATTGAAGTGGCTTACGAACTCGACCACCGGCCCAGCGACAAGGTCATGCTGGGTACCGCCGAAATCTGGCGGCCGTATCGCTCGGTCGCCAGTTGGTATCTGTGGCGGGCGGCGGAAAGCGGGCCGGTGAATTAAGGAGACTCTGATTAAGTCTCCGTTCGCCCTGAGCCTGTCGAAGGGAGAACAGAATTACGCTGAAATATCGGTCATCTGTGGTTCGATGACCGCAGGAAATCCCCCTGCGGGACAAGCTCACCACGAACGGCAGTTGACGACTCAATCAGAGTCTCCTTAAGCAAGCGCTGATTCAGTTCTGAAATCAAAATCAAACCGCCACCCCGGCGAAAGCGCCTGTAGGAAGTACCCTTGGGGTGCCGGGGTCTATGGTCTCGATAAAAATGGATTCCGGCCTTCGCCGGAATGACAGCGTGATGACTTAATCAGAGCTTCCTTAATTGTCATCGCAGTGAGCTGGTCAATTCCAATCGCGCCACGCCCGGCACATTTCAGTCGTACGGTTTCAGGCGTAAAAACTGCCGCAGCAACGCCTCGATCTCGCTGCGCTGAAACGGCTTGCTGGCAAAGGCATCGCAACCGGCGGCCAGGCAGCGTTCGCGATCGCCACTCATGGCATTGGCGGTCAGTGCAATGATCGGATGATTGAAACCGCTGGCGCGCAATTTCTGCACCGCTTCATAACCGTCCATGCGCGGCATCTGCATGTCCATGAACACCAGATCGTAAGGCGATTGTTGCCCCGCTGCCTGCTCAATCATCGATAGCGCAATCAAGCCATCACCCGCAACATCCACCTGCACCCCGCAGGATTGCAAGACTTGGGTGGCCAGCTTGGCATTGACGGCGTTGTCTTCTGCCACCAGCACCCGACCGGCGAAGCGTTGACGCGGTTGGCCCGCATGCAGCAGCGGACTGCGCTCAAACTCGCTGACCAGCAATTGCTGATCGACCCGCTCGGCTGAGAATTCCAGGACAAACGTGCTGCCCTCGCCGGGCACGCTGTGGACCCGGATATCGCCGCCGAGCAACCGCGCCAGCTGGCGTGAAATGGCGAGGCCAAGACCGGTGCCGCCAAAGCGATGTGCGGTGCCAACATCGCCCTGTTCAAACGGATCGAAGATGCGCTGCAGATTGGCCGGCGCAATGCCGATGCCGGTGTCGCTGACCGCGATGCGAAATTTGGCCACCAGCTCATTGAGTTCGGTGCTGATCTGCAACTGAATCTGGCCAACCTCGGTAAATTTGATGGCATTGCCAAGCAAATTCAGCAGAATTTGCCGTAGCCGCAGCGGATCGGTAATCACCTGCGCCGGCAACGGAAAACGATAGTCGGTCAGCAGCAGTACTTGCTTCTGCTCGGCGCGCGGTTGCAGCAACTGCACCACTTCCTGAGCGATGGCCATGATGGAGCAGGGCTTCGTTTCCAGCTTCATGTGGCCGGCTTCGATGCGCGACAAATCCAGCACATCGTTGATCAGGGTCAGCAAGGTCTTGCTGCTGTCGAGCACGGTTTGCAGCGACGGCTTCAGCGGTGCCGGCATTTGCTTGTCGTCGAGCAACAGTTCGGTGTAACCCATGATGGCCGTCAGCGGCGTCCGGATTTCGTGACTCATGCTGGCCAGAAACTGACTCTTTGCCTGACTGCCGGCAACCGCCTGATCGCGTGCCTGTGACAGCTCAATAGTGCGCTCTGCCACTTCGCTTTCAATACGCGCCGCATAGTGACTGAACGACAACAGATAAATGCCGAGCGTGGCCGACAGCAACAACCCGACCAGCAGCAACAGCAGGGAACGATACGGCGTCGGCGCCAATGCCGCCGGCGTGGTCATGCTCAATTGCCAGGTGCGATCACCGAAAGCAACGCTGTAGTGATTTTCGGCCGCGACGGCGGTCTTGCTGGCGCTTTCGCTCGGTGCCGGTTCCGGCGCTGGCCAGCTCGCCAACCATTGCTGCTCGCCAGCATCGTTCTGCAATGACAAGCTGGCCTTCACACCGGTCACGACATCTTCGGTCATCGCCGTACGCAGCAGCAGCGCCGGATCGACCACGGCCAGCAAGATGCCGGCGAGCCGCGCTGGCGACTTGTCAGCTGGCTTTCTGTCAGCCCGATCTGTATCAACCTGATCTGCATCAACCTGATTCGTATCACTCTGATCTGTATCAACCTGATTCGTGTCAACCGGCTTCGCGCCGTCCTGCTCCGCTCCAGCCTGCTCCGCGCCGAGAACATAGGGCACGGCCGCCAGCACATCGCTCGCCGCGCTTTCGGTCGGCGTCGATGGCTGGACCAGGCCCACCTGGAATTGCAACTGCCGCTGAACGCGCCGAATCAGATCGGCGCTATCCGGTTGCGCCAGCAAATCGAGCCCGAGCAGCGAACGATAAAAGGCGCTCGGTTCGACATAGCTGACCGGAAAATAGTCGGGGCGCGGCAGCGCGCTGACCAGCACGCCGCCGCTTTGCTGGCGGATCTCAAAAGCTGGCTCGGTCTGTCGCTGTGCGTGTTCAAACGCGGTGCGTTCGGCCGGCGTGATATGTGGCAACCACTGCACCGAGCTGACCACCGGCACAAACGGCAGTTGTTGCAAAGCAAAGTTGCGAAATTCGGCGCGTGTCACCGATTCGGAACTGCTGAACAGCGCCGCCAGCATTTGCAGCGCTTGCCGCACGCTGGCTTGCTGTTGCTCCAACCGGTGCAGCACCCGGCTGTGCACCAGCTCCTGCTGGGCCTGCCACTCGACCACTTCGCGCTCTCGCCAATGCAGCGCGGTGACGGCACTGAGCACAGACGCAAACAACATGATCAATGACAAACCGATCCGGCGCGACAGCCGCAATTGCTGACCCGGCGACTGCCAGACATAGAGCAGGGGCAACAAGGCAATGACACCCATGCTGTCACCGCACCACCAAGTCAGCAGCGCTTCACTGAGATTACTGATGGGCAACTCATTGAGCAGCACCAGCACGGCGCTGCCCCAGAGCGGATTGATGAGGCAAGCAAGCGGCCCCACCAGCAACACTTGCCGCGCCAGTGAGCGGCCTGAACGCGGTGCCACGGTATCGCCACCATGACGCTGCCACAGCCACAATCCCGCCAGCGCCTGTGCCACCGCGCCGAGCGCAATCAACGCCGAAGCAACCCAGGCGTTGATGGTCGGCTGCTCGGCATAAATCAGCGCATTGAACAGTAGCGAGCCCAGAAAAATGCCGGGCCACAGGCGTCGACCAAACAAGGCCAGCGCGACAAACGCGATGCCGGCCGGCGGCCAGACCGGCATCACCATGGTCGGTGGCAGCGCCAGCAGGCGCGCCAGCAAGCCGCCAGCGAAATAGGCAACCGCCAATGCCAGGCAGGCAAGAACAGTGCGGGCAGCAGCGGGCATCCGTGGGCTCATTCCAGGCCATTCGTCCGGTTAACTATAGCGGCAAGCCGGCAAATGCTCGCGCTGTCACTGCGCAACCAGCATGGTCCGAATCGTTCGTGGGTCATGCCGGCACCAGCGGCTGATCGGAAAATACCGCCGTCACACCGAGCTGCCACAACGCCTTGGCCCGGGCCGGATCATTGACGGTCCAGATCAGCACGTCGCGGCCACTGGCGCGGACTGCGGCAATCTGTTCGGGCGTGATCAGCGAGTCGTCGTAGTGAAAGCTGACCGCCGCGAGGGCATCGAGCTCGGCCAGAATGCGCGGCAGCGGCCAGCGCCGCTCCAGCAACAAGCCGCGTGGCAGTTCCGGCAGATAGCGCTGAAATGCACGCAGCGATTGCAGCGAAAAACTGGAGATCAACAGCGGCAGCCGCGCCGACCAGTCACCGGCCCGCAGCAAATCGGCGACGGCGCGGGCGGTGGCGACGTAATCGACGGGATTGGGTTTCAATTCAATGTTGATGCCGATACCGTGATCGGCGCAGAACTGCAAAACATCCTGCAGCAGCGGAATGCGCTCACCGGCAAAGCGCGGTGAAAACCAGCTGCCGGCGTCCAGCTTGCGCAATTGTTGGTAACTCATCGCGTGTGCCCGACCGCGACCATTGCTGGTGCGATCCACGCTGTTGTCATGCAGCACAATCAACTCGCCGCTGGCACACAGCTTGGCATCGAGCTCGACCCAGCGCAGTCCGGCCTGCTGCGCCGCGACAAACGCTGCCATGGTGTTTTCCGGCGCTGCTGCCGCCAAACCGCGATGACCGATCACGCGCGCCGTGCGCAGCGAGGCCAGTGTGCTGTTGTGCATACGCCCTGACTCCTTCATCGCGGGCTCGTCGTGCATTCGAGATCGACCTTGAATTCGGGCTCCAGCATGAACGCGGCTCCGATGTGAATTCGAGATCGGGCTTGCAGGCTGGCGTGAGCCACATGGCGGCCAGATTGACCTCACTGCGCGGGCAGCGGCGCAAATCGTCGCGCTGCATTTTTCCGTCACCCGCCACTGCGCGGTTTCACCGCTGGCCACTGCATGGCAAGATGCCTGCATTCACCACCCGACACAAGCGGACGACGAGCCTTCATGCTGAACCGGATCTGGCTGGGCTTTTTTCTGGCGGCATTTGCCGGCGCGCTGTGGCAATGGCTGGTGCAGGACAACACCGCCATTTTTGCCACGCTGACCAGCGAAGCGTTTGCGATGGCGAAGCTGTCAGTGGATATCGCGCTCGGCCTGGTCGGCCTGCTCTGTTTATGGCTCGGCCTGTTGAAGATAGCTGACCACGCCGGTCTGACGGCCGGGTTGTCGCGCTTGCTGGCGCCTTTGTTCGGCAAACTGTTTCCGGAAATTCCGCGTGGCCACCCGGCGCTCGGCAGCATGGCGATGAATAGCGCCGCCAACCTGCTCGGACTCGACAACGCTGCGACACCGATCGGCCTGCGCGCGATGCAGGAGCTGCAGTCGCTGAATCCACTCGCCGACACCGCCAGCCGCGCCCAGATCCTGTTCATGGTGCTGAACACGGCGTCGCTGACGCTGTTTCCGGTCACCGTGATGATGTACCGGGCGCAAAGCGGCGCCAGCGATCCGGCCGCGGTGTTTCTACCGATTCTCGGCGCGACGGCCTGTGGCACCTGTGTCGGCTTGGGGCTGGTGGCGTGGCGGCTGCGGCTACCGGTGCTCAATCGGGTGGTTGGCGCCTATGTGCTGGCGGCGCTCGGGGTGATCGCATTGATGCTGCTGCCAGTGTTCTGGTTGCCGCACGACGCCCTGACCGGTTATTCCTCGGCGCTTGGCAATGGCCTGTTGCTGGCCGCCATCGCCAGCATTCTGCTGCTCGGCGCACGCAACAAGGTCGACTTGTTCGACAGCTTTATCGCCGGCGCCAAGGAAGGTTTTGCGCTGGCGATTCAGATATTGCCGTATCTCGTTGCGATGCTGGTGGCGATTGGCCTGCTGCGCGCCAGCGGTGTGCTGGATCTGCTGCTCGACGGCGTCCGCTACCTGGTGGCAACGGCTGGCGGCGATACTGCCTTTGTCGATGCCCTGCCGACCGGCATCATGAAAATGCTGTCCGGCTCCGGCGCCCGCGCCATGATGCTGGAGACCATGCGCCAGTTTGGCCCGGACAGTTTTGCCGCGCTGACCTCGGCGGTGATGCAAGGCAGCTCGGAAACGACGTTTTATGTGCTGGCGGTTTATGCCGGGTCGGTTGGCCTGAAGAAGCTCGGGCCGACGCTGATGTGCGCCGTGCTGGCAGACGTTGCCTGCATCGTTGCCGCCGTGCTGCTGAGTTATGCCTTCTTTGCTTGAGCGAGGGATGGGGCTGGTTGCGGCAGGCTGACAATGCGACCGGCCAATCCGGCCGACGGGTAATTCAGGCAAGGGACTATTCGGACAAGGTGCTGCCCGAGCCCTGCGCAATCCGGACAAGACTCAGACCGGGCAATGCTCAGCCCGGACAAAAACCACCCAGCCCATTTGTGCGATTAGCGACCAAAACCCCGCGCCGGATCAGGCGCTTTTTTTACACTGTCAGCGCGCGAACCCGTGCCAGATAAGTCCGCGCAAAACACTCAGGTTAGTCCTCACTTGCACCGGCGAAACGCGCCGCGCCGTTGCCCGATTGACAATTTCGTGACGCCGTTCGTCCACAGCCCGGGTTTCGCCGCAGTGCAGCGTCAAAGCGCCGGCTACAAAGACTGTACAATCCTTCGACAACGCCAAAAATAAGCGCTAACTCATTGAAATGGTTGATTTAAATATAATCGTACGTTTTTTGAGCAATTCAAGTTAAAGGCCAGAATCTGCTGGGCCGGCATCGGGTTTCGGCAAGATTTCACCAAAGTTATCCACAGAAATTGTGGACAGCTGATGACGGCTTCGTGAAACCTTCGTGCATCTCAGCTGCAAGCGGCAAGAATCCGTCGTGGAACCTTTTTTGTGACTTTTTTACCCCGGCCGACCGCCGACAAAACAACCGCTCTCAGGCCTTTTTGACCGCCGCCGAGATGGTGTAGTGAGCACCTTGCTTGCGCTTCTCGTAGTTGCCGAACACTTCGTTGAAGCTGCGTTTAACAAACTCGCGCAAGCCGTTGATTGTGACCACCACCAGCTCGCCGCCCGGCGCCAGATGATGCAGGGCGTCATAGAAATACAGATAGAACAGCTCATTGCCCGCTTTCGCCGGCAGGTTGGACACGATCAGGTCGAACTGGCGAGTGCCCACTTCCGACAGACCGTTGGACAGGAAGGCCTCGGCGTTCTTGATGCCGTTCGCCGCCAGATTTTTCTTGGTGTATTCGACCGCGACATAGTCCTTGTCGATCAGGGTGTGCATGCCTTGCGGCGCCATCCGGGCCAGCGTCATGCCGAGCACGCCGTAGCCACAGCCGACGTCGAGGGTCCGGGCGTCCGGCTTCGGCTCCACATAATCCAGCATCAGCCGCGAGCCCTCATCGACCTCTTTCGGCGAAAACAGACCGTGGGTGGTGGTAAACCTGAAATCGAAGCCACGGACATTGGCGGCAAAGTGCAGATCTTCGCGGTAGCGGCAGGCGGTCGGGTGCGGTGACGGCATGGTGGTTCCAGTTCAAGGCAGGCCGGCAGTCAGCGCTGCCGTGGCCGGAAGGGTCGCTATGCTACCATTGCGCCCCCATTGACCGGGCCAGTCGCATAGCGACGACTTCCTCATTCCCCTCGCCCCTTGTGGGAGAGGGTGGCACGCAGTGCCAGGAGAGGGGTGGGCATGCCGCGAGCGAACGACCGGATTCACCCAGTCCCCATTCGGCATGCTTGACTGAGCCCTACACTGAAGCCAATTCAACACCATGTCCGAACCCCGACTGTACCGTGTGATCTTCCTGAACCAGGGTCAGCACTACGAGCTGTATGCCCGCTATGTCTACCAGAGCGACATGTGGGGCTTTGTCGAGATCGAGGAACTGGTGTTCGGCGAGCGCAGCCAGCTCCTGGTTGACCCGGCTGAAGAAAAACTCAAAAACGAATTCGACGGCGTCCGCCGCAGCTATATTCCGGCACATGCGATTGTCCGCATTGACGAAGTCAGCAAAGTCGGCGAAGCGCGCATTACTGACGGGAAAGGCGAAAACGTCACGCCGTTTCCCGCCGGCATGCCAAGGCCGACGAAGAAGCCGGAATAATGATTCTGATCCCCCTCCTTTTTAAGGAGGGGTTAGGGGTGGTTGCGGAGTTTCTAATCGAACAGCTCTTTATCGCTGACAGCTTTGCGATCTGAGTTCAACCGCCCCCAACCCCGCCTTGACAAGGCGGGGAGCCAAAACATATTTGCTTTCGCACAATCCGAAGCTGTTCAAACGAGGTTTTTCCCGTGGCATTAATCGTTGCCCATTGCCGCCCCGGTTTCGAAACCGAATGCGCCGCCGAACTGGAAGCCATGGCGCAAGCCTGGGATACCGAACTCACCACCGAAATCCCGGCGCTCGGTGGTTTAGTGTTCGGTCGCGGCAATGTCCGCGCACTGGCAGAACAGATGGACGTCAAATTGCTGGTGTTCACCCGGCAATGGTTTCTCGCGCTGGAAGAAGTCGAGCTGGATCCGAAAAACCGTGTTGACGGCATCCTGAAAGCGCTCGGCCGCAGCAGTGGCGCCGCACTGTTCATCGAAAGCAGCGACAGCGAACCGGGCCGCGAATTGCAGGCACTGTGCCGCAGCATCACCGCACCGCTGGAACAGGCGCTGAAAAAAGCCGGCATGCTGCGCGAAGGCGACGCTTCCCAGAAAGGCAGCGATCAGCGCCTGCACGTCCTGTTCCTCGATGGCAGCCATGCGCTGGTCGGTTACGCACCGATTGCCCGCAGCCACAGCGAACCGATGGGCATTCGCCGCCTGCGCATGCCGAAAGATGCGCCAAGCCGCTCAACCCTGAAACTGGAAGAAGCGCTGCAGGAATTCATTCCCCGAGATCAATGGCCACACCGATTGAAGCCGCGCATGCGCGCCGTCGATCTCGGCGCCTGCCCCGGTGGCTGGACCTATCAGATGGTGCAGCTCGGCATTCATGTCACGGCGGTGGATCACGGCCAGATCGATCCCCGTTTGATGGCCACCGGCCAGGTCGAACACCGCGCACTCGACGGCTTTCTGTTCAAACCGGAACGCCGGGTCGACTGGCTGCTTTGCGACATGGTGGAAAAACCGATGCGAGTCGCCCAACTGCTGGCGAAATGGCTGCAGAACAACTGGTGCCGCGAAGCGATCATCAATCTGAAACTGCCGATGAAAAAACGCTTCGAAGAACTGGAGCGCTGCCTGGATACCATCGAGAAGCCGATGCTCGACAGGAACATCAGTTTTGAATTGCAGGTCAAGCATCTGTATTACGACCGCGAAGAAGTGACTTTGCATATTCGTGTATTGGGTCAAGGCTAATGCATATATTTATCGGGTTCGCTTACGCCACGATCAATCTATTTTTTATGATGTGGTATGGAATTAGCAGGCACAACTGGGAAGGGCCAAAGAGCATGCTTGGTATTTCCGCTGGGTACGTCGCAGTTGTGCTGGTGGCAATTTATGTCCCTCTATGGTTCGCGCGCAAAAAAACGCGAACCGCTGCGTTTATTGGCCTGCTCCCGCCTTGGCTGCTTTTAGGCCTGATTGCAATCCCGCAACAGGAAGCCCCACAGATGCTGCTTTGTATTTCGGGGATTTTCTCAACACTCTTTTTCGCAAGATTGTTGCTGGAACCGATATTTGCGAAATTGAACAACGAATAGAACAACCTAACTTGCATCATTTTTTGCGATTACGATTCCCTCCGAGAAAAAAATGAGCCACGAACTCCTGCTCGGCAAAACCGTGCTGTACAAGGATCAATACGATCCGAAACTGCTGCACCCGGTGCCACGGGCGCTGAACCGCGCCCATTTGCCGTTGACGACATTGCCATTCACCGGCGTCGATATCTGGAACGGCTACGAGCTGTCCTGGCTGAACGGCAAAGGCAAGCCGGTCGTTGCGCTGGGCGAATTCACCGTACCGTTCAACAGCCCGAATTTGATCGAATCAAAATCCTTCAAGCTCTACCTGAACTCATTCAATGGCACGCGCTTCAATGAATGGTCCGACGTTCAGCAAAAAATGCAGCAGGATTTGTCAGCGGCAGCCGGTGCCGACGTACGTGTCGAACTGAAGCCAGCCAGCGAAGCGGTGATGCGGCCACAATGGCCGGGCGATGGCCTGTGTCTTGATGAACTGGATATTGCCTGTACCGACTATGCCTTGCAGCCGGACTTGCTGGCCCTCGATCAGGCCCGCGCCGGCAAACCGATACGGGAAACCCTGCACAGCCAACTGCTCAAATCCAATTGCCCGGTTACCGGACAACCGGATTGGGCGACCGTGGTCGTGCGTTACCACGGCGCCGCCATCGACCACGCCAGCCTGCTGCGTTACATCGTTTCGTTCCGCAATCACGCCGAGTTTCATGAGCACTGCATCGAGCGGATGTTCTGCGATATCTGGCAGCGCTGCCAGCCGCAAGCCCTGACGGTATTTGCCCGTTACACCCGCCGCGGCGGTCTCGACATCAACCCCTACCGCAGCAGCGACGAAACCACCTACGACAATCGGCGAGCCGCCCGGCAATAAGCCGCGACAGCTGAACATCGCACAAAAACAAAGGCCGGCATGTCTGCACATGCCGGCCTTTGTTTTTAACAAGAGCAACTTTTGACGAGAGCAACGGCTCCCGCGCGGGCTGATTGCCGGATGGAATTACAGCAGCAAGCGCCGGATGTCACTCAGGTTCTTGGCCAGATGCGTGATAAAGCGCGCACCGACCGCACCATCAATGACCCGGTGGTCATAGGACAGCGACATCGGCAGCATCAGTCGCGGGACAAACTGCTTGCCGTCCCAGACCGGTTTCATGCTGCTCTTCGACAGACCCAGAATCGCCACGTTTGGCCAGGCCACGATCGGGGTGAAGTAGCTGCCACCGATGCCACCGAGCGACGAAATCGTGAAGGTGGAGCCTTGCATCGCATCGGCACCGAGTTTCTTCTCGCGGGCTTTCTTGCTGATTTCCGCCAGTTCTTCCGATAGTTGGAACACCGATTTCTTATCGACATCACGCACCACCGGCACCACCAAACCATCCGGGGTGTCGACGGCAACACCGATGTGCCAATATTTTTTCAGCACCAGCGTTTCGCCGTCCGGCGCCAGTGAGGCGTTGAAGCTCGGGAACGCCTGCAGCGTGTTGACCACGGCCTTCATGACAAACACCAGCGGGGTCAGTTTGATGCCGCGTTTTTCCGCTTCGTCTTTCGCACCCTGACGGAAGGCCTCCAGTTCGGTGATATCGGCATCGTCATGCTGGGTGACATGCGGAATGGTCAGCCAGTTGCGATGCAGATTGACGCTGGAGACTTTCTGGATGCGGGTGAGCTGACGGGTTTCCACCTCGCCCCATTTGCTGAAATCAATCGTCGGCAGCTCCGGCACACCGGCGCCGCTGCTGGCAACCGGTTTCGGCCGGTTGAGTTCGAATTTGACGAAGGACTGAATGTCTTCCTTCATCACCCGGCCTTTCGGACCGGACGCATTCACCTTGCCAAGATCGACGCCCAGTTCGCGGGCAAAGCGCCGTATCGCTGGCGAGGCGTGAACAATTTTCTCGCCCACTGCTTTGCGTTCGTACGGATAGTCCGGCACCGGTGCCGCACGATCCGTGCTAACCGATGGCATTGCTGCGGTGACAACGCTCGGCGCACTTGCAGCAACGCTTGTGCTGGGCGCCGGTGCCGCAGCCAGCGGTGCAGACGCGCCGCCAGCGACCTTGATAACGCCGATAACGCTGCCTTTCGAGACTTTGTCGCCGACTTTCAGCGCAATCGATTCGACCACACCGGACACCGACGATGGCACATCCATCGTGGCTTTTTCGCCTTCGACCACAATCAGCGTGTCGTCTTTCTTGACGGTATCGCCGACTTTCACGGCGATCTCGATCACATCGACATCTTTGGCGTCGCCAATATCCGGAACGGATACGGTCTCGCTACGGGCCGGGCCGCTGGCAGCAGCAGGTGCTGCTGCGACCGGCGCTGGTACCGCCGCAACCGGAGCGGGTGCTGATGCGGAAACTGCAGTCGGTGCTGGCGCAGGTGCAGACACCGCTGCGCTAGCACCGGCTTCTTCCAGCAACAAGATCAACGAACCTTGCGAGACCTTGTCGCCGACTTTCAGTTTCATTTCCTTGATGGTGCCAGCCGCTGGCGCCGGCACTTCCATCGTCGCCTTGTCGGTTTCCACGGTGATCAGCGTGTCGTCTTTCTTGATGACATCGCCGACCTTGACCGGCACTTCGATGACATCGACATTTTTGACGTCGCCAATGTCCGGTACGGTGATTTCACGGATTGCCATGTCGTGCGCTCCTTACACCGTGACCGGATTCGGTTTGTTGGGATCAATGCCATACAAGGTGATGGCATCCTTGACCGCCTTGGCCGGTACATCGCCACGGTCGGAAAGCGCTTTCAGCGCGGCGATCACGATGTAGTGACGATCCACTTCGAAGAACCGGCGCAGCGCAGCGCGCGAATCGGAACGACCGAAACCGTCAGTGCCAAGCACACGGTAATCGCCCGGTACCCATTGCCGAATCAGGTCGGCCAGCGATTTCTGGTAGTCGCTGGCGGCAACCACCGGGCCTTCGCGATCTTTCAGCACTTTGGCGACATACGGTGTTTGCGGTTTTTCATCCGGGTGCAGCAGATTCCAGCGATCGGCATCGAGGCCGTCACGGCGCAGCTCGGTGTAGCTGGTGACGCTCCAGATGTCGCTGACAACGCCGTGGTTGTCACGCAGCAGATCCGAGGCCGCCAACACTTCGTTCAAAATGGTGCCGGAACCGAACAGCTGCACTTTCGGCGCTTTCTTGCCTTTGCTCTTGCCAGCCGCTTTGGCGTCAAGCTCGCCTTCGCGCAGCAGGTACATGCCTTTCAGGATGCCCTCTTCGGCGCCTTTCGGCATCGCCGGCTGGACGTAGTTTTCGTTCATCAGCGTGATGTAATAGAAAACGTTTTCCTGTTTCTCGACCATGCGCTCCAGACCGTTCTGGACGATCACCGCCAGCTCATAGCCATAGGCCGGGTCGTAGGCAACGCAAGACGGAATGGTTGACGCCAGAATGTGCGAATGGCCATCTTGATGCTGCAGGCCTTCGCCGTTCAATGTGGTGCGGCCGGCGGTTGCGCCGAGCAGGAAGCCACGCGCCTGCATGTCACCGGCGGCCCAGGCCAGATCCATGGTCCGCTGCAGACCGAACATCGAATAGAAGATGTAGAACGGAATCATCGGGTAGTTGTTGCTGCTGTACGAGGTACCGGCTGCAATCCACGACGAGATCGCGCCCGCTTCGTTGATACCCTCTTCCAGCAACTGGCCCTTGATGTCTTCTTTGTAATACGACACCTGATCGGAATCGACCGGCTGATACAGCTGGCCAACCGACGAGTAAATGCCGTACTGACGGAACATGCCTTCCATGCCGAAGGTGCGAGCTTCGTCCGGAATGATCGGCACGCAACGCGAACCCAGCACCTTGTCTTTCATCAACACATTCAGCATGCGAACGAACGCCATGGTGGTGCTGATCTCACGATCGCCACTGCCGGCGGTGACTGCTTCAAACGCTTTCAGTGCCGGCACTTCCAGTGATTCGGCTTTGGCACGGCGCGCCGGCAGGAAACCACCAAGTGCCGAACGCCGCTCACGCAGGTATTTCATTTCCGGCGAGTCGGCCGGTGGCAAATAGAACGGCAGATCAGCCAGCTTGTCGTCCGGAATCGGCACGCGGAACCGATCGCGGAAGGCCTTGATCGCATCCAGATCCATTTTCTTCAATTGGTGAGCAATGTTCTTGCCTTCACCAATCGGGCCGAGGCCGTAACCCTTGACGGTTTTCGCCAGAATGACGGTTGGCTGACCTTTATGCGTGGTCGCAGCATGGAACGCGGCGTGCACTTTGTGCGGATCATGACCGCCGCGATTCAAGCGCCAGATGTCTTCGTCCGACATGTTGGCCACCATCGCCGCGGTTTCCGGATCTTTGCCGAAGAAGTTTTCCCGGGTGTATTTGCCACCGAAGGACTTGTAGTTCTGGTATTCGCCGTCAACGGTTTCTTCCATGATCCGGCGCAGCGCGCCTTTGGTGTCGCGAGCCAGCAGCGGGTCCCAATAACGGCCCCAGATCACCTTGATCACGTTCCAGCCAGCGCCACGGAAATCGGCTTCCAGTTCCTGAATGATTTTGCCGTTGCCACGGACCGGACCGTCGAGACGCTGCAGGTTGCAGTTGACGACGAAAATCAGGTTGTCGAGTTTCTCGCGACCGGCCATGCCGATGGCACCGAGCGATTCCGGCTCGTCCATTTCGCCGTCGCCCATAAAGGCCCAGACTTTGCGGCCGTCGGTTTTTTGCAGTTCGCGGTGTTCGAGGTAGCGCAGGAAACGCGCCTGATAAATGGCTTGCAGGGGCCCGAGGCCCATCGACACAGTCGGGAATTGCCAGAAGTCCGGCATCAGCCACGGATGCGGATACGAGGTCACACCTTTGCCATCGACGTCCTGACGGAAATGCGCCAGTTGTTCTTCGGTCAAGCGGCCTTCCATAAAGGCACGAGCATAAATGCCGGGCGAGGCATGGCCCTGGAAATAAATCAGATCACCGCCGTTGCCTTGGTCACCTTTGAAGAAGTGGTTGAACGCAACGTCATAAATGGTCGCCGACGACGCGAACGAGGAAATATGGCCGCCGAGTTCCAGATCGAGTTTGCCGGCACGCAGGACGATTGCCAACGCGTTCCAGCGAATGATCGAACGGATGCGCGCCTCGATGGCTTGGTCGCCCGGATACGGCGCTTCCTTCGACGGCGGAATGGTGTTCACGTAAGCCGTGGTCGCCGAGTACGGCAGGTAGGCACCGGAGCGGCGGGCCTTGTCGATCAGCTTTTCCAGCAGGTAGTGGGCGCGTTCGACGCCTTCGGCTTCGAGTACGCCATCAAGGGCGTCGAGCCATTCCTGGGTTTCGGTCGGGTCGTTGTCGGGCAGTCGGTCGAGCGACATGATGGGCTCCTTAATACAATTCGGCTGACGTCATTCGGGTTCACCGGCACGGCGCTGGGCGCGGATACCGGCGGTCTGGCCGCCATGCTGCCAATTGAGTGACTGTTATTGCTTGGCTAGCTCTTAGCTATGGCGGCATGCCGACCGGCTTTGCGGGCGACAAACTGCCGGCAAGTCTAGGCTGGTCAAGGAGAAAAGCTACGGCTGGACTGCCATTCCAGCTCGGGGTCAGACCAGATGGCCAGCCTTTTCGGCAATATTTTACTTGCAGGTAAGTAAAATACAGGATTACCATCGCCACATCCTCGAACACCGAGGGCTAACTGCCATGATGTGGCTCGCTGCCTCACCCCAATCAGGACTGTCCATGAGCGCCCGTCGCGATACCCGAACCGAAGTGCTGGAGCTGGCGGAGAAGCTGCTGCATGAGCGCGGCTTTCGTGGCTTCTCCTACGCCGACATTGCCGGTCCGCTCGGCATCAAACCCGCTGCCATCCATTACCACTTCCAGGGCAAGGAAGAGCTCGGGGTCGCGTTGATCGAGCGCATCCGGGACCGGCTCAAGGAAGCGCAGATCCGGTTTGCCGCCGAGCAAACCCCTTGGGATCAGCAGCTCGATTTCCTGTTCAACTACTACCGCCGCCATGCCAGCGAAAACTGCGCCGTCTGCGCGGTGGGCGTTGCGGCCATTGAGGCCGACAGCATCCCGCACAGCATGCAAATCCAGGTTCGGCTGCTGATCAAGGAAGTGCTGAACGCGCTGGTCCAGATGCTGGCCCGCGGCCGCGATGCCGGTCAGTTCCACTTTGAAGGCCGGGCCGAAGAGCGCGCCACGCTGGTACTGGCGGCGTTGGGTGGTGCCCTGCAGTTGCAGCGGCTGACCGGTCTGCCCCAGCTGGAAACGGTCATTGCCGAACTGCAGCATGGCCTGGCGAGCCTGCACTGATTTTTATTTACGGAAGACACTTACTTATTAGTAAGTATATGGAGGTCATCATGAGCACGTTCCCGCTGCAAGCCCGCCCGTCCCCTGCCCTGTCATTACCGGTCGCGGCCGGACCATGGGCAATTTTCGCCCCGGTACTCGGCATGGCTGGCGCTGTTCTGCTGATGTTGTTGCCGACGTTCGGCTTCGGCGACGCGGGCCCGGTCTATGCCGCGTTCAGCCTCGGCATCGCCACGCTGTATCTGGCTCTGGTGCCGATCTGCGAACGTAGCGGCCGCGCTGCCATGGTACTGGCCGTTGCCAACGCCATCGCCGGCATCGCCCTGGTCGATTGGACCTCGGCCTTGCACGGCTGGCTGAGCTTGCAAACGGTGATCGCCGCCTTGTGGTTGCTGCGCGACCAGAACCGTGGCGAGCGCGCGTTGGCCGGCCTGATTCTCGGCCTGAACGCCGGCGCCGTGGCCGCACTGGGTTTCAGTTTGTCGGGCTGATGCCGCTCCGGCAGAATGACGACCGAGCCTGCAGGAGTTGTCATGTCTCGTCGTCGTTCTGCCACGCTGGCAGCTGTTTTTGTTTTTCTGTTGATTCCGCTGATTCCGCTGATTGCCTTGCTGGCGCCGCCCCCGGTTTCAGCCAGCGAAACGGCGCTGCTGGATCTGGCCGCGCAGCAGCATTTCCCCGAACCGCGCGAAGCCAAACTGTTGCAGTACCGGTTGCTGAATTATCTGCAGCAAGTCGGCGCGCTGTACGACCAACCGGAAAGCAGCAAGCGGCAAGCGGATATCGCCGAAGCCTTCGATACGCTGGGCAAAACCTATGGCCGTCTCGGCATGCCGGTGATGGCAGCGTTTTATTACGATCAGGCGCTGCGGCTGGAGCCAAACTCCAGCCATCACAAAGCCGATCTGGGCGCCGCGCTGCTCCAGATTGGCGAGCTCGACGCCGGCAAACGGCTGTTGCTGCAATCACTGCAGGGCGATGATCATGCCGATCATGATCGCAGCGTTGCGGTCGGTCTGATCCAACTCGGCGCGTACCCTGACGCTGACCGGATTTTTCGCGACGTGATCAAAACCACCGCTGAAGCGAGCGACCGGCATTACGCCTACCTCATGCTGTCGCTGCTGCAACCGCTGCTGGGCGACGCCAGTCGCAACGCCTTGCCACCGCCACCAAAAGCTGAGCGCAACCAATGGCCGGCGCTCGCCGCAGGCTGGTTTGCACTGACTGACGAAACCGACTTGACCGCCTATTTGACCGCGCTGCAAAGCAAGGACAGCGACCGCTTCCGCGAGCAATTGTGCGAAGCGCTGTTCTACCGTGGCTGGTATTGGCAGGGTGTCGGCAAGCCTGATCGCGCCCGCGACTATTTCAAAGCTGTCCTGCAAATGAATCTGCCGTCGTTCGATGAGACGCAACTGGCCCGCTATTTTCTCAATCGAATGCAACCGATCATGCCGGCATCGCGCGGCAGCTCGTTCGATCCGATGCCGGTCAGCTGACCGGCATCGTCGCTATCGCTGCTAACGCTACTCACACCCTTCAACCCGCACAACCGCTCGTGCAATCCGCGCACGCCAGCACAGGCATCAAAACTGGAATGCGTAGGAAACCTTGAACACTGCGTCAGTTTGTTCAGCGCGGAAGTGCTGATCGGGATCGCGGCTGGCGCCGTGATTGAACATCAGGAACACTTCTTGACCGGCCTGCGGCAGCCATTGCAAGCGGGTATTGATGCCCAATTGCTCGCTGACATTATCAAACTGCGCCACGGTAACCCAGGACCAGGTGTCGTTGAACGCGACGGTCGATTTCAAGCGAAACAAACGCACCAGGAAATCACCTTCCGGAAACCGCAATTGATTAAAGCTGGCGAGCCCTTTCCAGGTCAGATGAGGGCTTTGCTTCCAGGTCAGCTCAGTACGCAGCTCGTCCTGATCACCGTGAAAAAATTCGCCGACACCAATCCGTCCATTGAACACCCAAGCCCCGGACTCGGCCGTTTCGACATTCAGGATTGCCCGCTGAAAACGGTAGTCACCGATCGGTACCGCAAACCGGTCAGCCAGCGTAAACGCTTCGCTGACCACTTCCCGATTGAACGACAGGAACGGCTCGTAATAATTGAAATCCCACGGTGACCATGGCGAAAATTCGGCGATCTCAGTTTGTACAGCATTGTCGACCCCGGTCACCCGATTCAAATACAGCCAATAATTGTTCGCCAGCCAGCGGCTGTTTTCCGGCCGGGTCCGAAACCGGTAGAACAGGCGGGCGTCGCGGATACCGGCCCGGTTGACAAAACCCAGGGCCGGATCGAAATTCTGCTGCACTTCCTTGTAGAACGCCTCGACGAAATGCCGGTCATCCGGTTGCCGCAGCATGCCGCCGAAAGCGCCATCATCGCCAGCAAGCCCTTCGGTGTCGCTGCGCTGCCACCACAGATTGGCTTCCAGCGGTTTGCCGGTAAAAGTCGCGGCCGTGCGGTAGCGAAAATCGGTACCTATCAAGCGGTTGTCGGGGCCGCCACGCGGATTGCCGCTGGTGGCAATCACCCCGACACTGGCTTGCTCAAGCACATTCCGAACGAACCGGGCGACAAACACATCCTGCTGTTCAATCGCGTCAGTTTCGTCTTGCCGAACCCCGAGAAAACCGTAATTCCAGTCGCCACTGCGACCGGTCAACTTCAGCCCGCCCTGCAGATCGACTGGCTGACCGTCCGCATCCAGACCGATGGTGCGGGAAAAGAACGGCCGGGCATTTTCACTCAGATCACCAAATTCGAAAATGCCGGCGTCTTGCAGGAAGAACAGGCGCTTTTCCGGCAGGAACGGTGAGAACCGACTCAGGTTGACGATGCGGTCGTCAACATCGGTGGCGGAAAAATCGGTGTTCAAGGTCAGCGCGGCGGTGACGGAGTCATCGATTTTGTACAGCACATCAAGCGCCGGCTCAAAGTCCGAACTGTCCTCACGCGCGCCAGTTTCGGCCGCAGCGAAGTCGCGCTGTTTTTTCAACACCAGTGACGGCACCACTTGCAAGCCAAGCCCTTGCTGCATGCCTTGCAGTCCGCGCAGCTGACCGGCCCAGGTCGGTGCCAGCGGCGCTTCGACCTGTCCGGGATTGCTCCACATCAGCAATTCATTCTTGCGGGCGATCGCGCGATAGAAATTCAGCCCCCAGGTATCGCCGTCCGGCCGGAACGAAAGCGCCCGGAAAGGGATCTTGACCTCGACGGCCCAGCCTTGATCGTTCAGGCGGCTTTCGGCAAACCAGAAGCCTTCCCAATCCTCCAGCAAGGTGGTGTTGTTTTCGATCAGGCCATCGGCGCGAATGCCGTTTGGGTTGACCTCGAAGAAGTAGCCGTTGCGTTTATCGAGAAAGGTATCCAGTACCACCACCAAACGATCATCTCCGCGCACCCGTTTCTGCCGCGACAAAAAATTGCGGGTCACTTCGGTCGGTTCACTGTCGTAGAGCTGGGCACCGATATAAAGATTTTCGTCGTCGTAGAGCACCCGGATTTCGGTGCGCTCGCTGGCGTCAGCGAGCGCAATCGGCTCGTACTGCTTGAAATCGCTAATCGCGCTTGCCTGTTGCCAGACCGCGTCGTCCAGCACGCCATCGAGCTGCGGTGCCGCGCCGACTTTGATGGCTTGCAGTGATTTACCAGACTGGCTGTCGATGGTCGCGTAGGCGGCCGGCGCCAGCCAGACCAGTGCCAACAGAGACAGTATCCAAAGACCGGTGATCAGGGTCCGTTTCACTTCTTACTCCTTGCAGTAGAGATGGGTTGTTGTGGCTGAAATCAGTGCGGCAACACCAGCTTTTGCAGCGTCGATTGCGCGTCGATATCGGCATGGCGGGAAGCGCGGAGCTGCTCCGCGAGAAACCAGAATTCGTCGGCTTGCACGAGCCCGCCGCGTGGTGGAAATTGCTGGCGCGACAGCACGGCGATGGTGTCACTGCGCAGCACGCGCGATGGCATCGTGGTGTCGGCGTCAGTGGTCAGCGTCAACAGCTGCAGCACACCGGTGCCTGCAGTCAGGGCCAGCAATCGGCCGTGATACCAGTGCAGGCTGGTGCAACTGTTGATCGCGGTTCCGGCTGGCAACGCCAGGTTTTCGCTGACGCCAGTGCTCAGCTGAATGCGCAGCAAGCCGCGTTCGTGACCGAGGTAGAGCCAGCCATGCGCGTCATCGAGCGCGATGCCATGCGGTTCACGCACCTGCGGACCGCCACGCCAGAAAACGGCCAGCTGATCGTCATCGGCCGTTAGCCGATACACCGCCGGCCGTTCGTAACTGTGGCTGAGATAAACGTCACCATTGCTGGCAACAACGAGATCACCCAGATGGTGCCAAGCGCCGGCCTCGACCAGCAGATGGCGCTGCTGCAGCCGGCCGCTGGCCAGATCAAACCGATACAGCGCGGCTGCGGGCGCCGGCACAATCGGCCGGCTTGACGGTTCGGCTTGCGAAGCGATGGCCCACAGCCAGCCGTGCGCGCTGTCGAGCTCAAGCTCTTCCAGACGGGCCGGACCGTCGGTCGGCAAGCGGGCAAAGAAGTTCAGCGATTGTCCGGCGCGACGGCGCCAAATCAGTCCGGTCGCGGCGTCACCGATAAAGAGATCACCACTGCCACTGTCTCGAGCCAGTCCGGCGGGTTGCTGCAGGCTTGGCAGTGGATCCAGGGTTTCCGGCATGACGCCGGACCACGATCGGTTCGGCGCCAGCGCAATCAACGCAATCAACAAAACCGGCCACGCCAGCGACGGCTTCGCTGACAACCGCCACGACAACACTTGTGACATAAGACCGGCTCCACGGCGCTCGGGATAGGCGCTACTATCCCGAGCCGCCGCGCTGTCCGCCGGACAAGCGGCTGAGCAAAAGCTGATGAAACGTTGACAACGCGCCTGTCCGACCGGCGCTCGGCCGCCTGGCTGTCCGATGCCTGCCCTGATGAGTACCGACTGTTTATGAGCACACCGATTCCGATGACCACCCGCGGCGCCAGCAACGAGGCCGCCGGGCTGGCATTCGGCCGCTGGCAGCTGCAGCCGGCGCTGTGCCGGATTCGGACCGGCACGCAGGAGTGGCAGCTGGAGCCGCGGGTCATGCAAGTGCTGGCCGCGCTGGTTCGGGCCAACGGTGAACCGGTGACCCGGGACGCCTTGATGCAGGCGGTATGGGGCAAAGAGGTGGTCAGCGAGGACGCGCTTAACCGGACCGTGTCGCGACTGCGCAAAGTGCTGAGCGAGGAACTGGACTGTCCGGCGCTGTTGGAAACGATTCCGAAGGTCGGCTATCGACTGAGCCTGAACGAGCAAGCCGAACCGACGCCGCCATTGCCCGCTGTCGCCACCGCCGAGGCTACTGAGACTGTCGCCGCCGCGGTCGACTCGCGCACCTCGGCCACACCGCATCCGGTGCGTCCGACCCGGCAATGGCTGATGGCAAGCACCATTGCGGCCCTGCTGGGTTATGTTGGTTGGCAGCAACTGAGCAACAACGCCGGCATGATGCCGGAGCCGGCCACCGATTACGGATCAGCCCGTATCACCCCATTCACCACGCTGCCCGGTCGCGAAGTCAGCGCCAGCTTTTCACCTGATGGCAGTCAGGTGGCGTTTACCTGGCTGGCGCCGGAAAGCAAAAATGGCGACATCCAGGTCCGCACCCTGGGTTCCGAAACCTTGCATCCGGTGGCGGCCACCGCGGCAAATGAGCAACGACCCGCTTGGTCGCCGGATGGTCGCCGCATCGCCTATTTCGCCGTTACCGATGAACACTGCGAAATCCGCCTGGTGTCTCCGCAGGGCGGCCCGTCCCGCAAACTGATTGATTGCCCGGTGCACAACTGGGACAACCTGACCTGGCGGCCGGATGGCCGCGAGCTGGTATTCACCGACGAGAGTGGCGGCCTCGTTGCGGTCAATGTCGACAGCGCCGCCCGGCAAATGCTGACCGCACCCAAGCCCACCGATCAGGAAGATGGTGATGCCAGCTTCTCATCCGACGGCAGCAAACTCGCGTTCAGTCGTTGGCGCGCCGCCGGGGTCGCCGACGTGTATGTCCTCGAGCTGAGCAGCGGCGCGCTTCAGCGCCTGACCGGCGACAACGTCAAGATCCACGGTATTGCCTGGGAACCGGATGGCGAGCATTTAGTGTTCGCCTCCAACCGCGCCGGACCGTTTGCGCTCTGGCGCATCGCCTCGACCGGTGGCGCACCAAGTCGGGTACCGGTCAGCGGTCGCAGCACCGACTTTCCCGCCATCGCCCGAACCGGCGCCATGATTTATGAAGAAGGCAGCGGTCAGGCCAATCTGTTTGCCGCACCGGTCAATCAACCGGAAACGCCGGCGCGGGCACTGACCTTTGATACCCGTTGGGATTGGCAGCCGGTGCTGGCACCAAACGGCGAGCGCCTGGCCTTTGTCTCAGACCGCTCCGGCACCACGGAGATCTGGTTGGCCAAACCGGATGGCAGCGAACTGCTGCAACTGAGTCATTTCAATGGCCCGTTTACCAACGGTCCGGCGTGGTCACCAGACAGCAGCCAGCTGGCGCTTGATGCGCCACCGGCAGGCAACACCGATATCTACCTGCTCGATGCCAGCGGCGGCAATCCGAAGCGCATCACCAGTGACCCGGCGGAAGATCGCTTTGCCAATTGGTCGCGTGACGGCACGCGTTTGTATTTCGCCTCGTTCCGCACCGGTGATTGGCAGATCTGGCAGCACCAGCTCGGCACCGGTGAAGAAACGCAGCTCACCCGGGATGGCGGTTACATTGCCCGGGAAGCGGCCGACGGCAATCTGTATTTCTCCCATCCTTCCGAGCCCGGATTGTGGTTGCTGAATCGCGACGATCGCAGTCGCAGTCTGGTTTTGCCCGAGGTGGAGTTGGCGTTCTGCAACAGCTGGCAGCTCTATAACGACGGCATTGCCTACGTCAAAGATCGCGCCGATGGCGGCACCCAATTGCAGCACTATTCGCTGCGCACTCGGCGTGACCGCTGGCTACGACCCTTGCCGCGGCTGACTTACAAATCCGGCTTGTCCATTACCCCGACCGGTGAGGTGCTGTATTCCGAAGTGCTGCGC
The DNA here is from genome assembly GCF_013179735.1 of Permianibacter fluminis. Classification (NCBI taxonomy): domain Bacteria; kingdom Pseudomonadati; phylum Pseudomonadota; class Gammaproteobacteria; order Pseudomonadales; family Pseudomonadaceae; genus Permianibacter; species Permianibacter fluminis. Next base: position 1,943,204 of record NZ_JABMEG010000001.1, on the reverse strand, counting down.
AGTGAAGCCGATTTGATGTTGGTGCTACCGCCGGCAGGCTGAGTCCGCCCCCTGCTCGCGCGCAAAACAAAAGCCGGGAAATCCCGGCTTTTGTTTTGCTGCAGCTCCGCGACAAGTCGATGCCGAAAGTCCTGATGACACTGGTATCGACGACAAAGCCGCCGGGTCAAATCAGCACCCCAAACAGCGAGAACAGTGCGATCAATACCAGCACCAGCAGCAGCGCCCGCTCGGCCAGCGCCAATGCCTGAACGTTTTCTTCCAGCGCATCCATCGGCAGGTCCGGGCCGATGGCAAGTGACGCCAAACCGCTGTCGAGCAGAATGCGTTCCGAGCTGGCATCGGCCTCGCGCCAGAACGGATGCAATACGCTATAGCCACGGACAAAATCGCCGACCAGCGCATATGACAGCGCGGTGATTCGGGCCGGCACCCAATCCAGCACATGACGCAGCGATCGGATCAGTCGCTGATGCGGATGACCCGGTTCGTTTTTCAGCAATTCGGCGTACAGCGTACACAGCCGATAGAACAGACATGCCGCCGGTCCGAGCACGGCAAACCAGAACAGCAGCGCGATGAAACGGCTGTTGATTTCGGTGAAGATGAACCGCGACACCTGCCGGCCCAACTGCGGCAACTCGTCGACCGCGTCGGCATCGACCCGCTCACGGGCATGCTCCCAGGCACTCTGGCTGTCATTGCGTTCCAGCGCGGAGAAATACGGCGCCAGCAACGCCCGCAAATCCTGTGGCCCAAGGCAATACCAGAGCACGCTGGTACCGACCGCCAGATAAAGCAGCTGACCAATCCAGCCGCCCGTGAACGCCAGAATCAGCGCCAGCAACAGCGGCACCGTGCCGGTCATGAACAGCAGACCGCCAAAACCTTCGAATTGGGCCGGAAACTGGCGTTGCATGAAACGGCGGAAGCGGACAAACCAGCGGAAGTTGCGATAGCTGGGCGGCAACCGGAAATACCATTCCAGCACCAGCACCAACACGATGGCCAACAAGGTCATGACACGTCCCTGAACAAGATTGAGTCGATACAGCTGCGGCAATTATCGCACAGAAATTTGACGGCTCCGGTCATCGGGCCGTCATTGGCGAGATATCGGGTCGGCAAGCGGGCGCGGACCGTCAGCCGGCACTTGCCAGCATGGCGCGATAACGCAGCCAGTCGAACGCCGGACCGGGATCGGTTTTGCGGCCCGGGGCAATGTCCTCATGACCAGCAATGCACGCGTTGCCGATGGCCGGCCAGCGTTGCTGAATCGCCCGGGTCAACGCCACCAGCGCCGGATATTGCGCTGCCGCATACGGCGTATCGTCGGCGCCCTCCAGCTCGATGCCGATGGAAAAATCATTGCAGCGGTCACGGCCGGCAAACTGCGAGACCCCGGCGTGCCAGGCCCGTTGCAGGCAACTGACAAACTGGACGATTTCACCGTCGCGGCGAATCAGGAAATGACTCGACACCCGCAAGCCGTGAATCGAGGCGAAATAAGGATGCGCTTGCGGATCCAGCTGGCCATGAAACAGTTGCTCGATATACGGACCACCGAACTGGCCCGGCGGCAAACTGATGCCGTGGATAACCAGCAGGGAAATGTCGGCGGGCGCGGCCCGCTCGTCACAATGCGGCGACGGCGATCGGCGCGCCCCCACTAACCAACCATTGGCATCGAGCTGCATAGACATTTATCTGCAGAAAAAAAGCTGGCCACTCAGGGTGGCCAGCTTAGCGCGTTTTGATGAATACCAGCGAACTCAGCTGTCGGCTGCGTCCTTCAGCTTACGCAGATTCGAGATGACCGCTTCCAGCGCCCGGTCAAACAACGCCGCGTCATCCAGCAACTTGACGCTGCCGCGGCGCAAGGCTACCGCCATGCCCGGGCGAGTGAATTCGGCCACTTTGACACCGGAACGGTTGACGAAAATCAGCTTGCCGACGGTCGGAATCCGCGCCGCCAGTTTGCAACGGGTGTTGCGATCCGGCTCGCGCAATTCGATCCAGCTGCCGACCTGCAGCGCATCGACCTGATCGATATAACCATCGACGTCCGGCTCGTTGTCCGGCGCGCTTTCCATGACGATGTCTTCGCCAAGCTCTTCACCGCTTGGCAGCTCTACCGGCTCGACATTGATCGAGGCCAGCAACGCAGCATCTTCGGCACTGGTGTCCGGCAGCGCATCGGCCAGCAAATCGGTATCGTGCGACGACATGCCAAAATCGGCTGCGACGACGCCGTTGTCGACCATGTCATCAAGACCGCTGTCTTCCGGCACCACCGGCTCGACCGGTGCCCGCATCAACTGGAAGTGCAGCGCTTCCAAATCCTGCAACAGCGCGCTTGATTCCAGCGCACCATAGGAAATCGATTCAAACCCGGCCCGCAACTGGCGAATCAGGCCTGGGATCAAACTCGGCAACTGCGAGCGTTCGGTTGGCGTGCGCACGGTCACCGTACGCACCAGCACGTCGGCCACTTGCGCTGCATGGCGGAAGGCATCGGAGTCGGCACCAGCACGCAGGTGTTCGAGGAACAGCACTTTGCTCCAGACATCATGCAGCAGCTTGTGCGCGACCGGCGGCAACGAGCGTCCGGCCACCACCTTCTGCAGCAGGTTGTCGACCACATGCTTGGCCGAATCACTGCGCGCCTTGCCTTCTTCGGCTTCCTTGGTGCGTTTTTCAATGATCAGCGAGCGCCGACGCTCTTCTTCACAGTAACCGCGAAACTCTTCCAGCAACTCGGTGAACAGCCGCGAGTCATCTTCAAATTCATTCAGCACCCGCTGGACAATCGTTTCTATACGGCCCTGCAGGCCATCACGACCACGCCGATCCGGATCCCAGCCAATGCCGGCGTAGGCCATTTCGTTCAGCAGCAGACGCGCCGAGTGATTGCGGTTGCTGAAAAAACTCTTGTCGACCAGCGCGACTTTCAGCATCGGAATCTGCAAACGCCCGAGCTGGGCCTTGATGTCATCCGGCAGATTGGCGTCGCCGAGAATGAAATCGAACATCATGCTGACGATGTCGATCACGTCATCGTTGACGGCACCGACGGCACTGGCGTCAACGCGACCACCGACCACAACCGGCAAACGCGCAGCAAGCGCAGTCCGCAGATCGATGGATTGGCCGACCGGCACGGCACCCGGATCGTGCTGCAGTTTCGACAGCGCCTGCAGCAACTGCGGGGTTTCAACTACCGGCACCACCGGCGCACCAAAACCGCCGTCAAAGAATGCGCCCGCAGCCCCGCCCATGGCCATACCGCCACCTTTCTGGGCAGCGAGCAAATCGCGCAGGGCGTTGAACACTTCGGCCTTGATATCGACCGGCTGCTCGGGTGTCACGACATCGCCAAGACCATCGTCTTCGGCGACTTTGCGTTTTGCCGCCGGCGGCGGGGTCGCCAGTTTGCGCGGCTTGCGCACATGCAAATCCGGCAGCACACCGTTATCGGCGAAGAACAGGTTCAGGTCGTCATAAACATTCGGCAGCTCGGCCATGACGCTGCGTTCAAACAGTTTGAACACCACCAGCTTGGCACGCAGATCCAGGCCCAAGGCTTTGGTGGCGGAGCGGAAGCTTTCGCAGATGCGTTTCGGATAGACCGGCAGATCATCCGCCTCGACCCGGATATCCGGCACCACGGCATCGAACCGACGGGCCAGATAACGCAGCGGCTCTTCGTTGCGCTGCTTGGCGCGCGAGACCATGCCGTCGACGGCGAGGTTTTCTTCCAGCTCGTCTTCCTTGACCAGACTGAGCGAATCGAGCGAATAGGTGGCACCGGCAGCGCCCGCCATATTCTCATTCCGGCCAACCAGATCGTAGAAGCCGTTCTGCAACTCCTGCCGGAACACGTTTTCCATGCCCTTGCGCTTGATGCGCAGTTCCCGCATGGCGTCGAAATACAGGGTTTGGTCCTTGTTGTTGCCGGCCTTGTCGGCCAAGTCAAACAAGGTGTCGTCAGCGGTATCGAGCATGTGCCCGAACAACTTGGTCAGCGCCTCCAGCGACTGATCCCTGACCCGCTCTATCAGCTTGGGCAATTTCCGCTGCTCCTGGACACGACGCGGTTCACCGGTGCTGGTGAATTGCATTACGTGGGGTTCAAATGCCATGTTTCTTTACTCCAGGGGCGTGCGCACAGACTTTTCTACGCCATGCCATTACAGCGGAAAGCCGTCGAGTGTGCCGTGATGCAGTCGACACTGCCCTGGAGTGGGGCACGTTTGCCGACCAGAGGTCGAATTGCCACGATGCCCGGAGACTGTATAGCTGCTGCCTTGCTGCTTTGGCCAGCGCCGTCGGAAAAGTCGGTCGTTTTGCCGGCGCACCGGCCGATTGCTGGCGAAAAATCCGCCTGCGAATCACCCGCATGAAAGACACATGCCGAACCAGCTGCGCAACGCGCAACCGCCGCCGGCCACGACAGCGGGTAAGGTGAAAGTTTGCGGCGCCTCGACCGGGCAGTCGATAATCAGGCCCTCGATTGAGCTACCGACTGGCTGGGCAAGCGAAAGACCGAGCAATCGACTTGTTCCGCCCGGCCCGCCAGCCGTCGAGCCTGTCCGTATAGAAAGCTTATAACAACTGCCCCCAGAGACCGCCCATGCATAACCGCCTCGACCCCGAATACCTCGCCGCTGCCCGTCAGCAAAGCGTCCGTCAGGCCTTGGCTGAAGATCTGGGGCAAGCACCAGGCAGTGGTCCGCTCGACCCGCAGCGGGATTTGACCGCCATGCTGGTGCCGGCCGGTCGGCTCGCCACGGCCACCATCATCACCCGCGAGGCAACGCTGGTCTGCGGTCAAGCTTGGGTCGAGGAAGTGTTTCGACAACTGAGGCAGACCGGCAACGGCCTGGAGGTTGCGCTGCAATGGCGCTGCCGCGAAGGGGAATCGGTCGACGCCGACAGCCTGCTGTGCGAACTGAGCGGCCCGGCCCGGCTGCTACTCACCGGAGAACGAACCGCGCTGAACTTCCTGCAAACCCTGTCCGGCACCGCCAATGCCGCGCGAGCGTTTGTGGCGCCACTGGCTGGCAGCCGCTGCCAGCTGCTCGATACCCGCAAAACCCTGCCCGGCTTGCGCGCCGCCCAGAAATACGCAGTCCGGGTCGGTGGCGGCAGCAATCACCGGATCGGCCTGTTCGATGCCTTTCTGATCAAGGAAAACCATATCGCCGCCTGCGGCGGCATTGCCGAAGCGGTCAATGCCGCCCGCCGGCTGGCACCGAAGGTTCCGGTTGAGGTTGAGGTGGAATCCTTTGAAGAACTGGAACAAGCCCTGAGCGCCGGCGCCGACATTATCATGCTCGATGAATTCGCCGACGCCGACCTGCCCCGCGCCGTCAGCCTGACCGCCGGCCGCGCCAAGCTGGAAGTGTCCGGCAGCGTCTCCGCCGAACGGCTGAAAACCATCGCCGCCGCCGGCGTCGATTTCATCTCAGCCGGGGCGATTACCAAGCATGTGAAGGCGGTGGATTTATCGATGCGGGTGCAGCTGTGATGTCAGATACTTCGCCTGAAATCCAATGGTCTGTGCCCAAAAGCAGTCGGTGCTTGCCTATTGATCTAATTAAGCCTCCCATCAACAAAGCGATGCCTTTCGATAGCACTTTTCATCAGACTATCCCAGGGCAAAGACTCGCTACCATAACGAGATTTCAGCGCCTCAATCATCTCGGAAACAGGCGCCTGTGCCGCAAACTCTGTACCGAAATCATTGGTCCATTGCTTCGATTCACGATTGAACAAGACAATTGTTCTCGGATAGTTCTCAAAAATCGGCGTGCTAGCAACATCGTTGACCGGCGGCAATAATGCCAGCTGCCACGTCCCCAGCAGCACCGACCGAATCTTGTTATCCAACCGTTTCTCGAAGAATTCGGGCTTAAGCTGAAGTAATGGTTCTGTATTGCTGACCTCATAGCTCTGGAGAGTTTCTTCCATCAACTTGGCCGCATCCACCTTCGTAACATCTGCGATGGCTGAAAAATATAAATCAGATTCGACAAATCTCGGTAGGTTCTGCAAGTCACCGACAACGCCCCCGGATACAGCGGCCGCCAGACTGCGACCATCAAATCGGTCTTTTGTAAAAGGGATTTTTGCTAAGTCCAAAAGCGTTGGCGCGACATCAATCAGCGATACGCCTGACGATTCAAATGCAGGCTTACTCTTTAGCTCGGGTGTATTTATTTGGAATGCCAAAAAGGTTTGAATCTGACTTTGGTCGAAAACACTTACCCCGTGACCATTAACATAGGTAAACGCCTGGCCAATAAGACCTTCCTCAGGCATTGACTCGTGTCCAACATACTGTTTGCCAATGAGTTCAAAATCACGCCCGCTCTCTAAGTCGTGACCATGATCAGTCAACAACACAATGATGGCGTTATCTAGGTATCCAGCCGATTTCAAATTAGACATCAGCCAATCCACCTGCTCAGTCGCTCGACGGATGGCCGCAGCATGAACGACCTCCATACCGGACAGACCTTCGTGGTTGCCAATTTTGGGAGACTCCCCCCAAAAGTACGGATAATGTGAAACACAAAAATGTGACACTAAAAACAGCGGTTTATCCGATGTTTTAGCCAAAACTTGTTGAAGCTTTTGATCGTGATGATCAGGCAAATACGCACCTTTTGAAGCGCGATTTCCGTAACTATTTGGCAAAATATACTGGCTACCCGGAACAAAATGCATGAAGAGATTATTCAATGGCAAGTCAGCGATGGTAGAAATAAGGAAGTCAATGGCCCCCATTCTTGGGCCGACCACCTCATCGAACCCATATCGCTGATCGATATTTGCAAACAGCCTTTCATCCATAGCGAAGACGGTGCGATAACCTGCGTTATGAAAATCATAAGCTATCGAGCGATCCGTTTTTACCGTCTCAATCGGCGTCAAGTTAAAACGAGCGCCACTATCGACAGCATCAAGTCCAGTCAAAATGCCGGACCAAGATCCAAAGGTCCTCGGTACGCTCGGAACCGAATCAGCGAACCAGTGCATCTGCTCAATTTTTGAAATAAAATTAGAAAAATTCTCTTCGTGATAGCGGCCAAGCTGAAACGGAGAGAAGGAGTCGACACCAATTATTATAACGTTCGGCTGGCTTGTTTTAGCGGCCGGACTGAACCCTGAGTCGATATTATGGCTAATGGTGATTGCGAGCAAAATGGCCGCTGCCGCATAAACCGTTTTCTTTCGATTGGCCAACCACAACGCCACTAACATTGGCACCGCGACTAATAACGACAATATTGCAGCGACCACTATTTCGGTCACGGTATTTCGCAAATATATCGGCACCAACAAGTCGAATCGCGACCCACTGTATATGACGTTGTTGGCAAATCCTATTGCCATCCATGAAAGCAACGTATACAGCAAGAAGGTTGGAACAAAAGTTCGATACCGCCAACTCCGACGCACCATGAAAAATGCCACAGTGCGATAAGTCAACCAAACCAGTCCAGCCCAGAGAATGAACGATAGCAATAGAAACAGCGCCAATTGAGTAGTCAGATAGCTACTGGAGGTCAGCACAGTGACAATGATGTCCAACTGCATACCCTTAGAAGCGGACCCCACCAAGGTCGGCACCAAGAATTGCAAGTAGAATACGAAACCGAGCGAACACAAAGCCAACAACCGCAAAATCAGTAGTTGACGGCTCAATTTAGTGGAAAGGACCATAGCGAGGATTCTGTCTGACCGAGACTAGCGGCAAGGATGACCCAAGCTGCATGTTCAGACAAGGGCGTCCTTTCAACCCTAAGCATGGGCATCGAGTAACAAGAGGACAGATGATCGTTTGAGCTGTGTATGGAAAGATGGTGCCGGGGATAGGAGTCGAACCTACGACCTTCGCATTACGAATGCGCTGCTCTACCAACTGAGCTACACCGGCGTCTTAATGCACGTACCGCGGCGCGACAGTATAAGGACTCGCCTAGGAAGGCTCAAGTATCACATTTGACATTGGTCAGCACATTGTCGAGAAGTAAGCCAAAGCTTGATAGCCACACTGCCAAGCAATTTGAACGCCCGAAGAACTACGACAATCTCTGCAGTTCGGGTCAAAACAACTCGCCGCTTTCCGACCCCGACCGTAGTCCAAACAGGGCGGCACGTGACGTTGTGGAGTAGGTCGTGCTCCAACTGGAGAAGCGTCCATGCTGATAAAGTTGGATATGCGTGGGTTGGCCATAGCCTTGCAGACAGCGGCTCAACATCGTTTTTTTTTGAACCACCTAGTCTTTGGAAAGACTGGCCTTACTTCTAGGGCCCCTCCCCGGATACCCGCCCTGTTTTTAATAGGCCACTGACAAATATTGTCACAAGCTGCCGCGCAATCGAGAAGGGGCACACGCCCTACCCCTAGCGAAGTACGGTATAGGAATACCCGCAATTGTGAGGCACCTCACAAATAAGTCTATGTAGAGAGCAATTTATCTGGGCTGGCGCGTTCCCAGACCGGCAGAATGCTGGGAAGTTGACCCATCAAATATTTGGCACGATACTTGCTGGCGTACTGATAACACTGGTCGGTCGCCCGTACGCTGCATTCGTTGTTGGGGCGTACGAGACGCGCCAGTGGCGGATTTGGGATTTTCACCTATCCTGAATTGACTGGCCATACCTTCCCCTGTGAGGAGCTTTAAACATGAAATCAGTGCAAAAGGGCTTTACCCTTATCGAACTCATGATCGTCGTTGCGATTATCGGTATCTTGGCTGCCGTTGCGTTGCCAGCTTACCAAGACTATCTCAAGCGCTCGAAGGTTTCCGAAGTGGCCGCGGCTGCCGGTGCCTGCAAAATTTCCGTTGCAGAGTTCTTCGCCGCCAACCCGAATACTGTCCCTTCGTCCGCCAATGCGGCCGGCTGCTCGACTGACTCGGCTGGCGTCAGTCAGTACGTTGAACAAATTGCCGTTTCGGGCAATGTCATCACTGTCGAAATCCAGAACATTGATCCGGATTTGTACAACGAACAACTTATGCTGAAGGCTTGCACGAATGCCAGCGGTGGCTTGGCTGGCGGTTCCTGCTCGGATGCTGCTTCCGGCGACACCATCAAGGCATGGCGCTGCTACACTGGAGCATCGGCTAGTCTGTTCAAGTTGTTCCCGGCTAACTGCCGTAACAGCTCGTAAGTTACTGTTGTTTAGGACAAAGGCGAGCTTGGCTCGCCTTTGTTTTTTTAAGATTGTCCATTACCTTTATCTGAAAGCTGCTAATGAAAAGAATCTGTCGGAACAACTGAAATGAGCACACCGGGTACCAAAATGGCCTTGGGCGGCCTGCCACGACGGCTGGTCACAGACGGCATTCTTGAAGAGGGCATCGCTCAAGAGGCGTTGGCTCAGGCGGTTAAGACCAAGCAGCCCTTCGTTAGCTATGTTGTCCAGAATAAGCTAGCCAAAGCTCACGTTCTTGCGAATATAGCGTCCCAGGAGTTCGGCGCGCCGCTGTTTGACATCGAGGCGATGGATCAAGATCTGATTCCAAAGGAACTGGTCGAAGAAGCCATCATCCGGCAGCACCGGACCATGCCACTGTTCAAGCGCGGTAACCGGTTGTTCGTTGCCATCTCGGATCCGACCAATCTCGAAGCCCTGGACAAGGTCCGGTTCCATACCGGCATGAGCATTGAAGGCATTCTGGTTGAGGATGACAAGCTCGGCCGTGCCATCGACAAACTGCTCGATGCCAAGGATGCCGGCAGTTTCGAGGGCATGGATGAGGACCTCGACAACCTCGATATTCAAGGCGGTGATGAGGAGCCGGCCGGCGATGACGGTCAGGGCGCGGACGATGCTCCAATTGTTCGATTCATCAACAAGCTCTTGATGGACGCCATCAAAAAGGGCGCCTCGGACTTGCACTTCGAGCCTTATGAAAAGGAATACCGGGTTCGGTTCCGTGTTGACGGTGTGCTAAAGGAAATCGCCAAGCCGCCGGTCAATCTTTCAAGCCGGCTTGCCGCCCGTTTGAAGGTTATGTCGCGGCTCGATATCGCCGAGCGACGGGTGCCCCAAGACGGCCGTATCAAGCTGAAATTGTCAAAAAACAAGTCCATCGATTTCCGGGTTTCGACACTACCAACCCTGTGGGGCGAAAAAGTCGTCATGCGGATTCTGGACTCCTCAAGCGCCAAATTGGGCATCGATGCGCTGGGTTATGAACCGGTCCAGAAACAAGCGTTCATGGATGCCATTGCCAAGCCACAAGGCATGGTTTTGGTGACCGGACCGACGGGTTCCGGCAAAACCGTGTCGCTGTACACTGCCGTCAACATTCTCAATGACGAAGAAACCAATATTTCGACGGCGGAAGACCCAGTCGAAATCAACTTGCCCGGCGTCAATCAGGTTCAGGTCAATCCGAGAGCTGGTCTGACCTTTCCGATGGCGCTTAGGGCCTTCCTGCGGCAAGACCCGGACGTCGTGCTGGTCGGCGAAATCCGCGACCTAGAAACTGCCGAAATTGGCATCAAGGCGGCCCAGACCGGTCACTTGGTGTTGTCGACCCTGCACACCAACAGCGCCCCGGAAACCCTTACTCGTTTGATCAATATGGGGGTTGCTCCGTTCAACATCGCGACAACGGTGCACCTCATCATTGCCCAGCGGCTGGCACGGCGCTTGTGCTCACACTGCAAAAAACCGGTCAAACTGCCACCAGAAGCGCTGATTCAAGAAGGATTTCGTGAAGAAGAAGTGGCAACTCTTACGCTTTACGAGCCGGTCGGCTGCGATAACTGCAACAAGGGCTACAAAGGCCGGGTTGGCGTTTATGAAGTCATGCCGGTTACCGATGCCATCAGCCGCATCGTCATGAGCGGTGGCAACGCCATTGATATCGCCGACCAGATGCGGAAAGAGGGTATCAAGGATTTGCGCGAGTCCGGCCTGGAGAAAGTCAGGCAGGGAGTTTCCAGTCTGGCCGAAATCAACCGGATTACCTCTGATTGACCGGCTTTTGCTTAGGCCAGAATTTGGGTTAGTCCAGACGAATTGCCGGCGACAGGCCTATCAGAAATGCCGCGCTGAGAAATCAAGAGTACTGGCATTTCCCCATTGGCAGTGCTTCAATAGGCCTGTTTCCGGGACGAAAAGCACAATTAGTCAACGCTTTAGCCGCTAGAATTACAACAACACCTGAACTTGAAGGGACCAAGGCCATGGCATTGCAAGCCGTCAAAAAAGACCCCGCCGCCAAACCCCGGTCGAATGCGATCACACGCCCAACGGCGCCGGTCGCTAAACAAAAGACCTATGCATGGGAAGGCGTTGACAAAAAAGGTCAGAAGATCAAAGGCGAAATGCAGGCCGCAAACGAAGCCATGGTCAAAGCCCAGCTGCGCAAGCAAGGCCTGATGCCGGGCAAAATAAATCGCAAGGCAGCCGACCTTTTTTCACCGCGCAAAGCGCCAATAACGCCGGCCGATATCGCCATGATGGCAAGGCAACTGGCAACAATGATGAAAGCGGGTGTCCCTCTTGTTCAGTCTTTCGAAATTATTGGCCGTGGCCACGAAAAACCATCGGTTCAAGAATTGATGATGACCATCAAGGGCGATATTGAAGCCGGCGCGCCCTTTCATGAGTCACTGCGCAAACACCCGAAGTATTTTGACCCGCTTTTCTGCGACTTGGTAGGTGCTGGTGAGCAATCCGGCTCGCTTGAGCAAATGCTGGATCGTATCGCGCTCTACAAGGAAAAGTCGGAGCGCATCAAGTCGAAAATAAAGAAGGCGCTCTTTTATCCAACAGCTGTGTTGGTAGTTGCCGCCATAGTCACAGCGATTCTTTTGCTGTTCGTTGTGCCGATGTTCGAAGACATGTTCAAGAGCTTCGGCGCCGACTTGCCCGCCTTCACTCAATTTGTGCTGGGCATATCAAGATCGCTCCAGGAGACTTGGTACATTTACTTGGCGGTCATTGTTGGGTCCGCGTTCGGTTTTGGTTATTTGAATGTCAATTCACAAGCGTTCCGGGATGGTAAAGACCGATTGGTCCTCAAGCTTCCGGTGATCGGCATCATCTTGAATAAAGCCGCTATTGCCCGCTATGCACGCACATTGTCGACAACCTTCGCTGCGGGCGTCCCGTTGGTTGAAGCGCTGGAGTCGGCTGCCGGCGCGTCTGGCAACGTTGTCTATCGAACATCCATCTTGAAAGTTCGGGATGATGTGACCACCGGTATGCAGATGAATCTGGCGATGCAGGGCACTGGAATGTTCCCCAACATGGTCGTGCAAATGGTTGCCATCGGCGAAGAGTCGGGTGCGCTAGATGCCATGTTGGCCAAGGTGGCAGACATTTACGAGGCGGAAGTTGATGACGCAGTAGATGGTTTGGCATCACTGCTCGAACCGATCATCATGGCTGTACTCGGGGTTGTGGTCGGCGGCCTGATCGTCGCCATGTACCTGCCTATCTTTAACCTCGGCAAGGTCATCTAATAACAAGCACAACATGACACTACTTGATCTCTTTGGCGGCGACCGTGTGTTCTTCACGGTCGCCGCCGGCATTTTTGGCCTGCTGATTGGCAGCTTTCTCAATGTCGTGATCTTCCGGCTGCCGATCATTTTGCAGCGGCAGTGGCAAGCTCAGGCGCGTGAATTGATTGTTGAAGGCGGCTGTTCCTTCAATGGTGAATACCGCGATAATTACCCGAGTGACTTTGGTTTGGTGATGCCGCGCTCGGCTTGCCCTCATTGCGGTTATGCGATTCCTGGCTGGTTGAATATTCCTCTGCTGAGCTGGTTGTTTCTGCGCGGCAAATGCAAGCAGTGCAAGGATCCTATTTCAGTTCGCTATCCGATCATCGAGGCCATGACCGGTGCCGCTTTTGCCTTTGCCGCTGCAGAGTTCGGCCCGGATGGCTTGCTGTTCGGCGCAATGCTGTTTACCGCGTTGTTGATCGCCATGGCGGGCATCGACTGGGATACCAAGCTGTTACCCGATCAATTGACCTACCCTCTGCTCTGGCTGGGCTTGCTGTTCAACATGAGCGGCGGTTTCGTGCCATTGAATGACGCCGTTATCGGTGCCGTTGCCGGCTATCTGAGCCTGTGGTCTGTGTATTGGGCGTTCAAGCTGCTGACCGGCAAGGAAGGCATGGGCTACGGTGATTTCAAATTGTTCGCGGCACTGGGCGCCTGGCTCGGCTGGCAGCAATTGCCGATCATCATCATTCTGGCGGCTGTCGCTGGCTTGGTCATCGGCGGCAGCATGGTGCTGTTCTCACGCAACAACGATCGGCAAATTCCGTTCGGTCCCTATCTCGCCATTGCCGGTTGGTGCTCGCTGTATTTCGGCGCTGACTGGATGAGTGCTTACCTGCGCGCTTCCGGGCTGTGAGTGCGGCGGTAAACACGCGATGACCGAGCCGCTGCGGATTGCCCTGACTGGCGGGATTGCCAGCGGCAAAACCGCTGTATCACGACGCTTCGCTGCACTCGGCGTGCCGGTGATTGATGCCGATGTCGCGGCGCGCCGGGTTGTCGAACCCGGTCAAACCGGCTTGCAGCAATTGGTCGACTTGTGCGGCCGCGAGATTCTGCAAGCCGATGGTCAGCTTGATCGCCGCGCCTTACGTCAGCGCATCTTTGCCGATGCCGACCTGCGCAGACAGGTCAACGCCATCCTGCATCCGCTGATCCGAGCGGAAATGAATGCTGCAGCACGCGTGCAGCCCTACCCTTATCAGATCTTCGTGATTCCGCTGCTGGTCGAAACCGGTCAGTCAGGCGATTACGATCGGGTATTGTTGGTCGAGGCCAGCACCGAGCAGCGTCGCCAGCGCCTGATGGCACGTGACCAGGTTGATGCGGATCAGACAGATGCCATCCTCGCGGCTCAAGCCGCCGATGCTGCACGACGCGCTGCGGCCGACGACATCATCGACAACAATGCCGATGAGCAAGCGCTCGACAGTCATGTAAAATTGCTGCACTTACGCTACCTGCAGCTGGCTGGCCAGCCAACTGCAGCCCCCTGACGGCGACCGAGCCATGACCGCACCGAACCTGCTGCTGTTCGAGCAACCCTTGAATGAGAAGACCCGGGTCTATCTACGGCTGGAAGGTATTTTCAATCGCGCCCAGCAGTTGTTGGCCGAGCAGAGTCTGGCCGCTCACTACGCGGCGTTCGGTACCCTTTTTGAGTTGATGGACTCGGTCGATCACGGCGATCTGCGCGGCGATTTGCACAGTGATCTGGACCGGCAACTGCAGCAGTTACGCGCACTCGGCAGCAACCCGCAAGTCGATGCGGATAAGCTCGGCCGCTTTCTGCAACAACTGGAAAAGCTGCATCACTGGATCGTTCATCATCAAGGCAAATTTGCTGCGCGCTTGCGCGAAAATGAATTCCTGCATGCCATCAAGCACCGCTATACCCTGCCCGGCGGCACCTGCGCGTTCGATTTACCACGACTGTATTGCTTTTTGCAGCGGCCGGCCGACGCGCGCCGCGAGCGCCTGCAGCAATGGCTCAATGAATTGCACGGGGTACGTACCAGCGTTGATGTCTTGCTCAGACTGATGCGGGAAAACACCAATTGGCGCAGCGCCCAGTTTGACGATGGTTTTTTCCAACTGGAGCCGGTGCACGGTCAACTGCTGCGGCTGCGCATGCCGAGCACACAATCGGTCTATCCGGAGGTGAGCAGCGGCCGTCAACGCTGCGTCATTCGTTTGGCTATTGCCGATGATGAAGGCGCCGTCAAATACCTGCGCGAAAGCAGCAGCTTTGAATACTCACTGTGCGGCTGAACGCCGCCGCTTGTAGACCGTTATGACTGATCAAACACCCGAGAAGCCGCCACTTATCATCGCCTGCCCTTGCTGCCGGAAATCCGTGCTCTATCGTGCCGACAATCCGTGGCGACCATTCTGCTCCGAGCGCTGTCGGCTGATTGATCTGGGCGAATGGGCATCGGAAGGCCATCGCATTGCCGGTGAGCCGCTTGAGCCGGATCCGGATGAGTCCTAGCCGTTAGCAAGTAACTGCGTTAACAAGAAAAAGCCGTTAATGACCGATCGGTTAATAGACAGCAGAAACTGGCAGACAACGCCGATAGCCGGCCATCATGTCCTGAACGTTCAGCAATCGATCAATCATGCTCCGGCCACAGCGCGCGTATCGCGGCAATACCTTGGCCGCCATGTTGCCAGCTGTCGAAAATATCACGCTCAAGCATGCCGCCCAGCGCATAGACAGGCCGATTCGCTTGCCTTGCCAACTCGGCAAATCGCCGCCAACCCAAGCCTGGCTGCTCTGGATGAGATCGGGTTTCCGCAACAGGCGACAACAGCAGAAAATCTGCATTGAGTGTCTGCGCCAACTGAAGCTGTGCTTCGTCATGGCATGCCAGCGACAGCCAGCGTGGCCGTGACGGCAATCCTGCCGCCGTAGCCTTCGCAGCATTTTCGCTAGACAGGTGCCAACCGTCACAGGACAAATCTGCGATTAATTCAGGTCGACGATTCAGCATCAGCGCGCAGCCATGACGCTGACAAATCGCATGGACGTCGACCGCCAGTTGCCGATATGCCGCATCCGGTAACGTATGTGCGCGCAGCTGAATCATTCGCACACCACGTTGGCAAGCGCGCTCGACTTTGGCCAGAAAATTTTTGTTTTCCGTCGGCTCCGGAGTAATCATTAAACGATCAGGCAATTGCACCGCGGCGATAATCGGCAGGTTCGCTGCCGGAAACTCGTATTGACTGAGCTGAGCGGCGGGCACCCATGCCAGAGGTTGGCCTTCATGACCGTGCGGCTCGCCGCTAAAGGCATCGACCCGGAAAACATGCAGGCGCACGGATTTGTCACCGTAGTGATGGCTGACGGTGATCAGCGGCCGGCACCGGCTGACCGTGATCCCGAGCTCTTCCTGCAACTCGCGAATCAAGGCTTGCTCTGCCGTTTCACCCGGCTCCAACTTGCCACCCGGAAACTCCCAGCGATCGCCTTGATGCCGATGGGCGGCCCGCTTGGCGATCAATACTTCATCTGCCGCGTTGACAATGGCCGCTGCCGCGACCTCAATGAATTGACTCATGCCGACATTCCCGATCCCTGCTAAACAAGGCTAAAGCACTGACATCAGCCCGATACGCGCTAATAAAAAAGGGTGAGCTAGCTCACCCTTTTTTATTGTTCAGCTCAAGCAGCAGGCCTACGCAATTGCACCGTGGCAGTGCTTGTATTTTTTGCCGGAACCGCAAGGACACAGATCATTGCGGCCGACTTTTTGGCCAACACGCACCGGCGCATTCGGCGCCGCTGCTGCCGGTTCATCTTCGACCGGCTCGGCTTGCATGGCGGTAGCTTCGGCGTGCTGGAACTGCAATTTTTGCCGCTCGGCTTTTTCCTGTGCTTCGCGCTCCATGCGCTCCACTTCCGACTCAGTGCGCACCTGCACCCGCGACAGGATGCTAACTACATCGTACTTGATCCGATCCAACATGCCGGAAAACAGCTCAAACGCTTCGCGCTTGTATTCCTGCTTCGGATTTTTCTGGGCAAACCCGCGCAGATGAATGCCCTGACGCAGATAGTCCATCGCGGCGAGATGCTCGCGCCAGGCACTGTCAACGTTCTGCATCAACACCGCTTTTTCGAAATGGCGCAGTACCGGCGCACCGACTTGCGACTCCTTGGCGTCATAGGCTGCAACCGATGCTTCCCGGATACGATCCCGAATGCCTTTCTCGGTCAGATTGTCATCGGCTTCCAGCCACTGACTGACTGGCACTGACAGGGCGAACTCGCCGCGCAAGCGCTCTTCCAGACCCGAGAGGTTCCACTGGTCAACAACACTTTGCGGCGGAATGAATTCACTGATGACTCCGTCGATGACGTCATCACGCATCGCCCGAATGGTCTCGGAGACATCATCCGCCTGCATCAGCTCGGCACGTTGCTGGTAAATCACCTTACGCTGATCGTTCGAGACGTCATCGAACTCGAGCAGGTGCTTACGAATTTCAAAGTTGCGCGCCTCGACTTTGCGCTGGGCATTTTCAATCGCCCGGTTGACCCAAGGATGCTCCAGCGCCTCACCGGCTTGCCAGCCCAGTTTCTGCATCATCGCGCCCATCCGGTCCGAGGCAAAAATGCGCATCAGATCATCTTCCAGCGACAAATAGAAACGTGACGAACCGGCATCGCCTTGGCGGCCAGCACGGCCACGCAGCTGGTTGTCGATACGGCGGCTTTCATGACGCTCGGTACCAATGATGGCCAAACCGCCAGCAGCGAGCACCTGATCGTGCCGCTCCTGCCATTTGCGTTTGGTTTCTTCTTTCTGCAATTCGGTGGCGTCTTCACCCAGCGCGTTCAAATCAGCCTGCAAGGAACCACCGAGCACAATGTCGGTACCGCGACCGGCCATGTTGGTGGCAATGGTTACAGCACCCGGACGGCCGGCCTGGGCAATGATCTGCGCTTCGCTTTCGTGGAACTTGGCGTTCAGCACCTGATGTTCAATCTTGTCGTGATTGAGCAACTTGGACAGAATTTCGCTGGACTCAATGGATGCGGTGCCGACCAGTACCGGTTGGCCTTTTTCGCGCCGGGCCTTGATGTCCTCAATGACGGCTTTGTATTTGTCCTGTTTGTTCAGGTACACCAAATCCGACATGTCCTGACGAATCATCGGACGGTTAGTCGGAATGACCACCACTTCGAGACCGTAAATTTGCTGGAACTCGAATGCTTCGGTATCGGCGGTACCGGTCATGCCGGACAGCTTGTTGTACAAGCGGAAATAGTTCTGGAATGTGGTCGATGCCAGCGTCTGGTTTTCCTGCTGGATCTCAACCCCTTCTTTCGCTTCAACCGCCTGATGCAGGCCTTCCGACCAGCGCCGGCCCGGCATAATACGACCGGTGTGTTCGTCAACAATGACCACCTGATTGTCACGGACGATGTAATCGACATCACGCTTGAACAGGGTGTGTGCGCGCAGCGCAGCATAGGCGTGGTGCAACAACTGAATCGACGACGGACTGTACAAGCTCTCGTCTTCGCCAAGCAGACCGGCCTGCACCAGCAACTGCTCGACTTTTTCCTGGCCCAGCTCGGTCAGATGCGCTTGCCGGCCCTTCTCGTCCAGATAGAAATCGCCTTCGCCCTGATCGTCCTCGGTTTCCTGACGGACCAGTTTCGGAATGATGGCATTGACGCGTTTGTACAGCTCACTGGAACCTTCAACAGCACCCGAAATGATCAATGGCGTCCGCGCTTCGTCGACCAGAATCGAATCGACTTCGTCGACGATGGCGAAATTGAGTTCGCGCTGGGCTTTCTGGTCCAGCGAGAACGCCATGTTGTCGCGCAGGTAATCAAAACCAAATTCGTTGTTGGTGCCGTAGGTGATATCGGCGGCATAGGCGGCGCGTTTTTCTTCACCCGGTTGTTGCGACAGAATCACACCGACCGACAGACCCAGCGCTTCATAAACCGGACGCATCCAGTTGGCATCGCGCTTAGCCAAATAGTCGTTGACCGTGACTACGTGCACGCCTTTGCCTGACACCGCATTCAAATACGCTGGCAGTGTCGCCATCAGCGTTTTGCCTTCACCGGTGCGCATTTCGGCAATGCGGCCCGAATGCAGCACCATGCCGCCGATCATCTGGACATCAAAATGGCGCAGACCCAAGGTCCGGCGCGCGGCTTCGCGTACGGCGGCAAAGGCTTCCGGCAGCAACGCGTCCAGAGCGGTACCGGCAGTGAGACGTTGCTTGAATTCTGCAGTCTTGTTGCGCAGCTGCTCGTCGCTCAGCTGCTGAAAGCTCGGCTCCAAGGCATTGATGGCATGAACATCTTTGGAGAATTTTTTGACCAGCCGCTCATTGCGGCTACCGAAAACGCGGGTCAACAGAGAAGCAAACATGAAAGTCCCAATCTGGTGAGAATCGCCACCGGCGAATTCATTGTTATGGTCAACAGCTGTTATTGCTAAAAGCCGATTCGTTGCCTCGACGTGCCGACACAACGACATGCCAGCAGCGAGTGTTTCATTCGTTTCGACTGACGTTGGACAGTGAAGTCACGTCAGTGTGCGGGGCGACTTGCCATCGGAGCCGGTGCTGAGGCTGCGCGTTAACGCCGGCCTCGAAACCGGGTCCCGCCACGGAGCCGGCATTCTACCGGCTTTCACCGGGCCAAGGAACGCAAGTCGGCACCGCCGAAGCGGGCTTCCGGCGGCCCGTTTGCACAGGTGGAGACAGGCGCACCAGATTTCAAGGCAGCAACGGCAAATCGCCAGCGAGAAAGCGTTGCCGCGGACTGAAATCCCCGGCACGCATTCGACCCAGATCGGCAGAAACAACAACGGCGCCCGCAGGCGCCGTTATCTTGGAGAAGCAGGCTCAGCTCTTGTCGCCGAGGTACTTGGCCGGATTCAGGAACAGGCCATCGCGCAGCACTTCGTAGTGCACGTGTGGCGCGGTCGACCGACCGGTTGAACCAACCTTGGCAATGACCTGGCCTTTGCGGACCAGCTCACCGACTTTCACCACCAGCTTGGAGTTGTGACCATAGCGGGTCACCAGACCATCGCCATGGCCGACTTCGACGACATTACCGTAACCGTCTTTGACGCCAGCGAAAACCACCACACCAGCAGCGGTCGCCATCACGTCGGTGCCTTCCGGCGCGACGAAGTCGATACCTTTATGCCAGGTCGTGTTGCCGTGGAACGGGTCCGAACGATAACCGAAATACGAGCTGATATAGCCGCTGTTGACCGGATGGCCGGAAATCAGCTTCTCGGTGCCCATGTGCTTGTCGAGCAACAGCGACTCCAGCACCGCCAGTTGTCGACCACGGGTTTCCAGCTGCGAATTCATCGCGTCCAGCTGATCAATGAACTCCAGCGGTGACGCACCCGGAGCATTGGCCAATGGCTCGCCTTCGGGTCCGCCCATGGCCGGTTCAGCGGTGAATTCAAACTCTTTGCCTTCCAGGCCAACCAGCTCGGTGACCCGTTCGCCAACGGCATCAAGCCGGGCGATATGCGCCTGCAGCCGGGCAACCCGGGCCGCCAGGGCGTTGATTTGCTGTTCGGATTCGCTGCGGGTGGTATCGACGGCGCGGCGCTGGGCATCCAGCTCCTGCTGCCAGCTCTCGACGGTGCGTTCACTGACCACACCGTTTGGATGCAACTTGACCGCCAGCTCGTAGCCGCCGAAACCGGCACCGGCGATCACGCCGAGGCCAAACAGGGCAGCACAGGCCTGACCGGCGCGACCGAGCTGAAGGCGTTTGGCCCCGGCTCGGGTATGGGTAATCAGGGTCAGCGTCATGGGTTCGTTATCTCGTCACTTTGTAGCAAAAACCACCTGCCTGGCAGCAATTGCTACTACCGTGGCGTGTACCGAAAGCAATGTGCAGTTACACTGGCCCTGCTAGGCAAAACCTATTCAGGCATAAACAGTGAACCGCCCAACGTCTGCTCAATCGGTCGCCAATTTGCTCGGTCAACCCGAGGGCCCACTTAAGGCGCTCCTCGACCGGCTGGCTCTTCTTGAGGGCATGGACCTTAACCTACAGCCCCTGCTGCCCGCAAGCCTTCGCGGCCATTGCCGTGTCACCGCCGTGGACGGCGTCACACTCGAGGTCACCGCCCGCCAAGCCGCCGTGGCGACCCGGCTCCGCTATCTTGTGCCGCAGCTGCTGTCCGGACTCCATAGCTGCGGTTATCCGCAGCTGCAGCAGATCCGGGTTCGGGTATTGCCGCCAAGCTGAGTGTTTTTTGTTCAATTGCACCGAACTGAACAGAGTGTAGGCCGGATTTAAGCCATGCAGCGTTGCCGGCCCGCACAATCACACTGTGACCGCAGCCACAACTCAGGCGGTCAAATCAGCGAGCACGAATACCCTCCCGCCGCGCGGCGCCGTTTCAGACGTTGCCAGCGCCAGACCATCCGGCTGCCCTGAAATCCGAATACCTGAAACCCGAATTCCTGAAATCGGAAGACAAACAGCCGAAAGCCGGGCGAGGCCCGGCTTTCGGTTACTGCTGGAGAACGCTGGACAATTAACCGGCGGCCAGTACCGGGTTCATGATGTAGGAAATTGGCGCCGTGCTGGCTTCGTCTTCAAACGTCACCAGCTCCCAGGCATCGGCATCGGCTTTCAGCGCCCGCAGCAGCTGATTGTTCAGGGCGTGCCCGGATTTGTGGGCGCGGAAGGCACCGATCAGGCTATGGCCCATCAGGTACAGATCGCCGATGGCGTCGAGAATCTTGTGTTTGACGAACTCGTCTTCGTAACGCAGACCGCCTTCATTGAGGATGCGGTACTCGTCCAGGACAATGGCGTTTTCCATCGAACCGCCCAGCGCCAGGTTCTTAGAGCGCAGGTATTCGATGTCATTCATGAAGCCAAAGGTCCGGGCCCGGCTGACTTCCTTGACGAAAGAGGTCGACGACAGATCGACCAGCGCCCGTTGCACGGTGTTTTGCAGGACCGGGTGATTGAAATCAATGGAGAAGTCGATTTTGAAGCCGTCGAACGGTTCAAAGGCAGCCAATTTGTCGCCGTCACGGACTTCGATTTTCTTCTTGATGCGGACAAAACGCTTGGCCGCGTTCAACTCTTCGACACCCGCAGACTGAATCAGGAACACGAACGGACCGGACGAGCCGTCCATGATCGGAATTTCCTGGGCGCTGACTTCAATGTAGGCGTTATCGATACCGAGCCCGGCCATCGCAGCCAGCAGGTGTTCGACGGTCGAAATCCGCACCCCATCCTTGACCAGACAGGTCGACATGGTGGTTTCGCCGACGTTTTCCGGCATCGCGGTAATTTCCACGACCGGGTCCAAATCCACCCGGCGAAACACGATGCCGGTATTGGCCGGCGCCGGACGCAAGGTCAGGTACACCTTTTCACCGCTATGCAGACCGACGCCAGTGGCGCGGATGGCGGTGCGCAGGGTACGTTGCTTGATCATGCTTCAATGTGCTCCTGAATCAGGTCGGCATTCTAGGCACCGACCGACGCCCGGAGTTCCTTCTTCGCTCGCATCCGGTTCCGGAGGCGACAACCCGCGGCAGCGGGGAGGTCCATCAAATGACTGCGCCAGACGCTAAACAAAGGCGCTGACACTACCGGCCAGGCCCGACAATCCGGCTGGCTGGTCAAAAGGTGTGCAATTCCACACTGCTCGGGCCAGCAAGTCAAGTTGACTTATGACCTGTACCAGTTATCGCAGCGATAGACGCCACGGCGATAGCGGCCAACCCGAGAAGCCTTTCTTCCTTTACCAGCAGCGTACAAGTCCGGGCCACAGCCACCACCGCCCACCCCGGCAAAGGGGGGGCCTTGATGGGCGGCGGCAGCATCGGGACCGGACTCGCAGTGCCGATTCGGCTCAGTCCGCCTGCTTGCGCAGGAAGGCCGGAATGTCCAGATAGTCCAGATCCGAACCGGCAGCCATCCGCATCGGCTGCTGGCTCGCACTGCCGTTGTTGCGCATGGCGGTCGGCCGCTCCAGTTCCTTGTAATTGACGGCACTCTCGACCGGCCGCTGATTCGCCTGCTGCTGTTGGTGTTGCTGCACCAGTCGCACCGGCTTGTCATCCATAGGCGCCGCCGCACTGGCATGCAATCCAAGACCAGTGGCAACAACCGTCACGCGCATTTCATCGCCGAGGCTGTTGTCCAGTGCCGTGCCGATTTTCACCGACGCGTCGGCGGCAGCGAAACTTTGCAGCACGTTGCCGACTTCCTCGTATTCATCGATCAGCATGTCTTCGCTGGCGGTGATGTTGACCAGAATGCCGCGCGCGCCAGCCAGATTGACGTCTTCCAGCAGCGGGCTGCGCACTGCCAATTCGGCGGCCCGACGAGCACGACCTTCACCGGCGGCAACACCCGAACCCATCATCGCCATGCCCTGCTCGGCCATCACGGTACGCACGTCAGCAAAGTCAGTGCCGATGAAACCCGGACGGGTAATCAGATCGGCAATGCCTTGCACCGCGCCACGCAGCACGGCATCGGCGTTGCGGAACGCTTCGGTCATTTTGGCGCCGCCGTAAACGGCCAGCACTTTGTCGTTCGGAATCACGATCAGGCTGTCGACCGCCTTGCGCAATTCGGTGATACCGCAATCGGCAACCTGCGCGCGCTTGTTCATTTCAAACTTGAACGGCCGGGTCACAATCGCAACGGTCAGGATGCCCATGTCTTTGGCAATTTGCGCAACAACCGGCGCCGCGCCAGTGCCGGTACCGCCGCCCATGCCAGCGGTGATGAACACCATGTCGGCGCCTTGCAGCATGTCCTGAATGCGCGACTTCTCTTCCAACGCGGCCTGCTTGCCGATTTCCGGATTTGAGCCGGCGCCCAGACCTTTGGTCAGATTGGAACCGAGCTGCACCGTGAAGCGAGCTTTCGACTGCTTCAGTGCCTTGCCGTCGGTATTGGCGGCAATGAACTCGACGCCTTCGATGTTGGCGTCAACCATGTGGTTGATGGCGTTGCCACCACCACCACCAACGCCAACCACTTTGATCACCGCGTTGTCGGCGGCGTTTTCCAACAGTTCAAATGTCAATGCCATGATTACGTTCCCCTTTTTATTCATCCGTTTCCGGATGCTTCAGTCACTGCATGTTGTTGCTGCCAACCGCTACTGCCTGTAGCCGCAACAGCCCTTGCAACTCATCACGTGTTTCACAAAATAAAGAAATCAAAAACCGCTAAACCACTTTTTCATTTTTGTCAGCAAACTGCCAAAACTGTCGTCACCGCTGCTGCTGCTGCGCGGCATCGACAACTGTTGCTTGCCATACATCAGCAAACCCACGCCGGTGGCGTAAATCGGATTGCGCACCACTTCCGACAAGCCCGACACATACTGCGGCACACCAAGGCGCACCGGCACATGGAAGACTTCTTCAGCCAACTCAATAACGCCCTGCATCTTGGCGGCACCACCCGTCAGCACGATGCCGGAAGCAATCAGCTCTTCAAAACCGCTGCGCCGCAGTTCGGCCTGCACCAGCTGGAACAGCTCTTCGTAGCGCTGCTCGACCACATCGGCCAGAATCTGCCGGCTCAACCGGCGCGGCTCGCGCTCACCCATGCCCGGCACTTCGATGGTGTCGTCAAGCGAGGTCAGCTGTTTCAGCGCGCAGGCATATTTGACCTTGATCTCTTCGGCATGCTGGGTCGGGGTGCGCAGGGCCACCGCAATGTCATTGGTAACCTGATCACCGGCAATCGGAATCACATGGGTGTGGCGAATGGCACCACCGGTAAAAATGGCGATATCGGTGGTACCACCACCGATATCGACCAAGCACACGCCCAAATCCTTTTCGTCTTCGGTCAGCACGGCATAGCTCGATGCCACTTGCTCGAGAATGATTTCATCCACTTCCAGGCCACAGCGACGCACACATTTGACAATGTTCTGCGCGGCACTGACTGCGCCCGTCACGATGTGAACCTTGGCTTCCAGCCGGACGCCGGACATGCCAACCGGCTCCCGAATGCCTTCCTGGTTGTCGATGATGAATTCCTGCGGCAGCACATGCAGGATTTTCTGATCGGCCGGAATCGCCACCGCCCGCGCGGCGTCAATCACCCGCAGAACGTCGTCATAAGTCACTTCCTGTTCGCGGATGGCAACAATGCCGTGCGAATTCAGGCTGCGAACATGCGAACCGGCAATACCGGTGTAAACCGAGTGAATTTCGCAGCCAGCCATCAGCGCCGCCTCTTCGACTGCGCGCTGAATCGATTGCACGGTCGATTCGATATTGACCACGACGCCCTTCTTCAGGCCGCGCGACGGATGCGAACCCAGGCCGATGATCTGGATATCCCCTTCCGGCGAAATTTCACCGACGATGGCAACGACTTTGGAGGTGCCGATATCCAAGCCGACAATCAGTTTTTTATCTGTCATTTTTACCATCTTGGTTCTCGTTGCTTCCTGTCACAAGACTGCCGGTAACCAGAATCGTCATTACCGGAATTCCTGCCCAATTCCACTGCAGCGCCACCGCATCCAGCCCGCCAGTGGCACCGCTTACAAACCTGCCGTCTTGCTATTGGTCATTTTCTCGGTCTGCGGCCAGGCCACGGCAAAACCGGTGTCGTAGCGCAAATCGATATAAGTCGGGACATTGCCATCGGCGACCAGACCTGGATACAAACTCATGAACCGCTGCAGGCGACCGTCCCAGTCGTCGCGACCAAACATCAGCTGCAATTTGTTGTTCAGTGTCATCATCAGCGCACCGCGACCATTCAAGTCCAGCTCGACGATGGTCAGGCCGAGCGGTTTCAATTGGTCGTTGCCGCCAACAAATTGCGCAACCGCCTGCTCGAGCTGGCCATGACTGCTGCGCAGCAAAGCCAAATGACCAAATGCCGCAACATTGGCTGGCGCGTATGGATTGCCGTCGGTGTCGATCAATTCATCCTGATTCAGCCGCAGCCACGGTGTCCGTTCAACAACCGTCACTTGCAGTTCGCCCGGGTACACCCGCCGCAAACTGACCGACTTGACCCACGGCAGCGCCGCAACCCGCTCATGCAATTGCCGCAAATCAAGTGCCGCCAGTGTCATGCCGGCCTGCACTTGCATGGCTGCCAGCACTTCCGCCGATTTGACCTGACGCATCGCGCCTTCTACTCGCACCCGCTGCAACTGCCAGCTGTCACTGTCGCGATAGCGTTGCTGCAGCGTCAGCACCAGTACCGTGGCACCAATCAACAGCAACAAGGCCGAAACAAACGGCAATACCGTCTTCAGCCGCTGCGTGAGCGGAATCTGTTCGGTCGTCTTGCGCGTTGCCTGGGCCATGGTCTTGCCCTCACTGCGCCAATGTCGGCAGCAGAATCTGCTGCACCAACTGCTCGAAACTCATGCCGGCCACTTTCGCCGCTTTCGGCACCAGACTGGTTTCCGTCATGCCCGGCACCGTGTTCACTTCCAGCACATAGAACTGCTGGTTGCTGCCATCACGCATCACGTCAACCCGGCTCCAACCTTTGCAGCCGAGCGAATCGAACGCCCATTTCGCCAACGCCCCAAGCTCGGCTTCATCGGCGGCCGACAGACCACTCGGGCAGTGATACTGAGTCGTGCCACCACTGTGGTACTTGGCCTGGTAATCGTAAAAATCGCGCGGCGTTTCCATCGAAATGCTCGGCAGCACTTCATCACCGACAATACCGACGGTGTATTCCGGGCCGCTGACGAAACGCTCGACGATCACGCTCGCGTCGTACTTCAATGCTTCGATCACCGCTTGCTGCAATTCGATGGCCGTCCGCACCTTGGCCATGCCGACACTGGAACCTTCATGCGCCGGTTTGACCATCAAGATCGGTCCGAGCTTGGCAAACACCGCTTGCGCGTCGGTCTCGGTTGCGACCATCGCGGCAGTCACCATCTGAAACGGTGGCGTCGACAAGCCAATGCCCTGCCACAATTGCTTGGCGCGCATCTTGTCCATCGCCAATGCCGACGCACCAACACCTGAACCGGTACAGGGCAAACCCAGCAATTGCAATGCGCCTTGCAGTTGACCGTCTTCACCGCCACGGCCGTGCACGGCATTCCAGACCCGGGCATAGCCGCCGGTCTTCAGGGTCTGCAAAAAATCACCGACGGCATCAATGCCATGAGCGTCAACACCGCTGCGCTGCAAGGCTTCCAGCACGGCCTTGCCGGAACGCAAACTGACGTCGCGCTCAGCGGACGTGCCGCCGAACAGCACGGCGACTTTGCCGAACGCTGCCGGAGCCGGCAGCGCTGGCCGATTCATTTGAGCCTGACTCACTTGCTACTCCAGACGTTTTTCAACGCGACAAAATCCAGTTTCTCGGCTGCCAGTTGTTTGGCAATGCCACCGATATCGCCGGCACCTTGGGTCAACAACAAATCCCCTTCGCGCAGGATATTGGCCAACACATCGGGCAACTCGCCTTTGTGCTCGATGAAAATCGGGTCGATGCGGCCGCGGGCACGAATGCTGCGACACAGCGAGCGACTGTCGGCGCCTGCGATTGGCGTTTCGCCAGCGGCATACACTTCCATCAGCAACAAGGCATCGGTCTCCGACAGCACCTGCGCAAAGTCTTCATACAGATCACGGGTACGGGTGTAGCGATGCGGCTGATAAATCATCACCAGCCGGCGTTCCGGCCAGTTTGCCCGCACCGCCTTGATCACCGCCGACACTTCGCGTGGATGGTGGCCGTAGTCATCCACCAGCCAAACCTTGCCATTACTGGTGGCGTGCTCGCCGTGTGACTGGAAGCGACGACCGACGCCCTTGAACTGACTCAGCGCCCGCACAATCGCGTCGTCACTGACACCTTCTTCGGTCGCAATCGCAATGGCGGCGAGCGCATTCAGCACGTTGTGCCGGCCGGGCAAATTCAGCGTCACGGCCAGCGGCGCGCTGTGGCCACGGCGATGCACCAGAAATTGACTGCGGCCCTGCTCCTGCTCGACCGCGCTGGCGCGGACATCGGCATCGTCATCAAACCCGTAAGTGGTCACCGGCCGGGTGATACGCGGCAGGATTTCCCGCACGTTCTCATCGTCGGTACAGAGGACTGCCAGTCCGTAGAACGGCAGATTGTGCAGAAACTCGACGAAGACATTTTTCAGTTCTTCGAAATCACCCTTGTAGGTATCCATGTGATCGGCATCGATATTGGTGACGACGGCCACCATCGGTTGCAGATGCAGGAACGAGGCATCACTTTCATCGGCTTCGGCCACCAGATAGCGGCTGCTGCCAAGCCGGGCATTGGTGCCGGCGCTGTTGAGCAGGCCGCCGATGACGAAGGTCGGATCCAGATTGCCTTCGGCCATGACCGAGGCCAGCAAACTCGTTGTGGTGGTTTTGCCGTGCGTGCCGGCCACCGCGATGCCATGACGAAAGCGCATCAGCTCGGCGAGCATTTCCGCCCGCGGCACCACCGGAATCCGGTTGGCACGCGCCGCCAGCAATTCTTCGTTGTCCGGTTTGATGGCCGTTGAAATCACCACCACATCAGAGCCGGTGACATTGCTGTCGACATGACCACGAAATACGGTTGCACCGAGCTGCTTCAGCCGCTGCGTCACCGCGTTGTCAGCCACATCCGAACCCGAGACCTGATAGCCCTGATTCAGCAGCACTTCGGCGATGCCACCCATGCCGGCGCCGCCGATGCCAATAAAATGAATGCGTCGGATCCGGCGCATTTCCGGCACGTTGTAAGTACCGTTAGCCATTGCCGTTACTCCGCGTCGAAAAGTTGTTGCTTGAATGATCGTTGTTTGAACGGTCATCGTCTTGTTTCATCTTCAGCAATTGCTCGCAAACCGCAGCGACCTGTTCGGCCGCATCGGTAATGGCCGCCGCACGTGCGGCTTGCGCCGTGCGCTGCAGCAGCGCGCGATCAGCAGCCAGGGTTTGCAAACGTGTCGCCAGCGTTGCCTCGGTCAGCTCGTTTTGCGGCAATAACCAGGCGGCATTGCGTTCACTGAGGTAGCGGGCATTCGCGGTCTGGTGATCATCGACCGCATGCGGATACGGAACGAAAATGGCGGGCACGCCGACCGCGGCAATTTCTGACACTGTCAATGCGCCGGCCCGGCAAATCACCACATCCGCCCAACTGTAAGCAGCAGCCATGTCGTCAATGAACTCACTGACCTTGACGTCCGCGCGCGAGCCATAGCGCTGCGCGGTGACGCTGTGCTGACCACGGCCAGTCTGATGCCAGACTTCCATTGCAGCCGTTGTCTGAGCGAGCGCCGACGGTACCGTTTCATTGAGCACGGCAGCGCCGCGACTGCCGCCGATCACCAACACCCGCAGCGCCCCGCTGCGCTCGGCAAAACGCGCCACCGGCTCAGCAAGTTGCAGCAACTCCTTGCGCACGGGGTTGCCAACAGCGCGCACCGAACGCGTGGCAAATGCTTGCGGAAATGCCGCCAGCACAACCGTGGCAACGCGTGCCAACCATTTGTTGGTCATGCCGGCGACGGCGTTCTGTTCGTGTATCACCAGCGCGCGTCCAGTCAGCCGCGCCATCAGACCACCGGGACCGCTGGCAAAGCCGCCCATGCCGAGCACCACATCGGCATTCGTTTGCTGCAGCACTTTGCGCGCAGCCAGCAATGCCGACAGCAACCGTAGCGGTGCCGTCACCAGCGCAGCGATACCTTTGCCACGCAGGCCACTGATGGCGAGCAGATGCAGCGGAATATTCCGCGCTGGCACCAGCTGTTCTTCGAGACCACCGTGGCTGCCCAGCCACTCGATGCGCCAACCGCGGCCACGCAGCACTTCCGCCACGGCGAGGCCGGGGAAAATATGGCCGCCGGTACCACCGGCAGCAATCAGCAGGCAAGGCGCGGTCATGACGGCACCTCTTCTGCAGTTGCATTGTTGCTGACGTTGTCCGCGCCCACTGACTGCCGCAGCCGTTCCGGCCGGACATTGCGGCCAACGCCGGCACGCAAGCGGCGCTCAAAATCCACTCGCAGCACAAAGGCAATGGCGACCACGGTAACGATCAACGCATTGCCGCCATAGCTGATGAAAGGCAAGGTCAACCCTTTGGTCGGCAGCGCGCCGCTGGCGACACCAATGTTGATCAGCGCCTGCAAGGCAAACCAGGTTGCGATGCCGACGCAGGCGTAGGCCGAGAAGGCCATTTCCGCTTTCAGCGCCAGTTGCGCGACCCGCAGGATGCGCAGCACCAACAAGGCAAACAGCGTCAACACGACTGCCACACCGACCAGACCAAACTCTTCGGCAAACACCGCAAAAACAAAATCGGTGTGCGCTTCCGGCAGGTAGGCCAATTTCTGCAAGCTGTTGCCGAGCCCCTGCCCCCACCACTCACCGCGTCCGAACGCGATCAGCGACTGGGTCAACTGGTAGCCGCTGCCATACGGATCGGCCCACGGATCCAAAAATGTTTTCAGCCGCGCCAAGCGGTATTCCGCCGACAGCGCCACCACCGCCAGCACCGAACCGGCCACCAGACAAAGCGCGGCAAACTGCCAGACTTTGGCGCCGGCCAGAAACATCATCGCGAGACAGGTCGCCATGATCACGACGCTGGCACCGTAATCCGGTTCCAACAGCAACAGAAATGCAGTGAAGCCCAGAATCAGCAGCGGCCGGAAGAATCCTTCGAAACGGGTGCGCAGCAACTCGTTGCGGCGTTGCAGATAATCAGCCAGATAAATGATGACGAACAGCTTGGCCAGTTCCGAAACCTGGACGGTGAAAACGCCGGCGCCGAGCCAGCGCTTGGCGCCGTTGATTTCGCGACCAAGAATCAGCACCAACACCAGCATCACCAGACAGGCCACCAGCAGGTGCATGGCGATTTTCTGCCAGTCGGTGCTCGGCCGGGTCAACACCACGGCCGCGAAGGCGCCACCGATGCTCAGGTAAACCAGATGACGCAGAACAAAATAGAAACCGTTGCCGTTGCGCTCCATCGCGAACGGCAGCGAGCTGGATGCAACCATCAGAATGCCGAGCGCCAGCAGCAGCACAGTCAAACCGGCCAGCCAGCGATCGAACAGCACCGGAGACTTGCCCGCATCATGCTGGAACAGGGACTTGAGTCGAGCGGTCAGGGTCGCATTCATGGTCGAACTCATGGCAGCAACTCAACGGCACGCGCGAACCGATCGCCACGCTCTTCGTAATTGCGGAACATGTCGAGCGATGCACAGGCTGGCGACAGCAATACCGCATCGCCGGGTTCGGCCAGTGCGGCCGCAGCGGTAACGGCCTCTTCGATGCTGTCGACAAATTCCTGCGTCACCGAATCCGGTACCACCGCCGAGACGCGCTCGGCATCGCGACCGAGCAGCACCACAGCGCGAGCGTAGTGGGCCAGCGCCGAGGTCAGCGGCAGCAAATCCTGACCCTTGGCATCGCCGCCCGCGATCATTACCAGCTTGCCGGTAATGACCGGACCAATACCGCTGATCGCTGCCAGCGCAGCGCCGACATTGGTAGCTTTCGAATCGTTGTAATAGCGCACACTGGCGTGTTCACGCACCAGCACGCAGCGATGAGGCAAGCCCTTGAAGCTGCGCAAACCGTCACGCATTTTTTCGGCTTTGACGCCAACCGCTTCGCACAGCGCCACCGCCGCCAGCACATTGGCGGCGTTGTGTTCACCCTGAATCGGCAAATGTTCCAAATCAGCAAACGCCTGCTCACCGACAGTCAACCAGCGCCGGCCGTTGAGATGTTCAACCCGGTATTCGGCATTGCTGTGATGAATGGCAAACGCCACGTGCCGGTGGGCCCGATCAAAATCACGGCGGGTTTCCCGATCATCGGCATTGAATACCGCAACATTGGCGTGGTGATAAATGCGGGCTTTGGCTTCGGCGTAGGCGGTCAGCGACGCGTAGCGATCCATGTGATCTTCGCTGATGTTCAGCACTGTGGCAGCGGCCGCACGCAGGCCGTAAGTGGTCTCCAGCTGGAAGCTGGACAGTTCCAGCACGTAATAATCCGGCACCGGCTGCTCCAGCAGATCCAGCACCGGGGTACCGATGTTGCCGCCGACCAGCGCCCGCTTGCCGGCCTGATTCAACAAATGGCCGGTCAGCATGGTGACCGTGCTCTTGCCGTTGGAGCCGGTGATGGCAATGATCGGCGCCCGCGCCACCTGGACAAACAATTCGATATCGCCGATGACCTGAGCACCACGGCTGCGCGCAGCGGCGATTGCCGGTTCCGCCAGCGCCAGTCCCGGCGACAGTACGATCACCTCGGCCTTTGCCAGCAGCTCAGCATCCAGCGCACCAAATTTGCATTCGGCATCTGGCGCAATCTCCCGCAACTGATCAACGCCCGGCGGTTGTGCCCGGGTATCGGTCACGGCAAACGCAACGCCGCGGCTGCGCAAATAGCGCGCAACCGAGATCCCGGTCTTGCCCAGACCGGCGATCACATGAAAGCGACGTGCATCGACCATAACGCTTATCCTTAGCGCAGTTTCAGCGTGGCCAAACCGGCCAGCACCAGAATCACGGTAATAATCCAGAACCGGACAATAACCCGCGGTTCCGGCCAGCCTTTCAATTCAAAATGGTGATGAATCGGCGCCATCCGGAACACCCGGCGGCCGGTCAATTTGAACGACGCGACCTGCACTATCACCGACACCGTTTCCATGACGAACACACCGCCCATCACGAACAGCACCAGCTCTTGCCGGACCAGCACCGCAACCGTGCCAAGCGCCGCACCGAGTGCCAGCGCGCCGACATCGCCCATGAACACCATGGCCGGATAAGTGTTGAACCAGAGGAAACCCAAGCCCGCGCCGACAATCGCGCCGCAGAACACCGCCACTTCACCAACGCCGTGGACGTAGGGAATCTGCAGGTATTCTGCAAACACCGTATTGCCGGTCACATAGGCAAACACCGCCAGCGCGCCGGCGACCATCACGGTCGGGACAATGGCCAACCCATCGAGACCATCGGTCAAGTTGACCGCATTACTGGTGCCAACAATGACGAAATAGGTCAGCAACACGTAACCGAGTCCGAGCGGCAGCAACACGCCCTTGAAGAACGGAATGATCAAGGTGGTTTCGGCAGCGCTGCCGGCATGCAGATAGAGATAAATGGCCGCGGCAACGCCGACTACCGATTGCCAGAGATATTTCCAGCGGGCAATCAGGCCTTTCGGATCCTTGCGCACCAGCTTGATGTAATCGTCAGCAAAACCGACGGCGCCAAATCCGAGCGTGACCAGCAGCACCACCCAGACAAAACGATTGTTCAGATTGGCCCACAGCAGCGTGCTGAGCGCGATCGCCACCAGAATCAGAGTGCCGCCCATGGTTGGCGTACCGGATTTGCTCAGGTGCGTTTGCGGGCCGTCTTTGCGCACGGTTTGGCCGACTTGATAATGGCGCAACCAGGCGATCATTTTCGGCCCGACGATCAAGGAGATCGCCAGCGAGGTCAGCACGCCGAGAATGGTCCGGAACGTCAGGTAACCAAAGACGTTGAAGCCGTGGTAGTACTGTTCAAGGTATTGCGTGAGCCACAGAAGCATCAGTGCATCTCCCCATGATCTTTGTCGTTGTTGGGAGTTGAAAGAGCAGAAACAACGCGCTCCATGCGTGCACTGCGTGAACCCTTGACCAGCACCACATGGGTGGCAGTCAAGGCAGTCTGGAGTGCCACCAGCAGCGGCTCCAGTTCGAGAAAATGCTGGCCACCGGCGCCAAACGCGGCGCTGGTTTCCGCACTCAGTTTGCCGAGGCTGTACAGCGCGGCAAGGCGCTTCTCACGGGCATAACGGCCGACCTCGGCATGAATGGCGGCGGCTTCGGCACCCAGTTCACCCATATCGCCAAGCACCAGCACCGGCTGCCCCGGCAAACTGACCAACAGATCAATCGCCGCTTTGACCGATTCCAGATTGGCGTTGTAGGTGTCATCAATCAGCGCGGCGCCGCTGCGCGTTTGTTTGCGCACCAGACGGCCGCCGACAACCGGGGTTTCCTGCAAACCTTTGGCAATCCGCGCCAACGGCAGACCGAGCGCTTCACCAACACCGGCAGCAGCCAACGCATTCATGACATTGTGCTGACCGGGCACCGGCAATTGCACCGCCACTTGACCACGCGGCGTCACCAAGGTGAAACGGGCACAGGCGGCACTGTCGAGGACAATATTTTCAGCGCGAATATCCGCTGCCGGCGTCGAACCGAAGCCCAGCGTTTTGCGCGAGCCGATTGCCGCCCGCAGTATCGGTTGATGAAGGGCATCCTGGTTCAGCACCGCGCAACCATTGGTCGGCAAGGCAGCAAAAATTTCACTCTTGGCGCGGGCCACGCCTTCGATGGAGCCAAAGCCTTCCAGATGCGCGGCACCAATGAGAGTAATGGCCGCGACGCTGGGCTCGGCGATCGCCGCGCAATAGGCAATTTCACCAGCGTGATTGGCGCCCATTTCGATCACGGCGTAGCGATGGCTGGGTTGCAACCGAAACAGCGTCAGCGGTACACCGATGTCATTGTTAAGATTGCCTTGGGTCGCCAAGGTCTCGCCGTCCTGACGCAGAATGCTGGCGATCATTTCCTTGACCGTGGTTTTGCCGGCGCTGCCGGTCAAACCGACAACCGTGGCAGCGCAGCGGCGACGCCAGGCGCGCGCCAAATCACCGAGTGCGCGCCGGGTATCGGCCACCACGATCTGTGGTACTGACAGCGGCAACACTCGCTCGACCAGCAGCGCGATCGCGCCGCCGGCGATCGCGCCGGCGGCAAATTCATGGGCATCAAACCGCTCACCGCGCAGCGCCACAAACAGCGATGCCGGCACCGGTTGCCGGGAATCGGTGTTGACTGCGCGCACGTGCATTTCGCTGGCCGCATCAGCGCCGTGCAGCTGGCCGCTGGTCGCGGCGGCGATGTCACGCAATTGCATGTCCATCAGCGCCGCGCTCCCTGCAGGTTCTGCAACAAGGTTTGCACTACGGCCACTTCCGAATACGGCGTGCGCTGGCCATTGGCTTCGACATAGGCTTCATGCCCCTTGCCGGCCAACAACAAGGCATCACCGGCCTGCAACTCAGCCAACACGGTGGCGATGGCCTGCTGGCGATCGGCAATGAAACGAACGCCTGCACCGGCTTTCATGCCAGCACGAATGTCATTGGCGATGGCCAGCGGCGCTTCCGAACGCGGATTGTCATTGCTCAGCACCACATCGTCGGCAAAGCGTTCCGCGATGGCGCCCATTTCCGGCCGCTTGCCTTTGTCGCGATCACCGCCGCAACCAAACACGACGGCAACTTTGCCGTGGCAATGCAGGCGCAGCGCCATCAGCGCTTTTTCCAGCGCATCCGGGGTGTGGGCGTAATCGACCACGACCAGCGGTTGCTCGCCGCCACCAAACCGTTCCATCCGGCCAGCGATTGGCTGCACCGTACCGAGCACGCCGGCAACCTCATCGAGCGAAAAACCGTTGGCGCAAAGCGCGGTCAGCGCCGCCAGCAAATTGCTCAGGTTGAATTCGCCGAGCAGCGGGCTTTGCAGCAGCTTGCGCCCCCAAGGCGTGACGATTTCGGCCAGAATGCCGTCGCTGCTGTAGTGAATGCGTTCGGCGTGCACGCTGCCCGCGATGCCGGCAATGGCATGCGCGCGAACACCGTAGGAATATTTGCTGGCGGTAATGGCGGGATCGGCCAGCAGTTCGCGACCAAATTCGTCATCGGCATTGATCACCGCGTGCTGCAGCGCCGGCCAGACAAACAGCCGACGTTTGGCGGCGCCGTAGGCGGCCATGGTGCCGTGGTAATCGAGGTGATCGCGGGTCAGATTGGTGAAAATCGCGGTGCGGAAATGCAGCGCCTCGACCCGGCCCTGATCCAGACCATGTGAAGACACTTCCATTGCCGCCGCGCGGGCACCTTGTTTCAGACCTTCGGCCAGCAGCCGTTGCAAAGCGATGGCATCAGGCGTTGTGTGCCGACCCGGTTGCAATTCGCCAAACAAGCCATAGCCGAGCGTACCGAGCACGAAGGTCGGTCCGGTCAGCCGGGTCAGTGCGGCGGCCAGCAACTGGCTGGTAGTAGTCTTACCATTGGTGCCGGTTACCGCGTAAAGCGGCATCGCGGCACTGGCATCGTCGTAGGTTTTTGCGGCCAGTGCCGACACCCGCATACGCAGATTGGGCACGGCGATCAAACGTTCGTCACCGTTGGCGGTTTCCGTCAATGCGGCGACCGCGCCACGCGCAAACGCGTCGGCAATAAATTTGCGACCATCAGTGGCGGTGCCGGCCAGGGCAATGAAGATGTCACCAAACTGGACATCACGACTGTCCAGCGTCAGCCGGGTAACCGGAATCGCCGCCATGCTGGCGGACACCTGCACCGATTCGCCAGCCAGCAATTGCTGTAGCGTCAGGGTCACTTTTGATTCAGACATCGTGACCTCCTGCTGGTGTTGAAATCTGCGCGGAAATTTTTGCTGAAGTTTGTGCGGGTGCGCGGACCGGCGCGGGCGCAGAGCTGACCACATTCGGTTGGCTCGCGCGTGCTTGCTGCTGGCCGACGCGAACCGCCGACTTGTCATCCGGTGCGACATTGATGAGACGTAGCGCCTGATCCATCACGGCGCTGAAGACCGGCGCCGCGATATCGCCACCGTAGTATTTGTCACCGCTCGGCTCATCCACCACCACCACCATGACCAGGCGTGGATTCTCACAGGGCGCAATGCCGGCAAACACCGAGAAATAATCGTCGCTGTAGCCACCGGCCACGGCCTTGTGCACGGTGCCGGTCTTGCCCGATACGCAATAGCCGCCAACTTTGGCGCGCTTGCCGGTGCCACCATCGGTGATCACTTCGCGCATCATCGCCAGCACTTCCTGGGTCACGTGTTCGTCAGCAACGCGCTCACCAATCACACCACCTTTGACTTTCAACATGCTTACCGGACGTTTGATACCGCCGCTGGCCAGCGTGGCGTAAGCACTGGCAATTTGCAGCGGACTGGCAGTCAAACCATAGCCATACGACGCGGTGGCCAATTCGAATTTCGACCAGCGCTTGTCCAGGTTCAGCCGGCCGGCAGTTTCGCCAGGAAACCCGGTATTCAATGGCTGACCCAGACCGAACCGCTCATAAGTGCCGAGGAATTGCTCCTTCGACAAACTGAGCGCCATTTGGGTAACGCCAATATTGCTGGATTTCTTGATCACACCGGTGACATCCAGCACGCCGTGATTGCTGGTATCTCGCACCCAGGAACCACCAACACGCAAATAACCCGGACGGGTATCGATCACGGTATGCGGTGTGTATTTGCCGGACTCGAGCGCACCGACCACCACCAACGGCTTGACCGTTGAGCCGGGCTCGAACATGTCGGTGATGGCGCGATTGCGGGTCGCGCCTTTCGGCCGGTCATTGCGCTTGTTCGGGTTGTAGGAAGGCAAATTCGCCATCGCCAGCACTTCACCGGTATTGACGTCAAGGATTACCGCCGAACCGGCGCGTGCATGCTGTTCATTGACGGTGGCGCGCAACTCGCGGAAGGTCAGGTTTTGCAAACGACCATCCAGTGCCAGCTCGATATCCTGACCCGGTTCAGCCTCCTGCAGCACGCCTTGCGACTCGACCACGCGACGCTTGCGATCCAGCAATTGCCGCTCGCTGCCCGGCGTGCCGGTCAACTGCTCATCAAACGCCCGCTCGATGCCTTCGATACCTTTTTCGTCGATGTTGGTGAAACCCACCACGTGCGCGGCCACTTCGCCGGCCGGATAGGAACGGCGATATTCACGAGTCAAATGCACGCCAGGCAGATCCAATTGCCGCACCAGCTTGGCGACCGTCGGCTCCAGTTGCCGTTTGACCCAGACGAAATGCTTCTTGGCGTTGTTCTCGACCAATTTGTTCAAGGCAGAAGTTTTCAAACCCAGCAACGCGGCCAGCTGGTGCCAAGCGGTGCCTTGGCGCAGCCCTTCGGCATCGTGCTTTTCTTTGATTTCGCGCGGGTCGATATACAGCGATGCCACTTCGATGGAGACCGCCAGCTGCTGGCCATTGCGATCCAGAATGCTGCCGCGATAGCTGGCAATGGGAGCATCGCGCAGCGCGCGCACCGCACTCTCTTTTTGCAGGAAGGAATTCTCAACCAGCTGCAGATAACCGGCGCGAACACCAAGGCCGACAAAGCCGAGTACCAGCACGCCGCCGAGGAAATAGAAACGCCAGTTGTAAACCGGATAATTGCGGCGGGTATCGGCCGTTGCCTTGGCCGCACCCGATTTGGCAGTGGCGGCACTCATTGCCTTGGCCGCCGGCATTTTTTTGGCCGGCACTGGCTTCGCCTGATCCTTGCCTGCTGCGCGGCTCATGGTTGCACCACCCGTTCATTGGCAATGCCGACCCGCTCCATGCCCAATTTTTGCGTCGCAACTGTTTCGACCCGGCCGTGCTCGGCAAGCGCGGCTTGACCCAGCTTCAGCGCGCGGTAATCGTTGTCGAGATCGTCACGCTGCTTTTCCAGCGCTTCCAATTCCGCACGTGCCATCCGGGTCTGATACGCGCTCCAGACCACGGCCAAGGCGGACAGCAAGGTCAGCAAGGCGAGCAACGCCACGGCAAAACCGACGCCGCGCAAGCTGGCCAGCAGCGCCTTCAGCAGGGAGGGCTGTTCGGTGCTGGCGTTCATGCCAACTTCTCGGCGATAAACACAATCAGCACGGCACGCGCTGGCGTCGAATCACTGCGACAGCAAGACTGAGGGCAGAGTGGTTGGTCATGCCAGTACACGGAGAGGTTCATGCGAGCTTCTCCGCAATGCGCAGCACGGCACTGCGTGAGCGCGGGTTGCGGGCAACTTCCTGAGCCGATGGCACCACCTTGCCGTGCAGCTTGACCCGGGCGTGAATTTCGCTGGCGCGAATCGGCAGATCTTTCGGCAGATCGTCGCCTTTGGCTTCGCGCTTCAGGTACTGCTTGACGATGCGATCTTCGAGCGAATGAAAACTGATCACCGCCAACCGGCCGCCCGGCGCCAACACTTCAAATGCTTGCGGCAATACCCGCTCAACTTCGCCGAGTTCATCGTTGACGAACAGACGCAACGCGAGAAAGGTACGGGTGGCCGGATGTTTGTGTTTTTCGTGCCGCGGTAGCGCCTCGGCAACGATATTGGCGAGCTGGACCGTGCGGGTGATGGGCTCGACCTCGCGCGCGGCAACAATGGCGCGGGCGATGCGACGGGATTGGCGTTCTTCGCCAAGACGATAAAGCACATCGGCGATGGTTTCATCCGTCGCCGTGGCGAGAAAGGCGGCTGCGCTTTGTCCCCGCGTGGGATCCATGCGCATGTCCAGTTCTCCGTCACGCATAAAACTGAATCCGCGCGCCGCTTCGTCCAGTTGAGGCGACGACACGCCCAAGTCCATCAACACGCCATCGACCTTGCCGGTCATGCCGCGTCGTGCAATCAAATCGGCCAGCTGCGAAAACGCGCCCTGCTCGATTGAAAACCGCGGGTCGCTGCCGAATTGTTCGTGCGCGACCGCTATCGCCTGCGGATCTTTATCAATACCCAGCAACCGACCCGCAGGACCCAGCTGCTGCAAAATCAAACCGCTGTGGCCGCCGCGACCAAAGGTGGCGTCCACATAGAAACCATCCGCACGCACCGCCAGCGCTGCCACCGATTCGTGCAGGAGTACCGTCTCGTGCATGGGCCTGTCCCCTTAGAACGAGAGCGCTGGTAATTCAGCGGTATCAGTACCGTGGGCCTCGATATCGACCCGGATCTGTTCATCCCAACGACCGGCATCCCAGAGCTGGAACACTTTGCCTTGACCGACCAACATCGCGTCCTTGGTCATGCCGCACTGCTCGCGCAGCACTTGCGGCAACAGCATGCGGCCGGCGCTGTCGAGCTCGATTTCGGTGGCAAAACCCATCAGGATGCGTTTGATGCGTTGGTGCACCGGGTTGGTGTTCGACAACTTCTCAAGGTCTTGCTCGAGCCGTTCCCAGGCCGGCATCGGAAACACCAGCAGGCATGGCAGGCTCAAATCGCGGGTGATGACCAGCTGACCGGCGCAGAGGTTTTGCAGGGCGTCACGGTGCCGGGCTGGCATGGCGATGCGGCCCTTTGCGTCTACCGAGATGGCACTTGCCCCACGAAACACTGGTTTGACTGTCCTGTCCGGTTGAACCTGAAACGTGATCCACAAAACGACACGTTTCCCCACTTTTCGCCACTATAGAAACGAGGGTGATCACCGTCAAGCAAATTCCCGCTTTAATTCGGGGAAATAACGCTTGTTTGACAAGGACTTAGCGCTGGATCACAGCTTGTGGATAAGTACCAGTTGGAAGGAAGAAAACGAAATCAAACTCTTGTGCATGGAACGTGAGAATTCACTTTAAGTTTGGTCAGGAAGCGCCTGCCCTGGCGCACCGGAACGAAAGGGAGGTGAAAAGAAGGGAGTCGGCCGATAAGCCGGATTCTGTCGAGGACAGTCATTCCTCTGGGCCGCCTGTCACCAGTCGGCTCAAGCAACCTACCCGCGTCCAGCGCGGGCCACGCCATTGGACGCCTATTTGGTCTTGCTCCGGGTGGGGTTTGCCGTGCCATCGCCTGTTGCCAGGGACGCGGTGCGCTCTTACCGCACCATTTCACCCTTACCTGCGACCGTTTCCGTTCTGTTCCTGTTTCCAGTCCCAGCTCGGACAAGCCACATCGGCGGTATCTTTCTGTTGCACTTTCCATCGGCTCGCGCCGTCCAGGCGTTACCTGGCACCCTGCCCTATGGAGTCCGGACTTTCCTCCAGCACCTTGCGGCACCAGCGACTGTCTGGCCGACTCCCAGCGGCGATCTTAGCCGAAAGCCGGCAAAGACCGCAGCGCGAATTTTTGTTAGCGACAAGAATCGTGCAGAAAGTAAGCGCTTCGCTAACGACCGACGGAAATACCGGCGCTTACAGCGACAGCTTCGCCCGCAAGGTCTTCAGCAACGCGTCCGCCGCTGCCGGTGCATACGGCAGCGCCGGCACCTTGCCCCACACCGGCGCCGGCCACGCTGCATCACCGACTTTGCGCACAATGTGATGAATATGCAGCTGCGGCACCATGTTGCCGAGTGCAGCCACGTTCAGTTTATCGCCGGCAAACTGCTGCATCAGCGCTTCGCCCAGCGTGCACGACTCGGCGAGAAACTGCGTGCGATCAGCGGCATCCAGCTGGTAAATCTCGCGCAGATCCGGCCGGCGCGGCACCAGAATCAGCCACGGGTAATTGCTGTCGTTCATCAACAGCACGCGACACAGCGGCCAGTCGCCAACGATGAGGCAATCGGCCGCCAAGCGTTCGTGCAAAACGAAATCATTCATTTCAATCACCTGCTGCCAATCAGCCACTGCTACCAATCCACAACCCGAAACCAATCTATCACCCGAGACCAATCAACCACCTGAAACCAGGCGCATCATTTCCGCGCACATGTAGCCGCCATAAGTGCCGAGCACATAACCAAACACCGCCAGCAGCACGCCGACGGGTGCCAGCGACGGATGAAACGCTGCCGCAACCACCGGCGCTGATGCCGCTGCGCCGATATTGGCTTGCGAGCCAACGCAGAGGAAAAACAGCGGCGCCCGGATCAGCTTGGCGACCAGAAACAGCAGCGCGCCGTGGGTCAGAATCCAGAACAGGCCGACAAAGAACAATTGCCAGTGCTCGGCTATCGCCGCGATATTCATCTGCATGCCGACGGTGGCGATCAGGATGTACAAAAAGCCGGAACCGATTTTGGACGCGCCAACGCCTTCGAGTCGGCGGGCGCGGGTAAATGACAGACCGAGGCCACCGGCCGTCGCCAGTATCACGACCCACAGAAACGTGCTGTCGAGGCTCCACGTCTTCAAATACGGCGCATGCTCGCCAATATAACTGGCGACGAAGCCCGCGAGCCAATGCGCCAAACCGGTAACGCCAATTGCCAGCCCGACCATGATCATCAGATCGTTCAGGGTCATTTCGCGTTTGTGCTCGGCCTGGAATTGCTCAACCGTTGCCCGCACCTCATCAATGGCGCGGGTGTCGGCCTGCAACCAGCGGTCAAGCCGGCTGGAGTTGCCAATCAGAAAAAACAGAAACGCCATCCACAGATTGCCAATGATGATGTCGATGGTCACCATCACCGAGAACAGGTCAGTCGGTGTGTTATAGGTTTCGCGCAGCGCCGCTTGATTGGCAGCGCCACCGACCCAGCTGCCGGCGATGGTGGCGAGACCGCGCCACAGCGCATCCGGCCCGGTGCCAGTCACCTGTTCTGGCGAAATCAGCGAGTAAATGTACAAAATCAGCGGGCCGCCGATCATCACGCCGAGCGTGCCGGTGAGAAACATCACCAAGGCTTTCGGACCAAGTGCCAGCAAGCGCTTCAAATCGACGCTCATGGTCAGCAACACGAGGCTGGCCGGCAGAAAATAATTGCGCGCAACCGGGTAGAGATTGGAGGCACTGCCATCGATGATGCCAAACGTGTTCAGCAGCGACGGCAGGAAATAGCACAGGAAAATCGCCGGCACATAGGTGTAGAACGTCTTCAAAGGTGACCACTGGCTGCGCGAGCTGCTGAACACCAGCGCGAGGATCAGGGCCAGCAGGCCCATTACGACGACATCATTGTTAATCAGGACTGTGCGTTCCATAACCGGTCTGCATGCGGGTGGTGTCAACGGAAGACGGCGCCATCACGGCGCCGTCGAGGCAGGTTCGGAGGCTGTTTCGAGTGCAGCCTGAACCGGGCCGGACTATAGCATGCAGCTGTCCGGCAGC
The DNA here is from genome assembly GCF_013179735.1 of Permianibacter fluminis. Taxonomy (NCBI): domain Bacteria; kingdom Pseudomonadati; phylum Pseudomonadota; class Gammaproteobacteria; order Pseudomonadales; family Pseudomonadaceae; genus Permianibacter; species Permianibacter fluminis. The sequence continues at coordinate 1,900,774 of NZ_JABMEG010000001.1, read as the reverse complement.
TGACAGACAGCAATCGGCCAGCGACCGGCCAGCGATCGACCAGATCAGCCGTCAGACTGTCAGGCCCGGGCGGTCCGACTGCCTTACTGCTGCGTCGCAGCAGCCCCGATCTGCACAGCCGCGCTGGCGGCCGGCGGCGCCAGCAGGTCTTTTTTCCGGATCGCGCAAACTATTTGTCGGCCGGCTACGACAATCAGCATAGACGGATCGGAAAGCCGGTCCAGACCAGAAAAACGGATAACCATGTTCGGAATAGCAGACGACGGCGAACTGATTGCCAAGGCGCTGGGGGGATCACAGCGCGCCTGGCTGAGTCTGGTTCGGCGCCACGAAAAGCGGGTTTACAACCTCGCCTACCGGATGACCGGCAACCGGCAGGATGCGCTTGACCTGATGCAGGAAGCATTTCTGGCGGTCTACCGCAACCTGCCCAATTACCGGGCAGAGGGCGTGTTTGCCGCCTGGCTGCTGCGCATCGTCGCCAACCGGGCGGTGGATTTCTTGCGCCGCCGACGTGGCAATCCGCTGCATCGCGCCGCCGAGGTCGATGAAGAGCATGTCGCGACCGAATCCAGTCACGACAGTGCCGAGCAAGACAGTCTGCGCGCCACGCTGCTGCGGCTGATGGCCGGCCTCAGCAATGAACAGCGAATGGTGGTGGAACTGAAATTTTTCCAGCACCTGACTTTTGACGAAATTGGCAAACATCTGGGCATTCCGGAAAACACCGCGAAAACCCGGCTGTATACCGCGCTCCAGCATTTGCGCGGTCATGAGGAGCTTAAACATGCGTTGTGACGAAGCCGGTCTTCTGCTCAGCGATTTTCGCGAGCACTCGCTGCCCGAGACCGAGCAGCATCAGGTTGCCGAACACTTGCAGCAATGCGCGCAATGTCGCGCCGATCTGGCAGCGCTGGACAGCCTCACCAGCCAAGCCCGGCAATGGCGCGATCTGTCGGTACCGGAATGGCATCGCACCGCGTTTGCCGTACCGGAAAAACAACGCGGCCAATGGCTGCAATGGACGTCGCTTGCCACCTCGGCGCTGACCCTGTTGCTGGTCGTGGCAAAAGTGGACATCAGCAGCGACGACCACGGTCTGCGCATCAGCTTTGGTGGTGCGCCGAAACCGGCTGCCAGTCAAATGCTGACGGCCGAAGCGCTGGAACAGCGGCTGAACCAGTTCAAGGAACAGCAGCAACTGACCATTACCAATCAGCTTGCGGCCTGGGACATCACCCGCCAGCAAGACAGTCAGAAAATGATGACCGCGGTGGTCAATTACGCCCGCGATCAGCAACAACAGGATCTCGCGCAATGGGTCAATTACTGGAAGACCGTTCGCGATCAAGACCAGGCGCTGCAGGTGAAAGCTTTCAGCGATTTGTTAACCACTCAACAACAAAGTCGGCTTGAGTTGCGCGCGCTCAAGGCGTCCTTGCAAAACCCCACTAACTCGGAGGCATTATGAACCGTACTGCTGTATTGAAGGGTCGCCCGGTCGCCAAATTGGCAACCGTCCTGACCGCCATGTTGGCCGCCAGCGCGACTCTGTTTGGCGTCAGCGCCAGCGCAGCCGATTACACCGCCATCAGCAAAGATGTGCAGATCCTCGGTCAGGTATTGGAAACCGCAACCGCACCCAAATCCCGCGGCGGTCGCTGGGAACATGGCGGCATCAGCATCGAAGGCATTTATCTGGCCGGTCAAGGCATGGTGTTCGACATCAACCTGCCGGGCGCCCACTACGGCCAGATGTTCGGCGCACCGCTGCCGCCGATGGCACCGCTGGCACCGATGCCGGCACTCGCCTGGAGCGGAGATGACGACGAAGACGCGCCGGACCCGGAAGACATGGTCGATACCGAAGAAATGGAGTCCGTCGTTGAAGAAGCCATGAGCGCCGCTCAGGAAGCGATGAGCGAGATGGGTTACAGTGGCGGCATCGACAAGCAAACACAGGAGCAGTTCCGGGCGCTACGCGACAGCCAACGCAAAGCGGCCCGCGACTACCGCGATCAGCAACGCGCTTACGCCGATGCCGTACGCAAGAAAAAAGATCTGAGCCAGGCCGACAAGGACAAACTGAAAGCCAACCTGGAAAAATCGCGGCAAAGCTTTGAAGCGGCGCAACAACAATTCCGCACCAAGGCCGAAGCCCTGCGCAATGACCAGAAGCAAAAGTGGGCCGCCAAGCTGCAGGAAACCGAAAACCAGTTGCTGGACGCGCTGTGCAATTACGCCGGCTCAACCCGTCGTCTCGGCGCCGGCGAAGCCGTCAGCTTCGTACTGCGCGATGCCTCGGGTGACAGCGAAGCCAAGCACAAGATCTGGGTCATCAAGAAGACCGACCTCGATGCCTGTGCCAGCGGCAATCAAACCGCCGGCGTGCTGCAGAAGAAAGCGATCAGCTACAACTTCTGAAGCTGGCTCGGTATAAAACAAAACGGGGCGCAAGGCGCCCCGTTTTGTTTGTTGCGTCAGCAGCCTCACTGACATCACTGCTTGTAAACCACGCCTTCCTTCATGACAAAGCCCAACTGCGTCATCAGCTTGATGTCTTGCAGCGGGTCGCCTTTGACGGCCACCAAGTCGGCGTATTTGCCGGCGCTGATGCTGCCGAGATCCTTTTCCTGACGCAGCAGCGTCGCGGCATTGATGGTCGCGGACTTGATCGCATCCATCGGGGTCATGCCGGCTTCGACCATGTAGACAAATTCCATGGCGTTGCTGCCGTGCGGGCCGACACCGGCATCGGTACCGAAGGCAATCTTGACGCCGGCTTTGTAGGCTTTGGCAAACGTCTTCTGAATCTCAGCGCCGATGGCGGCGGCTTTTGGCCGCACGACTTCCGGGAAGTAGCCATCGATTTTGGCTTTGTCGGAAACGAACTTGCCGGCGGAAATGGTCGGCACATACCAGGTGCCGTGCTTTTTCATTTCCTTGATCACTTCATCGTCCATGTAGGTGCCGTGCTCGATCGAATCAACGCCGGCTTTGACTGCCCGCAGCATGCCTTCCTTGCCGTGTGCATGCACGGCGACCGCAAAGCCGTAATCCTTGGCGGTGTCGACAATGGCTTTCAGTTCGTCGTCCATGAATTGCGGATTCTGGCCATTTTTGGCCAGGCTTAGCACGCCGCCGGTGGCGGTGATTTTGATCACGTCGGCGCCTTCCTTGTAGCGCTGGCGCACGGCTTTGCGGGCGTCATCGGCGCCGTTGATCACGCCTTCATCCGGGCCCGGATTTTCCCGCAGCTCCATGTTGACACCATTGGTCGGGTCGGCGTGACCCCCGGTGGTGCCAATGGCTTTGCCGGCAGCGAAAATGCGCGGGCCGACAATCCAGCCTTTTTTGACGGCATCGCGCAGACTCAGGTTCAGGCCATCGGAGGCGCCAAGGTCTCGCACCGTGGTGAAGCCGGCGTGGAGCGTGCGCTGCAGATACTGGGTTGCGTGCAGGGCAAAGTCGGCCGGGTTCAGGAAGAACGGTTCGGTGTACGAGGTCGGGCTGTTTTCATGTGAAACGTGGACATGCATGTCGATGAGACCCGGCATGACAGTGCTGTCCTGCAGGTTGAAATACGGGCTGTAGCCTTGCGGATCAACATAGCCGGCCTTGACCTCGGCGATCCGGTTGTCCTTGATGATGATGGACATCTGGCTTTGCACGGTGCCGTGTTCGGTATCGATCAGTTTGCCGGCGTGAATCAGGGTGTCGGCATGGACAGCGCCAGCGAGCAGCAGCAGCGCGGTAGTGGAAAGGCGGAAGGACATGGGCAGACCTCAGTTCGAGTTGTGTGAGTGGACGGCGATGTGTAAGCAGAAAGCCAGGTGAGGCTAGAACGCGAGGTCCGAGTGTAGCGAGTACGGCAGCACCGTCAAACGACAAAGGCCGGGAAAAATCCCGGCCTTTGTCTGATCTCAATTTGCGGCGGTGCGACAAAACCGCTCTTTCATTCCGAGCGCGCCATGGCGGCGCACCGGTAAGCAGAGCTGTCGTTACGCGTCAGCCGGAGGTCTTCTTGCCGTCATCGCGGCTGACCGGCTTGTCAACATGGGTAACGGTGGCGCGATCAAACTGCTCGCTGAGCTGCTCCTGATGCTCCTGCTGCCACTCCAGCTGATCGTGCCGGACTTGCTTTTGCAGCCGCTGCAATTGCCGGCGCAGCATCAGATCATCACCGGCGATATGCATTTCCTGCTCAAGCATTTCCAGTGCCCGATCAAACCGTTGATAGGAAACATACGTTTCCAGCGCCGCCTGCACCTGCTTGAGTTTCAGCGTGCGCCGATCCGGCGCGTTGGCATCGATCGGCACTTGCGCGGACTCTTCGGCATCGGCCAGCGGCAACACCGGCCGCGGTTCACGCGGTGCCCGTGGTTTGCTGCGCACCGGCAGTACCTGAGCCCGACGCTCCGACCATTGCCAGAACAGCACGCCAGCCAGGCTGAGCGCAAACACCGTCAGCAGGCCCCAGATCACACCGCGCCACGGCTGCTCACCCGACGGCGTCGCCGCGTCTCCGGTTTCGCTGACGGCTTGGTTCGCGTTGGAAGATTCCGCCAGCGTGTCGTTGACGCGCACCGTGACGGGTTCAGCTGCGACGAAGGTAGTAGCGGCTTGCTCGGCAGCTTGTTCGCTCGCCGTCGGCGATTCGGTTGTCACAGCCTGTTCTGAGCCGGCGGCGGTTTCTGTCACGGAAGGCGATACAGTGGCCGAGTTTGCTGTCGCCGCTGAATTCATTCTTTCCGTTTCGCGCTGCATGAGTTCGGCGTAGCGACTGTCCATCTGGTTCAGCTGGGTTTCCAGCGCCTGCAACCGTGCCGTTGCGGCTTGCAGATCCGTTTTCAGGCTGAGGTTTTCCTGTTGCAACTGCTGCAGATTGACGGCCGCGGAGTCTGTTGCTGAACGTGCGGTGGCAACTATTGTTGTACTGGAACCAGCCGTCGATGATTTCACTGCCTGCGCACCGGCATTGCCATCGACGCTCACCGACTTCGCCGGCGGCGCCACCGTCGTGATGACGGTCTCAGTTGCCGTGCTGGCCACCTGTGATTGCCCAGCGGCGCGATTGGCATTGAACAGCGCCAGCCAGTCTTGCCGCTGATAATTTTGCACCTCGGCTGCACTCGGCAGTTTCAGCGGCATGGCCATTTTCAAACGATTGGGATCGCCGGCGATAAAAGCATCGCGATTGGCCTGATACAGCGCGACACCGAAGGCATGCCATTCATCGCCGCGCGCCTTGCCGAGCCGATGGGCTATGGTCGACAAACTTTCACCGGGCCGGGTTGGCCCGTACACGGTTTCCGCCGTCGCATTACTGTTGGCAGATGACGTACTGACGAGAGCGGCTGGCGGATTCTGATTGACCGCCGGGTTCGCCGTTTTTTCTGCCGGCAAATGAGTCACCGGCGCGTGCTCCGCTGACGGTGGCAGTTCATTGATCGCTGCAGAAGTAGCAACGCTGGCTGCAGTATCAGGAATGCGATTCGCGCTCACAGGCGTGCTGGTAGTCGCGGCGGCAGTCGGTGCAGTGGCAAGGCTAGTCGCCGGAATGGTGGCCGGCGCTGGCGTGCCCGGCAGGTCCAGCAGCACGGCGTAATCGCGCAGGTAGCGGGTGCTACCCTCTTCCGCGACCAGCACCAGATTGAGCAAGGGTTCGCGCAGCGCGCGCCGGCTGCTCAGTTGCAGTACCAACCGGTTGTCGCGCACCAGCAATTCGGTGCGGACATCGTCAATTTCCGGCAGGTAGTCGTAACCGAGTGCGGCGAAATCTTCGCGCTTGCCGAGCCGGACCTTGACCGAGTCGGCGGCATAGGCTGGTACACCGAGAATGGGGATTTCCGCTTGCAGCGGTTGATTGAGCTGCGACTGCAGCTGCAAATCACCAAAGCCCAACGGCAACGCGGGTTGACTGAATGACAGCCCTATCAACAGGGCGGACAGTGACAAGCGGTACGGCGCCATGACACGAATCCTTGTGCAAGTCCTTGTGCATGCTTGTAGTAAGCATCTGCCCGCAGGCAGCGTCGCCGTCCGGGATAACGGCCAACAAAGACAGTATGGGAACGGCTCGGCGGTTTTGCAAAGCCGTTCCTGTGCGGATTTGTGTAATGGCGCGGACGGTCTAACGAACGTGCGCTATGCGAACTTTTAGCTGAAAAAGGCCTTGGTTGCTTCCGCCGATATCGGCGCGCCGGTCAGCTTGGCGCGCTTCAGCAGCGTCCAGAAGTAACGATAGGTAGCGCGGTCGTGCAGTTCGCCTTTGTGCTGGATGGGACCCCAGTGATTGGCCTGTGCGGCCAGCAGAATTTCGGCGCCGTCCTGAATCTCGGAGAAGTCCGGTTTCATGGCATCGACAATGGCCTGGATCTGGGTCGGGTAAATCGACCATTGCCGCAAGAAACCAAATTCATAACGGGCGCGATGGGCATCGGCACGGGTCTGTTCCGGGTTCTTCAAATCGAGCGTAACGTTGTGGGCCGGGACCACGCCATTGGCCAGCGCGGCAGCCACCATCTCGGTTTTGGCGCGGGCCAGCAGCGGGTGATCGAACTGGCCCGGCGAGCGCATGCACGAGGCCGGAATAGCCCCGTGGTGGCCGGAGACAAAGTCCATCATGCCAAAGTCCAATACCTCGACCCATGGCAGCGTGGCAATCTGCCACACTTCGTGCAGCGCACCATGGGTTTCAATAAGGACGTGGATCGGCACTTCGCGTTTCAGATGCAGCTGCCGGCACTTGTCCTGGATGTAGGTCACCATGTCCTCGGCCTGACGGGCATTGGTGCACTTGGGAATGGTGATATAGGCGATACGTTCGCCAGCGGCTTTCAGCAGGATGTCGACATCCTTGCGCCAGAATTCGTGGCTGTAATCGTGAATGCGGACGCCGGCGCGATGGTGTTTGTTGGCGTCGGAATTGATGACCGCCGCGACCATTTCGGCATGCTCGGTCTCTTTGCCGGCCTGGGCGCCGTCTTCGCAGTCACAGGTGATGTCGAAGATGGGGCCAAGCTCGTTCTGCAGCTGAAGGGCCTTGTTGATGAGCTTCTCGCTGCCAGCAAAATGCTCGCAGCTGGCCAGCGCCGGAAACGGGCGCTCGCCTTCAAACAGGGCGACATCAGGGTGCACGGGCCGATTCACTGCAGGTGGGGTCACGGTGGTCTCCTTGCGACAGGTCTGAATTCCGGGGATCAAGGTCCGGTGGGCATTTTGCCCGAGTTTTAGCGAGGAAAAGCGCCGCTACTGCTTTGGTCGTAGGCGCCTGAACCGGCCGGGCCGGCCTCTCCGAGCCTGTATTGATAGCACAGTAAACAAACATTTCAAACGGGTATTTCAAATGAGCGTTTGAATCGTTATATTCGACGGAACCGCCCGGCCCGACCAGTGCCGGGACGCCCGGCTTCTCGCTTTGCGGAGGGTGAGAGCCGGTGCAGACCAGACCGCAGGAGGGCAGTCGGCATGATGGCAGAACACGCATTTCTCAAAACCATCAACGAGGAATTGGTGCTGGGCGGCCCATGGCCGGGCATCCAGCTCTATTACCCGCCGGTGAAGTACAACCCGGCCCAGGGTATCTACGAAACCATGGAGCAGGCTGCCGAGCGCATGCGCAAATACGCGCGTGAGTGCAAGGCACACACCCTGCTGTTCGACTTGGAAGACGGCTGCCGGCAGAAAGAAATGTCGCGCGATCTGCTGCGTCAGGAGCTCGCTTCGTTCGGCGAAGCAAAAGACCGCGGCTTCCAGATTGCCCTGCGCATCAACCCGTTCCGCACCGCCGAGTACGAGAAAGATCTCGAACTCATCAAGGACATGTCGCCGTTTATCGACGTGATCATTCTGGCCAAGGCCGGTGAGGTCTACGGCGCCGCGGAGATTCGTGATTTGAGCGGCTGGCTGGTCAACGTCAACCCGTCCATCACCATCCAGCCGATTATCGAGCACCCGCGCAGCCTGAAGATTGCTCCGGAGATGATGCAGTTCGCCACCGTCAAGCACGTGGTGTTCGGTATCCACGACTTCTCGAAAGCAATGGCGATTCACCTGACGCCCGAGAACTGGATCAACGAGCTGCGCACCTATCTGATGATGCTGCTGTTCGAAGCCCGTATCGCTGGTAAAGGCGTGATCGGCGGCGTCGAAGTGCTGCTTAATGCCAGCGCGATGCCGGAAACCTACATCGAACCGCACGACATCCGCCGCTGGCTCGATCTGCACGGCGACCGCGAAGCGCAAATCGTGTACGCCCACGCCGTCGAAGAAGCGCAGATGGGTTTGACCGGGAAACAGGTTATTCATCCCGGCCACATTCATCTGTGCAAAGTCGCGTTCACGCCGTCACCGATGCGCATCCAGCGCGACGTCAACATTCTCAAAGCCGCGATTGATGCCGACGCCCTGCTCGGCGGCGCCATCCGCTTCGAAGGCGAAATGCTCGACCCACCGATGTTCGGCAAGGCGCTGCAAACCCTGCTGCGCGCCAACGCGCTGAACGCGCTGCCGGCCGAGCAAAAGCTGTTTGCGATCGAAGTACTGAAGAAACTGCCAGTACACACGATCCGCGAAAACTGGCCGTACGGTCTCGTATAAATGCGTTCCCTCCCCTGCCAAGGGGAGGGCTAGGGTGGGGTCGCGAGCGCAAGCTCGCGTGAGCATTTCAAGATATCGTAGGGCGGGTCAAGCACAGCGGACCCGACATTTGGCAACCGAGAGCAACACCATGTCCGACTGGCAGTGGAATATCCCGGAACATTTCAATATCGGCACCGCCTGTACCGATCGGCACGCCCATGGCGAACGCGCCGCGCATTACGCGATGATCGTCGAAGATGCCGAGCGCGGCGAAGAGCGCGTCACCTACGCCCAGCTCGCCGAGCAAAGCTCGCAACTTGGCGCAGCGCTGCTCGCGCTCGGGGTCAAACGCGAAAGCCGCGTGCTGATCCGTTTGCCGAACTCGATTGCCTATCCGGTTACCTTCTTCGGCACGATGAAGGCCGGCGGCATCGCGGTGCCGTCGTCATCACTGCTGACCGCCAGTGAGCTGGCCTATCTGGCAAAAGACTCCGGCGCCGAAATTCTGGTGACCCACGTCAATATGTGGCTGGAACTGGTCGAGCAGCTTGGTCAGGTCAGTACACTCAAGCATGTCATCCTGTCTGGCTGTGACCGCTTGCCGGTTGGCTTACCACGCAGCAAAGCCGAACTGCATGCCTTCAATGATCTGCTGCGTAAGCACGCACCACTGAAGAAAGCGGTGGCGACCAAGGCCGATGATCCGGCCTATCTCGTCTACACCTCTGGCACCACCGGCTACCCGAAAGGCGTGTTGCATGCGCACCGCGCCTTGCTCGGCCGGGTGCCGGCCGCCACCAATTGGTTCGACTTCAAAGGTCAGGATCGCATCCTGCACTCCGGCAAATTCAACTGGACCTATGTGCTCGGCACCGCGCTGATGGACCCGCTCTATCACGGCCACACCGTCATCGCCTATGAAGGCCCGAACGATCCCGGCTTGTGGACCCGTTTGATCGCCAAACACCAGTGCACAATTTTTATCGGCGTGCCGACGGTCTATCGCCAGATCTTGCAAAAGACAGCGACCAGCAAAGCCGATGTGCCAACGCTGCGGCATTGCATGTGCGCGGGCGAGCACCTGTCCGATGATGTGCTGACCGCGTGGCAAGAGCGTTTCGGCCAGCCGATTTTTGAAGCGATCGGCATGAGCGAATTTTCCTATTACATCTCGCATCCGCCGAGCCGGACACCGCGGCCGGGCGCTGCCGGTGTCCGTCAGCCCGGCCACAACATTCAATTGCTTGACGAAGATCTGCAACCGGTGCCGCGCGGCGAAGAAGGCATGATCGGCATTCCGGAATCTGATCCGGGTCTGTTCCTGTCCTACTGGCAGCTGCCGGAAGAAAACGCCAAGCTGCGCCGTGGCGGCTACTTCCTCACCGGCGATTACGCCTGGGAAGACGAAGACGGCTACATCTGGTTCATGGGCCGCAAGGACGATGTGATTAAATCGTTCGGCTATCGGGTCAGCCCGCACGAAATCGAGCGCGTGCTGAAAAGCCATGACGGCGTCGGCGATTGCGTTGCGCTCGGTCAGCAGATTGACGCCAGCAAGACCTTGGTGGTTGCCTGCGTCATCCGCCGCCCGGGCAGCCACGCCACCGAAGCCGATCTGCTCGCCTTCGCCGAAAAAGAACTTGCCGCGTACAAAGTGCCGAAACGGATTTTCTTTTTCGACGATTTTCCGCGCACCAAGAACGGCAAAGTGCTGCGCAAGGATTTGCTGAAGCAGTTGCCGGCCTGACGAAATATAAAGCGCCGTTCGTGCTGAGCTTGTCGAAGCATGAATGGCAACGATTTGATCGACTCGCCCTTCGACAAGCTCAGGACGAACGGTGAATGGAGAAAGCTTGATGAACAACGTTCCCTACCGCCCGCGCCGCACCATGCTGTATGTGCCGGCTCACGTCGAGCGCCATCTGGAAAAAGCGCGCGGCCTGCCGACCGACAGCATCATTTTTGATCTGCAGGAATCGGTGCCCTCCAGCCTCAAGACCCAGGCCCGCGAGCAGCTGAAAAAGGCGTTTGAAAATCCGGATTTCGGCCACTCCGAAAAAGTGGTCCGGATCAATCCGCTCTATTCGCCCTGGGGTCAGGACGATTTGCGCCTCGCCGCTTCCTTGCCGATTGACGCGATTCTGCTGCCGCGGGTGGAAAGCAAGCAGCAGGTGCTCGACACCCTGATCGCACTTGATGCCCTCGGCGCTACTCATATTCAGTTGATGTGCAATATCGAAAGCCCGTTTGGCGTGCTGCGCGCCGAGGAAATCGCCGGCGCCTCCGATCGGGTCTGTGCGCTGATCATGGGCACCACCGATCTGGCCAACGAACTCAAGCTGAACCCGAATCCGGAACGCACTGGCCTGCTGACCTCGCTAGGCTTGGTCATCCTGGCTGCGCGCGCGCACCGCAAATGCGTGGTCGATGGCCCGCATTTCGATTTGAAAGATGTCAAAGCCGCGGAATTTGCCTGCCGGCAGGCGCGCGATCTCGGCTTTGATGGCAAAGCCATCATTCATCCGGTCCAGCTGACCTACGCCAATGATGCCTTCACTCCGAAGCGTGGCGATGTCGACCGCGCCCAGCGTATCATCGAGGCACTGAAAGACGCCGATGCCAATGGCATGAGCACAGCCGTGATCGATGACCGCCTGATTGAGCCGGCAATGATCGAATGGGCCCGCCGCGTGATCGCGGTATTCGAAGCGGTGCATGCGCTGGGCCAAACCGAATTGCTGGGCCAAGCCAAACGGCGCTGAAGGAAGCGATTCCCCACCTTGTTAAGGAGGGGCCAGGGGTGGTTGAGCTCAGCGCGCATTGCCGTATGAGCAGCAATAGCCACGCCAGTGACTTACAACATCCACACAAGGCAACAACCGTGACCATCGGCCGTTTCTTTGAAGATTTTCAACTCGGTGAGCGTATCCAGCACGCGACGCCACGCACGCTGACCGAAGGCGATGCCGCCCAGTATCTGGCGCTGTATGGCTCGCGCTTCGCGCAGTACTGCGCCGCGCCGTATGCAACGGCCTGCGGCTTTGCCAAAACACCGCTCGACCCTTTGTTGGTCTTTCACGTCGCGTTCGGCAAAACTGTGCCAGACGTGTCACTGAACGCTGTCGCTAATCTCGGCTATGCCGATGTCCGCTTCCTGCAGCCGGTGTTTGCTGGCAACACCCTGTTCGTCGACAGCGAAGTGATCGGACTGAAGGAAAACAGCAACGGCAAGACTGGCGTGGTGTATGTGCAATCGCGCGCGCAGAACCAGCACGGCGAGCCGGTGTTGCAGTGGCAACGCTGGGTCATGGTGCACAAACGCGATCACAAGACACCGACCGAGCACAACAGCGTGCCGACCGTCAAAGCCGCGCTGACCGCCAGCGAATTGCCGCTGCCGCAAGGTTTGCACGCGCCAGCTGAGCAGAATTACTACACTGGCAGCAGCACCGTCGCGTGGGACTACCGCATTGGCAGCGTGATCAACCACGGTGGCGGCATCACCATCGGCGACAGCGATCACATGATGGCAACCCGGTTGTATCAGAACAATGCCAGGGTCCATTTCGATGCGGCCTACATGCAGCAACAACCGGCCGGCAAACGGCTGGTTTACGGCGGTCATATCATTTCGCTGGTGCAGGCACTGAGTTACAACGGTTTTGAGAATGCGCTCTGGCTCGCGGGATTCAACGGCGGCGTCCACGCCAACCCGAGTTTTGCCGGCGACACCATTTACGCCGCCAGCGTGGTCACCGATGTCCAGAAACTCGGCAACGGCTTGTCGGCATTGCGGGTCGTCAGCTTCGGTATCAAAGGTGAACCGGGCGAGCTGCTGGCGAGCTTGCCAGCTTTGACCGAAAGCGCCAGCTTGCCGAGTACCATTGTGCTGAAGTGGGATTACTGGCTTGTGCTCCCTTAGCAAATGGGCAACCAGCTGACGGTGATTGTTGCTCTGTCTGTGAGCTGTTGTGCTGGCGTCGCACATGCGGCAGAGCCAGCGCAAGTGGACGACGGTGGCTTACCAGCCAGCGTGCTGGAAAAGCTCAATCAGCAGACATCCGCTGTCGTCAGCGTGGAGATGAAAGCACGCCCTGCTGCCACAGAAGTGGATCAGTCGCCAGCCGAGCCGGCGGACGTCACGCAGTGGCGTCAGAGCCAACAAGCGATACGCCAGCAAAAACAAGCCCTGCAGGAGCAGCGACGGCAGCAGCCGGGCTATTCCCCCATCAGGAGCTTGTCTGCAGCGCCCGAGTTCGCCAGCCAATGCGTGAAGTTGGTGTGGCAGGAAGACGGCAATCCGAGCTTCCAGAACCAGTGCGGCAAGCCGGTGCAAATCGCTTATTGCTGGGTCGACTGGCCTGGCGAACACGGCGCGCTGGATTGCCAACACAGTGGCATCGGCCTGAATACCGGCGGCGCCGCAACGGGCCCCAATTTTCGCGACGGCAAATATCAAGTTCTCTGGTTTGCCTGCACCAAACCCGGCCTGCCTACCGCCATCGAGCTCAGTCTCTCGCCTGCCAGCATGGCGGGGCAATGCTTCTGGTAAGCACCGAAGACCGGAAAGTGGCGCTCGGCAGCCGCGATTAGCGCATGTCCCGTTACATCCTGTCATGTACCGTTTACCGGATTGATGCTGGAATGCTGCCGTCACCGCACAAGGAGCTGCTGACATGCTGATGACCACCACGCCGTCGTTCGAAGGCAAAACCATCGTCGCCTACAAAGGCATCGTCACCGGCGAGACGATCGTTGGTGCCAATATTTTTCGCGACATCATGGCGACCGTGCGCGACATCGTCGGCGGCCGCTCCGGCGCTTACGAGAATGCGCTGCGCGATGCTCGTCAGATGGCACTCGATGAACTCGCCGACGCCGCTCGCGCGGTCGGTGCCAACGCCATTGTCGGTATCGATCTGGATTACGAGGTGGTCGGTCAGGGCGGCTCGATGCTGATGGTGTCGGCCAGCGGCACCGCCGTCGAGATCAAATAGCGCGCAGCGTTGTCAGTGGCCGGCGGCAAGCGCGGCTACTGAATCCAGTTGCCGTTTTGCCGCTGCCGGCAAACGCTTGATGGCATGCTCAAGCTTCAGCGCTTCAGAGCGGCCGGCCACCGGAAAACTGGCCAGGAGCTGGCGGGGTTTATGCGAGCGCGTGTACTTGGCGCCGTTGCCGGCACAATGCACGGCATAGCGCTTGGCCACATCGACCGCAATACCGGTATAGATGCTGCCGTCTTCACATTCGATCAAATACACATGCCAGGTCACCGGCGTTTTTCCCCTCAACAAAAAACAAGGGCCGCAATCGCGGCCCTTGTTGTATCAGCTGCCGGCCTTCTTGTCTTGCACCAGCGCATTCAGGTCGCGGGCAAGGCCTTCACCTTTGTAGCTGGAGATTTCGTAAACCCAGCCGGCATGCTGGGTGTTGAACGCCGCAACAGCCTGTTTGATTTCCTCGCTGGCAGCCGGGCCGGCTTCCTGATGCAGCGTCACAAAATGCTTGCCGTCTTTGCCATAGTGCGTCAGCAGCACGATCTGATCGTCAAAACTGCTGTAGCGGGTCAGAGTCGCGGTGGCCTTGCTGAAATCAAACGTCGCCAGCGCCTGCACATCAACCGCGTTGAGTCCGTTCAGGCCATCGGTCAGACCGGACAGCAACCAGGCCGCGCCTTTTTCCTTGCCGGCCGGCAGCGGACTCAGGACAAACTCATTGTCCTCGGGCTTGCTTTTGCTGAGTGCAAACTGCCGCTCTCCCGGCTGCGGCAGACAAGGTGCCTGGATGCATTGCACTGGCACCAGCTTCAGCCGCTCGACTTGCTTCAGCTTGACTGCCGGCAGGTTGATAAGCTCGGTGCGTAACCAGTCGCTCGCCTCTTTGCTGACATCCAGTTCACGATCGATAAGCCAGCTCTGCGGATCGTTCTTGGCGCGAACGAAATGTCCGGCCGGTCGCGACACCGCTGTACCGACGATCAGATCGGCAACCACTTTCTCGCCAGCCATCACCGTCAACAGGGTCGCCTTCTCGGATGTTTCGGCGACGCCCAATTTGTCGTAACGGGCCGGGTCGGCCGTTTTGGCTTCCTGCTTGTCAGCCCGACTCAGGTTATCGAGTAACGCGCGAATTTTGCCGACGTTCGCCGGATAATTTCCGCGATTGACCAGTTGCCAGTGTTCGCCGCTGCGCTGCAGATCAATGGCAACCTGACCGGCGTGACGCAAAACAATATGATCAATGGCCGCAAGTTCTGACTTCAGTTCCGGCAGCAATTTCTCCGCAACCGGGCTCGCCGCACGTTGCGGTCCCAACCAATTCACGGCGAGCACAGCCAGCACCAATAGCAAGGTGCCGATGCCGAGCAAGGAAAAAAGGCGTTGATTCATTAATGGAAACTCCCCATTGGTCAATCAGCCGGAGCAACCCCCGGCCCCCCGGTTTCAGTCGCGCGCCTTGCGGCTGCGGGCTGAACGGCGACCGAGCGCGATAAAGGTAGCCAAGGCAATCAACAGCAGCGGCACCAGCGCGATATTGATCAGCTTGAGCTTGGTGCCAAGTGCCTCGATATCGCGATTGAGCTGGTGCTGGACGTCACGCAGCTCTTTGCGGATACGCAGCTTCTCGCCCTGAAAGTCACGCAGTGCCTGCTCTTCCTGCGGATTCAGTTGTACCGTGCCGGATTCGTTCATCCGCTTTTGCAGATCACTGAGTTTCTGTTCGGTTTCATTCAGCCGTTGCTGCAGAGCCTCTTCCTGCACGCGGAATTTGGTTTCGGCATCGCGGCGCAGTTCATCGAGCTTGTCAAACGGGCGGGCAAAGCGGCCGCGGCTACGCAGGCCAATCAGATCGCTGGAGTCGGCGAATTGCTCCACGCTGTTGAAGACAAAGTTGCCGTTGTCCGCAAACGGTTGCGCAACGCGCTGGCCAAAGAAATCCTGCACTTGCACCCAGAACCGGTCAGACAGCAGATCGGTATCGGCGATCAGCAGCACATTGATGCCGGTGTCGACGGCGTCACTGCGGTGTTCGCCACTGACACCAGCCGGTGCCGCCGCGAACGCGCTGTGGGCACTGCCGGTGATATGGGCAGCGATCGTCTGTACCTTGTCGGCACTGACAAACTCTTTTTGCAGCGTCGTCGGGTCCGGCAAAAACTCGAACTTGGCGCGCGGCATCAGCATGCTGTGCGAACCGGACACCAACACCGGTGTCACGGTTGATTTGGCCTCCGGCAGGGTTTCAATCACGCCAGCACTGCCGACGTTGATCGCTTCCAGACCATTGGTCAGGTTGTTGCCGGCAGCATTGCCATCCAGACCGAGCAACCCTAGATGGCGAACCGGATTGCCACCGGCGCCGGTTTGCACGCTCAGCGCATGATCGGCGTCGGCCAGAATCTGGTTCATGTCGACCTTGACACCCCAGGCTTGCAGCAGACTGTTCAGATCATCACCCGGCAACACTTGCGGGAACGGATTCTGCGGACCGGCCGGCATGCGATCGGTTTCAGCAAACGGATCGACGAACAGCAGCAGCTTGCCGCCATTCAGCACATATTGGTCGATGGCATAGCGCAGCGGTTCGGACAATCCTTTCGGTTGCACCACCACCAGCAGATTCAGATCGCTCGGCAGACTGGTCGCATCGCTGGCAATGTCTTCCACCCGGAACAACTGCTTGATTTGCTCGAATACCACCCAGGTCGGTTTTGGTTCGCGGCTCATCATGTCAAAACCGCCGTTGACCGGCAGCCCGCTCAGCAAACCAACTTTCGGCGGCTCGCTACGGCTGAGCTTGGTCAGCATACGGCTGATGTCGTATTCCAGCGACTGCTCCTTGTCCGGTTGCAGGAAGGCAATAATTTCCTTCTCATCGACGCTGTTGCTGCCGACCAAACCGAAATAGATTTTCCGGTCAGCCACCGGCACGGCTTGCAAGCCCAGTTGCGCAGCCCGGTCTTCGTCCTCTGAAAACGGCACGGGGTCGACAAGGCTCAGCACGATCTTGCCTTTGCCGATGCGCTCATACTCCTGCAACAACTCACGAACGCGCTGGGCGTAGGTGCGCAAGCTTTGCAGCTCCGG
Organism: Permianibacter fluminis; assembly: GCF_013179735.1. Taxonomy (NCBI): domain Bacteria; kingdom Pseudomonadati; phylum Pseudomonadota; class Gammaproteobacteria; order Pseudomonadales; family Pseudomonadaceae; genus Permianibacter; species Permianibacter fluminis. The sequence goes on along the minus strand of NZ_JABMEG010000001.1, from coordinate 1,884,104 downwards.
CTGCGACTTGGATTCCTGATCGGAAAAAAACAGGCTCAGGTGGACCGGCTCGCTGATGCGGCCGACGATGCGCTCGGTGCCTTCAGAAACCGAGAACAATTGATTCTCGGTCAAATCGATGCGCCAGCCGCGCATGATGAGCGTGCTCAGGATGCTGAGCGCGACAAAGGCCAGCGCCAGCAACATCAGGCCGGCCCGGGAAAACAGATTCTTGTTGGTCATGGCTGTTCTCGTTAGCTATGCGTGATGGTGGTCGGTTACTCGGCTTTCTTCATGTCCAGCACAATCGCGGTGGCGATCAGCCAGGCGACCATGAAAGACAGAAAGAAAAACACATCACGAAAATCCAGCACGCCTTTGCTGATGCTGTCGAAATGGGTCAGGAAAGACAGGTTGGCAATCGCGTCCACCAGCAGCTTCGGCAACCACCCGGCAACCCAATTGAGCACCAGCGGAAAACCGGCCAAGACAAAAACAAAACACAGCACAACGGTCAGAATGAACGCCACCACCTGCGAGCGCGTGGCCGCCGACAAACAGGTGCCGATCGCCAAAAAGGCGCCAGCCATCAGCAGGCTGCCAACATAGGCTGCGGCAATGACGCCGTTATCCGGATCACCGAGATAGTTGACCGACAGCCACATCGGGAAGGTCAGCGCCAAGGCCAGCGCCAGCAACGCCCAGGCCGCGAGAAATTTCGCCAGCACGGCCTGCCATAGGGTAATCGGCAAGGTCATCAGCAATTCCAGCGTGCCGCTGCGCCGCTCTTCGGCCCAGGTGCGCATGGCTACCGCCGGTACCAGAAACAGATACAGCCAGGGATGAAAGCTGAAGAAGGCCAATAGATCGGCCTGATTGCGGTCGTAGAATTTGCCGAACTCAAAAGCAAAAACGCCGCTCATCACCAGAAATATCACCACAAACACCAGCGCCAGCGGCGTTGCGAAATAGCTGCCCAGCTCGCGTCTGAACAAGGTCTTGATTGCATGAAATTTGCTGATGGGTTGCGCTGCAGTGGACATGGTCGTAACCGTGGAAGCAGAAGTTGAAGAGGCAGTCGAAACGGAAGATGCAGGAGCTGTCATGATCACACTCCGGCCGTGACGTCACGGAACACATCATCAAGCCGGCCACTTTCAGCAAATAATTGCTGCACCGGCCACTGCTGTTGCCGCAGCAACTCGCTGACCACCGCAAACGTCGACTGGCCATGCTGCGGCAACACCAGCAACTCATGCGCATCGATCACTTCAACGGCTTTGACCCCCGGCAATGCCGCCAAGGCGTCGCGCTCTTCCGCCTGATGATCACGGTTCAGCACAACCCGGGCAGCGCCATGGTATTTCGAGCGGGCAAGCAGATCCTGCGGCTTGCCGTCAGCCAGCAAGCGACCACGGGCAATGATGATGGCGCGACTGCAGACCGCCGTGACCTCTTCAAGAATGTGGGTGGAGATGATCAGGATTTTGTCTTTGGCCATGCCACGGATCAGCTCGCGCACCTGATGCTTCTGGTTCGGGTCGAGACCATCGGTTGGCTCATCGAGAATCAGCACCTTGGGGTCATGCAAAATGGCTTGCGCCAGACCGACCCGGCGCTTGAAACCTTTCGACAGCGTCTCGATGCTTTGCGCCAGCACCTCCTGCAGTTGCACCTGGGCGACGACAGTGTTGATGCGTTCGGTTTTCTTGCTGCCACTGAGCCCGCGCATATCGGCGATGAAATCGAGAAACGCCTGCACGGTCATGTCGCCATAACAGGGCGCGCCTTCCGGCAAATAGCCAATCAATTGTTTGGCCGCGAGCGGATCGGATTCAATATCGTGACCACAGATGCGGATGCGGCCGGCGCTCGGCGTCAGAAAGCCGGTCAGCATTTTCATCGTGGTGGATTTGCCGGCGCCGTTCGGGCCGAGGAAGCCCAGCACTTCGCCGGGGCTGACCGAGAAACTGAGATTGTCGACGGCTTTGAAATCGCCGAACTGACGAGTCAATGACTGGATTTCAATCATGTCGCGAGTTGCTCCTTTTTTGTTCTGTGCCGATGAGTACCGGCAAGGTCATTCTGGGTTCGCGCGGCGCCAACAGCGGCATCTTGCAACGTGGCTTTTGCAATGCCGGCCGTGGCCAGGAACAAATCGCGCGAACGACGGTTCGTGATAAAGCAGGCAGTGGCGAGTGTGGCGTTCCGAATGCCAGCACCCGCTCGCCGGGTTTGCCGCACCGCGCCGGCATCATAAGTACCGGCAATCAATTTTCAAGTGCGCGCATTTCACGTCCGTGAATGGACGTTACGGGCGGGCACCCTGCAGACCACCGGTGTGAACCAGCAGAATGCGCTGACCGCGACGAAACACGCCTTGCCGCGCCAGCTTCTGCAGGGCGTAACAGACCCTGCCGGTGTAAACGGGTTCCACCGGCAGGCCGGTCTCGGAAAAAAAAGTTTGGCAAAACTGCTGCAGGGCATCGGGCCGGCGACCGTAGCCACCAAAATGAAACCCCGTCAGCACTCGCAGCGGCGCTCGGCGCGTCACACACGCTTCGGCCAACAGGCGTTTGGCCTCTGGCAGCAAAAAGCCGCCGCCTTTCAGCACCGCCACCGCCCAGACCTCGCCATGCGCTTGCATGGAGCGTAGCCCGACCGCCAGACCGGCCATGGTCGCGCCGGTACCGGCCGCGGTCAGGACAAGCTCGGGTGCGAACTCGGCCACCGCCTCGCTCTGCAGACTTTCCTTCAAGCCGGCGATGGCCAGGGCATTGCTGCCGCCTTCCGGCAGCCAATAGGCGGTGGGTTCGAAGCGAGCCATGAAGGGTGCCGGCGCGGTCCGCAGCTGGCGATAGTCGGTCCGGGACAACGGAATCAGTTGCATGCCGGCGGTACCGCAGTCGCGCAATGTCGGCGACAGTGACGGTGGAAGCGGACCACGGACAAAGGCAGCAGTGGCAAAACCGAAACGGCGACCCGCCAACGCCAGCGCGTGCAGGTGATTGGAATAAGCGCCGCCCATGCTGACCAGCGTTTGGGCACCCCGACGATGGGCTTCGATCAGGTTGTACTGCAGCTTGCGGGCCTTGTTGCCGGCCAGCTCGGGATCACGCAGATCTTCACGCAAAACCCGGACATCGAGCCGGAGCGCGGAGAAAACAGGGAGAGACAGTGGCTGAAGCGGCGCTGGGGCCAGCGCCGCGAAGTACTCGGCCGGGGTCAGAGGCTGACAGCCCGGTCGATGGCAGTTTCCGACAGCAACAGCCAGGAGGTATCGCCGCGACGGCGATCCGGTACCACCCGGCGGTTCAGGCCAAAATGGCCCAACAGCTTCTCGAACTCGTCGTTGCGGACGCTACGACGGCGCTCTTCCCGGCGTTCAGGCCCGACATAAACCATGTCGGCCTGGCCGGCTTGCACAACCCGAATGAAACCACTGGTCATGTCTGGCCACCTTGGGCGAATGCGAACTCGTTCACAAAATTGTGAACGGTGACATTATGCGTCATTTTCTGCCCTTGGCAAGTCGTCGGAGGTGACCGGCAGCGTCAGGCCGATGAATGGCCGTTCGAAAAGCGTACATTTTGGCCAAATGGCATGGCCTGGCGCTGCGTTTATCAGCCGCCGTGCCGGGCGATATGCCAACGCAACTGGAACGCAAACAAGGCAAAGGGAATCCAGAACGCCAGATCAAAGGCGGCGCCGGTCATGGCCGCCCGGGCGATGCCGGCCACGGTCAGTACGCAAAGGCCGTTGGCCAGCCAACGAACCCAGATGCGTTCGACCCACCAGGGCTGGCCTTTCCAAAGGGTCTGGTCGTGCTCGACCACCCGGTTGCGAGCAATGTCATCGAGCAGGCCGGCTTCTTTCCAGTCGCGCTTGCGGGCCTCGACCGTCGCCTGCATCGCGGCTTTGCGCTCCGCTTCGTTTTTGCGCCGGTAATGATCAGTGGGCACCGTCATGGCCTTGCCTTTGTGGCAGCATCGTCGCCGCGATTCTAGCAAACCCCGGATAACGCGATTGGCCTTAACTGCCGCTACTGCAATCGGCCCACTGCCCCGCACCGTCATCGTGCTGGGGCTGGTCAGCCTGCTGATGGATCTGTCCAGCGAGACCATTCACGCGCTGCTGCCCCTGTTCATGGTCAATGTGCTCGGCCTTGGCACCGTTGCTATCGGTTTGCTTGATGGCGGTGCCGAGGCACTGACCTTGGCCCTGAAGCCTTGGGCCGGGCGCTGGTCCGATCGCATGGGCAAACGCAAGCCGTTGACGATTGCTGGCTACGGATTATCGGCGTTGGCAAAACCGCTGTTTGCGCTTGCTGGCGGTGTCGCGGCGATCGCTGCGGCGCGGGTACTGGACCGCCTTGGCAAAGGCATCCGCGGAGCACCGCGCGACGCATTGATCGCCGATGTCACAGCACCGGCACAACGGGGCGCGGCTTACGGTGTGCGCCAGGCGCTGGATACCGTGGGCGCCTTGCTGGCGCCGTTGCTCGCTGCCGAATTGCTGTGGTTGTTCAGTGGCGATTACCGGGCGGTGTTCTGGCTGGCGTGTTTGCCGGCGCTGGCGGCGGTGGCCCTGCTATGGCTGGCAGTCAGGGAACCGGCGGTCGCCGACAGCGCGCCCTCGAATGTCAGCGCAACACCCGAACAACAACCAATTGATTCCATCGACGCCTCGCGGCCGGCTGTCACGTTGACGGTTCCGCGCGGAGCCGATCTTCCCGCGCTGCCGCACGAAGCCGATCTTGCCGCGCTGCCGCGCGAATTTTGGCTCACCGTCGGTTTTGCCGTCTTGCTGACGCTGGCGCGACCCGGTGAAGCCTTTCTGATTCTGCGCGGGCAATCGCTTGCGCTCGGCGATTACCTGAGCGCCTTGTTGCTGGCGGCGATGAATCTGAGTTACGCCCTGAGTGTGTGGCCGGTCGGTCATTTTTTTGACCGGATTGGCGCCAGCAAATTGCTGGGTTTCAGTTTGTTGTTCCTGTTGCTGTCACAGGGGACGCTGGCACTCGCTGCAACGACGTGGGCTGTGTTTGCCGGCGCCCTGTTATGGGGATTGCATCTGGGGTTTTCACAGGGCGTACTGGCCGCATTGGTCGCCCACCATGCGCCGAAAACGCGACGCGCAACCGCGTTTGGCTATTACGCCTTGGCCGTCGGTTTGGCCTTGCTCGGCAATGGCGCCGCATTTGGCGCCATCTGGCAGCGGCTGTCTCCCGGTCATGCGTTTGCCTGTACCAGTGTCATGGCCATGTTGACCCTGCTGGCGTTGTGGCGCTGGCAACGGCGCCGCAACAACCCGGCCCCGGCACGCTGAATGCCGCGCAGCCAAAGCCGGCACATTGCGGCGGACTCGGCAACTGTACAATTTGCCATTGAGTCAGCGTCGCAACGCTGTTAGAACCTTGCCTATCTTTTGCTGCGAGTGTTCACAGATGAACCGTCCCCGTTTGCGCCAGCCGGCGCTGCTTGTTTCGTTTGCCTTGGCGGCTGCTACCGGATTGGTGCTGCAGGCCACTCCCGCGCATGCCCACGGCAGTGGTCATGCCACCCGCTATGTTGCCGCAGATGGTGTCGACCGCGGCCATTGCGCGACGCCGACGCAGCCGTGTCAGAGCATCGCCTATGCGCTGGGAAAGTCCGGCAAGGGCGACACGATTCACGTTGCCGAAGGCACCTACCACATTCGCGGAACCCAGCGCGTCAACCTGCTCGCGGGCGTCGTGCCCATCGAGGGTGGTTACAGCCGTGCCGACAACTTTGCCAAAGCCGATCGCCGTCGGCATCCCACCCAACTGACCGGGGTCCCGTTTGAATTCCGCGAACAGTTGGAGAGCAAAGGCTTTCAAATTATCCAGGACAGCAAAGGCGGCGATATCGCGCTGAATATCAGCGAGCAGAAACTGCTCGGTACCTGGCAGAAAGTGTCGAGCGCCATCGAAGGCCCGGCCAATTGTGAGGGTGGCGTTGCCGGCAGCTATAACTGCAACAAGATGGATTTGCTGTCGCATATTCCGCTGAGCCAATTCTCCAGCCGTCCGGAAAGTGCCAATGACATCTGGGGCTTCATGGACCGCAATGACGGTCACGAATACGCGCTGATCGGTCTGTCCAACGGCACTGCCGTGGTCGACATCACCGACCCGACTGCGCCGCATGAAGTGGGCACCGTCACCGGACTCGGTTCGCTCTGGCGCGATGTCCATGTCTACCAGTATTTCGACATCAGCGCGAATCGCTACAAGGCCTATGCCTACGTCACCACTGAAGCTGCTGGCGGCGGCGTGCAAGTGATCGATCTGACTGCGCTGCCAACAGCCGTCAGTCTCGCTTACACCATCCACGATGTGCAGTCGGCACATACGCTGTACGGCAATTTTGATTATGCCGACGGTACCCCGGTCGAAGGTCTGGTGCCGACTCTGTTCATCGCTGGCTCGGATGTTGTGGTGGCCGGCAAAAACAAGGACGCCGCGCCCAATCGCAGCCGGGGTTCCTGGCGCGCCTATGACATGAGCAATCCGGCGCATCCGGTGTTCGTGCACCAACCGGTATCAACCGGCAGCTACATGCATGACAGCACCGGCTTTATCCTGACTGACGAGCGCACCTCGCAATGCGCGCCCGGCCATAACCCGTGTGAAATCCTGTTCGACTTTAACGAAGACACGCTCGATATCTGGGATGTCACCGAACGCGCCAATCCAACCCGGCTGGCGAAAGCACCCTACGGTGGCGTCGGTTACGCGCACTCCGGCTGGTTTACCGCCGACAAGCGCCACCTGATTCTCGATGACGAACTCGACGAACAAATTACCGGCGCCAATTCGCGCTTCCGCACGTTTGATCTGAACGATCTGCACAATCCGGTGGTAGCGGCCAATTACTACGGCCCGACCACCGATATCGACCACAACACCTACATTCGCGGTTCGCGGGGTTACGTTGCCCATTATCGCCGCGGTGTGGTGGTGCTTGATGTCAGCAATCCCTTGGCGCTCGCCGAAGCGGGTTCGTTCGACAGTTCGTTCATGTTCCCGTCCGCCGCGGAGTTCAATGGTGTCTGGGGCACCTACCCGTTTTTCCCGAGTGGCAGCGTGGTGCTCAGCGATATCGAAAACGGCTTGTATGTCGTGCGCGACAACACTGTCGCCGCTGGCAAGGGCCGGCTTGGTTTTGGCGTGACGCACTATCGGGTCAATGAATCGGCCGGCAGCATCAGCATTCCGGTGTATCGCAGCGGTGGTGCCAGCGGCGCCGTCAGCGCGCGTATCGTCAGCGCCGACGGCAGTGCTGTGGCTGGCAGTGATTATCAGGCAACCGATGTCACACTGAACTGGGCCGATGGCGAACGTGGCAGCAAATTTTTGACGCTGCCGCTGCTCGATGACAGCGACACGGAAAGCGCAGAAACCGTGCTGCTGAATCTGACCGTTGCCGGTGGTGCCGAAACCGATATTGTCAGCCAGCTGAAAATCGATTTGATCAGCAACGAGCAAGTCGGGGCACTGGGTTTTGCCGGCGCCAGTTCCAGCGTTGCCGAAAATGCTGGCACGGTCACCCTGACCGTGCAGCGGTTCGAAGGCAGCGTTGGCGCCGCCAGCATTCATTACCAAACCGAGGACGGCAGCGCGCTTGCCGGCAGTGATTACGACGCCGCCAGCGGCACCCTGAACTGGGCTGGCGGCGATGCCAGCAGCAAGACCATCACGGTGACGCTGCGCGACGACAGCAGTGTCGAAAATGATGAAAGTTTTGCCATTAAGCTGAGCGCCGCAACGGGCGCTGCCGCGACCTCGTCAATGCAGGCCACTGTGACCGTGCACGACAATGACGGCAATCCGGGTTCTGGCAGTGGCGGCGGTGGTGGTGGCGCCGTCATGTTGCTGTGGCTGCTGCCCTTGTTGGCGCGGCGCCAGCACAAATCGAACCGCCTGGATTGACGGCACGGCCGTCAGATAGGCGAATGGCCGGCCCGCTGCTACACTGCGCGCCGACCTTTTATTGTCCGCATCATGTCCACTGCTCTCGCGCCCGTTCTGGTTTTTGATTCCGGTGTCGGCGGTCTCAGCATTTTTGCTGATATCGCGGCGGCGCTGCCTTCCTTGCCGCTGGTGTTCGCCTGCGACAACGCCTTCTTTCCTTACGGCACCAAAGCCGAAGACGAATTGGTCGAGCGCGTCGATGCCGTGCTGCACGCGCTGATCGATCGCATTCAACCGCGCCTGATTGTCATCGCCTGCAACACCGCCAGTACGGTGGCGCTGCCGCGCTTGCGCAGCCGGTTTGCCTTGCCGATCGTTGGCGTGGTGCCGGCAATCAAGCCGGCCGCCAAACTCAGCCGCAATCGCGTTATCGGTCTGCTGGCCACGCCGGCCACGGTACAGCGCCCGTATACCGATCAGTTGATCCGGGAATTCGCCAGCGACTGCACCGTGATCAAGGTTGGCAGTCGCGAGCTGGTGCAACTGGCCGAAGCAAAGTTGCGCGGCACCCATATTTCCGTGGAAGCGCTGCAGCCGATACTGGCGCCGTTTTTTGCCGACCCCGACCGCAGCGCCGACACCATCGTGCTCGGCTGCACCCACTTTCCGCTGCTGCGTCAGGAGTTGGCGGCGGCCGCGCGGCAACCGGTGCAGTGGGTGGATTCGGGTGAGGCCATCGCGCGCCGGGTTGAAACGCTGATTGGGCGTCCGCCAGAACAGCCTGCGCCTGCGACCACGGCCTGGATGACGGCCGACAATGCCGAGGCACGGGCGCTGTGGCCGGCGCTGGCCCAACAAGGCTTCAGCACCTTGCAGTTCATCACGATCTGAACGCCACTGACCCGCTTCCTGCTTGCAGTCGGCAACAATCGGCGCTACAACCAACAGACCACTCCGGGAGATTCCACCATGCGTCAGGTTGTCACGATGTCTGTGTTTGTTGCCGCGTTGGCACTGACCGGTTGCGCCAGCGCGCCACCGGCCAAAGTCGACGCCCATTTTCTGGCTTGGCAAAGCGCGCAAGTTGACGAGCTGATCCAAGCCTGGGGCGTACCGCAGCAAAGCCGCGAAGTCGCCGGCAAACATTACGCCGAATGGACCAAACAGGATGTCTCCAGCTCGCCGCGTTTTTCACTCGGCCTCGGCGGTTTTGGCGGCAACTTTGGCGGCGGCGTCGGCACCTCGTTTGGTGGTGGCGACAAACATGATTTCTGTTCGGTACAAGCTGAACACGACAGCGACGGCCGGGTCAGCGTGATCCGCTGGACGGGCGATACCGACATCTGTCTGGAACAGTTCGCGGCACGCAACCGGTGACATAAGCCGTTACGAAAACGACCAGCGGGTTGAGATTGCATGAAAAAGAAAAGAGCGGGCATGCCCGCTCTTTTCTTTTTCTGCTTGTGACCCGACGGCCGCAACAACCTCTAAGGACACCCCATTGCCGGCGCTGCCGATGCTGAGCTCATCACCGGCAACCACGCGGTGCCCGGACACTCCAGCGCATAGCGACTACCGTTGCCATCGACAAACGCAAACCGGACACCGCTTGGCAATTCCAGACTCAGCGGTGCGGCCCCTTTGACATTAAGCCAATCGGAAAAGAGCTGCATGGCGCCGCTGGCGCCGGTCAAACCGGTGCTTTGATTGTCGTCACGACCGACCCAGAAGACCGCCAGATGTTCGCCATCAAAACCGGCAAACCAGGAGTCGCGCTGATCATTGGTGGTGCCGGTTTTGCCGGCGACATTGAGTTCCGGCATTCGGGCGCCGAGCGATTTGCCGGTGCCGTCGCGGACCACCTCCTGCAGCGCGTAATCGACCAAAAATGCGGTGCCGGGCTGCAGGCGGGCATGGACTTCGTCCGGCCGCAACCAACTCTTGCCATCATCACGGCGCACCGCGCGGATCGCTTTCGGAATGCGCACGCTGCTGCCGTTCGCCAAACCGGAATAGAGCGTTGCCACATCCATCGGACTCAGTTCGAGCGCCCCGAGCGCCAGTGACGGCCACAAATGGATATCGCGTTGCAAGCCCATGGTTTTCAGGGTCGATTCGATTTCCGGCAGGCTGACTTCCATGGCTAGGCGTGCGGTCGCGAGGTTTAACGACTCCGCCAGTGCGCGGTGCAGCGGCACGATGCCGTGGGCACGACCATCGTAATTTTTCGGTTGCCAGGTGGCGCCATCATCGGCGCGCATAACAAATGCCGAATCCTGCAAGGTGGTGCCGAGATCAAAGCGACTGCTTTGCTTCAGCGCGGCGTAGTAAATCATCGGTTTCAGCGTCGAACCGACCGGCCGCTTGGCATCGAGTGCGCGATTGAACCCGGCAAAACTTGCATCGCGACCGGCGACAATTGCCCGCAGTCGCCCCTGCTGCCGATCGGTCACAATCACCGCCGCTTGCAAAGGCCCGTTCGGATCCAGCCGTTGCAAACCTTTTTCCACCACCAATTCGGTTTTTCGCTGCAACACCGGATCGACGCTGGTGAACACCTGCAGACCTGACTGGCTGGTGTCGGTCTGGCCCAGATCGGCACGCAATTCCCGTTTGATGAGATCCAGCACCGCCGGCATCTTGCCGGACAGTGCCCGTGGCGTGCCGAGCACACCGAGCGGCGCCTGCTGCCAGCGCGCCAACTCCTCGGCATCAATCTGGCCGACTTGCTGCCGGCGCGCCAGAACAAAATCGCGACGCGCTTTTGCCCGCGCCGTTTGCTTCCACGGTGAGTAATAGGAAGGCCCGCGAATCAAACCGACCAGCAAGGCGGTTTCGGCCGGGTCCAGTTCAGCCACCGGTTTGCCAAAATAATACCGGCTGGCCAGCGACACGCCATGAATGGCGCGCTGACCATCCTGACCGAAATAGATCTCGTTCAAATACGCTTCGAGAATTTCATCCTTGCTGTAATTGCGCTCCAGCACAATGGCCATCAACGCTTCGCGGATCTTGCGCCACCAACTGCGCTCGCTATTCAGAAAATAATTCTTCACCAGCTGCTGGGTGATGGTGGAGGCGCCCTGCTCGGCTTCGCCGGCGCGCAAATTGGCCCAGGCAGCACGCGCGATGGCGCTCGGACTTATGCCAAAGTGCTGGTAGAAATGTTGGTCTTCGGTCACCAGCAAGGTATCGATCAGGGTTTTCGGAATGGCACTGAGCGGCAGCAACTCGCGGTCTTCATCCGACCGCGCCGAGAAACGGCCGAGCAGTACCGGATCCAGTCGAGCGCTATCGAGTTCCTTGCCGGTGGCGTCGCGCAGCAAACTGATGCGGTCACCGCGCAGGCCGACTTCGATGCCGCGCTCCGGCAGGGTGCCGTCGGCAAAGGTGAAACCTCGCGCCCGTATCAAAAATCCGCTGCTGCGATGCGCATATTCACCGGCCACTTTCGGCGCCTTCGTTTCGCGGTAGCCGAGCAACTTCAATTCCAGCAGCAGATCGGTTTCGCTCAGAACATCGCCTTCGCGCAGGGTTTGCACGCGGGCGTAAACGCTGGCAGGCTCGGTCCAGCGCTGGCCTTCAAAACGACGGGTCACGTCGGCTTGCAGGTACAGCATCAGTGCGGCAAAGGCCAGCAGCAGCACGCCGGCAATTTTCAGCAGCAACGGCCACCAGCGCCGCTTGCCGGCACCGGAGCGACCTGCCGGCGGCTTGCGCGGGCCAGTACTACGCGAACCAGTCTTGCGAGCAGAGGTGTTGCTGGAGCGACGAGCCACGGAGTCAAATATCCCGACCAAAAGGGGCGCACACGTTACCGCAGCGCGGCCACCGGCTCAACCGGGCGGCAACCGCCACGCAAGAGCATTGCGGCAATTCCGTGGCTTTCCGGAGACAATCCCACATCAATCAAGCGACAACACCGCGACGTCTTGCTCAGTGCTGCGGCTGACTGCGCGCGATCAGCTCGGCAAATGGCAATCCGGTCGGCAGGCTGCCAAATTGCCAAAACGATTCCGCCGCCAGCCGACCAGCACAGAAACTGTCGGCAACAAACGCCGGCGCGCCGCGTTGCAAAATAACGCCCTGCCATGCCAGCACCAGTTGCTCCACGGCCCGACGCGCGCTGGCTTCATCGACGCTGCCCGACAGCCAGTGCAACGCGCGCGCAATGGCCTGATCCAGTAACGGATGCAGGCCCCGGCCGGTCTGCAATTCCTGTTCGAGCGCAGTGACAGCGGCCGGCTCACGCTGCAGCGCCCGCAGGACATCGAGACACTGAATATTGCCGGAGCCTTCCCAGATGGCATTGACCGGAGCTTCGCGGTACAGCCGCGGTAGCACACTGTCTTCGACATAGCCGCCGCCACCGAGACATTCCATCGCTTCGTAAATGAGCTGCGGTGCCCGTTTGCAGACCCAGAATTTGGCCAGGGCCGTGCCGATGCGCACCAGTGCTTTTTCACTGTCGTTGCTTGCGGCGCAATCCAGCGCCATGGCCAGACGGATGCCGAGCGCCAACGCGGCCTCCGACTCCAGCGCCAGATCAGCGAGCACGTTTTGCATCAGCGGCGCCTGATTCAACTGCACGCCAAACGCGTGACGACCGGCACCGTGCTGCAATGCCTGCGCTACCGCTTGGCGCATCAGCGCCGCGCTGCCGATCACGCAATCGAACCGCGTCAGCGCCACCATGTCCATGATGGTGCGGATGCCGCGGCCTTCGTCACCAATCAGCCAGGCCTGGGCACCGCGTAATTCGATTTCCGACGAGGCGTTGGCGCGGTTGCCCAACTTGTCTTTGAGCCGCTGAATTTCCATGGCGTTCTTTTGCCCGTCAGGTTGCCAGCGCGGCAACAAAAAGCACGACAGACCGGCATCGGTTTGCGCCAGTACCAGAAAACCATCAGACATCGGCGCCGAACAAAACCATTTGTGTCCGACCAACCGATATAACTCACCGTTGCCGCGCCCGGCCAAGGGTTTGGCGAACGTCGTGTTGGCCCGCACATCGGAGCCGCCCTGCTTTTCGGTCATGGCCATGCCGATGGTTAGTGCGGTTTTCTGTGGGTACGGCAGATTGCGGAGGTCGTAATCATTGGCCAGTACCTTGCCCAGCCACGAATCGCGCAGCGGCGCCGGCAGTTGTTGCAACACCGACACACTGGCGAAGGTCATCGTCAACGGACAGCCGCTACCGGCTTCAGCCTGACTATGCAGATAGGTCAGCGCGGCCCGCGCCACGTGTGCGCCGGGTTTCGGTTCGCGCCACGGCAAGCTGTGATGGCCGTGCGCAGTCGCGACCTGCATCAGGCGATGATAGGCGGGATGAAATTCGATCAGATCGATACGGTTGCCAAACCGATCGTGCGAATGAAATTGCGGGGTAAAGCGATTGGCCTGGCGGCCGGCTTCCATCAGTTCAGTGCCGGTCAGCGCGCCATATTGATCGAGCATCGGCTCGGCCCAGTTGCCGCCACCGTGCTGCAGCCAATGCTGCAAAACGCGATCACTGCGATAGCCGTGATACGGCTCCAGCGCCGTCGCCTGATTGAAAACCTGATGGGTACTGGCAAACGAGGTGTCAGACATGCGCTGGCTCCGGTCATGACCGTTGTCCGGAGCCTAGCGCACATGTCACGGCAGGGGAAAGCGAATCCGCAGACGAGGGGCTCAGCGCACCAGCCGACCGCGAATCCAGCCGCGGCAACTGCTGGCACCACAGCCACAATAAAACGAGCGGAACAACTCGTCTTCGGTCGTTTCGTAATCCATGGTCAGCATGTCACCGGCCTTGATATCGCGACGTGCGGTAAAGGTCAGCGTGCGCATGTCACAACTCATGTTCGGATCACAGGCGTGCAGCACCTTGCCCATGACGATCGGGTCCGACAGATATTTGCCCGGTTCAATCTGCAGCGTATACAACGTCTGCTCGGTCACCACCGAACCGGTGAAAGTAAACACCACCTCGCCGGCGGAAAAATCCACCATGGCCTGCAGGCCTTCCCCCTTACCATCCGCGGTGCTGATCACCCGCACCCGATCCCGGGTCGGCTCATGGGCAAATGGCGGACTGATGCTGGCGTAATAGCGGTTGCCGGAGGCGGCCGCCGAGGCCGCATTGTGGAGCATGACGTCACGATTCATAAGCTGCACCGGTGCTGACATGAAATCCCCTTAACGCATTGCTGACGACCGACCTGTCGCCCCTCTGGAACGGAATGAGGGCGCTACCCATTGCCATGCCGGCGGTTATTTGCGGATCACGATTTGATGGGTCACCTGCTTCGGTGCGTAATATTTATTGATGACGGCCATCACCGTCTCTTCCTCAAACCATTTGCAGCTGAACACGTCGAGATACATGTCGCGCGCCTGATCATTGGTGTGCACCGTCAGTGCTGAGGTTGTGATCAATTGCACGGCCGAGATGCCGACCTGACAGCCATCGCCAAAGCGGGCGGCAATCGGTTCGCCGTAGCGAATCATGTCGATCTTGTCGGCCAGCTCCTTGAGAAATTCTTTCATTGTGTCGACTGACAATAGATTGTCGTTGCAGCCTTCACAGGTCAGCATCATGTGCTTGCCGTAATAGCGGCAACCGTTGACGGTAATGTTCTTGTATTCATCCCAGGCCATGATTCCATCCACTCGTTTGCTTGGCGACTGTCGCCGGCCGTTGTCCGCCCGACGCACCCGGTTCGATCCGAATTGCTGAGCTAAATTCCAGATACAAAAAACCCCAGTCGGAATGCCCTCATGACAGCCGGGTCCTTGCCCTGCTGCTGCCACGAAAGATTCGTCTCCGGGGTTCATGCCGCCACATGACGGCGAGACTTAATATGCTCCGCCACGAGGGTCATATCAATAAAAATGTTGGCCGTCCAAATGCGGTTCGATTCAGGCCGGATTCAGCCCGAACCAGCACACTGCCGCACCGACCGAAACGCCGGCTGGCGCAGGTCGTTGCCTTGTTGAGGATGTGACGGTGTACGGAAGACTGAACTTACTTGCCACGATTTTGCTGACCGCGATTTTGTTTAGTCCGCCGTCACGAGCGGCGGACACTCACTTTGCGTTTGAGCTCGGCTTTATCGAGCCCACCGAGTTGGCCGGACTGTCACTGCGCGGTGCCTGGTCACCGATACGCTATCTGAGCGCCGAACTGGGCTTTCAAGATCTGGCCGTCAACCGTGACGGAAACCATATGGCCAATCACCGCGAAGACGACGCTTCGGCGTTTACCGGCAGTCTGCGGCTGGATTTGCCGCTGACAAAAAGCGCCGGCATTTTCGCTCGAGCCGGTTACGCGGCCTGGTCTGCCGATTACGACTACGCATCCGGCGCTGAAACTCGAACCGCAGAGGCGTCCGGGGTCGATCCGTTTCACGAAGTCGGCATTTACTGGGAAGCCGAAGCAGGTCTGCAATTCAACATGTCGGTTCGAACCATGACCGGATTGCCCGACGATGATTTTGCCAGCACCAGCAACACTGCCCGTGATTTCACGGCGACCGCCGACCAACGCGATTTTCTGATCTCGGCGCGGTATCACTTTTGAACGCCGCGGGCGGCTTGCTGCCCGCTCAGGAATTGTTCCGCTTGGCCCGGTCATCGGCCGCCTTGCTGCGCCGGGTTGGCTCGGCTTCGAGCGGATTGTCCGGCCAGTAATGACGCGGGTACTGTCCGCGCATGTCCTTGCGCACATCCGGATACGCGTTCTGCCAGAAGCTCGCCAGATCCTGGGTCACGGCGATCGGTTGCCGACCGGGCGCCAGCAAATGCAGCAGCACTTTGGCCTTGCCACCGGCAAGCAGCGGCGTATCGCGTTCACCAAATACTTCCTGCAAGCGCACGGCCAGCACCGGCTGCGGGCCGCTGTAATCGAGCGCGATGCGTGATCCGGTTGGCACGGTCAGATGGGTCGGCGCGAGCCGATCCAGTTCCTGCAGCTGCGAATAGCTGAACAGACTTTTCAGCGCGGCCAGCAAATCGACGCTGGCCAGTTGGGCGCGCGTGCGCAACCCGGTCACGAACGGCGCCAACCAGCGTTCCAGCGCTGCCAGCAAGGCCGGCTCTGTCAACTCCGGCCAGTCGCTCGGGGCGTAACCGTGTTGCCGCAGCCATTCGCTGCGCGCCCGCAGCTGGGCAGCAGCACCGCTCCAGTCCAATACCGACAGGCCCAGTTGGCGGACGCCATCAAGCAGCGCGGCGGTGCGCGCAACCGGATCGGATTCAATGGTTTGTTCGCTGAAAATCAGCGCGCCGAGTGCGCGCCGACGCCGCGCCACCACGCAGTGCTCGCGGCTGTCCCAGAGCACCTCGTCGCGCGTCACGATCAAATCACCGAACACGTTCTCCAGTTGCTCCGCCGGCAGCGCCGCCGCCAGAAAAATTTTTGTGTCGGCGCCGACGCCATCGACATCGGCGACCGCCAGAAACGGCTCGCGGCTGAGCCCGCTGCCGTCCGGCAAACTGGCACCGACGCCACTGGCAAGCTGGTAGCGCAGACTTCTTTCACCGCCGCTCTTGCGCATCGCCGTGCCGGTGGCATTGGCGCTTCCCGGTGTCGCACGTTGGCGGGCAATGCGTTCCGGATAGGCCAGTGCCAGCAGCGTGCCTATCTGCTCATCGTGTTCGGCTTCGTCACGGATCTGCAGCAGGCTGCGCAAGCGCTTGGCCTGTTGCCGGGCCCGATCACGGGCGCCGCGATCCACGGCGCCGCCATGCACCAGCGCCAGCCAGCGCGTGTGCAGATCAACATCGCTGCGATCCTGACCGCGCAAAATGTCGCGCTCTTCCAGCAACGCCGCAACATCACAGGCCAAGGCACCGAGCCCGAGCTCCTTGCCGCGCACCAGCATATGACCAAACCGCGGATGCACCGGCAAACGCGCCAAAGCGCGGCCGTGTGCAGTCAGGCCCGCTTGCGCATCCAGCGCACCGAGTTGCAGAAGCAGATCACGCGCTTGCTGCAGATGCGCCGCCGGCGGCGCATCGAGCAGCCGCAGCGTGCTGACATCGCGCACGCCCCACTGCGCCAGTTCCAGCGCAAACGGCGTCAGATCGGTGCTGAGCAATTCCGGTGTGGGAAACCGTGGCAGGGAACCGTGCTGGCTTTCCGACCACAATCGATAACACGCGCCGGATTGCTGACGACCAGCACGGCCACGACGCTGCTCGGCCGTCGCTTGCGAGACATTGACGGTGGCAAGGCCCGACATGCCACGAACCGGATCAAAACGGGCTACGCGGGCAAGACCGCTGTCGATGACAATGCGGACGCCATCAATCGTCAAACTGGTTTCCGCGATCGCGGTCGCCAGAATGACTTTGCGTTTGCCGGCAACCGCCGGCGTCAGTGCCGCCTGTTGCTGCGCTGGCGCCGCTTCACCGAACAAGGCATGCAGCTCGACATCGGTCAGCGCCTGCGCTTCCAGTTGTTGTTGGACACGGCGAATCTCGCGCTGGCCCGGCAGAAAAACCAGGACATCGCCCGACTCTTCCCGCAGCGCTTTGATGATCGCCGCGACCACTTGCGGTTCCAGCGGGGCATTGGCGTTGCGCCCGAGATAGGTGGTGGTAACCGGATAACTGCGACCCTCACTTGCGACAACCGGTGCCGGTGCACTGTCACTACCAAGCAGGCTGGCCACAGCAACACCGTCGAGCGTTGCCGACATCACCAGTACCCGCAAATCGTCACGCAGACTGTCTTGCACTTCCAGCGTCAGTGCGAGGCCCAGATCCGCTTGCAGCGAGCGCTCGTGAAACTCGTCGAATATCACCGCGCCAACGCCGGACAATTCCGGATCCTCCTGCAGCATCCGGGTCAGGATGCCTTCGGTCACCACGACAATGCGTGTCTGCGGCCCGACTTTGCTGTCGCCACGAATGCGATAACCGACCCGCTCGCCAGCGCTTTCGCCCAATTGCCGGGCCATGTACTGGGCGGCGCGCACCGCCGCCAGCCGGCGCGGCTCCAGCATCAGAATCTGCCGGCCCTGCAACCAGCCGGCATCAAGCAGCGCCAGCGGTACCCGGGTGGTTTTCCCGGCCCCCGGCGCTGCCGACAACACCACGCGCGGCGCGCGGCTCAGGCTGTCCAGCAGCTGGGGCAACACTTCATCAATCGGCAGCGACACGGCGTTTCAGGTGCAGGTAAGCAATGCCGGCCATTATGCCTGTCGTTGTCGGTAGATAGTCGCTGCCAGTAGACAGTCACGGTCTGGGTATGGCCGTTTGCAGCAGGATGTGAAGACGGCCCGCTTTCGATAGCGGGCGAGTTCCGCACACGGCCAGCCCGGTGCGATGACAGCTCCGGTGCGACGACAGATCGCGGTATCGCGTTTACACTCTTGCGACCGGTCCAGGGAATCACATGCCACGTACAACCCGCACTTGCCCCAAACGAGTCAGCACCGTGCGACGACGCGTTGGCCTTTTCTTCATCAGTCTGCTGCTGCCGGCCACGCCGTTGTTCGCGAGTCCGCCGGTGGTGCTCTGCGCCGACACCTATTGTCCGTACAACTGTGAACCGGGTGCCGAGCAACCCGGCTATCTGATCGAACTGGCCACAGCCGCCATGGCCAGCCGCAACGAAACCATCGAGTACCGTATCGAGCCCTGGGAGCGGGCCATCGTTGACACCCGCGGCGGCCGCTGCGATGCCTTGGTCGGCACCCCGGCCGGCGATCCCGCCGATTTTATTTTTCCGAGCGTTGAGGCCGGCATGAACGTCAACGTGTTCATCACGCTGGCCGCCAGCAACTGGCGCTATCGCGGCGCCGAGTCACTGGCGGATATCGTGCTGGGCGGCATCGATGGCTATCGTTACGGCGAGCCGGTCGACAGCTGGATTGCCCAGCACCACAACGACGTGGCCCGGGTGCAACTCATCAGCGGTGAAACCGCCATCGATCAGAATCTGGCGATGCTGGCCCGTGGCCGCACCACCGCGTATCTGGAAGACAAAATGGTGCTGCAATACCGCGCCCAGATCACCCGCCTCGGTTCGCCATGGCGCATCGCCGGCGAGGCCAGTCGGCTGCCGTTTCACATTGCGTTTTCACCAGCGAAACCAGAATCCGCTGCGCGCGCCAAGGCACTGGCGTCGCTGATCAAAACCTGGCGCCAGAACGGCCAGCTGAAAAAACTGCTGGCGCGTTACGGTCTGGATGACTGGCACTGACGCCATCGCGCGTTTATTCTGTCGGAAGATCACTTCTGGCACCCGATCCGTTTACCGGAATTCTTACTCACCGCGCGTGTCAATGCGTCACCGCATGGCATCTGGTCCGCAACTCCATTCGTAGCAAGGTTCATGGCCCACCAACATCGCTTGTTTTTTGCCCTGACGCTACCGCGTGATGCGGCGCAAACACTGGAACAATGGCGCCGACCGTTACCGCTATGCAGCGGCCGCTGGGTGCCGATGGCCAACCTGCATCTGACCCTGGCCTTTCTTGGCGAAGTGGATGACAGCGCGCTCGATGCGCTACTCGACAGCGACATGCAGGGCCTGCAACCGTTCACTCTGGCCTTTGGCGAGCTCGGTTATTTCAGCAAAGCCAAGGTGCTGTTCGTCGCGCCCACCCATGTTCCCAATGAACTGCAACAACTCGCCGAGCATTGTCAGCGCCTGCAAGGCCGCTACGGCAACGCCAAAAAAGACCAACGCTACCAACCGCACATCACGCTCGCGCGCGAGGTCGAGCCGCCAGTGCCACCGGCCGCCATGCCGCTCAACATGCAATTCGATTGCCGGCAACTCGCCCTGATGGCTTCGCACAACAGCCGCGATGGCGTCAGCTACCAAGAAGTCGCAAGCTGGCCGCTGCAACGACCAATACGACCGCAGCCGCGCTGAAAACGCCAACAAGCACAGATCTAGCGATGCGAGACCGACTTTAAGTCAGCAAGAAAATACCGTGCCAAACGGCATAAACTACTTCTTTGTCTGGTTGTACCTGGCACGTAGCAACAGCGATAAAAACCGACAAACGGTATCAAGCTGCTGAGTCTAAAAGGAATATCGGTCAAATCGACTGGATGCGTAACAGGATTAGGTTGCGGCCCCCGCCAGCAACAACGCCATGGCATCTAAACCAAGTAGATAATTTAGAGATGTTGCCGCCAAGCTATTGAACTGATGGCAAAAATGGGTCAAATTTCTCGGCATTCAAAATTTCGTTAGGAGGCATGCCTCCTAATCACAAGTTAGGGCCCTCATGTTTCAGCTTATGCGTTCGTATATTGGGCACAAAGATTGGCGCTTGAGGCTTGCGTATAACAATGCTGCCAGCTTTATATGGACTTTCTGGGTAATTTCGATGATGAATCTGGTTTGCCTCCTCATTGGTCTTATATTCGGTAGGGTTACCATAAAGTCCGGGCTAACATTATTGGCCCTGAGTATTTTTTCGTTTGTCATCTCATACGTATTTTTGCCCGCTGCAAAAAAAAGACATCGACAAATCATTCTGAGAAAAGTTGGCATAGTACAGTAGGATGTCGAGCCGCCGCCCTAACCAGGCGTTCAACGCGGACAGTTCGCAGCGGGGCATTTGCTCCGCAAATTTTACGCCCCGCTGCAAACCACTCCGCCGGCAAGCCGGCACCGTTCTGCCGGTTAACTTGGCGTTAGGCCTCAACATGTGGCGCATTGAGTTCTCGTCCGTAAAGTTTCTTCCGTTTCTGCCAGAGGAAGCGCAAGCAAATCCCGGTGTGTACGGCTATGAACTCGCGCACTGGTTGTGCGCGTCGCTCGCAAAGACCGGGTTGGTCACGACCTATCCGCTTGGAGAAGATTGGGGTTGGTTGCTGGAGTTTCTCGACGATGATCTTGAAATTATGGTTGGCTGCTCAAGCGTGTGCGGCGAGGACGAGGGATATGAAGGCAAACCGATCGACTGGTCCATCTTCGTTGAGCCGCGTCGGTCCATGAAGCAGAAAATCTTTGGCACCGCTCCCGTTGCTGCGGCAGAGCGACTGCAAGAAGCAATCAAGTCATTGCTTGCGGCGGAAGGGATTGAGGTGCGAGATGTCGAGGCCTAACAGGTTCTTCGACGCGGACGCTAACGTGCTTCGTCGCTTCGCTCCGCGCCTCGTGTGCGCCGGTTAAGTCCAACGTTGGGCGTCATGAGCAAGCGTAGGTGCGAATCTGCGCAGCAGCTTCGCACGCATGTTGCTGACATTTGTCGCTCACGATAAATCTGACTTACAGCGCATCACGCCAGCCGTTGCGCCTTCCTGTTGTGCGCTACCGTAGCGAGCCCCCTCATCCGGCGCTGCGCGCCACCTTCTCCCGGCAGGAGAAGGGATTTGCTCACCGCTCGGCAAACTACACTGCTTTTGGCGGTTGCCAGAGCTCCAGACGATTACCGGCCGGGTCAGTCAACCAACCAAACTTGCCGTAATCTCCGTCTTCGATTTCCGTGTCCACGGCCACACCTTCCGCTTGCAGCCGCGCCAGCGTGGCGCGCAAATCGGCGACGACAAAATTGAGCATCAGCGCGCTGCCTTTGAAGTATTCGCTGTTCCGGGGAAACACGCTGAACACCGGATAGCCGCTGCTGGCGATGTCGGTGATGGCAGCCGGCGAACAGAAATGAACGCCGCCGTTGGCTTCAAAACCAAGACCAAAGTGCTTGCGATACCAGTCGGCCAATGCGGCCGGGTTGTCAGCTTGCAGAAAGACGCCACCGAGGGCGATTTGGGCGGGGTTGGTTTGGCTCATGGCAGGTTCCGTTGCTGGCTTGGGTGGCTGATGACGACAGGTTTGAGATTGCGGCACATCGCTCCTGTTTGCACGTTGGCGGTGACGCGGTGCTGACAGGAAAACCGCTGCGTGGCCGGCGTCCCTTCATTTTCCGCCGGCGGCGCCGATACGCTGGACACGCTCTCGACAACACGCGGTCCGCGGCAGCTTAGCCCCAGCCCGCTCAGGCAGAAGCCACGATGCATGGATCCCGACAAAAACTCAATCGCGGCTGCCGTGTCGCCGGTGCCACTCTGGCAGCTTTGCTGGCCTTGATGGTCGCGCTGCCGGGCTGGGCAGAGGAGCAGATTCTGCTGAGCCACGATGAGCTGCAGGCCTGGGCCGATGCCCGCCTGCAACCGCGCCCGCAAACCCGGCAGCCGTTATGGCTGGCACCGCTCGCCAATGACAGCCGCACCCGCACCGACGAAGCGCTGCGCGACGCCGGCAGCTCGCTCGCCGATATCGAGCGCGGCGGCGTGCCGCTGAGCCTGCTGGATGCCCTGCTCGCTGGCCAGCTGGTCGGCAGTGGCCGCTACGAACTGACCGAGTCGTCATCACTGTCTTCATTACCGTTGCCGCAGCTGCAGGTGCGTATCACCCGCTACCACCCCGCCCACCGGCAGGGCGAAGAAGGCAGCCTGAGTCAACCAATCAAGAGTCACTGGCACAGCTGGTTCGCCGATGAGCCGTTGCCGGTCTACGTCACCCTGTCGGCCGAATGGTACGACCCGCTGCGCAACCACCGCCGGCAACTGCTGATCACCGCCGCCAGCGACACCTGCCTACGAATGGAACAGGCGCCAGCTACCGCGAGCACACCGGCGCCGTCGGTGTTTACCGAAACCTACCGACACAGCGCGATCGGTCAGGCGACGCTGGCCGCGTTCAACCGACTGCTGGCCTGGCTGGATGAGCGCAATGATCATGATGGCTTTGCCCTGACCATCAGCAGCGTTCGCGGCAATCGCCTGCAACTGCAGGATCCGGCTGGCTTGTTGCAGCCCAATGAAGAGCTGACCTTGTTTCACCGCGACTACGACGACCGCCGCATCGGCAGTATTCGCATCAGCCCGCAGCGTGCAGCTCAGCAAAGCCTGGTCGAGGCCTGGCCAATCACCCTGGCCGCCGGCAGCGTCCGACCCGGTGACGAAGTGCGGCTGGAACGGCCGGCCGCCGGACCGCTCATCACACCGGCGCTGTCGGTGCCGGGCTCGCATTGCAGTTCAGCGGAAACGGCCAGTGCGGAAGAAACAGTCCGCGCGGACGCGTCAATGCAAGCAACCGAAACCACAATGGCAGCGCAGACCATGACCGAACCAGCTGCCGAGCCAAATGGTGCAGTCACCGAACCGCTGCCATTGCCGGCACCGTCGACACCAACATCCACATCAACAACAACGCCAACGCCAACGCCAACGCCAACGCCACCAGCAGCAGAAACGGAAATCGAACGGCCGCAAAGCTGATCGACGACCGGCAGCGTTGTTGCCTTGCTTTCGCCGCGCCGGCCTCCGACACTGACAGCATGACCGCAATGGTGTCCGTGTTCAGGAACAAAGCTCATGGCAAAAAATCGCCCGCGTTCGCGCGTTTACCCCACCGCCAAAGAAACGCTGCGCGCTGCCGCCAAGCACATCAATACCGAACAAACCCAGTCACCAACCTATCGGCTGGCGTTTGCCGACGACGATTTTCTGCTATCCGACAGCACCCGCGCCGTGCGCCTGATGCTGGAATGGAGCAAGTTTGACGAGCTGCTGGAAAGCTCCGGCATCGAACACACCATCGTGATGTTTGGCAGCGCCCGCATCGGCACCCGCGACGAAATGCAGGTGCGGGTCAGCGCCTTGAAATCGGCCCTGAAACTGGATCACGACAATCACGACTTGCTGACCGAACTGGCAATTGCCGAACGGCTGTTGGAAAAAAGCGCGTATTACGAAGCAGCCCATGCACTGGCCTATCGCATTGCCCGTGACGGCGAAAGCCAGTTTGGTTTTCCCTGCACCGTGATCACCGGTGGCGGTCCCGGCATCATGGAGGCCTGCAACCGCGGCGCCCATGATGCCGGCGCCGACAGCATCGGCCTCAATATCGTGCTACCAACCGAGCAGCACCCGAATCCGTTCACGACGCCACGCTACAGCTTTCAGTTTCATTATTTCGCCATCCGGAAAATGCATTTCCTGATGCGCGCCCGCGCCATCGTGGTGTTTCCCGGAGGCTACGGCACCCTCGATGAAATGTTCGAAACGCTGACGCTGCGGCAAACTGGCCGGGTCACCCGGATGCCGATCATCCTGATGGGCGAGCAGTATTGGCGTCGGCTGATCAATTTCGAGGCCATGGTCGAGGAAGGCGTGATCGGCGCCAGCGATCTGAGCCTGTTCTGCTATGCCGAAACCGCCGATGAGGCCTTTGACCAGATCACCAGCTTCTACCGGCAATATCCGCTGACCCCGGATAACGGCGGCTGAGCCCGGCCGGCAAGCTGCTGGCGCTGGGTCCGAACGGGAAGATTCCGAACGGAAAAGCTCAGATTGGGAAAACCCCGAACAGGAAAATTTTGCCGACCTTGCCACGTGGCAAGCCCTTGCTTGACCGCGAAACCGACGCGTATCCTTCCCAACCATGAGAACGCCTGCCGTCATCCTGCTTCTGCTGGTCATGCTGGCGCCGCGCCTGGGCGCTGCGCTGCCGCATGAGCTGGCCTGCGCCGGCATGAATGGGCACGCCATGGCGCCGGCTGAAGAGCGGGCGGTGACTCATCCGCACCATGAAGCGGCTGCTTTGAGCCACCACCATGCCAGTGCCGAAATACCCGCTCACCAGCAAGACCATCAACACCATCACCAGCAAGCGCCGCAGTCTGCTGATCAACAAACTGGTCAACAATCTGATCAACAAACGGCGCAGCAACTTGCTCAACCGAGTGAGCAAACCGATCGCAACGACACCGGCAACTGCCAGCACTGCGGTGATTGCGACGACCACTGCAGTGCCGTGCTGTTGACGGCACTGCCCCGCCTCAACCTGTTGTACTCGCCGACCCCGCTGGCGACGCTGATCGCTATGCAGCCGGTCAGCCGTCAGAACGATCTGAATCGCCCTCCCCGAACCGCCTTGTCGTAATCCGGTGCCAACTGCGCCGTGGCGTTGCCGTGCTCGCACGGTGGCGTCGCCCGCGCCAGTTTTCGCAACTGTTTTGCTGACGAGGCCGTCATGTTGCCGTTTGACAAAATTTCCCTTGCCGCTGGTCGTCAGGACCGAGGCTTGTTCGCGCTATCAGCTCGATTTGTCGTGCTGATGCTGTTGATGCTGCCGGTTCCGCAGGTCGCCGCGGATACGCTGCAGCAAGCGCTCGATGCCTATTGGTTACGCCAGCCGCAAGCTCAAGCCATGTCGGCGCGCCTGGACAGTGCCGCTGCCGGCAAAAGTCAGGCCGATGGCGTACTGGCCGGCGCCCCGACCCTGGCGCTGTCGCGCCGCGACCAGCGCGATGGCGCCAGCCGCGAAACCGAACTGGAAATGGCCTGGCCACTCAGCGGCAACCGCGACGATCGCCAGCGCCAGGCCGCTGCCACGGTCGTGGCAACCGAAGCCGATGCCAGCCTGCTGCGGGTGCAACTCGCGGCCGAACTAATTCGCATCGACAGCGAAAGGAAATTTCGCAGCGAACAATTGGCACTCGCTACCGCACGGCTGCAATTGACCGAAGCCCTGCAACGGGACGTCAGTCAAAAAGTCGCGGCGGGTGAACTCGCGCGCGCCGATCTGCTGACCGCGCAAACCGAAACGCTGGCCGCCACCACAGTCAGACTCGGCGCCGAACAAGCCGCTGAGGAAGCGCTGAGCCAGTGGCAATGGCGCACCGGCAACAGCAATGAATTGATCGACCCGGTCGATGTCCCGGTGAGCACCGATGTCGACAACAATCCGCAGTGGCAGCGTGCGAAAGCGTTGGCGCAAGCCGCGGCGGCGCGCAGCCATTTCGAACAACGCCGCAGTGGCGACATCGAACTCAGTCTGCTGCTGCGCCGGGAAGAAGATCCCGTGCTCGACGAGCAGATTGACAGTGCCGGCCTGCGCATCAGCGTGCCACTGTTCGCCGGTGCCGGGCGCAGTCAAGCCGTTGCCGACGCCGAGGCTGAACGCCTGCAGGCCGACGCCGAAGCCAAGCGCGTGCTGCTGACGCTGGCACAGGAACAGCAGCAAGCGCGCCGTTATTGGCAGCGCAGTGCCGAACAGGTGGCGTTGATGCAGCAACAGCAACAATTGGCGGAACAAAGTCTGCAATTGGCGCAAGCCGCTTTCGCTGCTGGCGAAACCACGCTCGCCGAGCGGCTGCGGGTACAGCAGCGACTATTCGACAGTCGCGAAGCCCTGTCGCTGCAACGCAAACAGCAGCGCGATGCGCTGGCCCGACTGATTGAAGCAGAAGGCGTACTGCCATGAACGGCTTACGGAAGAACGAGTCCATGACGAATAAATTATTTCTGGCCGCCTGGCTTGCCATCGGGCTGCTCAGCGGCGCCAGCTTTGGTCACGGTGGTGAAGATCATGCTGACGAAAAAGCCACTCCGACCAATCCGCTCATCACCGGCAGCGGCAGCCGTGCCAGCCTGCAAGGTGAATATGCCGAAGCCGTGCTGGTCGCCCAGCCTGAACAGTTGACGCTGTGGTTGGATGAAGCGGACAGCAATGCCCCGCTGCAAGCCGAACTGCAATTGCAGATCGATGGAACCGTCTTTGATTTGCATAGCGACACGATTGGTGTTTATCAGACGACGCTTGCCAGCCCACTCACTGCCGGTCCGCATCCGGTTGTGCTCAGCATGATTGCCGGCGATCAGAGTGAGTTGCTCAGTGGCACGCTGCAGATCGGCGCCAGTGAAGCGCCCGACTCTACGCATTCGTGGTCACCGTGGTGGTGGCTGCTGACAGTACCGGTCATCGCGCTGTTGGTCTTTACGCTACGGCGTCGGTCAGCGCAAAAACCGCAACGGTTTGATCGACCCCATGAGCAACATGCGCAGGAAAGACAGCAACAGCGGGAACGAGCGGATTCAGACAACCAACACGGCAACCGGAACCTGCTGATCATTCTGGTGGCGGTGCTGGTATCGATGCCACTACAACGGGCGTTTGGCCACGGTGGCGAGGATCATGCAGACGAGAAACCCGCAAGCATTGCAGTGAACGGCGACGCGCCCAAACGCTTGCCCGATGGCAGCTTGTTTGTGCCGAAATCGGCCCAGCGCTTGCTGAACGTGCGCACCGAGCGGGTGCAGGTGGCCGATCATGCGGTCAGCCTGCGACTGAACGGGCAAGTGATCGCCGATCCGAACGGCAGTGGTTTGGTGCAAGCACCGCAGGCCGGTCGGGTATTGCCGGTGCAAAATCGGTTGCCGGCGCTCGGCAGCAAAGTCCGCGCCGGCGAAACACTGGCGCTGCTGGAGCCAGTGATTAGTCAAAGCGAGCGCGCCAACCTGACCGGCGAACTGGCCCGGGTCGATGCCGCACTGACCGCAGCCAGCCAACGCTTGGAACGGCTCAATGGCATTCGCGACAGCGTGCCACGGCGTGACTACGAACAGGCCAGTGTCGATGTCGCCGGCCTGCGCGCCCAGCAGCAGGCGCTACGCGATTCGCTGCAAGCCAAGCTGCCGTTGCGGGCACCGATTGCCGGCGTGATCAGCGACACCAGCGTGGTCGCCGGCAGTCAGGTTGAGGCCGGTCACACCGTGTTCGAAATTGTCAGCAGCAACGCCCGGGTCATTGAAGCGGCCGCCTACGATGACCGCTATTTGCAAACCGTGCAGAGTGCAGTGTTTCTACACGATGGTCGGCAGTATCCGCTGCGCCTGCTCGGCATCGGCCGCAAGCTGCGCGATCAGGCCATGCCGGTGCAATTCCAGATGCAGAACAGCAGCGGCGTCAGTTCCGGCGAACTCGCCATCGGCACCATCGGCACGGTGCTGGTCGCCAGTGCCGAACAGCATCGCGGCGCGTCGGTACCGCAATCGGCGCTGCTGCGCGGTGACGATGGCCGCGCCCAGGTGCTGATCAAAATTGCACCCGAACAATTTCGCTTGCTGACCGTCAGCAGCGAGCCGCTGCCCGACAACCGTGCGCTGATCAGCAGCGGTCTTGCCGGTGGCGAGCGCGTCGTGATCAGCAACGCCAGCTTGCTGCAACAAATCCGATAGGCGCCCGCGTATGTTCAATCAAATTGTTGAAACCAGCCTGCGCCAGCGTTTGTTTGTACTGGTGTTGGCGGCACTGCTACTGATCGGCGGCGTGGTGACGCTAAAGCGCCTGCCGGTTGATGTGTTCCCGGATCTGAACCGGCCAACCGTCACCGTGATGACCGAAGCGCCCGGCATGGCACCGGAGGAGGTCGAGCAGTTTGTCAGCTTCCCGCTGGAGTCGGCGCTCAACGGCATGCCGGGCGTCAGTCGGGTTCGCTCGGTCTCCGGCATCGGTTTGTCAGTGATTTATGTCGAGTTTGATTGGGGCAGCGACATCTACCGCAATCGCCAGCTGGTTGCCGAGCGTTTGCAGAGTGCCCGCGAGCAATTGCCGCCAACGACCACGCCGCAACTGGGTCCGATCTCGTCGATCATGGGCGAGATACTGCTGATTGCCCTGAGTGCCGATGGCGTCGATCCGAAACAGCTGCGGGAAATTGCCGAATACGATTTGCGACCGCGACTGCTTGCCATCGCCGGGGTCGCTCAGGTCATTCCGATTGGCGGTGAAGTGCGCGAGTTCCGGGTGACACCGGACCCGCAGCGACTGAGTGCGCTCGGCGTCACGCTGGCGGAATTGTCGGACGCGCTGCGTGATTTCGGCCAGAACACCAGCGGTGGATTTCTCGATCAGGCCGGGCGCGAATACCTGATCCGGCATCAGGGTCGCAACACCTCGCTGGCCGACTTGCAACGCCTGGTGGTGGCGCATACCGATCAGCATCCGGTGCTGTTGACCCAGGTCGCCGAGGTCAGCATGGCGGCCAAACCCAAGCGTGGCGACGGCAGTTTCAATGGTGCGCCGGCGGTGGTGTTGTCAGTGCAGAAACAACCCGGCGCCGACACGCTGGCGCTGAGCCGCGCCGTTGAAGCGGAGCTGAGTCATTTCAATCAGACCCGGATGGAAGGCCTGAAGCCGGCCGAAGTGTTGTTCCGGCAGGCGACGTTTATCGAAGCGTCGGTCAGCAACGTTCAAGAGGCGCTGCGTGACGGGGCGCTGATGGTGTTGATTGTGCTGGTGGCGTTCCTGATGAGCGCGCGCACCACGCTGATTTCGCTGACGGCCATACCGCTGTCGATCGCAGTGACCATTCTGGTCTTCAGCTGGCTCGGCCTGACCATCAACACAATGACGCTCGGCGGCATGGCGATTGCCGTCGGTGAGCTGGTCGACGATGCCGTGGTCGACGTTGAAAACATTCTGCGCCGGCTGCGCCAACGCGGCACCGACAGCGTGCTCAGCGTGGTTCGCGCGGCGTCGATTGAAGTGCGCTCCGGCATTGTTTACGCCACCGCCATTGTCGTGCTGGTGTTCGTGCCGCTGTTTGCTCTGCCCGGTATCGAGGGCCGCTTGTTTGCGCCGCTCGGCATCGCTTACATCGTGTCGATTCTGGCCAGCTTGCTGGTCTCGATGACAGTGACGCCTGTGCTGGCGTCGCTGCTGCTGCCACGGGTCAGTCAATTGGCGAAAGCCCGGGGTTCGGCGCAGCAAAATGCCGCCGGTGCCGATCACGACAGTCTGCTGGTACGCTGGTTGAAAGCGCGCGATGAACGGTTGCTGTACTGGAGCTTCGCCCACGCCAAACCGGTGCTGCTGAGCGCCGCTGCTTTGGTGTTGCTGGCAGTGGCACTGGTGCCGCTGTTGCCACGGAGTTTTCTGCCGCCGTTCAACGAAGGCACGCTGACGGTCAACCTGATCATGAAGCCCGGCGTGTCGCTGGAGGAATCGAACCGGGTCGGCAGCTTGGCCGAACAACTGATTCTGCAAGTACCGGAAGTGCTGAGCACCGGGCGCCGGACCGGTCGCGCCGAAATGGATGAACACGCCGAGGGCGTGCATTACAGCGAGATCGATGTCGATCTGCGCGCGGACGATGGCGAACATGACAGCCGGCCGCGCGAACAATTGATCACCGAACTGCGGCAACGGCTGAACCAGTTGCCGGCCAGCATCAGCATCGGCCAGCCCATTTCGCACCGGCTGGATCACCTGTTGTCCGGGGTTCGGGCAGAAATCGCCATCAAGATTTTTGGTGACGATCTCGACAGCTTGCGCGGTCTGGCCGAAGGCCTGCGCGAACAGCTGGGCAGCATTCCCGGCGTGGTCGATCTCAGCATCGAAAAACAAGTGCGGGTGCCGCAACTGCAAGTGCAGCTCGATTACGCCCGCGCCGCGGCGCTCGGCGTGTCACCAGCACAAGTACTGCGGTCGCTGGAACAGTTGGTTGGCGGTGAACACATCAGCCAACTGGTCGATGGCAATCGCCGTTACGATCTGGTGGTGCGGGTGGACGACGCCTACCGCAACGCCGACGGCTTGTCGCGGCTGTTGATTGCCACCCCCAATGGCAATGTGCCATTGACCGAAGTCGCCAGTGTTCAGGAAACCGATGGTCCTAATCAGATCGGCCGCGAGCAATCGCGTCGACGCATTGTGCTGGCTGCCAACACCGGTGGCCGGGCGCTGTCGGCGGTGGTCGCCGATATCCGCGCCGTGCTCGATCGCTATCCGCTGCCGCAGGGCTACAGCGTGGCGCTGGAAGGGCAATTCCAGGCACAGGAACAGGCCACCAAGCTGATCTCGCTGCTGTCACTGGTGTCGCTGGCGCTGATCTTTCTGGTGCTGTACAGCCGCTATCGCTCGGCGACGTTGACGCTGCTGATCATGGCCAATATTCCGCTGGCACTGGTCGGCAGCGTGTTTGCCCTGTATCTGGCCGGGCAACCCTTGTCGGTGGCCAGCCTGATCGGTTTCATCACACTGGCTGGCATCAGCGCCCGCAACGGCATTCTGAAAATCAGCCACTATCTGAATCTGTGTGCGCACGAAGGCGAGCAGTTCGGCCCGGCCATGATCATTCGCGGCTCGCTGGAGCGACTGACGCCGGTGCTGATGACTGCGCTGACGGCGGCGTTTGCGCTGATTCCGCTGGTGCTGTCGGCCGGCGAGCCCGGCAAGGAAATCCTGCATCCGGTCGCCCTGGTCATTTTTGGCGGCCTGATCAGCTCAACGCTGCTCGACACACTGGTGACACCGGTGGCGTTTTTGCTGGTCGGAGAAAAGCCGCTGCGCAAGCTGCTGAGCCAAACCAACAGCGAAACGTATTGAAACACAAACACCGCTTGAGCTTGCCACGTGGCAAGCCAGCACAATAGCTACCGTTTCCACCCGCTATTTTTTACAGGAGCTGCATCATGAATCTAAAGACACTGCTCATCACGCTCAGCACAACGCTCACCGCACTGCTATTCAGCGGCGTCAGCGTTGCTCATGACGACAACTGGCTGGATCAACAAAAAGCACCGCACGACGGTCAATTGCGCATGGCCGGTCAATACCATATCGAGCTGGTTTTGACCGACAAAGGGATGGACGCCTACCTGACCGACCATGCCTTTGTTGCCCAGCCGAGCCAGGGCGGCAGCGCCGCGGTTACCGTGCTGGCCAACAAGAAAGTGAGCCAGCTGAAACTGACCGCCAGCGGCGACAATCAGCTGACCGGCACTGGCAGCTATGAACGCAGCGCCGACATGCAGGTGGTGGTGGTGTTGAACATGCCGGGCCAGTCTCCGCTGCAGGCAAAGTTCACCCCGCTGCGCAAAGCCGCCGCCAGCGGTCACGATCATGGCGACGATCATAGCCATGAAAAGGCCGAGCACAGTCACGACCACACAGATGATCACCAACACTGAGCCTTGCTGACTTCAATCAAAACCCAAGTTGACCGCCGCCGATGGCCGCGACAGGTAACCACCATGAGAAAAACGAAATTTGTGAGCGGGCTCAGCTTTGGCGCGGTGCTTGGCCTGAGCTTGCTCGGCAGCCCCAGTTTTGCCGGTACCGATCCGCTGCTGACCGTCGCCGCATTTCATCAGGCGATGCAGCAAGGCGACAAGAACGCCGTGCTGGCAAAGCTGCGCGACGATGTGCTGATTTATGAATCCGGCCACGTCGAACGTTCGCGCCGGGAGTATGGCGAACACCACCTGTCGGCCGATATCGCCTTCAGTCAGGCGGTCAAGCGGAAGGTGTTGAAGACCGACAGCGCGATCAACGGCGCGCTGGCGGTCGTCACGCAAGAAACCGAAACCACCGGTCGCTACCAGGACAAGGATGTGCATCTCATCGGCGTTGAAACCACGGTGCTGGTCCAGACCGGTGACGACTGGCAGATCCAGCACGTGCACTGGTCATCGCGCAAAGCCCACTGAGCCGGTGACAAGCACTGAGAAGCGTATTTGCTGCGAAAGGCTGGCCACCGGAAACTCTGCGCATGTCGATAACTTCATTCCCAGCCGTCATATCAGTAAGCGATACTGCTGGCTTGACAGTCCGGTCACGGGCAAGGCACTGTGCGGACATCATGACGATGTTCGCTGCTCTGACCCAGGTCGGTCTTACGACCACCAGCACCGGCACTACCCGCAAACGGGTGGTGGCGACCGGCGCGTAAGTCAGAAACACGACGCGCAGTGAAGCCCGCCACCCGAACAGGGTCGCGGGCTTTTTTGTTGCCTCGCGATCGGTGTCGGTGAGGCCGACAGCTGGCTTAGCGGGCAAAACGTGACCGACAAAAAGGCAGTGCTGGTTCAGGGAGACCGCGACATGCTGGTGATGAAATTCGGTGGCAGTTCACTTGCCACCGCCGATCGAATGCAACAGGTCATCGCCTTGACCGCGGCGGCTTGCGCCGGTCGTCACGCGCACAACCCTGGTGAAGATCAGGGCCAGACCCAAGATGACAACCGCGAAACGGTGGGTCTGGTGGTGTCAGCATTGGGCGGCGTCACCGATCAACTGGTGCGGCTGCAGAGCGCTGCGCTGCGTGGCGAAAACGCCGATGCCGAACGGGCCGCACTGGGCAATCGGCATCTGGATCTGCTGGCTCAGCTGCCATCGCTGTCAGAAGCCGTGCAAGCGCAGCTTCGCGGCGCCATTGGCCAACGATTGCAGCAACTGGATCGCGATCTGGATGGCGTGCGTCTGCTGCGCGCCTGCCCTGATGAAGTGCAGGCCCGCATTCTGGCCTGTGGTGAGCAATTGTCGGTGCTGATCGTCGAGGCGCTGCTGCGCGCCCGTGACTTGCGAGTGCAGTTGGTCGACCCGGCCACGCTGATCCGCACGCAGGGACCGGTGCTGGAAAGCACACCGCAATTGGAAAAAATTGATGCGCTCGGCGCGGCGCTGCGGACGCTGCCCGTTGATGTGATTCTGCTGCCCGGTTTTATCGGTGCCGACGAACGCGGTACATTGACTCTGCTCGGCCGCAACGGCTCTGATTATTCTGGAGCCCTGCTCGCTTACGCGCTGGATGCCAGCCTGTGCGAAATATGGACTGATGTCGACGGCGTTTACAGCGCCGATCCGCGCCGGGTGCCGCACGCCCAATTGCTCGATTCGCTGAGCTATGAAGAAGCAATGGAATTGTCCTGGTTTGGTGCCAAGGTGTTGCACCCGAAAACCATCGGCCCGCTGGCGCTCAAACGCATCGATATCCGGATTCGCAACACCCTCAACCCGTCGGCTCCCGGCACCCACATTGGTCCGCGACAAAGCGTGGTGCCATCACTGGCGCGCGGCCTGACCCTGCTCGATCAGGTGGCGCTGATCACCCTTTCCGGTCCCGGCATGCAAGGCGTGCCCGGCATTGCCGCCCGCATTTTTGCCGCCGTCGCCCGGGAACAGATTTCGGTGATGTTAATCACCCAGGGCAGTTCAGAGTTCAGCCTCAGCTTCGCGGTACCGGCGCGCGAACAAGCACGCGCCATCGCGGCGCTGGAACAGGATCTGGCGCTGGAGCGGCGCAGCGAATTGATCCGGCCGTTTGATGTGCTGGCCGACGTCGCGATTCTGACCCTGGTCGGTGATGGCCTACACCAGCAGCGCGGTGTCGCCGGGCGCTTCTTTGCCGCACTGGCAGCGACCCGGGTCAATGTCATTGCGATAGCCCAGGGCTCCAGCGAGCGCTCGATTTCTGCCGTCATCGGCCGCAACGAAAGCGAGCGCGGCCTGCGTGGCGTGCACCAGCAATTCTTCGAGAGCCGCCAGCGTATCGAAGTGTTTTTGATTGGCACCGGCACGGTTGGCAGCGCACTGCTCGAACAACTGGACAGCCAGCAGGAGTTCCTGCGTGCACATGGCATCGATCTGCGCCTGTGCGGCGTGGCCAACTCGCGCCAGCTGCGGCTCAGCAATGATGGCATGGCACCCGCTGCCGCCAAGCAGGCGCTGGCCGATGGCGAAGCGTTCTCGATTGACCGGCTGATCAGCCATATCAGCAACAATGGCTATCTGAATCCGGTGATCGTCGATTGCACCAGCGACGCCGACATTGCCCGCGCCCAATTGAAAGCGCTCGAACAGGGTATTCATGTTGTCACTGCCAATAAGAAAGCCAACACGTTCGACATGGCGTTCTACCGCGCGCTGCGGCAAACCGCCGATCGGCAGAACTGCCGCTATCTGTACGAAACCAATGTCGGCGCCGCCCTGCCGGTGATCGACACGCTGCAGAACCTGATCAAGAGCGGTGACGCGTTGCAGCGTTTTGCCGGCATCCTGTCGGGCTCGCTGTCCTATGTTTTTGGTCTGCTCGATGACGGTGTCGCGTTTTCCGACGCGGTCAAGGATGCCCGCAGCCGCGGCTTCACCGAGCCGGATCCGCGCGATGATCTGTCGGGTATGGATGTCGCGCGCAAACTGCTGATCCTGCTCCGGGAGTCGGGTCAGCTCGCCGAACTCGGCGACGTCGATGTGCAAAGCATTTTCCCGCCGGATTTCGATGTCGGTGGCAGCGTCGACGCGTTCATGGCCCGACTGCCACAAGTGGATGCCTATTTCGCCAGCAAGATGCAGCGTTTGCAGGCCGAACGAAAAACGCTACGCTTCGCCGGTGAAATCGCCGACGGCCGCTGCCGCGTTGGCTTGATGGAAGTCGATGCTGGGCATCCGCTGTTCGCCATCAAGGGCGGCGAGAATGCGCTGGCGTTCTACACGCGGCGCTATCAACCGGTACCCTTGGTCATCCGCGGCTATGGTGCCGGCGCCGCCGTCACCGCCGGTGGCGTGTTTGCCGATATATTGCGTACCGTTTCGTTTCACCCGGCCCGGAAGTCCGACTGATGCGTGTCACAGCCGCTTTTGTTACCACCATTGTCACCGGTAAATGTGTCGCTGCATTTGCACGGGCAGCCGATGAACGGCTCTCGATTACGTTCCATCCACACCGGAAGTCTGACTGATGCGTGTCACAGCTTTTGCTCCCATTTCCACCGGCAATTTCATTGTCGGTTTCGATGTGCTTGGCGCGGCCTTGCAGCCGGTTGATGGCGCTCCGCTCGGTGACTGGGTCACGGTCGAAGATGCCGCGACGACGATCACCACCATCGGAGGTCCATTTGCCAACGCACTGCCAGCCGACCCGCACAGCAATATCGTCCACACCTGTCGCGAACGTTTTGAACAAGAGCTGAATAAAAAAGGCGGGACGCCGCGACCAAATCGTTTGAGCCTGCACAAAGCCTTGCCGGTCGGCTCCGGCCTCGGCTCCAGCGCCGCCTCGGCGGTCGCGGCATTGCAGGCACTGAACCTGTTTTATCAGAACGCATTGACCGACCGGGAAGTGCTGGTGCTGGCCGGCGAAATGGAAGGCCGGATCAGTGGCAGCGTGCATTACGACAACGTGGCTCCGGCCCTTCTTGGTGGTTTGCAATTGCTGGTTCCGGATGCGCGATTGTCGGTCGGTTTGCCGCTGCCGCCCTGGCATCTGGTGCTGTATTACCCCGGCATTGAAGTGGCAACGCGCACGGCCCGTGCAGTGCTGCCGGCACACTACGATCTGCACACCGTGACGGCGTTCGGGCAACGGCTGGCCGCGTTTGTTCAGGCCGCCACTGCACACGATTGGTCACACGCCGCCGCCCTGTTGTCGGATGAATTGATCGAGGCGCATCGGGCGCCGCTGGTGCCGGGTTTTGTTGCCGCCAAGGCGGCGGCGCTCGCCAGCGGCGCGCTGGCATTCAGCCTGTCTGGCGCCGGCCCGACCTGCATCGCGGTCTGTGCCGATGCCAACACGGCAGCGCGCGTACGCGAGGTGCTGGATGCGGCCTTTCCGCTGCAGGCAAAGCGGCAAGTGTGGATCTGTCGGTTCGATGCCATTGGCGCGCGTCCATGGCCGGTTGCAGTGCCGGGTCAGTAAGCGGATCGCTGCGCGGTTTTGGCAAGAATCAATCTGGTCGCCCGCGCGATAACGCGGCGGCCTTGCAATCAATCGGTTTTGATGGACTCTGCACCATGAAGCTTTACAACCTCAAACACAGCGACGAACAAGTCAGCTTCCGGCAAGCGGTGTTGCGCAGCATTGGTCGCGACAGCGGCCTGTTCTACCCCACGGCGCTGCCGCGCTTTGCTGATGTCGACGCGCTGCTGGCCCAGCCGTTTGTGGCCCGCTCGCAAACGATTCTGGATCGGTTGCTGGGCGAAGATTTTGACGCCGGCGTCATCCCGGCACTGGTCGAGCGCGCCTTTACTTTTCCGGCGCCAGTGCACGCGGTCAGCGAGAAAGTCTCGGCGCTGGAGTTGTTTCACGGTCCGACGCTGGCGTTCAAAGATTTTGGTGCCCGCTTCATGGCCCAGGTGATGGCGCACCTGCTCGAACGCGGCGATCATCAAGGCCCGCTGACCATCGTCAGCGCCACCTCCGGCGACACCGGCGCCGCAGTTGCCCATGCGTTTTATGGCCTGCCGAATATTCAGGTGGTGATTTTGTATCCCAAGGGCCGCATTTCCAGTTTGCAGGAAAAGCTGTTCTGCACGCTCGGCGGCAATATCCGCACCCTGGCCGTCGATGGTGACTTCGACAGTTGTCAGGCGCTGGTCAAGCAATGCTTTACCGACCGCGAATTCGTCACCCGTTTTGGCTTGAACTCGGCCAACTCCATCAATATTGCCCGGCTCATTGCCCAGAGCACCTATTACTTTGAAGCGCTGGCGCAGCTACCACAGCGCGATCGGGTGGTGATCAGCGTACCGTCTGGCAATTTCGGCAACCTGACCGCCGGCTTGTTTGCCCAGGCGCTCGGCCTGCCAGTGCACGCCTTTGTCGCCAGCACCAATGCCAATGACACGGTTCCGCGTTATTTGCAGAGCGGCATCTGGAACGTGCGCAGCACCGTGCCGACCCTGAGTAACGCCATGGATGTCAGCGCGCCCAACAACTGGCCGCGTATCGAAGAATTGTTCGCGCACGCGCAGCGCTCACTCAGCAGTGAACTGCGCCACGCTGCCATTACCGAGCCGGAAACCCTGGCGGCACTGCGCGAGCTGGACCAACTCGGCTATCTGGCCGAGCCGCACGCAGCAGTGGCGTACGCCAGCCTGAAGCGCAATCTGCACGACAATGAAACCGGCTTGTTCCTGTGCACCGCCCATCCGGCCAAGTTCAAGGAAGCCGTCGAATCCACACTCAATCGCCAGTTGCCACTGCCGGCGGCGCTGGCCGAAGCCGACCGCCGTCCGTTGTTGTCACACGAGGTTCCGGCAACGCTGGCCGCCTTGCAACAGCAGATTGCCGCCGCCTGGCAGTAATCAACGCCGTCAGCAGTCCATCCCGCGCACCGCCGCCGGCCTGAACCGGGTCGGCGGAGGCGACGCCATTTCTTGTTACAGCCCGATACTTGTTGCGACCCACGCGCGCGTTACTATGTGCGCCATTAAAACCGCCCGTTCTGGTAAACCAGCCCGTTCTGGATAGCCGGCCACCTGCAGGAGCACCGTGACGATGAGCATCGCCAAAGCCTTGGACACCGCTGTGTCCGCCCTCAACAAAATCGGCCTGACCTTGAAAGCCGAACCGGATGCGCCGGTGGTTGCGGTTATCAGCCAGATTGCCGAACTCGGCCAGGACGATGCCACCGCCATCGCCCGCACCCTGCAACAGGCCAGCGCCTTCAACGACATGGTGCGCAGTGAAATCGGCCAGATGACCATTGCCAATCGCTACGAGTCGATCGCCAGCGATTTCAACTCGATTCGTGACGACGCCAAGAGCATGGTCGGCTACGTCGATGACGGTCGAGTCGACTGGAAAGAGAAAGCCGCGATGACCTGGATGCGCATCACCCGCGGCAGCATTCCGGATCGTTTCGACGACATCCGCAAAACCTATTTGACGGTTGCCAAGGATTGCAAAGAGCAGATCGATCGCGAGAAAAATATCCTGTTCGCCTATCAGGAATTCCGCGTCGCGATGAAGGAAAGCGAAGTGGCATCGCAGCGCCTGCTGAAAACCGCCGACGACAAACTCGCCGCCGCCAAAGCCGGGCTGCAAAACGCCCAAGCGGCCGTCGATGCCGGTGATCGCAGCCAAGGCGAAGCCTTCGCCAAACTGGAACTCGCCCGCGATCAAGCCATGCGGGCATTGCAGGACGAAGACCGCCGCTACCAGGTCGCCAAGGATCTGGCCGACAACATCAAGGCCAGCTACGCCGCCGGTGAAGTCGTGATGGCGCGTCTGCTGCAAACCACCGCCGTAAAAGAACGCGTGTATCAGCAAGCCGTGACTTTCTTCTCGACCAACGAAACGGTGTTTACCGCGCTGTCGGCCGCCTTCACCTCGCTGCAAGGCTTGCACGAAGGCACCCAGACCCTCAACGCGATGAAAGATGGCGTCAACAAGGGCTTGGAATCGATTGCCGATCTCGGCACCGAAATCCAGATCGAAGGTCTGAAGGCCGGCTACGGCCCCGGCCTCGCGGTCGATTCCGTGCGCAAACTGGTCGATGCCGTGGTCGATTTCCAGGCCCGCTCGTTCGAGACCATCAAGGAAATGCGCGCCCTCTCGACCAAGAACGCCACTGAAATTGCCGAAACCGTCGAAGCCGGCAAGAAGCGCTTGAACGATCTGGTCACGCATCAGGCCGCGCAATAGGCAACAAACGGTGGCCCTGATGGCAAAAGCATCAATGCACAATGTGTTGAATGCTTTTGCCTGCCTCGCCCGTCTGACGAGCCGAGCAACGGAGAGGTCTGGCGGGGCCGTCGGCGAGGACTGTCTGAGCGCGCAGCGCGAGTTCCGCAGCCGCCGCCAGACCTTGAGTAGCACAGGGTACCGTGCGTAGCACGGCGAGGAATCGGGCATGTTTCTTTGGTTCCTTTCTTTGCGCCAAAGAAAGGAACTCGTTCGCCGGGGCGAAACCCGGCAATGCTAGCTATTGATTCCGGCCTGACAGAATGCGCATCGCCCCAAAAGAGACATCAGTATGACCGATACAAACGCCAAAGCGTTTGAAGAAAAACTGCTGACCATCGATCTCATCGATGGCCTGCGCCGCGAACAAGAGCGCCTCGATCTGGCGCTCAACGACGGCGAGCAGATGAAAGCGCTGCGTGGACAAATTCAGGCCTATTACCAGCAAGCCGGCATTGTCGTGTCGGATGCGGTGATTGATCAGGCCATTGCCGAGCGGCAAGCCCAGCGTTATGCCTTCAAGCCCAACAAACTGGGTGCTGTCGGTCGCGCCGTAGCCAGCTGCTATGTTTACCGCGGCCGCATTACCGCCAGCGCGGCGGTGCTTGCCGGTATCGTGCTGCTGGCCAGC
Source organism: Permianibacter fluminis (assembly GCF_013179735.1). Lineage (NCBI taxonomy): Bacteria > Pseudomonadati > Pseudomonadota > Gammaproteobacteria > Pseudomonadales > Pseudomonadaceae > Permianibacter > Permianibacter fluminis. Next base: position 1,844,575 of record NZ_JABMEG010000001.1, on the reverse strand, counting down.
TTCATCAACCAGCAGATCAGCAACTGGCAACAGCAGCGCGAACTGGATGCCTATCGTGCCCAGCTGCAACAGCAACTGGATGCGGTCCAGACCGAACAAGTCGCTGTCGCCAAGCTGCCACCGGCGCTGCCGGATCTGGCCAGCGACAAAATTCCGGCCTTGCCAAACTGGCTGCAGGAATTGCAAGCCAGCTACCAGCAGGCCTTGCTGGCGCTCGCCAGCAGCAAAAGCTGTGCAACGCTGCAACTTCCTGAACAGCTGCCATTGGCCTGGTCCGGTGAAGCGGAACTCGCCAGCTGTTCGGCCGCACTGCCGACAACCCAGGCAGCCAGCAAGCAGGCCACGCAACTCGTCAAAGCGCATCAGCAACTGGCCACGGCGGTGAGCCAATACGATTTACTGCAGCAACGCCTTAACGCCAACTCGGCGCTGAGCGAATGGCGCGCCGTTGCCAGTGTCATGGCGGAAACGACCGCTCGCACGGCCATCGGCAGTGATCGCCTGCAGTTTGTCGAGTACGCCGGCAAAGCCAGCCAAACGCTGGATATCATTGCCGCCGTCGCTGGCACCCACACTCGCGCCAGCAGCTGCCTGAGTGACGCTGTAAAAGAAAGTGCCGGTGCCGATCGCGATGTCCTGAACGGTTTGCTTGGTGAAGGCCAGGCATTCAAGCAAGCGAGCAGCATTGATGGTGTTGATCGCTGGGCCAAGCACGCCGACCGCACCTGTGCATTTTTCAAAACCCCGATCACGCTGCGTATTGTCAGCGAGCCGGGCGAGAAAACCGGGGTATGGCGTTACTACGATGGCAACCGTGGCGCCAAAACCTATTACATCATTGTTGATGCAGTCACAGCCGGTGGCGACAAAGCGTCGGCCCTGATCCAGAGCGCGGAAGATCAGCAGCAATACGAGCGCCGCCGGTTTGGCGTGCGGGTCAATGAAAACACCTTTGAAGCAATCAAACGCGACAAACAGGACGACGGTCTGCTAACCCAACCGGAGGCGGGCAAAAAAGCCGCCAACAGTCTGCGCTGGCAACTGAGCAGCGGGTTTGACTCCAATTTCATTGCTGAGTGGTAAGCGTTTTTCCGGAGAACATCATGGCATCCAGCTCCACGCTCTATGCGCGTTTGCAAGCCGTTCGCAATGAGCATGACCGCGTACAAGCCGATTTTCAGCGGCAACAGTCGGCGCTGCAACAGGTGCAAACCGCGCTGGCCAGTACGCTGCAGCAGATCCGAGGCCATGTCATCGAGGCCATCCGTGCCGGTGAGCGCTTTGACTGGACCGACACCGACGAACAGGTATCCGCGCTGTTCAAACAGCTCTACGCCCGCAACGAAGCGCTGACCGAACAGCTGCAGCGCGACGATGCCGAGGCCGCCGCCGCCAATGAAGCCGTGCGCGCCGCCGTCAGCGAGCATGAAGCCGCGGTGCAGGCGCTGGCTCATCTGGATCAGCATATCGACAACGCCACCAACGAGGTGGCTGAGGTGCAGCAGCTGCGCGGCCGTATCGATGAGATCGAACTGCTGAGTGAGCGCCTGCAACACCAGCAAGCTGATGCCGCCGCCGACGCCAGTGAAAAGCGCAAGGCTTACGAAGGCGACCGCTACTTTCGCTATCTGTGGCAGCGAGGCTACGGCAGTGACCGTTATCAGGGCAGCAGCGTTGCCAGCCGCTTTGATCGCTGGCTGGCCGAAAACTGCTACTACCCTGACAATGCCCGGCAATATGAATTGCTGCTGGCAATACCGGTGCGCCTGCAGGCGGCAGTGACCGAATCGATCGAGCAGATCAAGGCACTGACCGCGATAATCGACAGCCATCGTGATCAGATTGCCGAGCGGATGCAGCGTCCTGCGGCACAAAAAATCGTGACAGATGCCGAGGCCAAGGTCAGCGCGGCGAAGGCCGTCGTCAGTGACATTCAACAGCGCATCGACGCGGCGAAGCAGGAAACCGGCGCCATCGCGATAGGCGAACACAATCTGCATCAGCGCATGACCCAGCTGGTTGCCGGCAGCGTCACCGATCGTGAACTGGCACGCTTCGTCAACGCCACGCTGACCACGGCCGATGATCAATTGCTGCAGCGCTACGACCTCGACTACCGCAAGCAACAGCAGCTGCAAGCCGAGCTGTCGAGTCTGCGCGCGTCGCAGCAATCGCTGGTGAACGAAGTCGCCGAACTGAATTCCGCCTACCAGCGCTCACAGGCGATTGAAGCCGCACTGATTGCAGCCGCCACGGCGCGTCGCTCGCATCATCGCTCCGGTGGCGGCATGTGGGGCGGCGGCGGTCTTGGTGGTGGTGGCTTCGGTGGCGGCGGCTTTGGCGGTGGTGGCGGTTTTGGTGGCGGCGGCTTTAAAACTGGTGGTGGGTTTTGAAGCTGGCAGGTTTGCCGACCGGAAAAAACTAGCGCGACAGTGAACTGGCGAACTCGCGTCAACCCGCGCGCAGCGCATCGACAATATTCAGCCGCGCTGCGCGTGCTGCCGGCAAGAAGCCGCCCAGCAAGCCCATGATCAGCGAGAAAATCAGCGCCTTGATGACGATTCCCGGCGTCAGAGAAAAGCTGAATGCCAGCTCGGAAAACGTTTGCCAGTTCATGGTCGAGATGGTGAAGAACTGCATGCCCGAGGCGAGCACCAGCCCAACGACACCACCCACCAGTGACAGCAGCAAGGCTTCCACCAGAAAGGCCGTCATCACCGCGCGGCGATTGAAGCCGATGGCACGCAAGGTGCCGACTTCAGCAACCCGGTTGGCGACAGCGGCATACATGGTGATCATGGCTCCGATCACGGCGCCGAGCGAAAAGATCACGCTGAGTGTCACGCCGAGATAGCGAATGAACAGCGCCATGACCCGTGACTGGTCGGCATAGAACTGCGTTTCGCGCTTGGCTTCAACGGTCAGGCGCGGATCGGCATCGAGCTCCTTGACCACAGCATCAAACTGGCCACTCTCGGTCAGCTTGAAGGTGGCAGCGGAAAAGACCGACCGACGGAACGACTGCATCATCAACTCGCTGTCGGCCCAGATTTCGGAATTGAAGCCAGTTTTGCCGGCATCGAACAACGCCACCACCACCCAGTCGCGCTGACCAAAGCGGATGGTTTCGCCCAAGCCTGCGCCCTGAAACCGTTCGGCGATTGCCCGGCCGGCGATCACTTCGGCACTGCCCGGCCGAAACATCCTGCCTTGAACAATTTGCACCTGTGGCCGCAACACGAGGCCAGCCTTGTTGGTGCCGCGAATGACCACGTTGGCTGGCTTGACCGTGCCACGCTTCTGCAAACTGATCAGCACAACGGATTCTTTCGCCAGCAATTTGCTGCCGTCCCGATCGGTCGCGACATGCGCATTGCTCTCAATGATGGCGGCCTGATTGCGGTCCACCACACTCTGCGCTTCTGTTTGTGAACCCTTGCGGATGACGGTGACATTGTCCGGCGAGCCGGTGGCGATCAGCGTCTCGGCCAGCCCCGCTTCCAGCATCAATACCGTTGCATAGACAAACACCACCAGCGCCATGCCACCGGCCGTCAGCAAGGTAGTCAGTTTGCGGGTTCGCAAATTGCGCCAGACATAAGAAAACGGAATGGACGACATCAGCCAATACTCCGCAGGCCGTCAACAATACGTATGCGGGCCGATCGGATAGCCGGAGTTGCCGCTGCCACCAGCGCAACCACCAGCGCACAGCCACTCTGCAGCCACGGCGTCTCACGCGCCACATTGAACACCGGGAAGACATTGTCAAGAGCGTTGCCAAAACCGCGCGCCAAGGGATAGGTCAGCGCAATGCCGATGACCGCGCCAACGGCACATAACAGCACCGACTCCAGCACAATCAGCATCGAGATAAAGCCGGGAGAAAATCCCAGTGCTTTCAGCGTCGCATATTCGCTGGTGCGTTCGCGGGCCGCCATGGCCATGGTATTGGCCATCACCGCCATGATGATCAGAATTACCACATACGAGACGATTTCAATCGCCACCACAATGGCCTCGGTCATCGACACAAAACCGAGCTGGAACGCTTTCTCGGTTTCGGTCAGCGTTTCCGCAAGGGAGTTGCGGAACTCCTTGTCGATGGCAGCGGAAATCTCAGCGACGTTATCAGGATTGTTGACCGAGACGATAAAAACGCCAGTGCGATTGGCCCGTCGCGGTGCCGACTTTTTCATGGTTTCATTCAGATAGTCCCAGTGAAAAAAGAACTGGTTCTCATCGGTATTCTGCTCACGGCCGTCATAGATAGCGCGCAGGACAAAGCTCCACTCGCCGGGAAAGATCGTGCCTTTGAGCGGAATGACATCGCCCACTTGCCAGCCAAAGCGCTTGGCCAGCTTGCGGCCAGCCACGACGCCGCGCCGATCCACCAGAAACGCCTTCTTGTCCGCCTCGGCGACAACAAACTCCGGGTACTGGTCCAGATAACCATTGGAGATGGCGAACTGCGGAAAGAAATTGCGCTCGTCGATATAGATGCCACCAAACCAGTTGGCCCAGCTGATGGCCGTGACGCCGTCAACCCGGCGAATCCGGTCCTTGTAACTGATCGGTAACGTGAACACCAACGAGATGCTGCTGCGGGTAACCAGCCGGGCGTTCGACGCGGCATCGGCGCCGGCATACCAGGCCGTCACGATGGTTTTCAGCAAACCAAACGCCAAAATCGCGACCACCAGCCCGGTCACGGTCAACACCGCGCGCAGCCGATGTCGCCAGGCATTGAGAAAGGCAGATTTGAGCAGAAACAAAAACATGGCCGGACTCAGCTCGCGGGTACGGCATTCGGCTTCAGCGAATGCGTCTTGCCATTGCTCTCCAGCGCAAACAGCTCGCCTTTGTCCAGATGCAACATGGCGTGGGCCGTTTCGGCAGCGCGGACATCGTGGGTCACCATGATTATGGTTTTGCCGAGTTCGCGGTTGAGTTGATCGAGCAGACGCAGGACCTCGGTCGCCGAGACTTTGTCCAAATCGCCGGTCGGTTCGTCGGCGACAATCAAAGAGGGATCGGTCACCAACGCACGAGCGATCGCAACGCGCTGCTGTTGGCCACCACTGAGCTCGGAGGGGTAATGGCTGGTGCGGTCACTCAAGCCAACCATCGCCAACGCCAGTTCGGCATGCTGACGGCGTTCACGCCGCGACAGCCTGGTAAGCATCAGTGGCAGCTCGACATTTTCCAGCGCCGTCAGCACCGGCATCAGGTTGTAAAACTGAAAAATGAAACCGACGTTGCCGGCGCGCCAGGCGGCGAGATCGCGCTCGCTCAATCGGGCAATATCCACGCCGTCGACCAGAATCTGGCCGCTGCTCGGTCGGTCGATGCCGGCGATCAAATTCAGCAAGGTGGATTTGCCGGAACCGGACGGCCCCATCAGCGCCAGAAAATCGCCACGCGCCACATCAAAGGTGATGTCGGCAAGCACCGGCACCGGTTGGCCGCCGCGATAATAGGTTTTGCTGACGCTCCGCAGCGATACCGCTGCCGGGGTCGCTGCTGTGCTGGTCTCGGTCACTGGGCTCATGGCAATCCGCACTCATTCCGCGACGGTGACGGCGGCGCCGGCTTTCAGCTCCGGCGCCGGATTCAGCACAAGCTTGTCACCGATTGTCAGATCGCCACTGATGATCTGGGCATCACCGAGCATACTCGCTACGGTCACGGCAATCACCTCCAGCTTGCCGTCACGAACCCGCAGCACTTCCTTGCGGTTGTCGACGCTGCGTATCGCCTGCGGATTGACGCCCATGCGCGGCTTGCGCTCGTCAGCTGCCAGCGTTCGCTCCAGGAACGCGACTTTTGCGCTCATGTCCGGCAACACCCGGGCATCGGTTTCGACAAAACGGATTTTGAACATCACGGTGGCTTTGCTGCGATCCACCGACGGCACCATGCTGGCAACTTCACCCAGCAGTCGCACTTCGGGCAAACCATCGAGCTGGATCTCGCAGGCTTGACCCAGCTTCACTTTGCCGAGCGACGCTTCCGAGACATCGGCTTCCACTTCAAGAGTGTTCATGTCGGCCATGCTGACGACGGCGCCCTTCGAATCCAAGCCGGTATTGAACGGACTGAGCACATCGCCGACGTTGGCGTTTTTGGTCAGCACGACGCCATCGAACGGCGCCCGGATGCTGGTATTTTCCAATGCCACCTGCGTCACCCGGACATTGGCTTCGGCTGCCTGAATCGCCGAGCGCCGGGCCGCGACGGCAGCTTTTGCCTGGGCATAACGTGCGTCGGCCAGATCGTAATCCGAGGTCGAAATGAGTTTTTGCGCAATCAACTCCTTGGCACGCTTGAAAGCGAGTTCGGTGTTGCGCAATTCCGCTTCGGCTTCCTGCAATTGCGAACGCGCTACAGCGGCGTTGGCTTGTGCCTGCTCGACTTGCGCTTTGACGTCAGAGTTTTCCAGCCGCGCGATCACCTCGCCCTGCTTGACCACACTGCCTTCGCGCACACCCAGCCATTCCAGCCGACCGGTGCCTTTCGAGGCGACCGCCGCCTTGCGCTGCGCCGCGACGTAGCCGGTGGCGTTCAGTACCGTAATCGGTTGCGACGGCCAGACATTGACGACGCTGGTGGTGCTGACGTTAGCCGGTCGGTTACCGCCGAGCACCATGATGACGACAACGGTCACCGCGATGGCCGCCAGCCAGATCAGACGCTTCGGCCACGGCGATCGGCTGCTGACGGTCAAACCGGAGCGATCGATTTTGAGTTGGTTCAGATCGGTGCTCATGTTCCCTTACCCACAAAGTTGTTATCAATTTGGTGTGCTGCACGGGCGCTGCTTGCAACGTTGTTCTTGCTGACGATCGTTCTGACTAACTGCCGGCTTTGCCGTGCACCGCGGCACAGACGCGGCAATCCGGATCCCGCTGCAGATACAACTGGCGCCACTGGCCTTGCCAGGCATCGTAGACCGTCAATTTCGGTTTGCTCTCACGCAGTCCGACGACCAGCTTGATGACTTCGACTGCCTGCAAGGCGCCAATCACGCCCACCAGCGGTGACAATACGCCGGCCTGCGCGCAGGTTTCCCCTTCGTCAACGCCATCGGGAAACAGACAGGCGTAACACGGCGATAAATCATCACCGCCATCACGATTGAGGAAAACGGCCAGTTGCCCTTCGCCGCGGATCGCGGCGCCGCTGACAAGCGGTTTGCGGGCGCGGACACAGGCGGTGTTCAGCAAAAAGCGGGTGGCAAAATTGTCACTGCAATCGACCACGACATCGGCCGCACGCACGCGTTCGCTGACATTGTCTTCGCTCAGCCAGCTGGTATACGCGTTGACCTGAACCGATGGATCAAGTGCCAGCATGCGGGTTCGCAGCGACACCGCCTTGAACTCCCCGATAGCGGCGCTGTCATGACCAATCTGGCGCTGCAAATTGGACAGCTCGACCCGATCTCCATCCGCCACCGTCACCGTCCCGATCCCGGCTGCTGCCAGATAAAGTGCCACCGGGCAGCCCAGACCGCCGGCACCGACAATCAGGACATGGCTGGCGCGCAAGCGTTGCTGGCCGGTGATATCGATTTGTGGCAACAGGATATGCCGGCTGTAACGCAGCAGTTCGTCGTCGGAAAACTCGGCCATGTGCGAAATCCCTGTTGCGTTTGTTGCTATCGTCGCCGTTGCTGCGGTCGTCACCGGCTTTGCAGCTGAGTTTTACTGTTGAGTGCTGCTGTTTAGTCTTGCTGCAAAGTCTTGCTGTCTAGCAGTGCCCGAGCGTAACCCGCGGTTGACCCGCCAGATCCGGCAATGTGCGCACCTCGGCAAAGCCGGCGGCGCGCAGCAACGCTGCCACCGCCTCGCCTTGATCGTAACCATGTTCCAGCAGCAACCAGCCGCCCGGTTCCAGATGCGCCGGCGCACCGGTGACTATGCTGCGAATATCGTCGAGACCGTCACTGCCAGATACCAGCGCCGAGCTGGGCTCAAACCGGACATCACCCTGGGCCAGATGCGGATCGCGATCCGCCACATAAGGCGGATTGCTGATGATGGCGTGATAGCGTCGACCAGCAACCGGCGCAAACCATGAGCCGTATTCAAAGTGAACGTTGTTGAGCTTCAGGCGACGGGCATTTTTTTCGGCGATGCGCAGCGCCGCAAAACTGGCATCGGTGGCTGTCAGCTGCCAGTGCGGCCGTTCCTTGGCCAGCGACAGCGCAATGACGCCGCTACCGGTGCCAAGATCCAAGACCTGTTGCGCGGCTCCTGCCGGCAACACCGCCAAGGTTTTCTCGACCAGCAATTCGGTTTCCGGACGCGGGATCAAGGTGTCGCTGGTGACCAGAAACGGTAACGACCAGAACTCGCGCTCACCGGTCAGATAAGCCACAGGTTCGCCAAGTTGGCGCTTGCGGATCAGCGCATCGTAAGCCTGCTGCTGCTCGCTGCTCAGATCTCGCTCGGGCCAGGTTCGCAGATAGGTGAGCGACTCGCCCAGCACATGACAGAGCAAAACTTCGGCATCACGCCGGGCACTGTCACTGACCGGCGCCAAAACAACGTCTGCTTGTTTCAATGCACCGGCGATTTGCATGTCAGCCTCCGGAGGCGAGTGCAGCAAGTTGATCCGCTTGATACTCATTAACGAGCGGATCGATCACCGGATCCAAATCGCCTTCGACAATATCGGTCAGCGAATACAGCGTCAGATTGACCCGGTGATCGGTCAGCCGGCCTTGCGGAAAGTTGTAGGTGCGAATGCGCTCGGAGCGGTCCCCGGTGCCGACTTGCAGCCGCCGCTCCTGCGCTTGGGCAGCGTGGGCTTTTTCCTGTTCGGCGGCCAGCAGTTTCGATGCCAGCAGCGACATGGCTTTGGCCCGATTCTTGTGCTGTGAACGTTCATCCTGACATTCGACCACGATGCCACTCGGCAGGTGAGTGATGCGAATTGCCGATTCGGTTTTGTTGACGTGCTGACCACCGGCGCCAGATGAACGATAGGTATCGACTTTCAGATCGGCCGGGTTGATGTCGATCTCACCGACTTCATCGGCCTCGGGCAGAATTGCCACCGTGGCGGCCGAGGTATGCACACGCCCCTGTGATTCGGTCGCCGGCACCCGCTGTACCCGGTGCGCCCCCGATTCGAATTTCAGTCGCGAATACACGCCCTGCCCCACGATGCGGGCAATCACTTCCTTGTAACCGCCGTGTTCACCGACCGACTCCGAAACAATTTCAATCTGCCAGCGATTGCGATCCGCGTATTTGCTGTACATGCGGAACAAGTCACCAGCGAAAATCGCTGCTTCATCACCGCCGGTGCCGGCGCGGATTTCCAGATAGACGTTGCGGGCGTCATTCGGATCGGTTGGCAGCAGCAGCTTCTGCAAGCTGAGCTCCAGCCGTTCCAGCTCAGCCTTGGCGCCCGGCAATTCCTCCCGCGCCAGCTCACGCATCTCGGTGTCACTGTCGGTCAGCATCTTTTCGGTGTCGGCCAACGCGGCCACCGCTTGCTGCCAGGCATTGAACTCGCTGACCACCGGCTCCAGCTGGGCATACTCTTTCGACAGTTCGCGAAATTTGTTGTTGTCACCGAGCACAGCCGGATCGGCCAGCAAAGCGGCGAGCTCCTGATGACGCTCAACCAAGGCCTGCAATTTACGTTCAACAGAATCTTTCATGGAGGGGTTCGTAGTTTCTTGGCTTAACTGTTTTGCAAAGGATCGGCTTTGCTGGTCGCATCCAGATCAAACAGGTGGCGCACGGCGTCCAGGCTGTGGCTGCGACCGGCAGCAGCATCGGCGCGCAGTTGTTCGCTCGGCGCATGCAGAAATTTGTTGCCGAGGCGATGGCCGAATTGCTTCAACACGTCAGCCGCATCCTCTCCGGCCGCCAGCCGTTGCAGCGCCCGCTGCAGCTCCTGATCCTGAATCTGTTGCCAGTTGTCGCGCAGATCCCGGATGGTGCCGGCGGCATCGCGCTCACGCTGCCAGGCCAGAAACTGTTCGACCTGCGTCGTGATGATGGCTTCCGCTTCCACCGCAGCATCCTGGCGCGCTTTCAGGTTTTCCTGCACGACTGTCGTCAAATCATCAACGGTGTACAAAAACACATCGTCCAGCGTGGCGACTTCCGGTTCGATGTCGCGCGGCACCGCCAGATCGACCATGAAAATCGGTTTGTGCTTGCGCTTCTTAATGGCACTTTCGACCAGACCTTTGCCGAGAATCGGCAACGGGCTGGCCGTTGAACTGATCACGATGTCGGCGCGTGGCAACACCGTTGCCAGCTCCGACAGCGGCACCGCGACGCCGCCGTAAACCGCTGCCAGTTCTTCGGCCCGCGCCAGTGTCCGGTTGGCGACGATCACCGAGGTCTTGCCCGGCTGCACCAGATGCTGGGCCGCCAGCTGCACGGTTTCACCGGCGCCGATGAACAGCACCGTGGTTTTCGACAAATCGGTAAAAATACGTTTGGCCAGTTGCACGGCGGCATAGGCAACACTGACCGCCGATTGACCAATGGCGGTATCGGTCCGCACTTGTTTGGCGACGGCAAAACTTTGCTGGAACAAACGCGAGAGTTGCTGGCCCAAGCTGCCGGCTGACTGGGCGGCGGCGAACGCGTCTTTCAATTGCCCGAGAATCTGCGGCTCACCGAGCACCATCGAATCGAGTCCGCTGGCGACCCGCATGACATGGCGGATTGCCTCGGCATCACGCTTGACGTACAGGCAACGCTGCAGGTCCTCGGCACTGATATGACGATGCTGCTGCAGCCACTGACTGACGGCGGCCGGCTCGATGTCGCCGGACAGATACAGCTCGACCCGGTTGCAGGTCGACAGGATCGCGGCTTCAGGCTGATTCGGCTGGGCACTGAGATCGCGCAGGGCATCGGCCATGATCTCGGGCGGAAAGGCCAGCCGATCACGGATCGCAACCGGTGCAGTGACATGATTGATTCCGATCGCAAAAACGCTCATTCGCTTGCGGTGACCCCCGGCTGGCGCGGCGCGCATTGTAGCATTGCGCAGCCGCCCCGGCGGCGGTTGATGGCGGTAGCGGCGACCGGTGTTGCTATCGGTGTTGCTTTGCTTGCTGCTTTGCCTGCTGCGCTGAGCATGGCTTTCGATTTTGCCTCGGCTTTTGCGCCAGGCTTTTTTTGGTCAAGCAGACCGCTGGCAAGATTGGCACGGTCTGCCGGATGGCAAACGTGTAGCGGGTTTGCCGATCAAGGCCGGCATTGCCGGCCTCGGTCTGGCTAACAGAGTTCGGTATAGTGACAACCCGGGCGTACGGCCCGGCCCAGGAAATAAGACATGCCTTCATTGCGTTGCAGCGGGCCAACAGGCCGGAATGAATTGTGGTCACCGGCGCGTGCCGGTTTTGTTCAGCGCCGGACGGCATTGCTGCTGACGCTGAGCCTGTTGGCGGCCGGCTGTCAAAGCCTGCCAACCGCTGCGCCTGCCGAGGCCGTGATCACAGAAGCCAAAGCGCCCGACGCGATGGCCGCCGAGCCAACGGCGAGTCCGGCCACCGAGGCCAACGCAACGGCCGGCTCCGGCGAAGCCAATGCCTACGATCAGTCGCAAACCTATTATCAGGTGCTGCTCGGTCAACTCGCCCAGCAACGCGGCGAAAACGGCGTCGCCCTGAACAATTTGCTGGCCGCCGCCGAAAGCAGCAACGACGTGACCCTGGCCCGGCAAGCCTTCAGCCTGGCGCTGAAACAGCGGGATACCGAGGCAACGCTGCGCGCCGCTACGCTGCTGGCCAAATTGGAAGCCAGCAATCCGGAAGCCCGGCTGGCACTGGCCTTGGCGCAACTGCAAAACCAGCAAAATGACGCCGCGCTGCAAACGCTGGAACAAGCGCTGGCGCTGGTCGGCGGCAATGAAAACGGCCAGCTGGCGCTGCTTGGCAAGTTCGCCCGCGCCGCCGGACCGGACAGTCTGTCGATGCTGGCTGAGCTGTCGCACCAGCACCCGAATCCGGAGTGGGTGTTGCTGGCGGCAGCAGTCCAGGCCCAGCATTTTGGCGACGGCCCCTACGCCATGGTGCTACTCGACAAAGCTATGGAGGTCGCCCCCGATTACCGGCGGGCGCTGCTGGTCAAAGCCGAGTTGTTGGCCAATCGCGATGGTGACGCCGCCATCGCCCTGCTGCAGGACAGTTTCAAACAACACCCGGACGACCGCGAACTGGCACTGGCACTGGGCCGGACGCTGTACGCGCAAGGCCAGTTTCCGGAAGCCGTCGCCGCGTTGACCCCGTTCGCCAAAAACAAATCCGACAAGGAAGCCGGCTACCTGTATGCGGTCAGCCTTTATATGGCGGGCGAGCTGAATGCTGCCCTGCCACGCCTGAAGCAGGCCGCGGAAGCCGGCGAGCAAACCGGACCGGCTGGCTGGCTGTGCGCCCAAGCCGCCGAACGACTGAAACAGGATCAGCAGGCCCTTGCCTGTTACGACCTGGTCAAGCCGACCGACAGCCAATACGCACCGGCCCAGCGCGCCAAAGCCGAACTGCTGAGCAAGGCCAAGCGCTACGACGAGGCGCTGGACGTGCTGACCGACGCCCGCATGAATCTCGACGGTCTCAGCACCGGCATGGCCGGCAACGCGGACACCGACAACCGCATCCGCCAGCAAGCCGGCTTGTTGGCCAGCCAGTTGCGGCTGTTGCAGCAGGCCGGCCGCAGCGCCGAAGCCAAAGCCCTGTTCCATGCCGAACCGGGCGCCTACCAGCAACAACTGGAGCCGGCGCTGCTGGCTGCGGGACTCGACCAGAAAAATCCGGCCGGCTTGTTGGCGGCGTATCGCGAACTGCGGCCTGAAGCGCCGGCCGCCCAACTGCAGTGGGCACTTACTGGCGCCGGCCTGCTCCAAGAAAAAGGCCTGATGCCGACCGCACTGGAGCTGCTCGATGGCGAACTGACCGAGCAAAAGGACAACACCGAGCTGCTGTACGCCGCAGCGCTGATTGCCGAACCACTCGGCCAACATGAGCGCTGCGAGGCCGATCTGCGCCGGGTATTGGCGCTCGACCCGAACCATATCGATGCATTGAACGCGCTCGGCTACACCCTCGCCGACCACAACCGTCAGCTCGATGAAGCACTGGATTTGATCCAGCGCGCCCAACGCTCCCGACCGACCAGCGCCGCCATCATGGACAGCCTCGGCTGGGTCCATTACCGCCGCGGCGATCTGAACGCCGCCCGAAACTGGCTTGGCCGTGCGTTCGCATTGGAGCCTGAGCCGGAAATCGCTGCCCATTACGGTGAAGTGCTGTGGCAGCTGGGCGACAAGAAAAAAGCCCGCCAGATCTGGCGGGACGCCGCCGAGCAGGCACCAGACAATCAGGCCTTGAAAGCCGTAATGGCAAGACTCAAGTGAGTAGCAAACACTTACTTTTCGCACCGATCGCCGGGCTCTTGCTGCTGGCAGGCTGTGCCGGCAAGACCGGGCCGACGAAAAGCCTGAGCGAGCAGGAGGCCGCAGTCAGCGCCCTGCAAAGCTGGCAGCTCGATGGCCGCATCGGCCTCAAGCGCGGCAACGAAGGCTTTTCAGCCGGCCTGGATTGGCACGAAGCCCCGGGCGATTTCCGCTTTGAACTGACCGGCCCGCTCGGCGAAACCCGGGCCCGGCTGACCGGCTCGGCAACCGAGGCCATTCTGGAATTGCCCGATCACGCGCCGATCGCCAGCACCGATATCGAGTCGCTGCTGCACGACAATTTTGGCTGGCAATTGCCGGTCAACCGGCTGCGCTGGTGGGTGCGCGGCTTGGCCGGGCCGGATGCCATCGTCCGCAGCCGCGATGCTGAAGGCCGGGTCAAGCAACTGACCGCCGATGGCTGGCAGGTCGATTACCTGGCCTGGCAGGAAGTGAACGGCCTCTGGCTGCCGAAACGATTGGAAGCCCGCAACGCCGAACTCAGCCTCAAGCTGGCCCTGTACGACTGGCAACTCTGAGCGGCCCCGCCGCCCCCTGACTTCCTCACAATCGACCATGCCCACGACCGAACTGAACCTGCTCTCGCCCGCCAAACTGAACCTGTTCCTGCATGTGACCGGCCGGCGCCCGGACGGCTATCACCTGCTCGAAACAGCGTTTCAGCTGCTCGATTATGGCGACGACATGGTGTTCCGCCGCCGCGATGATGGCGTCATCAGCCTCAGTCCGGCACTGCCCGGCGTCGCCACCGAAGACAATCTGGTGGCGCGGGCGGCGCGGGCGCTGCAAGCCGAAACCGGCTGCCGGCTCGGTGCCGGCATCCAGCTGCACAAGCGCATTGCCATGGGCGGCGGCCTCGGCGGCGGTTCATCCAATGCCGCAACTACCTTGCGGGCACTGAACCGGCTTTGGCGACTGGGTCTGAACGTTGAGACGCTGGCCCGAATTGGTCTGGCATTGGGTGCCGACGTACCGGTCTTTGTCCGCGCCGAAACCGCCTACGCCACCGGCATCGGCGAAGTGCTGACGGCACTGGATTTACCGCGGCAAACCTATGTCGTGCTGACCCCGGCGGTCGCCGTGCCAACCGCCGAGATTTTCCAGCACCCCGCGTTGACACGTGACCATCAGCCCTGCACAATACGCGCCCTCGCCGACCGGGGCTGGTTTGAACGAACCACAAACGATTGCGAACCCCTGGTTCGCACGCTGTATCCGGCGGTGAATACGCTCATCGAGCGACTGCAGAATTTGGCGCCAACGCGCATGACTGGCACCGGAAGTTCGGTGTTCGCGTTGGCCCGCGATGAAACCCACGCGCAGCAAATGTTGGACGCATGCGTCGATTTGGCGCCCGGTTTCATTGCCCATGGCGTACCACGCTCAGCGTTGTATGACTGTGTGTAAACAGTTTGTGTAGGGGTATCGCCAAGCGGTAAGGCAGCGGGTTTTGATCCCGCCATTCGGAGGTTCGAATCCTTCTACCCCTGCCATTATTCGTTGCAGTGGCAGCACAGCGGGTTTTGATCCCACCGCACAATTGGCGGCGGTTCCAAACCCTCTACTCCTGCCACTGATTTTGTAGAGACACTCAGTTCTCTGCTGCAAAACTCCGGCGCGTTTCGCGCCACGCCTGCCCTGTCGAGGTTCCGCATGTCAGACATGATGCTCTTCAGCGGCAATGCCTGCCCCGAGCTGGCACACGCCATCGCAGCCCGCCTCAACACCCAGGTTTCGCAAGCGACTGTCGGCAAGTTCTCCGACGGCGAAATCAATATCGAAATTCGTGAGCATGTCCGCGGCAAGGATGTCTTCATCATCCAGTCGACCTGCGCCCCGACCAACGACAACCTGATGGAACTGGTGATCATGGCCGACGCGCTGCGCCGGGCCAGCGCCGGTCGCATCACCGCAGTCGTCCCGTACTTCGGTTATGCCCGTCAGGATCGCCGGGTCCGCTCGGCCCGGGTCGCCATTTCGGCCAAGGTCGTCGCCGACATGATGTCGATCGTCGGCGTCAACCGCTTGCTGACGGTTGATCTGCACGCCGATCAGGTGCAGGGCTTCTTTGATATTCCGGTCGACAACGTCTACGCAACGCCGGTGCTGATTGACCATATCGCCAAGCAGCATTTCCCGAACCTGATGGTGGTATCACCGGACGTCGGTGGTGTGGTGCGGGCCCGCGCTGTGGCCAAACGGCTCGGTGATGTCGATTTGGCCATCATCGACAAGCGTCGGCCGCAGCCGAACGTCGCGGAAGTGATGCACATCATCGGCGAAGTCGAAGGCCGCAACTGCGTGATCATTGACGACATCGTCGACACCGCCGGCACCCTGAGTCTGGCTGCAAATGCGCTGAAAGCCGCAGGCGCCGCCACCGTGCATGCCTACTGCACGCATGCCGTGCTGTCGGGCCGCGCGGTCGAGAACGTTCGCAAATCCGGCCTCGACAAATTGATTGTGGCCGACACGATTCCGCTGCGCTCCGAGGCCAAAACCTGCGAGCAGATTGAGGCGCTGTCACTGGCGCCACTGCTGGCCGAAGCGATACGCCGGGTCAGCGAGGAAGAGTCGCTGTCGGAGATGTTTGTTTAACGAATTTTTGCAGGCGCGGCAGTTTTCCACTTCCGCGCCTGTGCTGTTTTTATGCGGTTGCAACAAGGCCGCATGAAAGTGCGTAACGTCTGGTCGCGGACGTTGCGCCAACCGGTCACACAATTCCGTGTCGCCGGATTTTTGGAGCATCAAAAATGGCAATTACGTTCGAACTCGACGCGCAAAAGCGTGACGACCAGGGGAAAGGTGCGAGCCGCCGCCTGCGTCATGCTGACTCAATCCCGGCCGTCATTTACGGCGCCGGCAAACCGGCCCAGTCGATCACCCTGAACCACAACAAGGTGATTCTGGCGCTGGAACACGAAGCGTTTTACTCGCACATCCTGACCATCAAAATCGACGGCGTTGCCGAGCAAGCGATTCTGAAGGCCGTGCAACGTCACCCGTACAAGCCGAAGGTTCAACACCTTGACTTCCTGCGCGTGAACGCCAACGAGAAGCTGCACACCAAGGTCGCCATTCACTTCGTCAACGAAGCGGGCTCACCGGGTGTCAAGGCTGGCGCGATGATTCACCACGACATGACTGAAGTGGACATCATCTGCTTGCCGAAAGATCTGCCGGAATTCATTTCGGTTGATCTGAGCACGCTGGCCGTTGGCCAAATCATCCACCTGGGTGATCTGAAGGCGCCGGCTGGCGTTACCTTCACCGCGCTGCAACACGGTGACAACAAGGCCGTGGTCTCCTGCCATGCCCGTAAGGGTGGCGCGGAAGAAGAAGCCGCTCCGGCCGAAGGCGAAGCGCCGAAGGCCTGATTGCCGCGGTAGAATGGCCGCTCGCCTCGCAGCGATCGGCCACTGCCACGCAATCTGCAGTACTGAAGGCCGTTCCCTGCGAACGGCCTTTTGTTTTTTTACGGCCTGTTGCCGATAACGTGCTGACCAACCAAGTTGAGCGGACAAGCAGACTGTGGCACTCAAACTGATTGTGGGGCTCGGCAATCCGGGCGCCCAATATGCGCAGACCCGGCACAACGCCGGTGAGTGGTATGTTCGCCGACTGGCCGACAAGCTGGGTGTGCGACTCAGTGTCGAACCAAAGTATTTCGGCGAAACGGCGAGCGCGGTTGTTGCCGGCGAGCAGGTGCGCTTGCTGATCCCGGCCACTTACATGAATCGCAGCGGGCAAGCAGTTGGCGCCATGGCCAATTTTTACCGCATCGCACCGCAGGAAATCCTGGTCGCCCACGACGAGCTGGATATTCCACCCGGCACGCTGAAGCTGAAAATTGGCGGCGGCCACGGCGGTCACAACGGCTTGAAAGATATCGTGCCGGCTTTGGGCAACAGCGCCGATTTCTACCGTTTGCGGATTGGCATTGGCCATCCCGGTGATCGGGAACAGGTGACGGGCTGGGTGCTGGGCAAAGCGCCACGCGCCGAGCAGGAGAAAATGGATGCTGCCATCGACGAAGCGCTTCGCGAAAGCGAACTGCTCATTCGCGGCGAATTTCAGAAAGCGCAGCAGAAGCTGCACAGTTTTGTCGGTTAAAACGTCAGTTGACCGAAGCGACTGCAGCGGTCTGATTGACTGACAGTATTGGCGCCCTCACCGCTTGCGGAAGAGGGTTGGCAAAGAGGGAGCGTGTCGCACGCCCTCATAGCGGAGTAATTGAGATGGGTTTCAACTGCGGTATCGTCGGTCTGCCTAACGTCGGCAAGTCCACTTTGTTCAATGCGCTGACCAATGCCGGCATCGCAGCCGCGAACTTTCCGTTCTGCACCATCGACCCGAACACCGGCATTGTGCCGATGCCGGATGCGCGGCTGAACGAGTTGGCCAAGATCGTCAATCCGCAAAAGACCGTGCCGACCTCGATGGAGTTTGTCGATATCGCCGGTCTGGTTGCCGGCGCCTCGAAAGGTGAAGGCCTCGGCAACAAGTTTCTGGCCAATATCCGTGAAACCGATGCGATTGCCCATGTAGTCCGCTGCTTTGATCACCCGGACATCATTCACGTTTCCGGCAGCGTTGACCCGGCCCGCGATATCGAAATCATCAACATGGAACTGGCGCTGGCGGATCTAGACACCGTCGACCGCGCCATCAAGCGCACCGAAAAAACCGCCAAGCACGGCGACAAGGAAGCCAAGGCCGAATACGACGTGCTGGTCAAAGCCAAGGCCGCACTCGATGAGGGCCAACCGGTCCGGACGCTGGAACTGGACGAAGCCGAATTGAAATTGCTGCGCGCACTCGGCCTGATGACAGCCAAGCCGACCATGTTCATCGCCAACGTGCTCGAAGACGGTTTTGAAAACAATCCGATGCTTGATACCGTGCGCGCCATCGCCGCCAAAGAAAGCGCCGAAGTAGTGCCGGTCTGCGCCGCCATCGAATCGGAACTGATCGCCCTTTCAGCAGAAGAGCAGCAGGAATTTCTGTCCGAACTCGGCCTGACCGAACCCGGTTTGAACCGCGTGATCCGCGCCGGTTACAAACTATTGAACCTGCAGACCTACTTCACTGCCGGAGTCAAGGAAGTGCGTGCCTGGACCGTACCGGTCGGTGCCACAGCGCCAAAAGCCGCCGCCGTCATTCACACCGATTTCGAGAAAGGCTTTATCCGCGCCGAAGTCATTTCCTATGACGACTTCATCAAATACAAAGGTGAAGCAGGCGCGAAAGAGGCCGGCAAATGGCGTTTGGAAGGCAAGGACTATGTCGTGCAGGATGGCGATGTCATGCATTTCCGCTTCAACGTCTAAGCCACGCTTCTGCGTCGCTGACGGTGGTTAATTCAGCCACCGTTCAGACAGCATGATCAGCGAAACCGGTCCACGTGACCGGTTTCGCATTTCTGTCAACCGATCATCGTCTCGTGCGTTTTCAATCGCGGCGCTGCGGATTACACTGCGGCGGCGTCACACCGAGCAATGCCGGCCATGGTGGCCCGCTCTTGCCAGCACAAGGAGATCTGATCGTGCGCATCGTGCGTAATCCCATTCTGATGCTTTTGACCATTGCTCTGACGGCGCTGTCGCAGCTCGCCGTCGCCTTTGATGCGGACCGCGGCAAGGATCACCCGCTGCTGTCACGTTATCCCGGATCAAAAATTCTCAAGCAAGTCGCGGTCGACTTTGATGAATACGAATTGGTGCTGAGCGCACCCACGCTTCAGGAAGCCTCGTTTGCCAGCGTGAAGAAGCAGACACTGGAAGGCAAGCTGACCAAAACGTCTTACGACATTCCGGCCAGCGCCAGTTTGCTGGCTGCTTATCGCAGCTACGAACAGGCGTTGACCAGCGCCGGCTTTCAAGTCCTGTTCCAGTGCAAGCATCTTGCCTGCGGCAGCACTTCATTCTGGAGCGACCGCGTGCTCTACACCGCCGGTAGCAAGGACCGGCAGTTTTACCTCGCCGCCAAGCGGGGTGATGAGCAAGCAGCGACGTATGTCGCGTTGCACATCTCCCAAAATGGTGAAGGCGGCTTTATCCACGCCCAGCTCGACATTCTGGAGCAACAGGCCATGGCCACTGGCCTGATTCAGGCCGATACCCGCACCACGGTCAGCAGCCTCGACAGCGCCCTGAAGGCGACCGGCAAGGCCTCGGTGTATGACTTGTATTTCGACACCGGTAAGGCCGAGCTGAAAGCGGATTCCAAACCAGCGTTGGACGCGATTGCCCAGATCCTGAAAACGCAAACCGGTTTGAAGCTGTATGTAGTCGGCCATACCGATACAGTCGGGGCCCTTGCGCAAAACAGCGAGCTGTCACAAAAGCGCGCCAACACCGTGGTCGACGCACTGGTCAAGCAATATGGCATTGCCAAGGATCGGCTCAGCGCGCACGGCGTCGGGCCCTTGGCGCCTGTTGCCAGCAATGCCGATGAAGCTGGCCGCAGCCGCAACCGCCGTGTCGAACTGGTTCGCGCGCCGTAAATTGCTCTTTTTCTTGAAAACAAAAAGGCGGCCAGTGGCCGCCTTTTTGTTTTTCTGCACAGAAGAAGCATATTTCAGCAAACGCGAGTTGCCGCAAAGGACAATCGTGCTCCGCGTTATCTAGCGAAGATCAAAGCGATCCAGATTCATGACTTTGGTCCAGGCTGCAGCAAAATCCTTGACGAACTTTGCCTTGTTGTCATCGCTGGCATAAACCTCGGCCAAGGCGCGCAGCTCGGAGTTGGAGCCAAACACCAGATCGACGCGTGTTCCCGTCCACTTGAGCTTGCCGCTCGCCCGCTCATGGCCCTCATAGATTCCCGCGACAGCGGAAGGCTTCCACTCGATGTTCATGTCGAGCAAATTGACGAAGAAATCATTGCTCAGCGTTTCCGGCGTCGCGGTCAGGATGCCGTGCTTCGCCTGCCCGACCGTGACGTTCAGCGCCCGCATGCCGCCAATCAGCACCGTCATTTCCGGTGCCGTCAGCGTCAGCAACTGCGCCCGATCCAGCAGCAGCTCTTCCGCCGGGGCATTGAGGCCGGGACGCTGGTAATTGCGGAAGCCATCGGCAACCGGTTCCAGCACCGCAAACGATTCAACATCGGTTTGCGCTTGCGAGGCATCGGTACGGCCGGCAGCAAAGGGCAAGCTGAGATCGTGACCGGCTTTTTTGGCCGCCGCTTCCACAGCCGCATCACCCGCCAGCACGATCAAATCAGCCAGTGACACTTTTTTGTTGCCCGTTTGGCTACGATTGTATTCGGCCTGAATCGCTTCAAGCGTCTTCAACACTTTCGCCAACTCGGCCGGCTGATTGACTGGCCAGTCCTTCTGCGGCGCCAGCCGGATGCGAGCGCCGTTAGCACCACCGCGCTTGTCGGAGCCGCGGAAGCTGGCGGCGGATGACCAAGCCGTGCTGACCAATTGCGCAATCGACAAACCGGACGCCAACACCTTGGCCTTCAACGCCGCAATGTCCTGCGTCGTGATCAACTCGTGATCCCGCGCTGGCAGCGGATCCTGCCAAAGCAGTTCTTCGGCCGGCACATCCGGGCCGAGATAGCGTGCTCGCGGTCCCATGTCGCGATGCGTCAGCTTGAACCAGGCACGAGCAAAAGCGTCAGCAAATTCCGCCGGATTTTTGTGAAAACGGCGGGCAATTTTTTCAAAGGCCGGATCAAAGCGCAGGGACAAATCGGCGGTGGTCATCATCGGTCGATGCTTTTTCGACGGATCATGCGCGTCCGGGATGAGGTGTTCCGGTTTTACGTCTTTGGCGAGCCATTGATGCGCGCCGGCCGGGCTCTTGACCAGTTCCCACTCGTAACCAAACAGCATGTCGAAGTAACCGTTGTCCCAGCGGGTCGGGTTTGGCTTCCACGCACCTTCGATGCCGCTGGTGGTGGTATGCACACCTTTGCCGCTACCGAATGCATTTTTCCAGCCCAGCCCCATCTCTTCGATAGCCGCGCCTTCCGGTTCGCGACCAACCAAAGCCGGATCGCCGGCGCCATGCGCTTTGCCGAAGGTGTGACCGCCGGCAACCAGGGCAACCGTTTCTTCGTCGTTCATTGCCATGCGCGCAAACGTTTCGCGGACGTCACGACCGGACGCGACCGGATCCGGGTTGCCATTCGGGCCTTCCGGGTTGACGTAGATAAGTCCCATCTGCACGGCCGCCAGCGGATTCTCGAGTTGGCGATCACCGCTGTAGCGTTGATCACCGAGCCAGCTGTTTTCACTGCCCCAGTAGATGTCTTCTTCCGGTTCCCAGATATCGGCACGACCACCGGCAAAACCGAAGGTCTTGAAGCCCATCGATTCCAGCGCGCAATTGCCGGCAAGGATCATCAGATCTGCCCAGGAAATCTTGTTGCCGTATTTCTTCTTGATCGGCCACAGCAGCCGGCGCGCCTTGTCGAGGTTGCCGTTGTCCGGCCAACTGTTGAGCGGCGCAAAACGTTGATTGCCGGCGCCACCGCCACCACGGCCGTCAGCGATGCGATAGGTGCCGGCGCTGTGCCAAGCCATGCGAATGAACAGTCCGCCATAGTGGCCCCAATCGGCCGGCCACCAGGCTTGCGAATCGGTCATCAGCGCATGCAGATCGCGCTTCAGCGCGGCGAGATCGAGTTTCTTGAATTCGCTGGCGTAATCAAACTGCTCACCCATCGGATTCGATTTGTTCGAATGCTGGTGCAGGATTTTGAGATTCAGTTGGTTCGGCCACCAGCGGGCATTTGCCGACGCCCCGGCTGCGGCAGTGGCTCGGGCCGCGCCCGAGAAAGGGCATTTTGCTTCATTCGACATGGTGTTCTCCTGGGCAGGTTTCGCAGTCAACGTTGCTTGGCGGACACACTCCACCAACGCATTGTCACCGCAAGCATGGGATCAATTGACGACTCAATGCGGCTGGAAGCAGGGTACGACGACGGGTCACCACCGGACAGTCAATGCTTTCGATGATTAGGATAGGCAACGCCGATGAAAGCGCCAGCGGGTCATCGGGGCATCGTGTTCAGCACAAAAGCAAACGGGGAGCAACGCTCCCCGTTTTGCTGAACTGCACGCGTCAACTAGCGACGCTTACGGCGCAAGCCGAGCATGGCCACAACCGCCAAGCCCAACACTTCGAGCGAACCACCGCCACCGCCGCCACCGCTCCCACCACCGCCATTTGAGGTCGGTGCGGTCACATTGACCTGCACGGTCTTTATATCGGACGCGCCGTTGCCATCGTCAACCCGAACAGTAAATGTAAGGGTGTCAGCGGCACTAGGAGCCATAAAGCTCGCTTGAGCACTGGCTGCCCCGCTCAGAGTGATTGTCCCACCACTGGTTTTCTCCCAAAGATAGGTAAGACTGTCTGCATCCGGGTCACTGCTGGTTGACGCATTAAGGCTAACACTGGCGCCAGTCGAGACATTGATGGTGGCTTGGCTGACACGAGCTATTGGAGGCCGATTGCCTGTTGGAGCAAGAATGTTTACTTGCTCGAACTTTGACTGAAACACTCCAGCATGCGGACCGGCAGGGAATAAAGCCTCTGCGGCGGCAACGGTAGCCGTTGCCATATCCGTCATGGTCAGGTTGGCGCCAAGACCAAATTGGGCCTCCAAAATAATCTGATCCACCTCATCGCGTGGCACGCCTTGGCGCATCAACTCCACCAATGATTGAAACAGCGGAGTGGACCACAACTCATCGCCCAGCACGCTACCGACCTGCTCATGCGCACCATACGTGATGGCCGGACTGAATTGATATTGCGTCATATCCATGCGCCGCCCGTCCCAGCAGCCAGGCCCATCCCATGTGTAAACTTGGTTGGGGTCGAAAACTTGACCATTGGTCGTGCTGTAACTGTATGAGCCCGCCCAATAATCACCAAAGCCTTCGCCCATCGCGCCAGTATCGCCGCCATCCCAGTTATTGTTGATGTCGTAATTAATCGCATGGCCATATTCATGCAGGATCACATCGGCATCTTCATTGTCGTCAACACAGCCGTGTCCGAACTCCAGATAGTCGCCACCACCCCCGTAGACATACTGAGAGTTATCATCGCCATTTAGGCCATTAGTATCGACATCCATCGCCCGCTCAAGCACCGCAGTGCCGCCAGTAAAGCCCATTGCTTGAATGTAACGCTGGCTCTGATCAAGATGGTAATAAGTGTTCACGTCATTAAATGCATTATTGCCGCGCTTGTTCGTCCAATTGCCATCGGCGTCAGTACTCGGCGCTGATACCGGATTCGCAATTTCGACAATACGAACCCAAGGCCCATTTAAACGAAAAACACCGCCACTGAATTCGATGTCGTTCAAGTTCTTGGTTAAATAGGCTGAGTCGGGAACGGTTGAAGTATTCGTCAGCGCATAACTCTTTTGTGTGGTCCGCGGGTCTGGATCAAAAACTAGAGCGGTACCATTGACCTTTAGAGCATTAACAGCAGGCTGCTTGGCTTCCTGTTTTGCCTGCCACATCGAGATCGATTCCCGCAACGGACGATGAGCGGGGTTGGCGGCTGCGGCAGGCCAAAGCGAGCCGTACTCCGGAGGATTCGCCGCTGTCTTGCGTGGCAAATCAATGCGAACCGCTCTCAGCACCTCACCTGAGCTGGCATCAACGAAATGCTCCCACGCACCGCGCGGTTGGTCGGCAGAAATTTGTGTTCGATAAGCCAGCACCAGCTTGTCAGCAACATTGACGTAATAGAGCTCGGCGCTTGGCTTGAAGCGCAGGCTGCCACTGCCTTGCATATAGTCCCACGCAGTTTCCAGCGCTTGCTCCGCCAGCAGCGCTGGTTTAGCTGATTTGTTAATAACACCAGCGCTCGGATAAGTATTGTTGTACGAGCGAATGACGCGGCCATCTTTCTTGCCGATCGACACAATCGCTTCGCCGTGCAGCACCGGCACGCCATTGAGTACTTGTTGGAAGTAATAGTGCGTCGCGGTCAGGCTCTGCCGGGTTTTGGTCAGCTGCAGATTGGCCAGATTTTTGGCCAAGCCAAATTGCTCGGCGTGCTGGCTCAGAAAATCGCGCGCCAGCGCTTCATCACGCAAACCGACTTTGCTGTTCGCCTGAGTCGGTGCCAGCACCATCTTGACGGTGTGCCGGTAATCATTGTGGTAACGCAATTGCTCGGCCGCATTGGCGGCCAGTGGCAGGCTTGCTGCCAGCATGGCGATGAACAGAGGTTTGATACGCATACGACGCGACAAAATGCGGTGCTTCATGAGTCGACTCCCAACTCGTTAAATCATCAATGGCTGGCGCAACAGACATGTCACGCCCTGATCCTGCAGGTGATGAAAAAGCGTTTAGCGGTTGATACCGAGCAGCTGATTGACGGCATCGCGGTCAGCCAGCTGGTAAATGGTGCCGTAGGGTTCACTGGCCAGCACGGCGTAACCGTCGCTGGAGTAAAGCCAGGTGTTAGGGCTGCCGGCGCCAAGTTCGACCCGGTAATCAAACTCCGGGCGGCGTTTCAGCACCACCTGCCGCTTTTCGGCCCAGGCCTTGTTGAGGCTGGTGATGGCGTTGCCGTCAGCCACTACCTGGCGCAGCTCATTGCTGGCGGACAACACCCGCACCGAATCGGTGCTTGCCATGTTGTGGGTACACGCCGCCGTGGCCAGCGCGCTCAGAACCGCCGATAAAAAGATCCGTTTCAAGGGTCCACACTCCTGCATTATGTATCTGAATGTACAGAACTTTTCGGTATTTTCCGGGGCCGTTCCGCAGCGCTGAACACCTTGCCGGATTCGGCCATACGGTGCAACCCGGATGCGCAATAGTGCCCAGCATAGTCCTTTGCCCGGGCCTGCACCTGCCGCGCCATCAGCGCTATCGAAAGGTCGAACCCGTCAACCGCCCGATTGACAGCCTGCCCCAGACACCCCCATATTCCTGTCTGTTTAGCATAATCAACACTCAGTCCAATATCTTTGACGGCCAGCACAGGGTCTCTGCCCGCTGGTGCGTTTCAGGAGCGCGTCGTGACCCAGCTTGCCGCGGCCTTGGGCACCATCAGCCCCAAGGCCATTGCCGCCCTGCATCAACAGGAAGCCGAGGCCTTTCTTGCCCGCCGGCCGCAAAGCTGCGCGCTGTTCGAGCAGGCCCAAGCCCACCTGCCCGGCGGCGTGCCCATGCACTGGATGCGTGACTGGGGCACCCCGGTGCCGCTGGTGATTGATAGTGCCCGCGGCATCACCCTGACCGATATCGATGGCAACCACTACCGCGACTTCTGCCTCGGCGATACCGGTGCCATGTTTGGCCACTCGCCGGCACCGGTGCAGCGCGTGCTGCGCGATCACGCTGGCGACGGCCTGACCGCGATGCTGCCCGGCGCCGATGCAGCCGTTGTTGCCGCCCATCTGGCCGAACGTTTCGGGCTGCCGTACTGGCAAGTCACCGCTACCGCCACTGACGCCAACCGGGCGCTGCTGCGCTGGGCGCGCGCTATCGCCACGCTGACGGATGCCAAGAAAGACAAAGTGCTGGTTTTCAACGGCTGCTATCACGGCACCGTCGAAGAAACGATGGTGCAATTGCACGACGGTCGCACCGTCAATCGGCCCGGTTTGATCGGCCAGATTTTCAATCTGAGTGACAGCACGGTTGCCATTGAATTCAATGATCGCGCGGCGTTGTCAGCCGCCCTGGCGCGCGGCGATATCGTCGTGTTGCTGGCCGAGCCGGTGATGACCAATTGCGGCATGGTCTTGCCGGATGAGGGCTACTGGGCCTTTGCCCAAGCCGAGTGCAAAAAATACGGCGTGCTGCTCGCCATCGATGAAACCCATTGCATTTCCAGCGGCTGGGCCGGTTACACCGGCACCCACCAACTGCAGCCGGACTTTCTGGTGCTTGGCAAACCGATTGCCGGCGGCCTGTGCGCAGCGGTGTACGGTTTCACCGCCGAGGTGTTCGCGGCGATGAATCGCGTGCGCGATCAGCGTGAGCCGGGCCACAGCGGCATGGGCACCACACTCGCCGCCAATCTGCTGACGCTGCGCGCCATGCGCGCGATGCTCAGCGACGTCATGAGCCACGAGGCGTATGCGCACATGCTGCCGCTGGCGGAATATCTGGCCGATGGCTTGCGCGCACTTTTCGGCCGGCACCAACTGCCGTGGTCGATTGCACAAGTTGGTGCCCGCTGTGAATGGATTTTTGCCCCGACCGTACCGCGCACCGGTGCCGAAGCCCTAGCCCGCGAAGACGATCACGACCTGGGCGCTGCGCTGCATCTGGCACTGCTCAATCGCGGCGTACTGGTCACGCCTTTTCATCACATGTGCCTGGTTTCACCGCAAACCCAGCGCGCCGATATCGATGCCCTGCTGAACGCGCTCGACGACTGCCTGCTGCTGCTCAAGCACCTGTCGCAACCTGCCGGCTGATCGCCGTTTCTTTCTGTGGGAGCGGCTTTAGCCGCGATTGCTCGGCTCACGCTCAATCGCGGCTAAAGCCGCTCCCACCACAACCCTTAGCCAAGAAGAACGAAAATAACGATCAACGGAGTCCACACCATGAACATGCAAAGCGCTCAGCCGCTGCTCACCGAACTGCAAGACTTTCGCCGCCGCTATCCGCTTGTCGATCATTTCTACGCGCTGATCAGCGACAACAACGGCGTGCTGCGCGGCAAGCGCCTGACGCTGGCCGAGCTGGAAGAATTTTTCCAACACGGCCGAGGTGTCGCCAGCTCGATACTGTGGCTCGACGTCACCGGCAAAGACATCGCCCACTACGATCTGGTCTGGCAGGACGGCGATTCCGATCGCTGGTGCCAAGCGGTGCCCGGCACACTGACCCCGGCACCGTGGCTCGGTGAGCGTTATGGCCAAGTGCTGTTCACCATGTCCGAACCCGACGGCACACCGACGCCACAAGATCCGCGACAAGTGCTGGCCGGCGTGCTGCAGCATTTCCAAAAGATGGGCTTGCGGCCGGTGGTGGCCGCCGAGCTGGAGTTTTATCTGGTGGAGCGCGAGCGCACCGCCGATGGCCACATCCAGCCGCCAAAGAATCCGCGCACCGGTGAACGGCCAACCCTGATCCGCGGTTACGAAGCCAATGAACTCGATGATTTCGCGACCTTCCTGACCGAGGTGCACGACACCGCAGTCAGCATGGGCATTCCGGCCGAAACCGTGATTTCGGAATATGGCCCGAGCCAATTCGAGATTGTGCTGCACCATCAGGACGATGCCCTGCGGGCGATGGATCAGGCGGTGCTGTTCAAGCGCGTGGTCAAAGGCGTCGCGCTCAAACACGGTTACATCGCCACCTTCATGGCCAAGCCGTATGCGCAGGAGTCCGGCAGCGGCCTGCATGTGCACATGAGCGTCATTGACCAAGCCGGCCACAATGTCTTTGCCGATCCGTCACCAGCCGGTTCGCCGCAGCTGCACCATGCCATCGGCGGCCTGCAGAAACATCTGGCCGACAGCATGTTGCTGTTCGGACCGCATGCCAACAGTTACCGCCGATTGCGGCCCGGCTGCTACGCGCCCATCAACACCGCCTGGGGCATCAACAACCGCACTGTCAGCCTGCGGGTGCCCGCCAGCGGCCCGGCCGCGCGCCGGCTGGAACACCGGGTCGCCGGTGCCGACGCCAACCCCTATCTGGTGCTTGCCGGCATCCTCGCCGCCGCCCACGACGGCTTGGTCAAGCAGCTCGACCCCGGCGCCCCGGCCGTCGGCGACGCTGGCAAGCTCGCCGCTGGCGGTCAGGGCAGCAAGGCCCTGCCCAGAAACTGGCAGCAGGCCATCGACGCCTTTGCCAGTTCCGACTTCATTCGCCAGTACTTCCCGGCCGGCTTCATCGACACCTATGTCGCCACCAAACAAGCCGAACTGGCCGAGTTTTATGGCGAAGTCAGCCCGCTGGACTACGACTGGTACCTGCGCACGGTCTGATCGGCGGCATATTTTGACGCCGGGCGCGCATTCGACCTTGACAGTCACCGGCCCATTTTTGACAATACGCGCCCCTCGCCGGCCTGCCGGCGAGGCCTGTTTTGGCCTCTGGCTAAAAACAGGGCTGGTGATGTAGCTCAGTCGGTTAGAGCGGAGGATTCATAACCCTCAGGTCGGCAGTTCAACTCTGCCCATCACCACCAAATTCAAAAGGCGCCGAAAGGCGCCTTTTTTCTTTTAAGCTCTTACAGCTTGATGCGTCGTGCTATGTGTATATGTGATATTCAGTATTTTTGCGCACGAGAATCATCAGGAATTTGGAGGACTTCCTATACATCCCGCTCATCATCCCTAGGTTTGCTTCTCCCTAGAGATAGTAACAGCATAATCACGACAATAACGCCCAACAGCACGATGTAGACGAGCGCCTCGCGACCAGACTTGTGCCAGCGAAAAGTGCCCCAAACGCCGCAAACAAGAACGAGGACAACGACAATATTTGCCAGCCATCTTCGTATCAATCTCTAAGCTCCTCTATAGTCGCCGAATCGAAAACCATGTTTGGCCTCGAAGGGTAGCAAAACACAATGAGACCCTGCACATAAAGCCGGTGTAATCAAAATCGGAAAATCTTAATCGTACGCCTATCTTAAGCACCTATCGATGTTCGAGATCGCCGGTTCTCGCACCGGCGGGCGAGTAGCTTTCTTTGGCGCAAAGAAAGCTACCAAAGAAACATGCCCGGCTCCGAGCCGCGCTTCGCGCGGTGCCCTGCGCTGCTCATTCCGTCTGGGGCTTTTCAGACAGCACGTCCATGTGCAGCCTGAAAAGGCTTCGGCTTCCTGCCTCGCCCCTTCACTTCGTTACGGGCGGTTAACCCAGACTCCATTCCGCTGCTCGGCTCGTCGAACGGGCGAGAAAGGTCAACAGCACGCTTCGCGCAAAAAAACTTTTGCCACTCCGGCGAAATACGGTATGGCATGTTGACGTAGGTGCGAATCCGCGGAGCGGCTTAGCACGCATGAATCCTAGTTGGGACTACGCTGACTACAAATTTTTTGCGCCAATACCCAAAGTCTTTCTGGAGGAACTTGCGTCTTCAATGGAAGGAAGCCGCGCAGTTGACGTTCGGCTTCAAGCGCAGCAACGGTATCGGCCAGCGCGGCATCAAGCTCCGCCTTAGGTAAGCTCGCATCAGTGGTGAAAAACTCTTCATTGAGTCCGGCGACAAGGGCTTCCGTCGCCTCGCCATACCGATAAGCCAGCAATTGAAGCTCGATCTCACGTTCAGGGCTCAATATTCCTCGTTTCTTAAGCAATTGCAGCTCAGAACCGTAGCTCATTCCGACGGAAGTCAAAGCCGCGATGTATCCACCGTCAAGCACGGCCTGCAACAGCAGCTTTCGTGACTCGTCAAGCAGGTGCAATGCTTGTTCTTGGCCTTCAGGACTAACGCTGGTTCCATCAATGATGATATCCGCTTGGCCACCCCGGATTTCACCAAGCACAAGCGCTGCCATTGGATCTCCATTTCCTGCCATTTGCGTAAGATTTGCTTCCGAATAGGTGACATATGCACTATGTCCGATAAATTGCTCTCTGGTAACAGGATCGAAGACCAAGACCCCTATCGACTCAAGCCAAGCCTCTGACCGCTTCCATTCCTCTGTCAATTGAAGAGCGCTAAATGGCAGGCATCCGTTTTCCGGAGAGTTTGTGCGAGGCACCAAGCCATTCTTGCTAACTACCGATGAACGAGCTATCGCAGCAGCACGTTCTTTGCCATCCACGTCCACGGAGTCGGCACCAACCTTGTCAAACGAGAAACGGTTATTGATTAGGTGGCCCAATATCAGATAGGCAACTATTACGGCCAGAAGCAGAACCGAAAAGATGAAAAAACCGCGTCGACCAAGCTTCATTTTTAATTCACCAATTTTTTACCGCCAACATTAACTACGGACAGAGTGTGGCGCGTAACAACCGAAGGGCATTGCGCCGGATTTACACCACCTCAAAACCAGAAGCCTGCAACGTGCTTACCGCTTCAGTCAGCTTGTTTTCGCCGACCAGCAGATAATCCGTGTCGTACGTTGAAATGGCGAAGATCGAAATGCCGGCTGCGGCCAGTGGCTGGGTCAATGCGGCCATGATGCCGGTCAAGCTGAAATCGAGTGGACCTTGCACTTTCAGCATCGCGAACGGGCCTTGCACCGGTACGGCTTTCGGGGCGGCGTTGTAGCGGCAGACGAGCGAGGTTTCTTCCGGCGTCCAGGTGATGTTGAAGATCGCGTCTTGCACCAACTGGCAATCGGTGCCGGGGGCAAGCCGGCAAACGGCCCATTGGCCGGGGACGTGGCTGAGCGTGAGTTTCATTCGACGTTGGCGCCCGGGTCCGCCGGTTTGTCGATAATCGGCGCAAAGAAAATCGCATTCATCAGCAGCTTGCTGCTGCCAAACCAGCTGGCGCGAAACGCCAGCGAGGTGGTGGCGAGTACGATGGTGCCGTTGCCGACTTTCTCGGCGGCGAGCGCAGCCGAGCCGGCCAGACGCTTGACGTTGTCTTCAGAAACAAAGCCGGCCAGCACCGGCGCATCGGTGAATTGCGCGGCGGTGGCGTACGGGCTTTTCAATGGCGGCAGCACGTCGGTGTGGGTGCGGAACAGCGGCAGGGTATCGCGGGCAAAACCGAAACCGAGCGGATGACTGCGATCCAGATTGGCCAACAGAATCGCGCCGGCAATTTTTTTCTCGGCTTCTTTTTCTTCCATGCTGGCGTAGGGCAGGCGTTTGTCACCGGTGTCAGTTTCAGTTTGCAACTTGTTGCGGACAAAGTCCTGCTGGCTGGCCCATTGCACGGCGCCATCGATTGCAATCAGAGTGCCGCCGGCCTTGACCCACTCGGCAATGCGCTTGCTCTGCTCGTCGTTGAGACTCTTGTAGCGACCGTCGGCCAGAATCAAATGGCTGTAGTCATTGAGGTTCACATCGGCAAAGCCGCCGAGGTGGCTCATGGTCAGCGGCAAATGCATCCGGTAATCGAGCAAGTGCCAGATTTCACCGGCGCTGTTGGCATCAACACCGGCACCAATGAGCAGTAACACATTCGGCGTTGCCAGCGCTTTCAGGCTCGGGCTGCCGAGATCCGTGCCGGCCTCGGCATAACCGGATTGCAGCGGCCAGACATCGATGGCGTCGCGATTGGCGATGTCCGCGAGCAATGCCCGCAGTTTGTCGACCGGCGCTGACTGAATGCCAAGCGGGATCACGATGCTGCCGCGCGCGAGCTCACGGCTGGCGCCCTGCGATTTGACCGTCATCGGTTTGGTGACCACGCGCAGTTTGTAGCCTTCGCGCAGCAACTGGTTAGCGGCGCGCGGCGCGTAATAGCTGTCCCAGGCAAAGGCATACGCGAGCTCGCTGTCGCCTTGCACTTTGCCGGCCGGTGGCGTCAGCTTTTGCACCCGCTCACCGAGCAGCTCGCGTCGCCACTGGCTTTTGCCAAGACTTGCCTGCGGCATATCAAAGGCCAGCGGCAAGGTCCAGGCCGAGACGTCGTAGAACACGTTGCTGGCAAAAGCCTTGCGCGTCTCGAACAGGGATTTGATCAAGCGATATTGGCGCTGCTCCAACGCGATCACATACGCGCGCCCGGCAGCAAAAAAATTGCCGTCAACACGGACGTCCGCCGCCAGCTTGTTGATGACAATGCCATGGGCCTGCAGCACCCGCAAAAACTGGTATTCCCGGGCCGGATCGCTCGGCTCCGCGAAGACAATCGCCCGCTGCTCGTCTTTGCTGGCTTCGGCCGCGGCATCGGCATAGAACTGGCTTTGGTAACTCATCAATTGCTGACGCTGCTCATCCGCCGCACGCAGCGTTGACAGCGACGTGGTCAACTGATTGCGAATGGCAAACGGAAAACTGATCGGCCCGTTCTTGCTGTTTTGAACGTGGCCGCGCGCGCTGGCCTGCTCGAACAAAATGCCAACGCTGCCCTGAATATCGGGATAGGTGGAGCCTTTGCCGTAGTAGAAATCGTCGAAGCCTTCTTTGCTGTAGTAAAGCCGTTTGTCCGCATCGAACGCGGCGGCGTGATAACGGGCGATGGCATCGGTGAGTTTCAGATTTTCCGCGGGCGTCAGCGGGTTTTGCCGGGCCGGCACGCCGGGCTGGAAAAAGTAGGTGCCGTCGGTGCCCATTTCATGGAAGTCACCGAGCACATGCGGTTTCCATTCCTGGAATTTCAGCACCCGGGCATAGGACTCCGGCTGCTGCACCATCAGCCAGTCGCGATTCAGATCAAACCAATAATGATTGCCGCGACCGTTGGGCCAGATCTCGCGGTGCTCGGCGTGCAGATTGTCTGGCACCAATACCCGACCCCGGTAACTGTTGACCCAGCTGCTGAACCGGGTCATGCCATCCGGATTCAGCGCCGGGTCGAGAATAATCACGGTCCGTTCGAGCAGCTTTTCCAGAGCCGGGTCGCGGGCCGCAGCAAGGTAATACGCCATCAGCAAGGCCGCGTTGGCACCGCTGGCCTCGTTGCCATGCACGCTGTAACCGAGCCAGACAATCAACGGTCCGTCGTTCTTGCCGGCAGCGCGCGCGGCGCGGATTTCATCGATGCGGGCGCGATTGGCCGGGCTGGAGATGATGGCCTGCAGCAGCGGCCGCTGCTCATGGGTGCGGCCAATCTCCTCAACCAGCACGCGTGGCGAGCGCCGCGCCAGCAACTGCAGATAATCCACCGATTGCTCGGGCCGGACATGCCATTCGCCGACTTCAAAGCCGAGCAGCTCGGACGGCGCCGGCACCTCCGGATCGAGGTTGCTGCTGCCGGGGACCAACTTGTCGAAGTAATACGACAGCTCGACCGCCTGTGCCGGCAGCGTCAGCCATGACGTCAGCACGATAGCCAACGACAGGGACCGCAGAGAACACGACCGCAGCGAAAACCGCAGCGACCGGGCCGCGACAGGTACAGGATTCATCCGACAGGCTCCGCAAGCACTTCTGGCACGGAGCATACGCAATATGACGGTCACGCGCCAAAGCCCGGAGAAAAATCAGGGCTACTCGCCCGCTGGCGGTTGCCGTGAAAGCCGGCCGCGATGGCGGTATGATCCGCATCAGCCACTTGCAGACAACCGCTGCCGCCACCATTGACCGGGGCGGACACCAACCGAGTCGTCACCATGATCCGCATCACCGAAACTGCCCAGGCCCATTTCCGCAAATTGCTGAGCCAGCAAAGCGAAGCCGATACCCATATCCGGGTGTTCGTGGTCAACCCCGGTACCGCGCGCGCCGAGTGCGGCGTGTCCTACTGCCCGCCGAGCGCCGTGGAAAGCACCGATGTCAAATTCGATTACGACGGTTTTTCCGCTTTTGTCGATCCGGAAAGCGAACCGTTTCTGGTCGATGCCGAAATTGATCTGAAAACCGACACCATGGGCTCGCAGCTGACCCTGAAAGCGCCAAATGCCAAAACGCCGCAAGTGAGTGCCGATGCGCCACTGGCCGACCGGGTCAATTACATTCTGGAAGCCGAAGTGAATCCGCAGCTGGCCTCGCACGGCGGCAAAGTGACTCTGGTGGAATTGACCAGCGACAGCGTCGCGGTATTGCAATTTGGTGGCGGCTGCCACGGCTGCAGCCAGGTCGATGTGACGCTGAAACACGGCATCGAAAAAACCTTGCTGGAAAAATTCCCGGAGCTGTCCGGTGTGCGCGACATCACCGAACACGCCACCGGTGATGCGCCCTATTACAGCTAAGCAAGCATCGCAAATGGAAAAGGCCGGTCAACTGACCGGCCTTTTCTTTTTACCACCGATTCACAACTCCACCGTTGGCATGGGGTAAAGCACGGCCGCCACCGCACACTGCGCGGCACTCGCCTGCTGCTTCGGATTGCCGGAGATCGCTGGCAGCAGCTGAATATGCGCATGCAAATCGTGCTCAGCCAGAATGAGCCACAAGCTGCTGGCAAACGTATCGCGGCCGATAAACGGCACGGCTGCCGCGCCGCGCCCCCGATAGGCCAAGGCCAGCGGCACCACCGCCTTGTCGGCCGGCAGCAAGCGGGAATGAAAATGGCGCAACTCACCACCACAGCCGGTGGTCCCTTCCGGAAACAGCAGCACCGTCTCACCGGCGTTGAGTAATTGCTGGATTTTACTGCGGATCTGCTCGCTACTGTTGTCACCGGTTCGCTTGCCACGTTGCAGAAAAATCGTCCCGGCGCTGGCTGCCAGCAGACCGATGATCGGCCAATGCCGCACCTCGCTTTTGGCAACAAAACGTACCGGCAACTGGGCGCCGATCACCACGATATCCAGCCAGGAAACATGATTGCTGAGCAACAAGCTGCCGGCGGCGGGCAGCGCACCGGCACGGCTAATGCCGACACCGATAAACAGACACGCCACCCGCATCCAGGTCGGCATCAGCGGTTGCAAACAGCGTTCAACCGTCCGCCACGGTAGCAACAAGCGCAACAGAATCAGCGCCAGCAAGCCGCAACCAATCCAGCTGAGTATCAACACAAAGCGCAGACCTTGCCGCAGGCGGCGCCAACTTTTCCAGCCGACCGCAAGCGGTTTGTACAGAACTGCAACGGGCATCTGCATAATGAAGGCCGCGCTCAGCGAGCGCGAAAATGCCGCGCGTAACGCTCGTTCAACTCGCTGACATCGAGCAGCACAAACAGATCGGCGCAGCCGAATTGCTCATCCCAACACGGTTCGGCACCGATTCTGGCACCAAGCCGCAAGTACGCTTTCAGCAGTGGCGGCACGATGGTCGTGATCTGGGCCAAATCGATGTTGGTCAGCTCACCGACTGCCGGAGTCGGGTTGACCGCTTTGACAGCAAGCGATTCCGGCAGCTGATAGCTGTCTCGCAACCGCCGCATCAGCGCATGAACATGGGTGCTGTCGCCACGCAGTGGCACGCTGGCGCAGCCAAACAGATGCTTGACTTGCTGCTGACGGAACAGCGCCGCCAAACCTTGCCAGAGCAGCGCGATGCCGCTGCCATCGCGATAATCGGGATGAATACAGGTGCGGCCCACTTCCAACATTTCACCGGTCAGTTGCAACACGGTATCCATCAGGAATTCGCCTTGCGAATAAAAGCCGCCGGCATTTTTCGCGCCAGCCCGATTGAGCAAACGGGTACCGCCGACCAACTGGCCGTTGTCGCGGTCGATGACATAAAGATGCTGGCAATGCCGATCGAACGGGTCCCGATCCAACCCCTCGTGATCGACAATCTCGGCGCCCATTTCCTCGGCAAAAATTTGGTAGCGCAGCCGCTGCAACGCCCGCACCTGGGCGACATCATCGGCAAGGCAGATTTGAAAACGGTCGGCTTCGGCAAGCACAGAGGAGCGGTTCGGGGCCATGGCAAGGTCTCGGCAGAGATGACCTGCACAGCCTGCTGACTGGCCGTTTCGCCACCGTGACGAATTGGCGACGCGACTGTGACAGCCCCACTCCCCGGTCCTCAGCCCCCTCCCCCGCCCCTATAGCAAGGGCAGCGCGCCAGCCGGGTGGCCGCCGGGTGACACTGGCCGGACAAGCGGTCCAGTCACGTCCCGAAACAAATTCGACCCTGCCAGCGCCGACAGCTGTTGTTAGCATGTCCGGGCTTCGCCCGCTGCGAGGACTGGCTGAGGAGGCTGCGCAGCGTGTTTCCAACCCCAAAACACAGGTAAGACCATGAATAAGTGGATATTGTCTGCACTGGCTGCTGCCGTGCTGGCCGGTTGCAACTCGCAACCGGAACCGACTGAAACGGCGCAAGCCCCGGCCGTCGAACAAGTGGCGCCGGAGCCGGTCTCCGGTATTGCCGCGGCCAATGTTGATCAGGCTGTGCGCGCCCAGGACGACCTGTTCCGCCACGTCAACGGCACCTGGCTGAAGACCACCGAAATCCCGGCCGACAAATCCAATTACGGCTCGTTCACCAAACTGGCTGACGATGCCCAAGCCCACCTGAAAGAAATCATCGAAGCTTCGGCCACCGCCACCAACGCGCCGGGCAGCGAAGCGCAGAAAGTCGGCGACTTCTACAACAGCTACATGAACGAAGCCAAGCGCGAAGAGCTCGGCATGAAGCCGGTCGAGCCGTACTTTGCCGACATCGATGCGCTGAAAGACAAAAATGCGCTGGTCGCCTGGTTTGCCAAGGCCCAACGCGAAGGCGTCAACACGCCGGTGGCGTTCTTCGTCAACAACGACGAGAAAGATGCCAGCCAGTACATCGGCTACTTCTATCAAAGCGGTCTGGGTTTGCCGGATCGTGATTACTACGATGTGAAGAAAAAGAACGATGAGAAAGATCAAGCCATTCGCGCGGCTTACCTGAAGCACATCGAAACCATGTTCAAGCTGGCCAACCTGAAAGATCCGGCCGCCAGCGCCAAGAAGGTTTATGCCCTGGAAGAAAAATTGGCCATGGGCCAATGGACCCGGGTTGAAAATCGCGATCCGCAAAAAACCTACAACAAGGTGGAAACGGCCAAGCTGAACACGCTGACGGGCGATGTCGACTGGAAAGGCTTTGTCGAAGGTCTTGGTATCGGCAATCAGGCCAATGTCGTGGTTGCCCAGCCGAGCTACGTCACGACATTCGGCAAAGTCATCAAGTCTGCCTCGCTGGACGACTGGAAGCTGTACGCGAAATGGCAAGTGCTGAGCGGCGCCGCTCCGGTGCTGGCGAAAGCGTTCGATGACGAAAACTTCAACTTCTACAGCAAGACGCTGCGCGGTACCCAAGAGCAGCAACCGCGCTGGAAGCGTGCCGTGCAAACCATCGACGGCGCCATTGGCGAAGCCGTTGGCAAGATCTATGTCGAGAAGCATTTCCCGCCGGCCGCCAAAGCCAAGATGGAAAAGCTGGTGCAGAACCTGCTGACCGCCTACGGCCAGAGCATCGACGGCCTCGAGTGGATGAGCGCCGACACCAAGAAAGCCGCGCATGAAAAGCTGGCCAAATTCACCTACAAGATCGGTTACACCGACAAGTGGCGTGACTACTCGGCGCTCGAGATCAAGAGCGACGATCTGGTTGGCAACATCGTTCGCGCGACCGCATTCGAGTTCAACCGCAACCTGGACAAGCTCGGCAAGCCGATCGACCGCACCGAATGGCTGATGACCCCGCAAACGGTCAACGCCTATTACAACCCGGTGATGAACGAGATCGTTTTCCCGGCCGCGATTCTGCAGCCGCCGTTCTTCGACATGAATGCTGACGACGCGGTCAACTACGGCGGTATCGGTGCCGTGATCGGCCACGAAATCGGCCACGGTTTTGACGACCAGGGTTCGCAGTACGATGGCGACGGCAACCTGAAGAACTGGTGGACCGAGCAGGACCTGAAAGAATTCAAGGTTCGCACCGGCAAACTGGTCGCGCAGTACAATGCGTTTGAACCGCTGCCGGGCAAGCACGTCAACGGCGAGCTGACCCTGGGTGAAAACATCGGTGACCTCGGCGGCCTGACCATTGCGCAGAAAGCCTGGGAACTGAGCCTGAACGGTCAACCGGCAAAAGTGATCGACGGCTTCACCGGCGAGCAACGCTTCTTCATGGGCTGGGCGCAAGTCTGGGCCCGTAAGTATCGCGATGAAGAGCTGAGCCAGCGTCTGGTCACCGATCCGCATTCACCGTCGGAATTCCGCTGCAACGGTATCGTCCGCAACCTGCCGGCGTTCTATGCGGCGTTCGACGTCAAGGAAGGCGACAAGCTGTATCTGAAGCCGGAAGAGCGGGTCAAGATCTGGTAAGTCATGGCAATTTGCTGCAAGCAAGACAAAGGGCCCTCACGGGCCCTTTGTTTTTTCTGCTGAATTCACCGACTCAGTTACGGCGGCTGCTGCCGTTGACTGCGCTCAGCACGAACGGTCTGCTTGGCGGCAGCGCCTGCCGAGAGCAAATCGGACGACAGCAAAAACCATCCAAATACAACCGCATCAGCGAATGACCACAGTCAACGCACGCAACGTAAACGTGTTGCTGCTGTCGACAAAGCCACCAAGCGCATGCAGTTTGACCAGCTTGCCACCGGCGCTCAGTCGGGTCGTCAGTTCGGCAAGAAACGCGCTGTAGCTGCTGTACATGAATACGCCATTGCTTGTGCGAAGGGCATACCAGTCGTGACCGTCACTGGCAGGCGCCAGCAGCGGTGAACTGACCAGATTTTGCAGATCCACCCGCAGGCCACCGCGCTGCAGGAAGTGCCGGTCGCCGAGGGCATCATCTTGCAGATCGATCACCACACCGGCTTCGGTGGCGCTGGCAAACGGTGTGCTGCTGCCTTGCTCGCCAAAACCGACCATGATCTGGGCACGCGCGCTGCTGAAATCCTGCACCGAGAGCGCATCGAAATCGGCTGGGGCATTGCCATAGGCGCGGACATAACCGAGTGCACGTATCGGTGCGCCGATGCTGTGCAGTTGACTGAAGGCATTCGGTGTCGCCACTTCGTAGGCACTGGCATCAGCATCGAATTCAGCGCTGCTGCCGGTACCGCTGAAATCAAATCGGCTGGGCGACAAGCCCGCCAAGGCTTGCAGATTCAGGTTCAGTTGCCCCGGTTGTTGCAACAGCAGGCTGCCGCCGGCGCTGGTCAGCCGCAGCAGTACGGCATCAGCGGCCAGTATCGCGCCGCTGTTGTCGTCGAGGCTGTTGTTGTCACTGCTATTGTCGTCACGGCTCAAGCTGCCGAGCGCGGTGATGCGCTGACCGACCGAAATTTCTGCCAGCGAAAGATCGTTCTGATGAGCACGCGGCTTGATTACCTTGGTGTCGGTATCGAGCGCTACAGTCAGGGTTTCCCGGAATGACACCGAGCCATCGGCACGCGCCAAGGTCGCGCCGAATACGGTCAGCGTGTTATCGCTGCGTGCCAGCACCACGCCTTCAACCGCATCCAGCGTGCCGCCCGGCACGCTGCTGCCCGCCCAGACTTCATCGGCGACAAAATGCTGGCTGCCGCGCTCATAGCGACCGAATGCAAGCGTCGCCGTGCCAGCGGCTTGCGCCGCCAGCGCGGTGAGGCCGTCGGCACCGGCCAACGCTTCGCCATTGATCAGGAAATTGCTGTCGGCATCGGTGTAAATGCGAACGCCACCACGACGATCACTGCGATCCCAGAATGGCCGCAGTGCCGCCCGGTAGTAGGAATCGGTAAAGTTGACGCTGAGCAGCGGGCCGCGCAAACGAAACGGCCGATCATCGACCGGTTCGACGCTGGCAAGCAGCACCGGCTCCACCGTCACCGTCACCGGATCGGCGCTCAGATCAACACTGTTCGACGCCGCCAGATTGAAATCCAGCTGCAGCATGGCCGGTATGCCGGGCGCAATCCGCAGCGGTTTGCCGCTGTCGAGTTGAATCGCCAAACTCAATTCGGTTACGGCATTGCCATTGGCATCGATCGGCTGCGCGTTGACCGCGCTGCCATCACGCTCGACCTGGATATCGGCGTTGCGATAATCCAGCGTGATTTCGCCACTGACGTAGCGACCGGTCGGCACGGTTGCCGCGGTCACCAGTTCGCTTAACTCCACATACTGGGCGAAATCAACCCGGGTCCGGGTCGGCAGCAGCTCGACACGCACGCCATCCTGCCGGATCAGGGTCAGCTTGCTGACATCAACTTGATAACTGAGAAAATCGCCATCGGCGTCGGTCAACCCAACCTGCACTTGACCGCAGTTGTTGTCATTGGGATCGGCCTCGGCATCCGAGGTTTCGCATTGCTTGGTTAACACCGTAGCCGCCGGTTCCGAGCCGGCA
Source organism: Permianibacter fluminis (assembly GCF_013179735.1). Taxonomy (NCBI): domain Bacteria; kingdom Pseudomonadati; phylum Pseudomonadota; class Gammaproteobacteria; order Pseudomonadales; family Pseudomonadaceae; genus Permianibacter; species Permianibacter fluminis. Next base: position 1,804,354 of record NZ_JABMEG010000001.1, on the reverse strand, counting down.
CCGCCGCCACAGGCGGCCAGCACGACCAGCAGCCAGCCGGCCGCCAGCACGCGCATCATATTGGGGGTCATCATCGTCTCCTTGCTGAAGGTCCAGCCCCCACTGCCAAGCTGCAACGCCAGCGCCAGTCAGAGGGCATCCATCGGCTTTAACGCCCCGGGCAGCCATCCGTTGACCACGAAACAGACCAGCAGCGGCAACGATGCCTTGTCCTGCCAGACCGGCTTGCCTATAGTCGCCGCACCCCTGCGCTGATTCGGCGGCACCGGCCGCCGGTGCTCGCGACTGTTGGACACTGCTGTGACTGCCACGTTTTTACGCGCTCGCGCGCCGGAACAAAAAGCTGACCGCCGAGCGCACTTGCTGCTGAAAGCGGCCGAATTGTTTCAGCGCGATCGGGTCGTCCCGACTGCCGCGCAACTGGCCGAGGCCTGCGGCTTGGCCAAGGGCACGGTCTATCTGTATTTCCGCAGCAAGGAAGAAATTTTTCTGGCGCTGCTGCACGAGCAGTTTGCCCTTTGCCTCGATGATCTGGCCGCGCGGCTTGCCGCCGAACCATTGACCGAGTCGGCACAAGTGGCCGTGCGCATCAGCGCGGCGATCAAGGCCCGCGAATTTCTGCTGCCACTGGCCGTGATGGGGCCGACGATTCTGGAACAAAACGCGTCGGATGAAGCCCTGCTTGCCTACAAGCAAATGCTGGCGGAAAAGCTGACCTGCTGTGCCGAGGTCATTGCCGCACTGCCGGGATTCACCGTCGATCAGGCGCTGCTGCGGCTGCATCAGGGCTACGCCATGATGATCGGTTGCTGGCAACTGGCTAACGCTTCGCCGCGCATGTGCGCGCTGTTGCAGGCACATGGTCTGCGCGCACTGGTGCCCGAGTTCTGGTCGCAGCTCGATGACGCGCTGATGCGGCTGTGGCGCTGAGGCAAGCGAATGAACACCCGTAGCGCGAGCGCCGCGCTCAACACCGAGCGCGCCACGGCCACCGCGCCAACCCGGGTTGCCGTGTTCGGTGCCAGTGGTCTGGTTGGCCGCGCGCTGATCACCACGCTGCTGGCCGATCCCGACATTCATGAAATCCATTTGCTGCTGCGACACCCCATCGCCGATTTGCCCGGCGATAGCCGTTTGCATCAGCACAAAGCCGAGTTCAGCAATCCCGATAGTTGGCGCAAATGGCTGCTCGTCGATGCCGTGTTCTGCACGCTGGGCACCACGATAAAAATCGCCGGCTCACCGGCCGCGTTTCGGGCCGTGGATCACACGCTGGTGGTGACGGCCGCCAGTCAGGCCAAACGGGCCGGCGTCGGTCATTTTCTGGTGGTCAGCGCGCTTGGTGCCGATGCGAAATCCAGTGTGTTTTACAACCGGGTCAAAGGTGAAATGGAAGCGGAGCTGATGACGCTTGGCCTGGCCAAACTCAGCATTTTTCGGCCATCTCTCTTGGCCGGTGCGCGCTCGCAGTTTCGTTTCGGTGAACGGGTGGGTTTGCTGCTGGCCGGTCTGTTTGGCACGTTGCTGCCACGGCAATGGCGACCGATTCGCGACAGCAGCGTGGCCAACGCCATGTGGCGTGCCAGCCGGGAACAACGCGAGCAGGTCAGAATTTATCAATCGGGCGAAATGCAATTGCTGCATCGCTGAGGCCTGCCGGCGCAGTGACCGGCACAGTGGCTGACACAGAACGCTGACTCATCAACAAACTCATCTCATTCAAAACACGTCATTGCCAGGCTACGTCGCCTGCTAGTCAGGCGTCCGAGTTTTTATTCGCCCACCAACCAGCCGGATTCACAGTAACCCTGTTGCTGCGGCGACATCTTTTTCCACAGCGGCAACAGCATCTGGTCGACCTGCTCCGGCACTTGAAATGGTGGATTGATGATCAGCATGCCCGAGCCGTTGAGACCTACGTTGGCAACGTCATTGAATACGGTCAGCTCGCTGTACCAGATTTTGCGAATGCCAGTGCGCTGCATTTTTTCATGCAGCTTGCGGGCATCGATTTTGGCCTTGATGGGATACCACAGCGCAAACGTGCCGGTGGCAAAACGCTGATAGCCTTCCTGCAGGGCGCGCACAATGGCGGACCAACTGTCGGCTTCATTTTCATAGGGCGGATCGATCAGCACCAGCCCGCGCTTTTCCACCGGCGGCAGTTGCGCCCGCAGGGCATGATAGCCGTCTTCGTTGCGGACGCTGATCCGGCGCCGACCTTCCAGCACCAGTTGCAGCGCTTTGGCTTCGTCACTCTGCAATTCGCAGCACACCGCCCGATCGACGGGGCGCAGCAAGCGGGCGATGATCTCGGGCGAACCCGGGTAATAGCGCCAATCCGTCTGGCCGCGATCCTTGTTCAGCCGCAGCATCAACTGCTGCAGATCGCGAACACCAATCGGCGCGTCCGGCCAGTCCTGCAGCAGCGCGATACCCTGCTGCCACTCGCCGGTTTCCCGACCGGTTTTGCTGTGCAAGTCATACAGGCCGCGACCGGCGTGGGTATCCAGCACCAGAAACGGTTTGTCTTTGCGTTTCAAGGCTTCCAGCAGCAAGATCAGCACCGTGTGCTTGAGCACATCGGCGACGTTACCGGCATGAAAGCCGTGGCGATAATTCATAATATTCTCACTATCGTTTGCTGACGGCTGTCGTTGCCGATTGAGTTCGTTACGGACCGCTACCGTTGCTGACTACAGCGTCTGCCTAACCAGGCGCACTGCCATGTCAATGCAGGCGGCGGGTTTTGTGGTCGGCCGTGCTCGTAAAATTGTCGCAGGCGATGCGCGCTAGAAGCGCGCAGTCAGACCGATGCCCACTTCGTATTGCGTCCAGGTGCCGGATTTGATTTTCCATTCGCAGTCGCTGTCATCGCAGCGCACCGTGGTTTCACTGCTGAACACGGTACCGAGCCAGCGCGCTTCCGCCAGCAGTTGCCAGTCCTCTGTCAGCGGCAATGCCAAGCCGGTAAACAGACTGAACGCCGGTCGCGTTTCCCGCTCGCGCTGCGCCAGATCGGGACTCAGCCGCTGAATGCCGATGGTGGCGCCGACATACGGCAGAAACGGCTGATCCTGCCAGTATTTGCGACCGCCAAACTGAATCGAGTCCTGGCGCATGGCCGTCATCACCGTACCGGTCTGGGCATCGGTATCAAAGCGGGAAAACCACAGATCAAAGGCCGAACTGGCGGTGTTGAAATAATGCAGCGTCAGCGCGGCGCTGTTGCCCTCATCGATGCTGACCGGGGTACCGTTGACTGCCAAATCATCACCGAAACGATAATTGGCCAGCACGCTGACGCCAACCTCGGCTCTGGCAGTCGCCGCTGCAAGCAGCATCGTTGCGGAGAACAGCATCGGCAATGACAAGGACGGCCGCCAACGGTTGGCGATCAGCACGTCTTGCGTGGAATGCGGCGGAGTCCGAACCATGCACATGACCAGCTACCGGTTTCAATTCATGTGCTCAGTATACCGGAGCCGTCGCCCTCGGCTGCGGTCATTCGCCACCGGCGCGAATCGCCACGCCGACCAATTCGCGGCGCAACCAGACCATTGGTGGGTAGATGCGTTGTCGGCCCTGCCACAGCGCGATATGATGGCGCCCGTCGTTGCGCGGTCACGACGATGACAGCACCGGTCGTTCGAGCGACAGCAATACCGGCAACACCAATTCCGAAAACAGCAAAACCGGCAAAACCAGTCTCGCGGGCGTAGTTCAATGGTAGAACTTCGGCTTCCCAAGCCGATAGCGTGGGTTCGATTCCCATCGCCCGCTCCATCTTTTTCAAGCGCACCTGTTCGTCCTCCGCTTCACCCTCCGTTGGCCCGGCCATGACCGCGATCATGACTTTCGGCACCGGTGCCGGTGCGCGTCAATCGCTACAATACCGGCATTGCCACGGGCGAGCCGGAGCGCTGCCATGACCCTGACCACACCAGCCTGCCCTGCAGCCGCGACCACCGAGCGCGCATTTGATTGGCTATTCTGGGTTGGCATTCTGACCTGGGCCATTGTCACCACAGTCGAGTTGCTGCTTAGCGATGCCCGCTTCGCCGTTATGCCTGCCACCCAAGCTTGGCTGACAGTGCTCGGTTACCTGCTGTTTCTTGCCGGCTTCCTGCTTGCCGTTTTCAAACCGGCGCGACTGCCACAACCGCTGACCCAGTGGCTGGGCGTCGGTCTGGAAGGACTCAGCGTGCTGGCGCTGCAATGTCTGGAGCCGCGCTCGCTGAATCAGATTCTGCTGATCATGTGGAGCAGCCAGCTGCCGTATTACTTGCCGCTATCGCGGGCCATGCTGCTGAGCGCATTGGCGCTCGGGCTCAATGCCGTCATTCGCCTGCAGCTTGAGCCACACAGCTTTTTCTGGTTTGAACCGGGCATCTATTTCACCTTCAGCCTGTTTGCCATGGTCAGTTCCCGCAATGCCATGGTCGCCGAACGTGCTCGCGAAGAACTGGCGCAGCGCAATGCCGAATTGCTGGCAACCCAGAATCTGCTGGCGGCCAGCGCCACCGAGAGCGAGCGTCTGCGCATCGCTCGCGACCTGCACGACAGCATGGGTCATCACCTGACGGCACTGGCCTTGCAACTGGAGATTTTGCAGCACCAACAAGGTGATACCGCCAAACAAACCCAGGAGCAGGCGCGACAACTGGTCAAGCTGCTGCTCGCTGATGTCCGCGCGACGGTCAGCAATCTGCGCGCTGAACATTCACTGCACCTGAACTCTTTGTTGGCGCCGCTACTGCAATCAACGCCGCGCCTGCACATCATCAGTGCCATTCCGGATGAGTTGACCGTCAGCGACGCCCGCACCGCCGAAACGCTGCTGCGCGCCACCCAGGAAATCATCACCAATACCTGGCGCCACGCCAATGCCCAATCGCTGGAGTTACAGGTGTCCGCTCACGCGGGACAACTGATACTGGAAGCCAGTGATGACGGCCGTATCAGCGAAAATTGGCAGCCCGGCAATGGCCTGACCGGATTGCGCGAACGGATTAGCGAGCTCGGCGGCCATTGCGATTTGCAGCGCGATCAGCGTGGCAATTTGCGGGTTCGGCTGGAACTGCCTCAGGTGCCAGCATGATCCGGGTGATGGTGGTCGACGACCAGCACTTGGTGCGGCAAGGCATTTGTTCACTGCTGCAGCTGTCGCCGAAGGTAGAGGTGCTTGCTGAAGCCAGCAACGGTCAGGAAGCGCTGCAGTGGCTCGACAGCCATGAGGTTGATGTGTTGCTGCTCGATCTACGCATGCCCATCTGCGATGGCTTGGCCACCTTGCAGGCACTGCGGGCAAAGCAAAATCCGACACCAGTCCTGATACTGACCACCTTCGATGATGATGAATTGGTGTTGGCCAGCATCGAAGCCGGTGCGCGCGGCTATTTGCTCAAGGATGTCACGCTGGAATCATTGATCAGCGCCATCGAAACCGTCCATGGCGGTGAGCAATTGCATCAGCCCGTAGCGCTGAAGGAACGCGCGCGTTTGGCAACCATGGCAGGCGCGACTGCCGGAGACGGTGCGCCTGCGGAGGCGCTATCGCAGCGGGAACGAGAGATTCTGCGACTGCTGTCAGGTGGTTACAGCAACAAGGAAATTGCCCGAGCATTGAATCTGGCCGAAGGCACGGTAAAAAACCATGTTTCGGCCATTCTGGCCAAGCTCGGCGTGCGTGATCGTACGCGAGCGGTGTTGAAGGCGGTGGAGCTTCAACTGATTTGAATGCGGCGCATTCGATACCGGCACTTAATGCTGGCGAATGGACAGGTAGTCCGCAGACAAATTGGCCGCGACAAAGCCACCTGTCGGCGCTGGTGCAAACAACGCAAAACGCTCGCCGTTTGGGTTGACCAAAAAAACGCGCACGCTGTGATCCATCAGATAACCGCCACCGTCCTGCGCCACCACGGCATAGGCAACGCCAAGATCCCGGGCAAAGCCATCGGTGGCCATCGGTAATCCAGTCAGGCCGATCAGGTCGGGATGAAAGAACGGTAGATACCGCTGCAGTTGCTCAACAGTGTCACGCGCCGGGTCGACCGTTGCAAAGATTACTTGGGTATCGGCTTTGAGTTCAGCCGGCAATTGCTTCAGAAACTGGGCGAACACGGACAAAGTTGTCGGACAGATATCGGGGCAGGTTGTGTAACCAAAGAAGATAAAGGTCCATTTCCCGACCAGCCGCTCGTTGGTGAACGGCTGACCGTTCTGGTCAATCAGGGCAAACGGCGCCAATGGTTTGGGTTCTGGATAGAGCTGGCCGCTGCTGAGTTGCAGCGGTTCGGGTTTGCTGAACAGCGGCTTCAACAACCACGAGCCAGTGACGGCCGCGAGCACGATGACCAGGACCAGCAACCAGGAACGGCTTCGATACATCGACATCCAGTTAACTCCAATAGTGATCGACCAACAGCACGACGAACAGCGCCATCAGGTAGACAATCGAAAACCGGAACGTTGCCATCGCCTGACCGGGACTGTCGCGGAATTTCAGCTTCCAGGCATGGACCAAAAACCAGATACCGAGAATGACGCTGCCAACAAGATAAATCCGCCCGCTCATCCCGGTCAGATACGGCAGCAGCGTGGTCAGCAACAACAGCACGGTGTACCAGAGCACGCAGGTCTTGGTGAACTCGACACCGAATACCACCGGTAACATCGGGATGTCGGCTTTGGCGTAATCATCGCGACGATGAATGGCCAAGGCCCAGAAATGCGGGGGTGTCCAGACAAAGATAATTAGCACCAGCAGCAAGGCATACGGGTGCACACTGTTGCTGACCGCTGCCCAACCGAGCAGCGGCGGCGCGGCGCCAGAAAGACCACCGATGACAATATTTTGCGTGGTCGCACGCTTCAGATAGCCGGTATAAATAAAGGCGTATCCAATCAGGGCAAAAAACGTCAAGCCGGCAGTCAGCGGGTTAACCAACAGCGCCAGAATCAGCATCGACAAAATGGCCAGCAGCAGCGCGAATGCCCAGGCGCGCGGGCCATCGACCTTGCCTTGCGGAATCGGGCGGTTCAGGGTGCGCGCCATGATCGCGTCAATGCGTTGATCCAGCACCTGATTGACCACCGCGGCACTGGCCGAGGCCAGCGCGATTCCGAGCGTACCAAACAGCAGCGCTTGCCAATCCGGCAGCCAAGCTTCGCGAGTATCGATGGCGAGGAACATGCCAATCACCGCCGTCAACAACAGCAACGCTACCACGCGCGGCTTGGTCAGCTCATAGTAATCGCGCCACCCGGCGCGATTGTCGACAGGGGTTTCCGGCGCTGCGCTCATGCTTGTCCCCGCGCGGGCGATGCCGCCAGATTGGTCAGCAACACGCTGATCAACAGCAGCGCGCCAACACCATTGTGGGCAACCGCAACGGCCAGCGGCAGCCCGAACACAACATTGGAAATGCCGAGGCCAATCTGCAGCAGCAGCAAGCCACCGATCAACGAACCATACCGGCGACCGTCAGCGCCCGAGCGCCACAACCGCAACGCCAGCAGCCCCACAACAAGCAGCACCAGCCAGGCACCCAGTCGATGCGCACTGTGTATGGCGATGCGCGCAGCCGGCGACAGCACGCCAAACTCGTAGTTGCGATCACTGAGGTGCAGCGAAAAGCCTTCGGCAAAATCTGCCTGTGCCAGCCAATCGCCTTGACACACCGGCAGTTCGTTGCAAACCACGGCCGCGTAGTTTGAACTGGTCCAGCCGCCAAGAAAAATCTGCAGCACAACCAGTATCGCCGCCAGCAATAAATGACGTTGCAAATTGCGGGTGGTGTGCAGCGGCGTAATCTTGCCATGCAGTTGCAACGCAAGCAGCGTCAATAACGACAGCGTGGTGAAACCGAGCAGCAAATGGGTCGTCACCACCACCGGCATCAGCTTCATGGTAACGGTCCAGGCGCCGAATGCGCCTTGCACGCACACCAACGCCGCGAGAAAAAGCGGCAATACCAAAGGATGGCCTTGTTTGCGCGCACGCAGGGCAAGCGCCGCAATGATGATGATGCACAGGCCAAGCGTTGCCGCAAAATAGCGGTGGATCATTTCTGGCCAGGCTTTCGCTGCCACAACCGTTTGTTCTGGAAACAGTTCGGCTGCGCGCTGCAATTCATGCGACTCGTCCGGCACACTCAGGTGGCCATAACAGGTCGGCCAATCCGGGCAGCCAAGGCCGGCATCACTCAGCCGGGTCCACGCCCCCAGGCCTACCACCACCACGGCCAGCAGCGCCGCAAACGTTGCCAGCCAGCGCGTGTATTTCGTTGCATTCATTTGTATTCAGTCCGGCTAAATCAGGGCGTTGACCACAACTAGCAATTTGAACGATATCAACCGATATGAGAGAAACGCAGCAACTTCTGGAAGTCCTTGCGGATGTCCTTGCTGCGCTCGATTGCATCCTGCTGCTGACTCGGTGCCAGATAGCGCAGCACGACATTGCCTAGCGGATCGATCACGTAATACGCCGGCCCGCTGACCTGATTCTGGTTCAGCGCTTCGACACTGGCGTTCAGCCGTTCTGCCTGTTCGGGCAGCTTGACGTCGGGCGCAACACCAAGTGCGCCGATGCGGACCCGATCCTGATCCTTGCCAATGCCGATCCAGGTCTGTTGCAAGGTGTAGAGCTGCAGCTGACAAGACGCATCACAGGCGTCACCGCGGTGCACGTAAACCAGCCACCACTTGCCACCCGTTTCAAACGTGCGGCCATCGTTGAACTGCCATTGCCAGTTGCCAATCTGCGGAACCGGCGTCAGCAGCTCACCGCGATTGCTGCGGGCATAGTTCTGGAACCAGCCGCCAAAATAGCCGGCGTAGGCAAAAAAAACCGGCAGGATGAACACCAGCAAAATGCCGATCAGTTTCCAGCGATTGCGCAGCACTTGCGCCCGTGGCAGTTGCAGGGAGGCAGCCGATTCGGGCGACGCCGATGCTGCCGTGTTGGGGGTGTGGTCGGTCATGTTAACTCGAACGTTTCCGGGAATTTTCTTTCGGCTGATACAACCACCAGCCGTACATCAACAACAATGCGGCACTGAGCGCAAACCAGGTCACGGCATAACCGCGATGCTTGGCCGGAGTCATGCCATTGGTTTGCCAGTTCGGTTGCAAGGCTGCGGCGCTGTCGCCATCCAGCCGCAACAGATACGGCAGGGTGTGATCGTCACCGGCGCGCAGCAATTGAAAATCGAGTACCGGCATACGCACCAGCGGCTGCTGCAGATCAAGCACCGGCGAACGCCACGGTTGCCCCGGCTTGTACAGCACACCGTGCAGCTGCGCGGCGCCGCTGGCGACCGTCGGCGGGGCCACAGAATCAATCTGCCAGCCACGATCAACCAGCAATTTGCGGCTGTCGTTCAACAGCAGCCACTGCAGTAGATGGGCGCCGCGTTTTTCATCGTGGCTCTGGTTTTCCAGCACCAGCAGCGGCGCCTCCAACCATGCACCCAATACCTGCACCCGGTGCGCGGCCGGATTGTCGCTGGCGAGCGCAGCCAGCAGATCAATGGGCGCCGCACTCAGCGCCATGTCCTGGACGTCCTGCAGGTGCTGCTTTTCCGCTTCGCGCCGCAACTGCCAAAAGCCGAGATTGACCGTCAATATCAGGACGGCCGTTACCAGTACGGTCGGCCACAGCGGCAGAGAAAAACGACGGGAGGACGACATGATCAGCCGTATCAGACACTGGCCAAAAAACGGGCGGCAAGCTTACCACAGCGACCTGCCGGGCTCATCTGGCATGCTGCTGGCGTTGACCATTGTGCTGCTGAACAACCGGGGTGGCGCTTGGCGTTGACCGGGCAGATGGTTATGCTGCCGGCCCGAATCAATCCGAGGAGCACTACCATGTGGTGGGCCAAAGCTGTCGTTATCGTCATTCTGCTGGCCATCCTGTTCGTACTGTTCCGCGGCCTGTTTTTCCTGGTCAAAGATCAGGGCGACAGCAAGCGGACGGTCAACTCGTTGACTTGGCGGGTTGGTCTGTCAGCGCTGCTGTTGCTGGTGCTGATACTGTCGATCAAGTTCGGCATTCTGGTACCGCATGGCGTTGCCGGCTGAGCAGGCGACTGAGCAGGCATCCGTCTGGCCGGTTCAGTCTGGCCTCTGGCACTGAACCCTGATCGTTTCACCTGTCTGCCATTTTTACACGTTCCGGAATTGTACGAATTTCGACCGCTCCTTTTCTTCGCATTTCAATTGCTTAACCCGCTGGTCTGTACATTGCTTCGTCATGACGGCAGTTCCACGACCGTAAAAAGCAAACGAAGGAGAGGAAGTAATGAACCCGTTTAATTACGCCTTGGCCGCAGTTGCATTGGGGGTGGTCGCTACCGCTCAAGCCGGATTGGTTGACGGCAGTCAGGCCGATTATCGACCGTTGGTGGTGGTCGGTGCGCCATCATCGGATGGCATTGGCGGCGCCCTGCCCTATATCGATCTGAACGATGACCAATTTACTGGCACCGTGCAGCTGCAGTATTTCGGCAACCGTTATTGCTCCGGCAGCTTGCTGCCATCCGGCCGCCACATCCTGACAGCCGCCCACTGCGTCACTTATGGCGGCGGTACCCCCTACCCCGACTTCAGCAGCGACAGCATCCAGTTTGACGGTCCCGGTGGCGAACATGTCGACATCGGTTTCCGCAGCGTCACGGTCAATCCCGGCTGGACCTTCGACTACACCGGTAATGGCAATGATTTGGCCATCATCGAGTTGACTACAGCGGCACCGAGCTGGGCCGAGCGCTATGACCTCTACACCGGCAATGCGGTTGGCACCGACTACACCCGGATTGGCTACGGCGGCTTCGGTTGGGGCGACACCGGCTCCATTTACGGCGGCATCACCGCCGACGGCGAGAACTTGCTGCGGGTGTTCGGCAGCAACCATTTCGACGGCGACAATGCCGAACTCTGCTACATGATTGGCTGGAACTGCAGCGGTGGCGGCGTGCTGACCTCCGATTTCGACAACCTGTACGATCTCGACGGCGACGGCATTGGCGACAACGATCTGTGGGGCCAGCTGTTCTACAACTTCGACGGCGGCAACTTGGCCTACGTCAACGGACCAACCAGCCATGAAGCCGGGTCGGCACCGGGCGACTCCGGCGGCACCTTGCTGGTCAATGGCATGCTGGCTGGCGTGACTTCTTACGGTTTCAGTTTCGGCTGCGTTTACTTCGACTACGACTGCGGCCTGAACTCGTCCTGGGGCGAAGGCATGACCGACACCTCGGTCGCCTGGCACTACGACTGGATCACCGCCAACTCGGTGCCGGAACCGGGGGTGCTGGCACTGTTCGGCGTCGGCCTGCTGGGCCTGTCACTGCGCCGCCGCAAATCTTAAGTGCGGCAGCAAAACAAAACGGCGGGAGATTCCCGCCGTTTTGTTTTTGTAGATGGTTAGCTGAGCTTCAGTGCCTGATCCAAGCACAGCTGACCTAACTGCCTCACCGAATTCTGCAAAGACAAAGGCCGGCAATGCCGGCCTTTGTCTTTTTCACAAACTGTCTTTTCACCAATCAAATCTAGCGTGAATCGACCTGTTCGCTATAGTTCTCGCGCAACGCCCTTACAGGCAGTACACGAAAATAAACAAACCAATCCAGACCACGTCAACGAAGTGCCAGTACCAGGCCGCCGCTTCGAACGCGAAATGCTTGTCCGACTTGAAATGGCCTTCGGCAATCCGGAAGGTCATCACGGTCAGCATGATGGTGCCGAGCGTCACGTGCATGCCATGGAAACCGGTCAGCATGAAGAAAGTGCTGCCGTATACGCCAGAACCCAGGGTCAGGCCCATTTCGGTGTAAGCGTGGTGATATTCCATCGCCTGCAAACCGAGGAAGGTGGCGCCCAGAATCAGCGTCGGCCACATCCAGTTCAGCGCCTTGACCTTGTTGTTTTCCTTGATCGCATGGTGGGCAAAGGTCAACGTGATCGACGAGGTCACCAGCAGGATCGTGTTGATCAGCGGCAGGCCCCACGGCAGCATGCCTTCGGTCGTTTCGCCACTCGGCGTTTTTACCAGCGGCCAGACGTTAACGAAGTCAGGCCACAGCACATCGTGCGTGCTGGTCTTGGCACCTTCACCACCGAGCCACGGCACGACAAACATCCGGATATAGAACAGCGCACCGAAGAAGGCGGCAAAGAACATCACTTCCGAGGTGATGAACCAGAACATGCCCTGACGGAAGCTGCGATCCATCTGCTTGCTGTACAGACCGCCCAGCGATTCCTTGATGACATGGTTCCACCAGCCAATCAGCATCACCAGCAGCGTGGCGATACCGGCCAACAGAATCCAGCCGCCCCAGTTGTTGGTCGCACCAACGCTGAACTTCTGGATGCCGGACGAGTGCTGCACAAAGTTGGCAGCGCCAAACACAATCAGACCCAGCGCAATCGAGCCGATGAACGGCCATTTGCTCTGTGCGGGCACGTAATAATGTTCGTACTCGCCGTGCTCTTGGTTATGAGCCATTTTTTACTCCCTCACGAAGCCTGCAACGTCATTGCCGTTGCGTCATGTTGCTACGTATCACTTTGCTGCGACGGGTTGCAGCTTGTCGGTAATGTTGTACAGCGTGTAGGACAAGGTCAGTGTATGGACATCGGCCGGCAACTGCGGGTCGATGATAAAGCTCATCGGCAACTCGGCTCCGGCATGCGCTTCCAGCGGCTGATTGTTGAAACAGAAGCATTCGGTCTTGTTGAAATACATCGTTGCCAGCCCCGGGGTCAGACTCGGCACCGCCTGACTGACCACGCGCTCACCGGTATGGTTGAGCACTTTGAAACTGACGTGATGCAACTCACCCGGATGCACCTGCAACTTTTTCACCACCGGCGTGAATTCCCACGGCAGGCCGCGATCAACCGCGGCCAGGAATTCAACCGTCACGGTACGTGAGGTATCAACCTGCTGCTGCAAGACAGCAGCCTTGCCGCCGGTTTTGCCGTTGATGCCGAACACATCGCAAAACACGTCGTACAACGGCACCATGGCGAAGCCGAAAGCCGTCATGCCAAACGCTACACCCGCCAGCTTCAGCGCCAGCAGCTTGTTGCGTTGTTGCACAGTCTTCGATTCGGTCATGGTGCCCTGTCTATCTCTTCAGTCCCAACAGTTGGTACAAACACCAATCAACTGTGAGCGTTCTCGTCAGTGATCACCGGCGGCGTGCTGAAGGTGTGGTAAGGGGCCGGCGACGGCACCGTCCACTCCAGACCATGCGCACCATCCCACGGCTTGGCCGCCGCTTTCGGGCCGCCCTTGATGGTCTTGATGATGATCCACAGGAACAGCAGCTGGGTCAGACCGAGGCCGAAGGCACCGATCGACGACAGCATGTTGAAATCCGCGAACATGACGTTGTAGTCCGGAATACGACGCGGCATACCGGCCAGACCCGAGAAGTGCATTGGGAAGAACGTCAGATTGACGAAAATCATGCTGAGCCAGAAATGCAGCTTGGCCAAGCCTTCGCTGTACATGTGACCGGTCCATTTCGGCAGCCAGTAGTACACCGCCGCGATGGTGCCAAAGATGGCGCCCGGGAACAGCACGTAGTGGAAGTGGGCAACGACGAAATAGGTGTCGTGATACTGGAAGTCGACCGGCGCCATCGCCAGCATGACGCCCGAGAAACCACCGATGGTGAACAACACCACGAACGCGATCGCGAACAGCATCGGCGCTTCGAAGGTCATCGAGCCTTTCCACATGGTGGCGACCCAGTTGAAGATCTTCACGCCAGTCGGCACGGCAATCAGCATGGTCGCGTACATGAAGAACAGTTCGCCGCCGAGCGGAATGCCGGTGGTGAACATGTGGTGCGCCCAGACGACGAACGACAGGAAGGCGATCGACGCGGTCGCGTACACCATCGAGGCGTAACCGAACAGCGGCTTGCGGGCAAACGCCGGAATGATTGCCGAAGCGATACCAAAGCTCGGCAGAATCATGATGTAGACCTCGGGGTGACCGAAGAACCAGAACACGTGCTGGAACAGCACCGGATCACCGCCGCCAGCGGCGTTGAAGAAATCGGTACCGAAGTGACGGTCGGTCAGCATCATGGTCACCGCGCCAGCCAACACCGGCATCACCATGATCAGCAGGAACGCGGTGATGAGCCAGGTCCAGACGAACAGCGGCATGCGCATCAGGGTCATGCCCGGGGCGCGCATGTTGAACACGGTAACGATCACGTTGATCGCGCCCATGATCGAGCTGATACCCATGATGTGCACCGAGAAAATGAAGAAGTCGGTGCTCGGCGGACCATAGGTGGTCGACAGCGGGGCGTAGAACGTCCAGCCGAAGTTCGGGCCACCGCCGCTCATGAACAAGCTGCTGATGAGCATCAGGAAGGCAACCGGCAAAATCCAGAACGACCAGTTGTTCATCCGCGGCAAGGCCATGTCTGGCGCGCCAATCATCAGCGGAATCATCCAGTTGGCGAGGCCGGTGAAGGCCGGCATCACCGCACCGAACACCATCACCAGACCGTGCACCGTGGTCATCTGGTTGAAGAAGCTCGGCTCGAAGAATTGCAGACCCGGCTGGAACAGTTCAGCGCGAATCAGCAGTGCCATGAAACCACCGGTCAGGAACATGGCGAACGCGAACCACAGGTACATCGAACCGATGTCTTTGTGGTTGGTGGTGTACAGCCAACGGGTAATGCCGGTCGGCTTGTGATCGTGGTGATCATCGTGATGATCGTGTGCGGCGTGTGCGCCCATGGTCATCTCCCCTTATTTGCCGTTCTTGAACGCAGCAACATCTGCAGGCTGCACCAGTTCACCGGTGTTGTTGCCCCAGGCATTGCGTTCGTAAGTGATGATGGAAGCGATCTCGACGTCGGTCAGCTGGGCACCGAACGCCTGCATCGCGGTACCGGCCTTGCCGTTGATCACGATATTCAGGTGACCGGCAACCGGACCGGTTGCGATCTTCGAACCGGCCAGTGCCGGGAAGGTCGGCGGCAGGCCTTGACCTGTCGGCTGGTGGCAGGCGGCGCAACGGGCGAGGTAATTCTTCTCACCATCGGCCATCAGCTGCTCCATCGTGAACGAGGAAGCGGCAGCTTTGGCGGCGTCTTCGGCAGCGATGCGTTTTTCTTCCTGCTTCTGGGCAACCCAGGCGTCGAATTCGGCCGGCTCAACCGCGCGGACAACGATTGGCATGAAGCCATGATCCTTGCCGCACAGCTCGGCGCACTGACCGCGATAGATGCCCGGTTTTTCCACCCGTGCCCAGATTTCGTTGATGAAGCCCGGGATAGCGTCTTTCTTGATACCGAAATCCGGCACCCAGAACGCGTGGATAACGTCTTCGGCAGTGACCAGGAAGCGGACTTTCTTGCCGACCGGAATGACCAGCTCATGGTCAACTTCCAGCAAATAGGTAGCGCTCTTCTCGGTCGGCTTGTCGCCGGCACCGACTACGCCGCCAGCAAGCACATGGCCAATGGCTGCAATCGGCGTACTGGCCAGTTCGCTGCTGTTGACGAAGGTGTCGCGCGGGGTGGCGAGGGCCGAGAAATACTCCAGCTCCTGATCCGGATAGCTGTATTTCCACTTCCATTGATAGCCTTTGACCACGATCGTCAGATCGGACTCGGCGGTATCGTATTGCTTCATGAGCAGCTTGGTGGACGGCACCGCAAACACGATCAGGATAATGAACGGAATGGCGGTCCAGAGAATTTCCAGCGCGGTCGAATGGGAAAACTTCGCCGGTACCGGGTTGTTCTTCTTGCTATGTGCCCACATCGAATAGGCCATGGCACCGAAAACCACGACCGCGATGACCAACATCACAATCACAACCCAGTTGTGCAAGTGATAGGCTTCACGGCTGATCTCGGTCACGCCCTCGCGCAGATTCAGCTTCGACTCATTCGCGAACACGGCCGTCAGCGACGACAGTGCAAGCAAACCGAGCCCGGCTTTGAGCTTGCTCAAAAAAGACATGCCTCATCTCCATACATAATGACGGGGTGGAGATCACCACCCCGAAAGACCTCGCTGCCGTGTTCGAACCCAGCCGGCGACCTGCGGCAAAAAGCCGCAGCTTTTGCGAGGCTGCGAATTCTACTGGCTGACTGGCCCCAACTCCACACCCAACCCCGGGAATCTTCGGGGTTTTTTGCCTTCCTTTATACTGACGGCCCGACCTGTCCGGATTGGCCGACGTGACCGCTGCTGAACTGACCACCCTGCTGCATCAGGAAATCCCCTTGAGCCAAGCTCTCGGTTTGGCCGTTGAGATGGCTGAACCGAATCGACTCCGCGTTAGTGGCCCATTCGATGCCAACCGCAATTTGCATGGCACGGTGTTCGCCGGCAGCATCTACTGCTTCGCCACGCTGGCCGGCTGGAGTCTGGTACATGATTACTGCCGGCGCCAGCAATTGCCGGCCTCGGTGGTGCTGCGTCACGCCGACATCCGCTACCTGCGGCCACTGACCGGGGCACCGGTTGCCGAGGCATGGTTGCCGGAACCGGAAGACGTTGAGCAGTTCCTGCACAGTCTGCGCAGCAAAGGGCGCGGCCGGCTGCTGGTGCCTGCGGAGCTCAAAGAAGGGGAACAGGTGGCCGCCAAGTTTCTGGGCGAATATGTTGCCGTTCGCGCCGAGCATTGAGCGACGAGAAGCCGCCGATTTGCTGCCGTGATCGACCCGTCGACTGTCTGGCTGCAACGGGTCGCAAACGCCGCCCGGCATTCGACCAGCTATCCTCAGCAGATGAACCCGAGCCGCCTCCGCCTACCGCTACTTGCCCTTGGCTTGCTGCTAAGCACAGCAACTCGGGCGGCAGAACCATCCGTAACGCCTGCGAGCAGCGCGCCTTCAACCAACACCGCGCCTGTCCCAGCCTCTGCACCCGCACCGGTCGCCGGCTCACAGGCTGCCACCACCGCGGCCACATCAGCACCGGCAAGCGAAGACCGGGAATCGGCCTGGCTGCAGTCGTTTCCCGCTGAACGCAAACGACAAATTGGCTCCGGCAGCGACCGTCAGACAGTCATTGTTTGGCCACCGCAACAACGTTGGCGCGGCGATCTGCTACTGCTTCCCGGGGCCGGCAATGCCGATCGACATCATGGACCGTTGCTGGAACTGGCTGAACGTTTGGCGCGATCGGGCTGGCGTTGCTGGTTGCTGGCGCGGGAAAGCAAGCCCGCAGACAACGCCGTGATCGGCAAAGCCGCGCCGCTGCAAGCGGCTACGCTCAGCGCAGTGCAAGAGCTGATCGGTGGCGAACCCGCGCCGACCGATGTCCAACCCGAACAACCGGGCAAACTGCCGCAGTTTTTGTTGGCACAGGCCGATGCGGCGGAAGTGGCGTGGGCAGAAGCGAACGCAGCCAGCAGCCGCTTCACTGGCATCATCCTGCTCGGCGCCGAACAGCTACCAGAACAGGCGCCCAAACAATCGGTACTGGAACTGCAAATCGCCGAACAGTCTCGACATGTTGCGGCGGCAGCGCGTGCCCGTCAGCTGCGCTGGCAAACCCTGCCGCAATATCAGCAACAAACTTTGCTGAGCAGCAGCAAACTACCGGTCACCGCTTGGCTCGGTAACGCCATTGATGGTTGGCAACGCAAGATCGCCAGCCAACAACAAACCCTGGCAAGCGATGACAGCCTGAAGCGACAGATGACCGCGCAGCCCGGCAGTAACGCGGCACCCGGCGCTACCACCAACACAACCGCCAACAAGCCCGCAACGCCCTAGCGGTGACCGCACGCAAACGGTTTGAACCGAACCGACTCAGAGCCGGTAACTGAGCAACAGCACCGCGCCGTCGAGACCGGGATTCGGGCTCTTGGTGTAACCGTTTGAGTAGTGCCGGTAACGCAGCGACAGTTCCCACTGTTTCGCCAATTGTTTACCGAGGGCAAAATCGAGCGCGAACTGATTGCGGCTGGCCAGCTCCACTTCTTCGTACACCCGATCGGTCAGTCGAGTCAGCCCGACTCCGGCGTCAGCAAACCAGCCGTCGTCATGCTGCCAGCGCCACAGCGCCGTCAGTGCCGCCACATCCATGTCTTCGCGACGACCAAGATGGGAACCGGACCAATGGGCAAACTGGACATTGACATAGGTTTGATCAACCTCGGCCCAGGAGAAATACTCCGCCCAGTCGGTGTGCCAGCGCAGATCCAAGCCGACGATTTCGGTCGACGCGATATCGCCGCTCTGGATCAAATCATCGTTAAGGCCCTTACCGAGCACCATTCCGACCGCATCCAGCGCAAACGCCTTGCTTGCCATTAGGCCCAGCACAATCACAGTGATCAACTGCCGCATCCTGCCTCCTGTTTGATCGGTAATTTCATTTATCGACGTTCCACTCAAGTCGAACATAAGAAAACGCCGCCACGCCGGCTTTTGTGGGAAGGCATGGTGAGGGATTAATCACCAGCGGCTGATATCAGCCCGGCTATGGGCAGATCTCACGCTCACTCCGTTCCGCGCTGCCGCCGGATCAGCTGATACGACTGCTGAATCTGCTGCGCCCGCTCAGTCGCTTCCTTCATCATTTCTTCCGGCAAGCCCTGCGCCACCAATTTGTCCGGATGGTGTTGCGCCATCAGTTTGCGGTAACTGCGCTTGATGGTTTCATCATCATCAATAGCCTGTACGCCGAGCACCTTGTATGCCGCCACAAGCTTCGCCGACTCATCCTGCCGGACATCGGCCTGATGAAAGTGGGCCGCACCAACGATTTGCGCGATCAGCGCTGCCGTTTCGGCATCACTGAATCCGAGCGTCTGGCCGATGCGCGCGAGCAACGCCCGCTCTTCCGGGTGCAAGCTGCCGTCGGCCATGACCGACTGGATCTGAATTTCAAAAAAAGTCTGCAGCAAATGCCGGCGACGACCGCATTCCTGCTTCAGACTGCTGAGTGCGCGCTGCAAGGAAAACTCGGCACTCTTGCCCTGATTGAACAGCCCGATGGCCGCCTGCTTCTGCGCCTCGCTGAGGGCAAAATGCCGCATCACCTCGCGGGCAAATTCAATCTCGTGTTCGCTGACCCGGCCATCCACTTTGGCGATGTGGCCGAGCACACTGAAGGTCGCGGTAAAAAATGCCGTCTGCACCCGAACCTGACTGCCTGGCGAATAATCCTCGTCGCTCTCGGTATCGGCGACGCCTTTGTCGAGCTGATGGCCGAGCACGGCGCCGAGCAGCGCGCCAAAATACCCGCCCATTGCGTAACCAAGTCCGCCGCCCAGCACTTTGCCCCACCAGCCCATCGCGTCGTTTACTCCTGCTTGAATTTAATGCTGGCGCAACTGCGCATCGAGTTGCTGCAAGCGTTCGGGCGTGCCGATATCAAACCAGCGACCACGAAAATGTTCGCCGCTGACCTTGCCCTGCGCCATCGCCGCCCGCAGCAATGGCGCCAGCGGCGCCTTGCCCGGCAGGCATTGTCGGAACAATTCCGGCTGATACCAGCCGATGCCGGCAAAGGTCAATTTGGCCGCGCCATCGGCCCGCACGGTTTGGCCGGCAAGGGCAAAATCACCGTGCGGATGCTGCGGCGGATTGTCGACCAGCACCAGATGCGCCAGCGCGTTTGAACCCGCGTTGTTTGCTGCCAAGCAATGAGTGGTAAGCGCGGTAAAATCGTAGTCACACCAGATATCGCCGTTGACCACCAGAAACGGCTCGGCGCCCAGCAAAGGCAAGGCCTTGACAATGCCGCCCAGCGTTTCCAGCGGCGCCGCTTCTCGCGACCACTGAATCGACACACCGAACGCACTGCCGTCGGCAAACATCGCCTCGATTTGCTCGCCGAGCCAGGCATGATTGATCACCAGTTCAGTGATGCCGGCCGCACGCAAACGTTCGATATGCCATTGCAATAAGGGTTTGCCGGCGACCGGCAACAGCGGCTTCGGCGTATGGTCGGTCAGCGGTCGCATTCGCTCGCCGCGACCGGCCGCCAGTATCATCGCGCGCATCAGGAATGGATCTCGCGGAGTTTGACTTGACCGGTGGCATCAAGGCGGGACGCCACCTGCTGCCGCAACCAAACGGCAAACGCCTGCAGCTCGTCGTATTGTTCGGCGACGTTGATGCAGTAACGCAGGGTCAACGGCAAATCGGCCAGATAACCGCGCTTGCCATCGCGATAATGCAGCCGGGCGAAAATACCCAGCACTTTCAAATGCCGCTGCAGGCCCATCCAGTCGAACCAGCGCAGCCAGGTGGCATCATCAACAGCGTGGCCGCCAGCGCCGACATACCGATCACGGTATTTCAGCGCCCAGTCGCGCACCTGCGTCGCGGGCCATTCGATATAACAATCGCGCAGCAGCGACACCAGATCGTAAGTCACCGGACCCCAGACCGCGTCCTGAAAATCAATCAGCCCCGGTACGGCAAACCCCGGACGCAGCATCAGATTGCGTGAGTGAAAATCGCGATGGCACAGGACAAACGGTTGTGCAGAGGCATTGGCCAGCAACAGATGCATGACCCGTTCGTATTGTTGTTGCTCGGCTGGCTCGAATGGTCTCTGCAGGTGTCGCTCCAGCAGCCAGCTCGGGAATAACTCCATTTCCTGTTTCAGCCGCGCCGGTTCGTAGCGTGGCAGGCTGACTGGCAACTCGGCGATGGCCTGCCACTGCGCCAGCAGGTTCATGGCATCGCCATAAAGGCCGGCCACCGATTGCGGCGTCAGTTTCGCCAGCAGCAAGCTGTCGCCAAAATCTTCCAGCAACAGAAAACCTTGGTTCAGATCGGCGGCGTAAACTGCAGGCGTTGGCAGGCCGCGTTCGCGCAGCGCGTTTGACAGCGCGACAAAATGGCCAGCATTTTCCCGCTCCGGTGGCGCATCAACGGCAATCCAGCTGCGCTTGCCATCACGCAGACGAAAATAGCGGCGAAAGCTGGCATCACCCGAGACAATCTGCCAGTCACCGGCAGCAACACCGGCTTCGCGCCGAGCCCACTGCGCCAACGCCTCACTGCGATCAGCCATTGCCAGCGCCGACCTCGGCCACATCGTTGATGGCAAAACTGCTGGTGATGGTGACGGTGCCGGCCAACATCAGTGCCACTGAACAGTATTTCTCCAGACTCATGCTGACTGCGCGTTCGACCTGTTCTTTCTTCAGGTTGCGGCCGCTGACGATGTAATGGGCGTGGATGGTTTTGAACACCCGCGGTGAGGTTTCCGCCCGGGTACTGTCAAGTTCGCAGACGCAGTCGGTAATGTCCTGGCGGGCTTTCTTCAGGATCATCACGACATCGATGGACGAGCAGCCGCCGACCCCCATCAACACCATTTCCATTGGCGTCACCGCGCTGTCGCGGCCACCGCTGCTGGCGCCGGCCGACAGCAGCAGGCTGTGGCCACTGGCCGACTCGGCAACAAAACTCAAATCATCAAACCAGCTGACTTTGGCTTTCATTTTGTAGGCTTAATCCCGGACGCAGAACAATGGCGAGAGCTTAGCATCCCGGACCGCCAACCGGCGCACGGTTGTGATGTGATGCACTTCCCATCACGGCGCCGAGGCGTATACTCCGGCGGATAAGAACGTCTGCCGTTGCAGGCAGATAAAGGAGAGACCCGCATGGCGTTGCCGCGACGTATCGCTGCTGATCCCACTCTGGAGTGGTTTGTATCCCATTGCCATCGGCGCAAATACCCGGCCAAGAGCACCATCATTTATGCCGGTGACAAGCCCGACACCCTGTATCTGATTATCGAGGGTTCGGTCTCGGTGCTGATCGAGGACAACGATGGCCGCGAGCTGGTGCTGGCTTATCTGAACGCCGGCGACTTTTTCGGCGAGATGGGTCTGTTCGATGGCCAAGACGTTCGCAGCGCCTGGGTCCGCGCCAAAGTCGAATGCGAAGTGGCGGAAGTCAGTTACACCAAGTTCCAGCAGCTCGGCCGCGAAAACCCGGATCTGCTGCTGAAGCTGGCCGGCCAGATGTCGCTGCGCCTGCGCGCCACCAGCCGAAAGGTTTCCGATCTGGCGTTCCTCGATGTCACCGGCCGGGTCGCCCGGACGCTGCTCGACCTGTGCAAGCAACCCGATTCGATGACCCACCCGGAAGGCATGCAGATCAAAATCACCCGGCAGGAACTCGGCCGGCTGGTTGGCTGCTCGCGGGAGATGGTCGGCCGGGTGTTGAAGGCGCTGGAAGAACAGGGCCTCATCACGGCCCGCGGCAAAACCATGGTCATCCGCGGCGCGCGCTGAGCGCCACCGCGAGCAGTTCGGGCAGGCGAATGCGTGGAACCTGCCCGAAGTGAAAATGTGCTGGTAGAAATGTGCTGGTAGAAAACCTGCTGCTGATTGCGATTTGTCTCGCCATCGGCGTCATCTTGCGGATCTCGCGCCGGGTTGGCGACGATGTCGCGCACGCCCTCAACGCTTACGTCATTCATGTCGCCTTGCCGGCTGTTGTGCTGCACCAAGTGCCAGCCATGCAGTTCACCGCACAACTGCTGTTTCCTGCCTTGTTGCCGTGGCTGCTGCTGGCAGTCAGTGCCGGCGCGGTCCTGCTGCTGGCGCGTTATTGTCAGTGGTCGAAAGCGATTACCGGCGCGCTGTTGCTGGTGGTGCCGCTGGGTAACACCTCCTTTCTCGGCTTTCCGCTGGTGCAATCGTTCTGGGGCGAAGCCGGCTTGCCGGTCGCCATCATTTACGATCAGCTCGGCAGTTTTGTCGCGCTGTCCACTTACGGGATCTGGATTCTGAGCCGCTACGCCGACTGCCCGCCGCCGACTGTCAAACGGGTGCTGGAGCGGATGGTGCATTTCACGCCGTTTCTGGCCTTGCTGGCCGGTCTGCTGCTGAGCCAGATCACGGTGCCTGTGGTGCTCGACGACGTATTCAAGCGCATCGGCGCGACGCTGGTGCCGGTGATTCTGGTCGCGGTCGGTCTGCAGTGGAAACTGGATTTGCACGCGGAGCTGCGCGCACCGCTGGCGCTGGGGCTAAGTCTGAAACTGCTGGCGATGCCGCTGCTGGCGCTGGCCCTGGTGCAAGTGCTTGGCGTGCACGGGTTGACGGCGCAAGTCAGCGTGTTTGAAGCCGGCATGGCGTCCATGATCACGGCCGGTGCGCTGGCAATGAATGCCAATCTGGCACCGCGACTGGCGGCGGCGATGGTTGGTTTTGGTATCCCGCTCAGCTTGCTGACGCTGACGTTGTGGCATTCCCTGTTGCAGTGAAATCATCTCGCTGAATCCGAGCGCAACAAACGGCGCCCACCGAAAGACATGCAGGCCGGTCAGCGCATCAGAAAATTCTGCAGCAAGCGATGGCCGTGCTCGGTCAGAATCGATTCCGGATGAAACTGCACGCCTTCAATCGGCAGCTGCCGATGCCGCAATCCCATCACGTAATCGCGTTGGCCCGCGCGTTCCGTCCACGCCGTTTCTTCCAGCTCGACCGGCAACTGCTGGCGATCCACGATCAGCGAGTGGTAGCGGGTTGCCGCAAACGGCGCTGGCAGATCACGAAAAATGCCCTGCTGGGCGTGATGAATCGGTGAAGTTTTTCCGTGCATGACCGCGTCGGCGCGTATGACCCGACCGCCGAATACCTGGGCAATGGCCTGATGGCCGAGACAAACGCCGAGTATCGGCAAACGTCCGGCACAGTGTGCTATCGCAGCCAGAGAAATGCCGGCTTCATTCGGCGTGCACGGGCCAGGAGAAATCACCAGTTGCGCCGGTTGCAGCGCGTCGATATCGGCCAGCGTCAGGGCATCATTGCGACGCACGACGACCTCGGCGCCCAGTTCAGCAAAATACTGCACCAGGTTCCAGGTGAAGGAATCGTAGTTGTCGATCAGCAGCAGCACGTCAGCGGCAACCGTTCGACGTAACGCGAGCGTTCAGCGCCATAATGCCGGCAACTCGTTCAAGTTATCGATGATCGCATCCGGCCGTGATGCTGCCACTGGTTCGCCATGGTTGTAGCCAAAGCTGACCGCGACCACCCGCATGCCGGCGGCCCGCGCGGCCTCGATATCGGTGCGGGAATCGCCGACCATGATGCTGTCGGCAACGGGAACGCCAAGCTGGGCGCAGGCCTGTTGCAGCGGCAGCGCCGACGGCTTTTTTTCAGGCAGCGAATCGCCACCAATGAGCAGGGAAAACACGTCTGCGATGGCCAGCGCCTTGAGCAGCGGCGGCACAAACTCAATCGGCTTGTTGGTCACGACGGCCAGTTTAATGCCGGCCTGTTGCAGCACCGGCAACTGCTCGGCAACGCCGGGGCACAGCGATGAGCGAACGCAGACATGCTGACGATAATGCTGCAGAAAGCGGTGATGCGCGTCGGCAAGCAGCTCGTCTGAATGGCCCGGCGCGCCACACCAGCTTGACGCCGACAGCGCCCGCTCAATGAGTTTGCGCGAACCGTTGCCAACCATGGAGCTAATGTGCGCCTCACCGAGCGCCGGTAACTGGTAGCTGGCCAACATGGCATCCACTGCGTCCGCCAGATCCGGCAGGCTGTGCACCAAGGTCCCATCCAGATCAAACAGCAGCGCGCGCGGCGCCGACCAGCGCGGCGTCATTTGCCCACCACCGATGCCGACTTCAGCCACGCACGGTCGCCAGTTGCTGCCGCATCTGGTTGATCACGGCATGGTAATCGGGCTGTCCAAACACCGCCGAACCGGCGACAAAGGTATCGGCGCCCGCCGCGGCGATGGCAGCGATGTTGTCGACTTTGACGCCACCGTCCACTTCCAGCCGAATCGGTTTGCCGCTGCGGTCAATCCGTTCGCGCACGGCGCGCAATTTGTCCAGCGCCGCCGGAATAAACGACTGGCCGCCGAAGCCCGGATTGACCGACATGATCAGCACCAGATCCAGCTTGTCGAGAACCCAGTCGAGGTAATGCAGCGGCGTCGCCGGATTGAACACCAGACCGGCCTGACAACCGTGATCTTTAATCAGCTGGATGGTGCGATCGACATGC
Organism: Permianibacter fluminis; assembly: GCF_013179735.1. Taxonomy (NCBI): domain Bacteria; kingdom Pseudomonadati; phylum Pseudomonadota; class Gammaproteobacteria; order Pseudomonadales; family Pseudomonadaceae; genus Permianibacter; species Permianibacter fluminis. The sequence goes on along the minus strand of NZ_JABMEG010000001.1, from coordinate 1,779,333 downwards.
TCACTCGCTTCCGGGTGAAAGCTGATCAAGCTGGCACCGGCCTTGGCGAAATCCGGAATGATCCGGTCGACCGGCTTGACCATCAGATGCACATCAATCGGCGCCGTGATGCCGTGCTTGCGCAGCGCCGAACAGACCAGCGGTCCGATGGTCAGGTTCGGCACGTAATGATTATCCATGACATCGAAATGCAGCCAATCGGCGCCGGCTGCCAATACCGCGTTGGCATCCTCACCGAGCCTGGCAAAGTCAGCGGACAGCAACGACGGGGCAATCAGATAGGGGGATTTGGACATGGACGAACCGGACCTTGCAGAACAACGACAGCCGACGGCGGGGCCCGACATTCTACGGAGCCTGCAGATCCGCCGCCAGCGGTTGCCGAGCGCCCCCAAAAGTCCGTAAAGTGAGTGCGCGCTGTCGCCCCGGATGGGCGTCGTGGTGGAGACAACGGATGCTGACCATTACCGGGCAATGTCATTGCGGCAATCTGTCCAGCTCGATGACTCTGCCAGCTGCCGTCGGCAATTTGACCGTGTTTGGCTGCCCGTGCAGCTTTTGCCGACTGCAAGGCGCCAGCTGGTTCGGCGGCCCCGGCAAGGATTTGCAACTGACCGCCGAGCTGCCTTCGCAAGCCACCTGGTATGTCGCCGGCCAACACCTGCCACGCATTCTGCTGTGCCAGCACTGCGGTGTCGTGGTGGCTGCCGTCACCCGCATTGGCGGCCAGTGGTATGGCGTCATCAATGCCAAGACCGCGGTGCTGCCGGCACTGCCGCAGGACTTTCTGCCACTTCGGGCCGAACCGATGACCGAGCAGGAGCGCGAGGCCTTGCGCCAGCAGACTTTTGCGGTCGGTGTGCACTTCGCTGGCGGCTTGCAGCCACCGGAATTGCCGGAAGAGCCGGCCTTTGCATCGGCAGCCAACGCCTGATCGAACGCTCGTCACAGAAAATTCTTCTACATTATTGTTTACAAGCAGCCTCCAGCTGGTTAATTTTCATACCCCCCGGACCAAAACTGTGTGCCAAGTCACAGGGAGGGCTAGATGCCCGCCGTTCCCCGTCCGGGTTAGAAAAACCAGTGCTTTGCAGCCGTTTTTGGCTGCCTTTAAAGGTGGGAACCTGTGGTTATGCAAGTCAATTCCAGCACAGCGGCACTGCAGCTCGTCCGCAGTGACGTCCTCGATCTGCTCAACAAGGCCGGTGATGGCCTCGATCAGTTCGCCCAAAACTGGCAACAGCGCGATGGCCTCGATGACGTCATCCAGTCGCTGCTGGCCCTGCGCGGTACCTTTGAATTGTTGGAACTGCCGGCCGCTCGCCGGTTTGCCCAGGAAGCCCTCGAAGCCGTCCAGGATCTGGCATTCGAGCCCGATGCAGCCGCGCTGACGCTGCTGGAACGGCTCAGTTTCGGCTGCGCCCTGATTGGCCGTTATGTCGATTACATTGCCGGCAAGACCTGCGATTTGCCGGAACTGGTGCTGCCCGCCATCAATGGCCTGCGCAGCAGCCGCAAATTGCCGTTATTGCCGGAAAGCGCCTTTTTTGCCGTCCGGGTCCCCGCCGTCCAGGCGCTGTCACCGAAAGGTTTTGATGAACTCAATCTGTCCGGCCGCCGCCAGCATCTGATGCTGCAGCTGGGCGTGGTGCATGTGCTGTCGCAAGCCCAATCCGGCCCTGGTCTGCGTCTGATCGATCAGGCCTGTCGCAGCCTAGTCAGTTCGGCTCCGGATGCCCGCCACAAGGAACTCTGGTTGCTGAGCCGCCAGTTTGTCAGTGCGCTCGAGCAAGAGCTGGTGCTGACCCCGGCCCGCAAGCGCGTACTGGGTAATCTGGAGCGCTATCTGGCCGAACACTTGCGCGCCGCCAACAACAATCTGCGTTCGCTGCCGCCCGAATTGCTCTGGCGCGATCTGTTCTATCACCTGAGCCTGTGCAAGCAACAAGCCGCCGGCTTTAGCGCGCTGGCTGCGGCCTATTCCGTGCAGCTGCGCCCGGTCAACCAGCTGGATCTGGCCGAAGCCCAGTTGGCACTCGGCGCTCCGGCCGAAAGCACCTATCGACTGGTGCTCGAACAGGTTCGTGACGAACTGAATCTGGTATTGACCGAACAAAATCACCTGCTGGTCGCCAGCCCCGGCGCCGAGATTAATGTTGCCGGCTTGACCGAAACCGTCCGCCGCCTCGGCCACACCCTGCTGCTGGCCGAACAGAACAGCATGGCGCAAATCCTGATCGAAGCCGGCGATGCCTTTGGCCTGCACAGCAACAAGCTGATCGTGGCCTGCCACAGCGCCGTGCAAACGCTGATCAACAGTCTGGCCAAGGTCAAACTGGGTCTCGACACCCGTCTGGCCGGCGCCCGCGTCAACTCCGAGCTGGATGGCACCGAGCCGCACGCCGCCGTGCAGGACGAGGGCCGCATCAGCGCGCTGACCGATATTCGCCATTACCTCGGCGAAGTCACGGCCGCTTTTGACGGCTACATTGCCGCCAACGGCCAGCGCAATCACCTGCTGCAGGTCACCAGCACCTTGCAGCGGGTTTGCCATGCCCTGACCTTCCTGAATCTGGAACGGCTGGCCGAACCGCTGCAGGAAGTCTCGCAAATGGTCGACGTGGCCGTCGCCCCGACCACCCTGCGTAGCCTGCCGGCTAGCGTGCTGACCCTGATTGCCGACCTGCTGATGGCTGTCGATTACGGTATTGAATGCCTGCTCGGCCAACAGCCGCTGCCCGCCCGCGTGTTGACGCTGGCCGACAGTAGGGCGCTGGCTTTGCGCAAGGCGCGTCGGGTTGCCTGATCCCGGTTTTCCAATCGAGAGCGCGGGCAAAACCTGACAACAGTACGACTCCAGTCGCGCCACCACTCCCGGGCCATTGCAACAGACCCGAGGGTGGTGGCGTTTTTACTTGAGCTTCCTGACGGCTGCCGCTAGGCTGGCGCACCTTTTTTGCCGACCCGTTCACAGTCCTCCGCCATGAAGGCGCGTTCCCCCGTTGCTCACTATCTGCGTCAGCTGGCCCCCGGCCAAACCCAGACGTTCGCCCTGCCGCTGAAAGACCGTTCCGGTCCGCTGGCCTGCGATCGGCTGCTGCGGCTGATGCCGGGCAAACGGGCGGCGTTCTACGGCCATTACGGCAGCTCGGAAGTCATTGCCAAACTGTTTTTCAAACGTGGTCGGCATCGGCAACTGTGCAAACGTGAACTCGATGGCCTGCTGGCCTTGACCGACTGCGGCTGCGACACCCCGCCGCTGCTCTACACCGGAACTGCCAGTGACAATGCCGTGACGGTATTGCTGCTGGCCTGGCTGCCGGGCGCGCAAAGTCTGGTGTCCCGTTGGCCCGCGCTCGACACCGATGCGCAACGTCAGGAACTGCTCAGCGCCGTTGCCGACGTGTTGGCCCGGCAGCACCTTGGCGGCGTCTGGCAAGCCGATCTGCATCTCGGTAATTTTCTCTGGCACGAGGGTCGCGTCGTCTGCATCGACGGCGACGAAGTGCATCAGCAAAAAGGCCCGCTCGATCGCGCCGCCGGCTTTGAAAACTTCGCGGTATTTTGTTCGCAGCTGCCACCGCGCTGGGATCATTTGCTGACCGTTGCCTTCCTGCATTACCAGCGCCAGCGCTTTGGCGAAACGCTGCTCAGCTGGGCGGCGTTTTTGCCGGCCATTCAGCGCCATCGTCGGCAACGTTTTGAATACATGCTGGCCAAAGCCGGCCGCAGCACCACCTGGCTGGAAGCGCGGCGCACCGGTGCGGGTCAGGCGGTACTACAGCGGGAATGGGATGGCAGCGATCTCCAGACGTTCCTGTCGTCGCCGGATGCCGACGTCGATAACGCCAGCATCCGCTACAAAGAATTCGGTAATGCCACCGTGGTGCGCCGTGAATGGGCCGCCGGCCCGGTCGTGATCAAGCGCTACAACCTGAAAAACCGCTGGCAGCAGCTCAAGCGCGCCTTCAGCACCAGCCGGGCCGATCGCTCATTCCGCTTTGCCCACGCCTTGCGCATGTTTGAAATCGACACGCCGTTGCCGATTCTGCAATTGGTGCGCAAGCACGGCCCGTTCAATGCGGAAGCGTTTTACGTCAGCGCGGCGGTGACAGCACCGTCGCTGCGGGAATTCCTCGCGGGCGACGCGCCGCTGACAGCAGCACAGCAGCAAGTCATCGAGCGGGTGTTGGATCTGTTTGCCGAATTGCATTCGCTGCAACTGGTTCATGGCGACACCAAGGCCACCAACATCCTGATTCGCGACGGTCGGCCGGTACTGCTCGATCTCGACGCCATCAAACTGGTCACCGGCAAGCGTCGGCATCGCCGTCTGTTCGGCAAGGACATGGAGCGCTTGCTGAAAAATTTTGCCGAGCAACCGGACCGGCTGCAGGCCTTCACCGCAGGCTTGCAGGCACGCGGCCTGCGCTAGGCAGGCAGGTGTTATTTGCCGATTCTTTGTTCGCGTATTTGCTATTCGGCTATTGCTGACCAGTTATTGCTGATCGGTTATTTCTGATCGGATTTGACGCTGCCGCTAGTCTGCTTTTGCGCTGACGCGGGCCAGCGTGTCCGCATTGGCGGCAGTGACCCGACTGGCCTCGGCCGGCGGCGTGGCTGCGGCAGTCCGTAGCAATAACACCATCAACAGCAGCAACAGCGGATCAGTCAGTTCAGCGCGGTGTCCCGGCAACCAGCGCTGACCAAACTCCAGCGCCACTAACAGCAGCAACAAGAGCACAAGCCAGCGCCGTTCGCGCCAGCCAATGCGCAATCCAAGTTCATACAGGCAGCCCAGCCAGAACGCTTTTTCCGCCAACGTTGCCAAGGCAAACGGCACCGGGGCATTGACCAGACCGCCAAACGGCAACCAGCGAAACGGCTGCGCAACCGTCATCGGATGCCAAGGGCTCAGCGCCTTGGTCAGCACCATCAACACGGTCAGCCACAGCAGCAAGCGCAGCGAGCGCAGACCGAGCGCATGCAGCAGACCGGCGGCGAGTGGCGCCAGCAATTCCTCACGAAGCAGGCCGTTGCCCATCAGCCAGGGCTGCAGCAATACGCAGACAGCGATCAGCGCGCCGAGGCGCCAGGGCGCCAGCGCCGGCCTGAGCAGCCGCAGCACAATCAGCCAGGCCAACGTGTGCGCGGCGAGCAACTCGAATTGCCATTGCAGCTGCTGCCACAGGAACAGCTGCCGCTCGATGGCCCGCAGCGGGTTGCCGGGCAGATACGGGCTGAGCTGCGCTGCCAGCCAGCACAGCACCAACAGGCCGGCCCGGCTGTCGAGCCAGAACCGGCCCAGGTGCTGCCACCGTGTGGGCGACAACCACGGCGCCAGACCCGCGCCCAGCCCAAGCCCTATCCAGTTCATGCCGACATCCATCAGCGACGGCTGCCGGCTTGGCACGAATACCTGCAGCCATTGCAGCACCGCTGCCAGCGCGGCGCCGGCCAGCAGCAGCAAGGCCAGCCGGTTGCGGGTGGCGTGGCTGGCGTCGTGACCCGGCCCCGCCAGCCAGCGCGCCAGCAGGCCAAATGGCAGGAACAGCAGGACATTGGCCAGCATGTCGACCGCCGACCAGGCCGGCTCGAACGGAATCGGCTCGACCCGAAACCGGAACGGGTACAGCGAGACGTAGACGATCAGCAGAGTCAGGACATACAGCAGCCGACGCAATTCAGGGCGGGCAGATGACATCGAAGGCCTTCGCGTGGCGGCCGGAGCCTGTAGAATAGCGACCTCGTCTGCCGGCGGCGACCGCCGCCTGGTGCAGATGCCTGACGATGCTGTAACGACAAGGATGCTGTCTGACCATGAAGGAACTGCTGCACGCATTGCTGCTCGGCTCGGCCGAGCGTTTCCCGGACCGCCCGGCGCTCCATTTCCGCGATGACACCCTCACTTACCGCCAGCTGGCCGATGCCATCACCGGCTTTGCCGATGCCGCCGTCGCCCGTGGCCTGAAAGCCGGCGAACGAGTCGCGTTCTTCCTGCCCAAACAATTCGAAACCGCGATTGCGATTTTCGGCACTGCCGCTGCCGGCGGCGTGTTCGTGCCGGTCAACCCGCTGCTGAAACCGCAGCAGGTCGCCTACATTCTGCGCGACTGCAATGTCCGCACGCTGATCACCGCCAAAGGCCGTTACGAGCAGCTCAAAGACGCGCTGCGAGATTGCCCGGATTTGCAAGAGACCGTGCTGGTCGATGGTGACGTCGATGGCACAGTCAGCTGGAAAACCTTCCTCGCCAGCGCCAATGGCAGCCAACCGCATCGCCGCATCGATGGTGATGTCGTGTCGATTTTGTACACCTCCGGTTCGACCGGTAATCCGAAAGGCGTCGTGCTGTCACACCGCAACATGGTCGCCGGCGCGCATAGCGTTGCCGAGTATCTGGAAAACACCCCAGACGATCGCCTGCTCGCGGTGCTGCCGCTGTCGTTCGATTACGGTCTGTCGCAGCTCACCACCGCGTTCTCGGTCGGCGCCTCGGTCGCACTGATGGATTACCTGCTGCCGAATGACGTGATCAAAGCCTGCGTCAAACACCGCATCACCGGTCTCGCCGCCGTGCCGCCATTGTGGGTGCAGCTGGCGCAACTCGAATGGCCGCAGGAAGCCAAGAACACGCTGCGCTATTTCACCAACAGCGGCGGTCACATGCCGTTCGCAACGCTGCAGGGGCTGCGCGCGCAGTTGCCGAAAACCAAGCCGTTTTTGATGTACGGTTTGACCGAAGCGTTCCGCTCGACCTTCCTGCCGCCGAGCGAAGTCGACACCCGCCCGGGCTCGATGGGCAAAGCGATTCCGAATGCCGAAATCGTTGTGCTGCGTGAAGACGGCAGCGAGTGCGGCCCCGATGAACCGGGTGAACTGGTGCACCGCGGTGCGCTGGTCTCGCTCGGTTACTGGAACTCGCCGGACAAGACCGCTGAGCGGTTCAAGATTCTGCCGAAGCGGGTCAACGGTTTGATGCTGCCGGAAATCGCCGTGTTCTCCGGTGACACCGTCAAGAAAGATGTCGAAGGCTTTTTGTACTTCATCGGCCGCAAGGACGACATGATCAAGTGCAGCGGCAACCGCATTTCGCCGAGCGAACTGGAAGATGTGGTGTATCGCCAGAAAGGCATCGCCGAAGTCGCCGCGCTCGGCATTGCCCATGACACGCTCGGTCAGGCGGTGGTGCTGGTGCTGAAAACCACCAGCGACTACAACGAAGCCGAGCTGCTGGCGACGCTGAAAAAAGAACTGCCGAATTTCATGCAGCCGCAAAAACTGATCGTCCGTGACAACCTGCCGCGCAACCCGAACGGCAAGATCGACCGCAAAGCGCTGTCGACCGAATACGCCGATCTGTTCGGCGCCCAGCACTGAGGCTGCATGATGTCCACACCGACTCCTCCTCAGCACGCGCCGATTCCGCATTACCCTGTCGTCAACGGTGAACTCACCGTTGCTGGCATTCCGCTAACCCGTTTGGCCGCGCGCGTGGGTCAAACGCCGTTCTATGTTTACGATCGCGCGGTGATGACTGCACGTGTGCAGCAACTGCGGGCAGCGCTGCCAAAAGCCATTTCGCTGCATTACGCGATGAAAGCCAATCCGATGCCGGCGGTGGTGCAGCACATGGCCACGCTGGTCAACGGCCTCGACGTTGCCTCGGGCCGCGAACTGCGCGTGGCGCTCGACACCGGCATACCCGCGCACGAAATCTCCTTTGCTGGACCCGGCAAATCCGATGACGAGATCCGGATGGCCGTGGCAAGCGGCATCGTGCTCAACGTCGAATCGTTTGCTCAGCTGGAATCCGCTGCAGTCGCGGCGCGCGAACTCGGCGTCAAGGCCAATATTGCGGTGCGGGTAAACCCGGATTTCGAACTGAAATCGTCCGGCATGAAAATGGGCGGTCACGCTGCGCAGTTTGGTGTCGATGCCGAACAGGTGCCGACCCTGCTGAACCGCATCAAGGAACTCGAGCAGAACTTTGTCGGTTTCCATATTTTCTGGGGTTCACAAAACCTGCGCGCCGAAAATGTTCGCGATGCCCACGACAAAACCTTCGCCCTCGCCTACCGGCTGGCCGAAAGTGCGCCATCGCCGGTCAAACTGCTCAACATCGGTGGTGGTCTCGGCATTCCGTATTTCCCCGGCGACACACCGCTCGATCTGAATGACATCAGCGCCAACCTGCAGCGCCATGTCGACGAATGTCAGCAGCGCTTGCCGCAGGCCGAGATCGTCATGGAACTGGGCCGTTATCTGGTCGGCGAAGCCGGCTTGTATGTTTGCGCAGTGCGCGAGCGGAAAATCTCGCGCGGTGAAGTCTTCGTGGTCACCGATGGCGGCTTGCATCACCATCTCGCCGCCAGCGGCAATTTCGGCCAGATCATTCGCAAGAACTATCCGGTTGCGCTCGGCAACCGGATGGATGACACCGAGAAAGAAACGGTTCAGTTTGTAGGTCCACTGTGCACACCGCTCGATCTGCTCGGCAACAAAGTGCAACTGCCGGTCGCCCGCAAAGGCGATTTAGCAGTGGTGTTTCAATCCGGCGCCTATGGTCTGACCGCGAGTCCGCGCGGGTTCTTGAGTCAAGGCGATGCGGTGGAAGTATTGGTTTGATGTTGCTTCTGCTTAAAACAAAACGCCACCGAAGGGTGGCGTTTTGTTTTTTGCGTTATCAGCACCGGCCGTTCTGGGACTTGTGCTTTTGCTAACGTTGCTTGCGCAAGCAATAAAAGGTAAGTCAGACCCCCGGGGCATTCAAATCACGAGATGGCGTTCATATAGCAAACTTCATCTCGTACACACCCCCACCCCAACCCTCCCCCTGACAGGGGAGGGAGTGGAGAGTCATTTCCTTACCTGCTCATTTCCTTACCTGCTCATTCCCTTACCTGCTCATTCCCTTACCTGCTCATTCCCTTACCTGCTCATTCCCTTACCTGACCATTTTCCTAACTGATCATTTATTTGCCAGCTCATATCTTTGGCAACTCGTTTCTCTATCTGATCATTTCTTCACCAATTCAACCCGACGATTCTTCGCCTTGCCCGCCTCGGTCCGGTTGTCGCCAATCGGATACTCCTGGCCGTAGCCGGCTGCGGTTAGCCGGTTCGCGGCGATACCGCCGTCAACAATCGCTTTCATCACGGTTTGGGCCCGCGCTTGTGACAGGGTTTTGTTGGCAGCCGGTTGACCGACATTGTCGGTGTGGCCGCCGACTTCGATTTTCAGTTGCGGCGCCAGCTTCATCATGCCGACAATTTCCTTGATCACGGCCTTGCCATCGGCTTTCAGCTCCGACTTGCCGGTATCGAAGTTGATGTACAGCGTGACCAGGCCGGTCTTGTTCATTTCATCGAGCATGGCGTTGGCGCTGACTACCTGCTGCATGCCTTCGATTTCCAGAATATTCAGCAAATAGCTTTGGGTGGGCGCCGAATAAATTTCCGGCAGCACCTGAATCCAGACGTCCTTGCCGTCGACTGCGGCTTGCAGCGTGATCTCGCCGCCATCGCCATCGCGCGGCAGCCGTTCGTACACCACTTTGCCATTGATGGCCTTGATGGCATTTTGATAGTTGCGCAATAGCTGCAGTGCACTGGGCTGATTGGCTTGGTCGTAGAAATAGCGAATGCTGGTCAACATGCCTTCCTTGCTCTGCCTGTCGGCATCGCCATTGGCTTTTTTGCCAACCGCCAGTTCAACCGCATTGAATTGTTTCGAGTAGTCGGTGATAAACGACTGTGGCCAGCGCTGCAGCATCGGATGATCCTTGCTGCCGGTGATATCGTCGCCCGCCTGAGCGACGCCCAGATTGAGCAGGCCGGACAATGCGATGGTGACGAGCAAAAACCATTGCCGAATAATCCTTGTCATAAGCTTCTCCTTGCTTGTTGTGCAGATGGGTTGTTTCAGCGTTGCCGGCCAACCGCAGCGGTATCAACGTTGCAGCGTCGCCATCCTCACCGTTGCGGCGCTAGCGCCTGACCACAATTTCCACCCGCCGGTTGCGGGCCCGGCCTTCCTCGCGATCATTGCTGGCCAGTGGCATGGTGTCGGCGTGGCCGCTGACGATGAGCCGGGCAGGCGGAATACTACCGCCTTGCATCAGCTCGTGGGCAACGGAAACCGCGCGCGCCGAGGACAATTCCCAGTTGGATCGGTAGCGGTCGGTTTCAATTGGCTGGTTGTCGGTGTGACCGGCAACCTCGATATGGCCGGTGGTGGCAGCCAGTCGTTCGCGAATGCGCGCCAGCACCGGGCGCACCGGCGCCTGCAGTGCCGCATCGCCGGACGGGAAGCTGCCGTTTTCGCGAATGCGCAGGGTGATCGTCCGGCCTTCGGCCAAGAGCTCGATGCGGTTGGCAACAATCTCGTCGTGCAGCGAGTTAGCCAGATCCTGCGCCAGCTGTTCGGTTTCGGCCTGCTCGCGGGCCGCCAGCTGCAATTGCGCCGCCGTCAAATCGGTGACCGGATTGGCATCAGAGGGTTCGCTCGGCGGCTCGGTTGTGTTTGGTGACGAGTCCGTCGTGGGCGGCTCGACCGGTGCGGGTTCCTCAGCGCGGCTGTCGGTAGGCAGCGGCTCCGTTATCGTCAACGGCGGTGGATTGGCTATCAGCGTGACCGTCTCGACCCCGAGCGAGGCCTGCAGGGATTCGGCAATGGCCTTGAAGCGCTCGGCATCCATGGTGGAGAACGACAGTAGCAGGACAAAAAAACACAGCAGCAGCGACATCAGATCGGCAAAGGTCACCATCCAGGACGGCGCTCCGACAGTGGCAGTCCCCTCTTCTTCGTCATCGAACATGCGGCATCACTCACTGCGTTCCGGATCGAGATAGGCCTGTAGCTGGGCGACAATCAGGCGTGGATTGTTGCCGGCCTGAATACCGGCCAGACCATCCATAACCAGCATTCGCAAACGCTTTTCGTTCTGCGCGATCAGTTGCAGCTTGTCGGCCAGCGGCAGCGCAACCAGATGCGCAATCAAGGCGCCATACAGCGTGGTCAGCAGCGCCACCGCCATGCCGGGGCCGACCGATTTCGGATCATCCAGATGGGCCAACATGGCGACCAGACCGATCAGCGTGCCAAGCATGCCCATGGCCGGCGCCACATCGCCAAGACTGCGGAACACCTGCGCCGAACGCAGATGCCGGGCCTGCTGCTGCGACACGTCCCGTTGCAGCGACGTGCGCACCGCGTCGCCGTCATGACCGTCGACCATCAGCGCCACGCCTTTTTGGGCAAACGCGTCGTCCACCACCGCCGACTCCAGCGCTAGCAAGCCGCCTTTGCGCGCCTGCTCGGCCAGCCGGCCGATTTCGGCGACCAAATCCGCCGGCGCCGGCAGATCGTCGCGCAGTACCCGCGCCACCGAGCGCAGCGCCTGCAGGCAGTCGCGACCGCGAAACCGGCTCAACACAACCAGCGGACTGCCGACCAGCACGATCAACACCGACGGCCAATCCAGATAGCCGGCAATATCGCCGCCCAGCCAGATCGACAGCGCCAGCACCGCCACCGCGCCGAGTCCGCCCAATACCGTTGCCCAATCCAGCACAAGCCATCTCCTACTTGCGTACCTCGACAACCTTAGTCGGTTTTTTCCGGCCCTGCGGTGCCGGCATGCCGGTTAACGAAGCCGCGCCCCGGTCATTCCAGTCGCTGCCACCGTCGTCGGCGCCATCGACATCCGTCACCGCAAATGGCTTGGCCCGGTCGCTGCCATTCGGCGACAATAGCGCCCCACCGTTTTCCCCGGTTGTCGACATGGCCAAGAAACCTGCTGCCGGCTTTGATGCCCAGCTGAAAGAACTGGAACAGCTGGTCACCCGCATGGAGCAGGGCGATCTGGATCTGGACGAGGCGCTGAAGCAATTCGAGCATGGCGTCGCGCTGGTCCGGCAATGTGAACAACAACTGCAGGTCGCTGAGCAAAAAGTGCAGCTGCTGAGCCGCCAGGGCGAGCAGGAAACACTGGTCGAGTTTGACGCCAAGCCGCTGGCTGACAGCGCCTCATGAGTTCTTTTGTTGAATTTCTCGACGGCTGCCAGCAGCGCGTCGATGGCGCGCTTGCCCGGATGCTGCCAGTTGCCGAAGGCCCGACCGCCCGGCTGCACGCGGCCATGCGCTATGCCACGCTGAACAAAGGCAAACGGCTGCGGCCAATTCTGGTCTACGCGGCCGGCGCGCTGCGTCATGCCGATGCCCACGATCTGGATGTCGCTGCCTGCGCCGTTGAACTCATCCACGCCTACTCGCTGGTGCACGACGATCTGCCAGCGATGGATGACGATGATCTGCGCCGCGGTCAGCCAACCACTCACATTGCCTTCGATGAAGCCACCGCGATTCTGGCCGGCGATGCGCTGCAGACGCTGGCGTTTGAACATCTGGCCGCTGCACCATTGAGCGCACAAAGCGAGCCGATCCGGATTCAGTTGCTGCAGTTGCTGGCCAAAGCCTCGGGCGCAGCCGGCATGGGTGGTGGTCAGGCGATTGATCTGGCGGCCACCGGACAGCAGCTGACGCTGGCCGAACTGCAGCACATGCATGCGCTGAAAACCGGTGCATTGATCACCGCCAGCGTATTGATGGGCGCGGCCTGTTCCGGCCCTTGGCAACCAAACGAATGGCAGGCGCTGACGGCCTACGGCAATGCGCTCGGCCTGGCATTCCAGATTCACGACGATGTGCTCGATATCGAAGCCGACACCGCCACACTCGGCAAGCCGCAAGGCTCCGATATCGAGAAAGGCAAAATGACCTTCCCGGCGCTGCTCGGCTTGGCGGAAGCCAAACGGCGTGCCCAGCAAACCGCCGAACAAGCGGTCAGTGCGCTGGCCGGGTTGCCGTATCACACCGGCCGCCTGATCGAGCTGGCGCGTTACGTGGTCAGCCGCGGACACTGAGCAAAAAAACGACCGCGCCCTTCGATGCTTCGACAGACTCAGCATCAGGGCGAACGAATGCGCAACAAAGGTGAAGAAATCACCCGACGTGCAGAGCCTGTCAATGCACGACGCGTGATTTCATCCAGTGAGTGATCGACAACAATGCCTGCAGATTTGACCCAGTATCCGTTGCTCTCCCGGCTTGATTCGCCGGCCGATCTGCGCGCCCTGCCACGGACGGAACTCGCCGCCGCCGCCGACGAGCTGCGCCGGTTTCTGATCGACACCATTTCGCGCTGTGGCGGCCACTTCGCTGCCGGGCTTGGCACAGTCGAACTGACCGTCGCGCTGCATTACATTTTCAACACGCCGGATGACCGGCTGGTCTGGGATGTCGGCCATCAAGCCTATCCGCACAAGGTACTGACCGGTCGGCGCGATCAACTGCACACCATTCGTCAGCATGGTGGCCTGCATCCGTTCCCGGCGCCCAGCGAAAGCGTTTACGACACCTTTGCGGTCGGCCACTCGTCAACCTCGATCAGCGCCGCGCTCGGCATGGCACTGGCCGCCAAAGCGCGTGGCGACAACCGCAACGTGGTGGCCATCATCGGTGATGGCGCCATGACTGCCGGCATGGCCTTCGAAGCGCTCAATCACGCCGGTGCACAAGATGTGAACCTGCTGGTCGTGCTGAATGACAACGACATGTCGATCAGCGAGAACGTCGGCGCGCTGAACAATTACTTTGCCCGGCTGCTGTCATCGCGTTTTTATAACGCGGTGCGCGAAGGCGGCAAGAAAGTTCTGAGTGCGGCACCACCGCTGAAAGAACTGGTGCACCGCGCCGAAGAGCACATGAAAGGCATGGTGCTGCCAAGCACGCTGTTCGAAGAGCTGGGCTTCAATTACATCGGTCCGGTCGACGGCCACAATCTCGATGTCCTGCTCGATACGCTCGGCAATCTGAAAACCCAGACCGGGCCGCGCATTCTTCATGTCGTGACCCGCAAAGGCAAAGGCTATGAGCCGGCCGAGAATGATCCGATTGCCTACCATGGCGTGCCGATTTTCGACCCGAGCAAGGACAGCCTGCCGCCGAGCAAACCCAAGCTGACCTATTCCAATGTGTTCGGTGAATTTCTCTGCGATATCGCCGCGCAGGACAAGCGCGTTTACGGCATTACCCCGGCAATGCGCGAAGGCTCGGATCTGATTCGGTTCTCAAAAGAATTTCCGGACCGCTATTTCGATGTCGCCATTGCCGAACAACATGCGGTGACCTTGGCCGCCGGCCTCGCGAAAGAAGGCGCCAAGCCGGTGGTGGCGATTTACTCGACCTTCCTGCAACGCGCCTACGATCAATTGATCCACGATGTCTGTCTGATGGATCTGGATGTACTGTTCGCAATCGATCGCGGCGGTTTGGTGGGCGGAGATGGCGCCACTCACAATGGCGCGTTCGATCTGTCTTACCTGCGCTGCATTCCGAATTTGCTGCTGATGGCGCCATCGGACGAAAACGAATGCCGGCAAATGCTTTACACCGGCTGGCTGCACAAGGGCCCGGCAGCGGTCCGTTACCCACGCGGCACCGGCATGGGCGTCACGCCGGAGAAAACCTTCAGCGCGCTTGCCATCGGCAAGGGCCGCATCGTCCGCCAGGGCGAGAAAATCGCCATTCTGAATTTCGGTGCTTTGCTCGGTGACGCCTTGAAAGCGGCCGAAACGCTCAACGCCACCGTCGCCGACATGCGGTTCGTCAAACCGCTCGATACCGAATTGATCAGGCAACTGGCACACAGCCATGACCGGCTGATTACGCTGGAAGAAAATGCCGTGCTCGGCGGCGCCGGCTCGGCCGTCGGTGAATTTGTGCTGGCACAGGATCTGAACGTAAAAGTCCGGACGATCGGTCTGCCCGACCGCTTTATCGAACATGGCGATCCGGTCCGGTTACGGGCCGAAAGCGGCATCTCGGTCGCCGCACTGATTGCCGCTGCGCAGGACTGAGCACTGTTTGACAAGATTGCAACCTGCCAGCACCGGCCGCCGTCTCGGCGGCCTTTCTTTCGGCAGCACCGGTTGGTAGGCTGTTTTCTCGAATGCCTTACAAAAATACTGAAAGCACGGTTTACCCACCCTGCCTTTTTACAATCCAAAAACAACCTGTAGACAAATAACAAGGACGACACAATGAATACCCAACCACTGAAATTGCTGCTCACCGCATTGTGGCTGACCATGGCCAGCACGCTGGCCGTTGCCAATGCGGACAGCACTGCAACTGATTCCGAAGCCTATTCCGACAGCAGCGAAACCGGCGCTGATGACAGCGCGGGCGATGAAAGCACCGGCGATGATGCCGACTCGGCCGCAACCGACGACGCGGCCGAACAGTTTGTTGCCAGCCTGCAAATGCAACACGGCGAAATCGCGTTGCCTGGCAAGTTTGCCAAGATCACCCTGCCAGAGAATTTTGTTTATATCGACAGCAAGAATGCCGAGCGGCTGTTGACGCAAGGCTGGGGCAATCCGAGCGGTGATGGCACCATCGGCATGATCCTGCCGGCCGATGTCAGCCCGATGAGCGCGGAAGGCTGGGGCATCGTGCTGACCTATGAGAACGATGGCTATGTTTCTGATGAAGATGCCGCCGACATCGACTACAACGATCTGCTGAAAGACATGCAGGAAGCCACGAAAGACGAAAACGACGCGCGCAAGGATGCCGGTTTCGGCGATATCGATCTGGTCGGCTGGGCCGTGCCGCCATCCTACGATGGCAACCAGCACAAAATGGTCTGGGCAAAAGAATTGAAATTTGATGGCGCCAGCGAGAACACCTTGAATTACAACATCCGGGTGCTCGGCCGCGAAGGCGTGCTGGTGCTCAATGCGGTGGCCAGCATGGGTCAGCTGCAAACCATCCGGATGGAAACGCCGGCGCTGGTCAGCGCCACCGAGTTTCTGCCCGGCAAGCGTTACGAAGAATTCAACGAAGACACCGACAAAGTGGCGGAGTACGGACTGGCCGCGCTGGTCGCCGGTGGCGTTGCCGCCAAGCTCGGCTTCTTCGGCAAGATCGGCGTATTCCTGCTGGCGTTCAAGAAGCTGATCATCGCTGGCGTCATCGGTCTGGGTGCACTGATCTCGAAACTGTTTGGCAAAAAATCAGGTTGATCAAACCGCTAGTGCCGATCGCGCTGGTCGCTGCTCACTGCTCGAAACCAACAACAAAAAAGCCCCGCGTTCGGGGCTTTTTTGTTGGCAGGAAAATCACCATCAATGCGGTCCGATTCGCAGCGCGGCCGTGGCGACGTAGATTTCACGCAGGAACACCATCAGACCGCCGATCAGCGCCACCATCGCTGCGACGAACAGCCAACCGATATAGGCTTCGATACGGGTATTGGTGAACGCAGCGGCAAAAAGGCCAACAATCACCAGACAGATCAGCAGCGCGCAACTGGTCACCAGACTGATGGCGAGGTTGATCAGCTTGGAGCGCCGTGACAGCGTGTGCAGCTCATCGTGCACCCGCTGTTCGCGGTCAGCACTGACATGCGGCAACAGATCTTCCAGCTTGCGCGCCCGATCGATGATCCGGGCCAGCCGATTGGTCAGCACGCCGAGCAAGGCACCAACACCGGTCAACAGAAAAACCGGCGCAATGGACAGCTGAATGACATGGGCAATATCCGCTACGTCGTTGGCAGTGGTCGTGGGCAGTGGCATGTCGATTTCCTGATACTTTCGTAATGAGCAGTTGAGGGCAAAGTTCAATCAGCGATCGTCAGTGCGGCTGGTGCTACGGCGATGTCCGTTTGAGCTCGGCCGGCAATTCCCGCGCCGGCACCGGAATGATTTTCCAGTCCGCGCGTTTAGGTGGCACCCGGCGCTGATAATCAAACAAGCTGACCGCCGGCTCGCGGCCCCAGGCCCGTGCCGATGGCAATTGCGGAAAATGCAAACCGTACACGGCCCGGGTACTGCTGATCAAACGGTGTTCGATTTCCGTGCCGGCTGTGCGCGATCCGCGCAGCAAACCGAGCAGGTGTTCAACGCAGGCCTCGAAGGCTTGCCACGGCAGCAATCGGGTTTGTTCCGCCAGCAGATAACGACTGGCTTTGCGGGCCTCCCGCCAGCTGCGTTCGCGCAGCAAGGTGGACGTGAACAGCAGTGGCGCCAGCAAATGCGATGACGCGCCACGGCACGGCACCTGAATGCCGGCTGCGCGCAGCGCATCCATGCTGAGTCCGGTGCAATTGTTGTCGGTGTGCTGATACTGGACCCGGTGATCGTACAACCGCTCCAGTGTCGTCAGCAGCTGTACGTACAAGGCGCTGGCGATCTGCTCATCGGCCACATCACAAGCGACCAACCATGACGGTCGGTATTGCTGCTGGCCGCTGTTGATGTCGGTCAGATAATTGTCCATTGGCACCAGCGCCGGCAGGATGCCTTTCTCGCTGACCACATCCGGATTGTAGAAGTTGGCCACCAGCCAGTCGGCGATATCGCCGTCGTCACGCCAGCGACCGAGAGTCAGGGCAAAGTGACCGCCATGCGCTTCATCATCGTCGCCCTGGGCGCCATTGAGCATCACGCCGATGGCCCAGCGCGGGCTCGACTGATCGCGATCTGTTTGTTCGTCCCGTTGCCACAGCCGCTGGCAGCAAAATGGCTGCTGCGCGCCGCTTTCGCCTTTCAACACGAAACGATGCCAATCATCGGCAAGCAGCGCAGCGGTGGCTTCAATTCGCCAATCTTCCGGCCACAGGCTGCGCGCGCGAGCCGGTTCGTCGGCTTGCCCGGCGTTCAACTCGCTGCGAATGCGCAGCGGATGGCGCGCCAGATAGCGCAAAGTGTCCTGATTGATAAACGTGGGATTGCTGGCGAGCGCCGGCACCAACGCCAGCGGCGTTACCGCACTGCTGTCCAGTTGTCGAATGGCCAAAGGCTCGGCCTGCAGCCGCTGCCGGCAACGGAGTTGCGGTGCCACCAACCAGATCGGCGGCGACGGCTGTTGCTGCGGGTCCAGCGCAATCCATTGGCCGGAAAAATACCAGTGTGCGGCCGGACTCAGCCGATCGCGACTCGCATCGGCGAGCACCGCTTGCCACTGCGCGGGATCCGGCGGCAGTGGCAGCGCCATCAGTAGCGCGCCTCCAGCACCAGCAAGTTGTTTTGCTTTTCCAACTTGACGGTGCTCAGAAAACTCATGCCGAGCAGAATTTCACTGCCAGTCTCGGCTTCGATGACTGCGGCTTCAACCAATGCTCGCTCAATTTCGCCGACTTTCACCGTCTTCAGCATCACCTGCCAGGCTTTCACCACTCCTGATGCGGTTTGCACCATCATCGGCTTGCCTTCGTGGCGAAACGCAATACCGAGACGCGCGGCCATTGAAGCACTCATGGCAATCGAGGTGGCGCCGGTGTCGACCATAAAACTGACCGGGATCCCGTTGATGGCGCCCGCAGTTCGGAACATGCCGTGATTATCGCGGGCGATCTGCACCCGCAATACGTCGGGCGTGGCCATGCTGGTATGCATGTCGGCGCCGAGCCGAAATTCCTCGCGCTTGCCGGCGATTTCCAGCACTGCTCGCTCACTGTCAGAACGGATGAGCTTGACCCCCTCCGGACTGGTTTCACCGACCTTCAACAAGCGCTGTTTGCCATCGATAAACAGCATCGCGCGATCATCAAACAAACCGAGCACGCGAATATCGGCCGCGATGGCCGTGGTGCCGAGCAGCAGCAAGCCAAGCGCCGGAAGGCACCCGCGCCACCAACGCGAAAATCGCCCGCTCATGTCAACACCCGCCAACCGAGCTGCAATACAGCGCATGCCATGGCTCCCGCCAGTAAATCGTCCAACATGATACCGAGCCCGCCCTGACAGCGACGATCGGCCCAGGATACCGGCCACGGTTTGGCGATATCGAAAATCCGGAACAAGACAAAGATTAGCAAGACATTGAGCCAATGAAACGGCAAGAACAAAGCGCTGGCCCACAAGCCGACCCACTCATCGACCACGATGGCGCCCGGATCCTTGATGCCAAAATCGCGCGCCGTGCGCTCGCTGGCATACACGCCGAGCGCAAACAGCGGCACCGTCAGTGCGGCATAAACCAGCGGCGATAATTGCCACCAACCCAGGATCACCAGCGGCAATGCCGCCAGCGTGCCAAATGTGCCAGGCGCTTTCGGCGCCAGACCGCTGCCAAACCCGACGGCCAGCCAATGCCAGAATGACTGCGGTTTAATCACGACCGTTCCTTGAGATGGCTGTTAAGTTGATTGCTGTTGGCTTGGTCGACGTGAGATTGACTGTCTTTGAAATGATCATAGCCGCGCTGCGTCGGCATAAACGCCGCACCGTTCCAGTCAAGTGCAAGGCCGGGCGTCGCCGTAATGCGACCAATGCGCGTCAGCGTGACACCGCAGGCATTGACCGCTGCCTGCGCCTGCGGCCACCGCGCTGCGGGAATCGTGACGCAAAGCTCGTAGTCATCGCCGCTGCCCAGCGCCAACTCCACCGCCTGTTGCTCGGTCGTGGTTTGTCGGCGCAGTGCCGCGGAAAGCGGCAGCGATTCCATCTGCAGCGCGGCGCCAACCCCGGACCGATTCAGCACATGCTGCAAATCCTGCAGCAGACCGTCCGAAATATCGATGGCGGCATGGCCGATGCCGCGCAGGGCCAGTGCCGCGGCCAGCCGTGGTGACGGTCGATTGAGCCGTGCCAGCAACCACTCCGCATCAGTTTGATCCGTTATCGGCGACTGGCCGAGCGCATGCGCCAACGCGCGGCCAGCGTCACCCAAGGTGCCCGTCACGGCAACCACATCGCCGACTTGCGCGGCATCGCGACGCAGCGCCTGCGGTGCCGGGACAAACCCGTGCACGGTAATCGTGATGCTGAGTGGACCGCGCGTGGTATCGCCACCAACCAGAGCCAGCTTGTGCGGTTCAGCCAGCGCAAACAACCCGGCACTGAACGCCTGCAGCCACGGATGATTGAATTCCGGCAGAGTGATGGCGAGCGTCGCCCACGCTGGCTGTGCGCCCATGGCCGCCAGATCACTGAGATTGACTGCCAGCGCTTTCCAGCCGATGTCGTACGGCGCAGTATCGACCGGAAAATGCACGCCGGCGATCAGGGTATCGGTGCTAACAGCGAGTAACTGTCCGGCCGGTACGGTGAGCAGCGCACAATCATCACCGACCGCCAGCGCGACATCGTCACGGCGATTCGGCCGAGTGAAATAGCGCTGAATCAGATCGAACTCGCCGGGCATGGAAGCATCAATTGCGTAAAAGATCAAAAACGACTAGCGAGCATTAGCTCGAACAATCGCCTCTGCTCGGCATCGGAAAACGCACGAAGCGGAATAAACACACAAGGATTCGCGCCGATATAAAGCAAGTAACCAAACTTAGAGGTGCAATACTTATTGATAACTGACCAGCTCAATTTATTATTGAAGCCGGGTCCGGATAAATCTATTCCCGCTTCATTGAAGACGTATGTGTGCTCTCCACTAAAGGCGATTGCTGACTTGCTACGCGCTACTTGTTGCCAAACGATGAAAAAAAACACGCCAGTCATTAAAACAGGCGAGAAGACAAGAAGCAGAAAATTTAAGTCATAAGCTTCATCGGCTTCACTCATAAGACGAAGCAACGCCATCCCCCATGGTGCAACCAGAAATAATGCCACAGCGCAGGAAAGCAGGACTGGCCTGGAGCTCAGCGCGCCGAAACTGGCACGCAGAACATCTTTTTCCTCAGGGGAAAACGTCAACACAATATCCATTCACTCTATCCTTGATATCGCAGTCCAGAGTGGTTCAGTCCTGCGGCCGGGTTTTGGCCGCGACTTCGGTTGCACGCAGCGCGCGCGCCAGTTTGTCGAGCACGCCGTTGACGAATTTGTGACCGTCGGTGGCGCCAAAGGTTTTGGCCTGCTCAAGCGCTTCGTTGATGACGACCTTGTAGGGCACGTCGAGCCGCTCTTTCATTTCAAACGCGGCCATCCGCAGGATTGCCAATTCGACCGGATCAATTTCTTCCAGCTTCAGGTGAATGGTCGGCTTCAGCAGATTGTCGAGCGCGTCTTTCTGCTCAACCACGCCACGCAACAGCTGTTGGAAATAGCTGGTGTCGCAGCCTTTGAAATCCTGATCCTCCAGCATGTGCAGCTCGATCTGCTGCGGCGCGATCTGGTTGATCTGCCACGAGTAGATGGCTTGTACCGCAAAGCGGCGGGCCTGACGGCGTTCGGAGGGTTTGCTCATGGTGTTATCCAAAAAATGAAATCGTTTACCAACATTCCGGCCGATCAGCTCAGCCGATTTGCTTCAGCACGCTGAGCATTTCGATGGCGGCCATGGCGGCATCGGCGCCTTTGTTGCCCGCCTTGGTGCCGGCGCGCTCAATCGATTGCTCGATGGACTCGGTCGTCAGCACACCGTTGATGACCGGAATACCGGCAGCAAGTGCGACCTGCGACAAGCCCTTGGCGCTTTCGCCGGCGACCACTTCAAAGTGATACGTCGCGCCGCGAATGACCGCGCCGAGCGCAATCACCGCATCCTGTTTCTTGCTGGCCGCAAGCTTCTGGCAAACCAGTGGCAGCTCGGCTGCGCCCGGCACTCGCACCACGGTAATGTTCTCGTCCTTGACGCCGTGACGCTTCAGCGCATCTAGCGCGCCCTGCACCAGTTGCTCGACAATGAAGCTGTTGAAACGCGACGCGACAATGGCATAGCGGGCATCTGCTGCCGTGAACACGCCGTCGATTTGTTTGATGCCGCTCATGCGGAACTCCTGTTAATCAAAATGAATCTGCACTGCAGGAGCGAGCTCGCTCCTACAAAATCCAATAGAGCTTACGGCTCGACAAACTCCACCACTTCCAGCTTGAAGCCGGACAGCGAATACTTGACCGGCTTGCTCATCAGCCGCAGCTGATGCACGCCAAGATCACTCAGAATCTGCGAGCCAATGCCGATGCGGCGCGAACCGCCGGTACGCTCGGTGCGTGCTGGCGTCTCGCCACGATCTTCCGCCGCGTAGCGCGACAGCTGCAGCAACTGCTGATCATTACCGGCTTGCGCCGCCAGCACCAACACCACACCTGCACCCTCCTTGACCACACGTTGCAGAGTCTGATCAATCGGCCAGGCACCGCTGGCGCGCTGGCCACGCAGCACATCGGCCAGCGGATCAGCAACGTGAACACGAGTCAGCACCGGCTGACCGGTATCGACCTTGCCATACACCAACGCGTGATGCAGCTGACCGTCGATGGTGTCCTGATAAGTGTAGAGGGTGAAATCGCCGTAGGCGGTCGGCCAGCGGCAGTTTTGCAATTGCTGCACGGTTTTCTCATGCAGCGAACGGTATTCGATGAGGTCGGCAATGGTGCCGAGTTTGAGCCCGTGTTCGGCCGCGAACGTTTCCAGATCCGGCCGGCGCGCCATGCTGCCATCTTCGTTCAGGATCTCGACAATGACGCCGGCCGGCTCAAATCCCGCAAGCCGGGCCAGATCAACCGAGGCTTCAGTGTGGCCGTTGCGGGTCAACACTCCACCGGGCTGGGCCATCAGCGGAAAAATATGGCCGGGCTGGACGATGTCGGCGGCCTTGGCATTTTTCGCTACCGCGGCCTGCACGGTGCGGGCACGGTCCGCCGCTGAAATACCGGTTGAGACACCGACCGCCGCTTCGATCGAGGCAGTGAATGCGGTGCCGTGGCGAGTGCCATTGGCCTGCACCATCGGACCGAGACCCAAAGTCAGGCAACGCTCGCGGGTCATCGGCAGGCAGATCAAACCACGACCGTATTTGGCCATAAAGTTGATCGCTTCCGGCGTGATGCACTCGGCCGCCATCACGAGGTCACCCTCGTTCTCGCGATCTTCATCATCCATCAGGATGACCATTTTGCCGGCGCGAATATCCGCGATCAGTTCCGGTACCGAACTCAGAGCCATGCTTACGTCCTCAACTCAGCGCGCACCGGGAAAACCGGACCGCGCCAACAAACTTTCCGTGATGCTGCTCACTGCTGCCGGCGCCTCACCGGCCTGCAGCAAGCGCTCGAGATACCGGGCCAACACATCCACTTCAATGTTGACCAGAGTCCCGGCCTGCCACGCACCCGAATTGGTTTCCGCCTGCGTGTGCGGCACCAGAGTCAGTTCAAAACAATCGTCATTGACCGCGTTGACGGTCAGGCTGATGCCATCAACGCAAACCGAACCCTTGTGTGCGATGTAGCGCTTGATGCTCTGCGGCACCCGCACGGTAAATTGATCGGCGCGGGCAGCATTGCGCCGGCTGATGATTTCGCCGATGCCATCGACATGGCCGGAAACCAAATGGCCGCCGAGCCGCGTCGTGGGCGTCAGCGCTTTTTCCAGATTGACCCGCGTGCCGGCTTTCCAGTTCTTCAATGACGTGACGGCCAAGGTTTCGACCGAGACATCGGCATCGAAAGACTGTTTGTCAAAACGGACTACCGTCAGGCAGACGCCGTTGACGGCGATGCTGTCACCGAGCTGGACGTCGCTCATGTCGAGTTTGCCCACCGCAATCGACAGCAAAACATCACCGCCACGCGGCTCGATGCGCTGGATGCTGCCTACGGATTGGATGATGCCGGTGAACATTCGTCGTTACTCGATCATGAGGGCAAGTCATTGTAGGAGCGAGCTTGCTCGCGATGCCGTTACTGCAAGGGTGAAAACCAATCGCGAGCAAGCTCGCTCCTACAGAAAATGTTAAGGCCGCAGTGTCAGTCGCAGATCGTCGCCAAGCTGACGAACATCAACCAGCTTCAACTGCGGGCATTGCGGCAAGGCCGTGAACACTGGCAGTTGCAGCAGTGGCCGGGCGCTGTCGCCGAGCAGTTTCGGCGCAACATAAAGCATCAGCTCATCGACCAGTCCGGCGGCGAGGAACGCGCCCGCCAGCGTGGCGCCGGCCTCGACCAGCACGGCGTTGATTTGCCGCTCGGCCAGTGCAGCCAGCACGGCAGGCAAATCGACTCGCTCACCATCGCCGCAGCGCAGGGCGGTGATCATACCGGGCAATGCCGGTTCCTGCTTGGCGCTGTCGGCGGGTTTGCCAGCGGTTTTGTCCGCTTTTTTCCCGGCTAGGCAAACCAAGGTGGGCGCCGAGCTGTTGCTGATCTGGCGGCCGGGCGGCAAGCGGCCTTGCGAATCGAGCACGACCCGCAGCGGCGGCTGCCAGTAAGAAGGGTTCACGTAGTCCGGCCAATCGGCGTCGGTAAGCCGGACCGTCAGCTGCGGGTCATCGGCGAGCACGGTGCCGATACCGGTCAGGATGGCCTGATGGCGGGCGCGCAAGAACTGGACATCGCGCCGGGCGGCCTCGCCGGTAATCCATTTGGATTCGCCATTGCCGAGCGCGGTGCGGCCATCGAGGCTCATGCCGAGCTTGACCGTGACCCACGGCTTACCCGCGCGCATCCGCTTCAAAAAGCCGGGATTCAGCGCCGCGGCCTCAGCCTGCATCAGACCATGTTCGACCGCGATGCCGGCGCTTTTCAGAATCTCGAAGCCTTTGCCGGCGACGTTCGGATTCGGGTCCTGCATCGCCGCGACTACCCGGCTGACGCCGGCGACCAGCAACGCCCCCGCGCACGGTCCAGTCCGGCCCTGATGGGCGCAAGGCTCCAGCGTCACGTAAGCCGTCGCGCCACGCGCCTTGTCACCGGCCTGTTTGAGCGCGTTGATCTCGGCATGCGGACCACCGGCCACCTCATGCCAGCCCTCGCCGACCACGACGCCATCGCGCACCAACACGCAACCGACATTGGGATTCGGTGCAGTGGTGTAGCGGCCACGCTCGGCAAGCCGGAGCGCGTGGGCCATATGGAGAGCGTCGTCAGCGGTAAAGGTCATGGCAGGAATCGAGTGGAAAGGTGAATCCAGTGTAGGTTGGGCTGAACGGATGTGAAGCCCAACGGCGGAGGTGAGACCGGGGAAAGCTGTTGGGCTTCGCTAGGGCTTAGCCCAACCTGCGCGACTTAATACTTATCAAGAACCTTTGCACACCCCAACAAGCCATTACAGCAATACAAGAGTAAACCACTGAAAAGATGGGGAAGATGAAAACACTGAAAACATTTCGACCACCGTCACTTAAATGTGCACTCAAGGCCTTTCTGTCTTCCTCTGTCCAAGTAGCCTCTTCTTCTGGCGTCCAGATGCCATCACCGTTTCTATCCAAAGGCGCAATTCTCTGTTCTAGGTAGAAGTCATAGCCAAACCAATTGACAATTACGACGCCACTCATAAATGCTGCAGACAAGAGCGCCGAGATAACCAACCTTGCGTATCCATTGCGTGATTTCTTGATAAAAAAAAGGACAATGAACGGAGTTAGCAGCAGCAGAAGATAGAGTGTCGGGGCGTAGTTCATGATTTCGTCATCATTAGAGTTCGAATCGAAAATCGCGCTGCATACCCATCAATCGCCTTTCTGCAACTTCGCAATCTCGTCGCGAAACTCCTGCACATCCTGAAACCGGCGATAGACCGAGGCAAAGCGGACAAACGCCACTTCATCGAGTTTGCGCAGTTCGGCCATGACCAGCTCGCCGAGCACTTTCGATTGCACTTCGCGTTCGCCGGTGGCGCGCAGCTTGGACATCAGGTGGCCGATGGCCTCTTCGATTTGCTCGACCGAAACCGGGCGCTTTTCAACCGCCCGCATCATGCCGGCGCGCAGTTTGTTTTCATCGAACGGCTGCCGACTGCCATCGTTCTTGACGATGCGCGGCATGACCAGCTCGGCGGTTTCGAAGGTGGTGAAGCGTTCGCTGCATTGCGTGCATTCGCGCCGGCGCCTTACTTGCGTGCCATCCGTTACCAGACGGGAATCGATCACTTTGGTGTCGTCAGCGGAGCAGAACGGGCAGTGCATGGCTGTCCTCTTGTGGGAAGGATGTTTTGGCTGGGGAGCAGGTTAACGGTTTGGGGCGGGAAAGCGAAGGGATGGGGGCTGGGGAACGGGCGATTACTAGCGGTTGGGGTGAGTCGGGGCTTGGGAGCGGCAAAGCCCCCCTCCTAACCTCCCCCCTGGCAGGGGGAGGAACGGTACGGTTCCCTCCCCTGCCAGGGGGGTGAGATCGGGAATTCAAGGTCGTCACAGTTGATGACCTTGCCGACCGAACGACGCCAACTCCGTTGGCGGCCGGGCGGGCTGGGGTGGGGGCTTTGTCGAAAGGCTGCTGCAGGCCATGCGATCTGGCTCACGCCGCACCGATACCTACAGCAATCCCAAACAAAAACAAAACCCCGCCGAAGCGGGGGTTTGTCAGTTCAGTACAACGCCGTGACTTAGCTGCCGTAAACCGGGAAGCGTGCGGTCAGTTTGAGCACTTCGGCCTTGACCCGGGCGATGGTCGCCTCATTGGTCACGTCATCCAAAATGTCGCAGATCCAGCCGGTCAGTTGCACGGTCTCGGCTTCCTTGAAGCCGCGGGTGGTGATGGCCGGGGTGCCGACGCGGATGCCCGAGGTGACGAACGGGGTGCGCGGGTCGTTCGGCACCGAGTTCTTGTTGACGGTGATGTTGGCGCGGCCGAGGGCGGCGTCGGCGTCTTTGCCGGACAGGTCCTTGGCAATGAGGCTGACCAGCATCAGGTGGTTGTCGGTGCCGCCGGAGACGATGTCGTAACCGCGGTCCATGAACACCTTGGCCATGGCCTTGGCGTTGACGACGACCTGTTTCTGGTAGGTCTTGAATTCCGGCTCCAGCGCCTCCTTGAAAGCCACGGCCTTGCCGGCGATGACATGCATCAGCGGGCCGCCCTGGCCGCCCGGGAACACCGCGCTCTGGAATTTCTTCTCGAGCTCCGGATTGGCCTTGGCGAGGATCACGCCGCCGCGCGGACCGCGCAGGGTCTTGTGGGTGGTCGAGGTCACCACGTCGGCATACGGAACCGGGTTCGGGTATTCACCGGCGGCGACGAGGCCCGCGACGTGCGCCATGTCGACCATAAAGTAAGCGCCCACTTTGTCGGCAATCTCGCGCAGCCGCTTCCAATCAACAACCCGCGAATAGGCCGAGAAGCCGCCGAGGATCATCTTCGGCTTGTGCTCGAGGGCCAGCGCTTCGGCGTGGTCGTAATCGATGTAACCGGCTGCGGTCAGGCCGTACTGCACGCTCTTGTAGAGCTTGCCGGAGAAGTTGACCGGCGAGCCGTGGGTCAGGTGACCGCCGTGGGCCAGCGACATGCCGAGCACGGTGTCGCCCGGATTCAGCAGCGCCATGTACACGGCCGAGTTGGCCTGCGAGCCGGAGTGGGGCTGGACGTTGGCGTAATCGGCACCAAACAGCTGCTTGACCCGGTCGATGGCCAGTTGCTCGGCCACGTCGACGTATTCGCAGCCGCCGTAGTAGCGCTTGCCCGGATACCCTTCCGCGTACTTGTTGGTCAGCACCGAGCCCTGCGCCGCCATGACCCGGGCGCTGGTGTAGTTCTCGGAGGCGATCAGTTCGATGTGCTCTTCCTGACGATGGCGTTCGTGTTCCATCGCCGACCAGAGTTCGGCGTCGTATTGGGCCAGGGTAGCGGGGTTGCGCAGCATGGTTCGGTTACCGGATGGGGTGGGCAAAAAATGAGCGCGCATTGTACTCGATTGGATGGCCGAACAGCAGCTTACAACTGGCACACTTGCCAGCAAATCGGCGCCGGCGTAGCCTCGGGCGTCATGACGTTTGGCCATGTAAGGAGATACACCCCGGCGGCCAAGCCGGACCAGCAGTCCCGATTAAGGAGCGGGCCTGCGCACCGCAGTGAAAAAGAAGAAGTGTTGTAGCCCGAGGAATGCAGTCCGGGGCCAAAGATGTTCCTGACATCTGAAGGCACACCCTCCTTCCATGGAGGGTGAAAAAAAGACGTGAAAACGCTAGAACCCTGCAAACGGAGCAAACATGAAAATGAAAATGTCCAGGCTGTCCACCGCCCTGCTCGCCGCGTGCGGCGCATCATTACTCCCCACCCTGGCCTTCGCGGCCGACGAAACCCAAGAACAAGCTGAACGCGTTGAAATTACCGGTTCGCGGATCAAGCGGACGGATACCGAAGGCGCGGCCCCGGTGATGACCCTGACACGGGAAACCTTGGAAAAGGCCGGTGTCACCTCGATCGGTGAAGTGCTGCAGCAACTGACCACCGGTGGTAAAGCGCTGAACGGCAAGTTCAACTCATCGGGTAACTTCGGTTATCCGCCGGACAACGGCGGCATTGGCGCCGGCTCGGCACAAGTCGACTTGCGTCACCTCGGCTCCAAGCGCGTGCTGGTGCTGGTTGATGGCCAACGCTGGGTAAACGAATCATCAGGTTCCGGTGTTGCCGGCGCGGTTGACCTGAACACCATTCCAATGGCAATTGTCGAGCGTATCGAAGTGCTGGAAGACGGTGCTTCGTCAATTTACGGCTCTGACGCCATCGCTGGCGTTGTCAACGTCATCACCCGTAAAGACTTTGATGGCCTGGATATTCAAACCTACTACGGCCAATACGACAAAGGTGACGGCGAAACCGAAAAAGCGGAAATCACCATCGGTGGCGGTAACGACAAATTCCACGCCGTGTTCTCTGCTTCGTACAACAATCAGAAAGAAATCAGCTCCGGTGATCGGGCGATTTCCCGCACTACTTATGGTGCAGACAGCTCTCGTGGCTATCAAGGCTACTTCAACTTCTGCGACCCGAACATTGCCGATCCGGATCAACTGGGCTCATGTGCCGGTGATTACTTTGCGTTGGGCCTCGATCGTGGAACCGGAAACATTTCCTGGGACCCCAATGACCCGTTTGGCGGCTCGTATCATGATTTCGGCTCGGAAGGTTACGACTTCTTCAACTACGCGCCTTACAACCTTCTGCTGACCCCGAACAAACGCAAGAGTATCTTCACTTCGTTGACCTACGAACTATCGTCAACAACGCAGTGGTATATGAAGGCGTTGTATAACACTCGCGAATCCGCCAACCAGGCAGCGCCAGAGCCGATTAGTTTGGGTGTCAATGGTGATGGCCTTTCCAGCCAGATCGTCATTTCGGCACTGAACCCCTATAACCCGTTCGGCATCGATCTGGTCCCCGGCGTCAACTTCAACGATTTGCGTCGTCGTCCGCTTGAAGGTGGTCCGCGGGTGTTTGAACAGCACGTTGACACGTTCTATTTCAATACTGGTTTCAAAGGCTCGTTCGGCGACTACGACTGGGATTTGAATTACATCGCTTCGTCGAACCGGGCTGAGCAAGACTTTTTCAACAGCTTCAACTTGCGCAAAATTCAAATTGCGCTTGGGGATCCGGACGTCTGCTTGGCGACCACTGGCTGCGTACCACTGAATCTGTTTGGCGGTATGGGTGCGAACGGCCAGGGTACCATCACGCGCGATATGCTGAACTGGATTCAGATGGATACCAAGGACTCCAGCGAGCAGACATTGCATGCCGTCAGCGCCAACTTGAGTGGCAACTTGTTTGAAATGCCGGCTGGCGCAGTTGGCTTCGCGGCCGGGTTTGAGTACAGAAAAACTGGTGGTACGTTTAACCCGGACCAAGTTCGCGCGACCGGTGAATCAAACGACTCCATTGCCATTTACACCAGCGGTAGTTACGACGTCAAAGAAGTTTATGCCGAACTGCGTATCCCGATTACCGAAAACCTTGAGTTGAACCCGGCTATCCGTCGTTCGGACTACTCAACCTTTGGTTCGACCACCAACGGCAAAATATCCGCTAAATGGAACGTCATGGATGACCTGCTCATTCGTGCGTCCTACTCGGAAGGCTTCCGCGCCCCATTTATTGGCGAAATGTTTGGAACTGGCCAATTCGGCGCCACCGTCACCGATCCTTGCGACGGCGCCGTCGATGGCAGCGATGGCTTCAACAGCAATGCGCTGGAAATTGCCTGCGTTGCTGATGGCGTGCCGGACGGCTTTACCCAGATCGATCCGCAGATCACCACTACTACCGGCGGCAACCCGGATCTGGAGCCAGAAGAGTCGAAGAGTACAACCGCCGGCGCAGTGTATTCGCCAAACTGGGCACGTGACTTGAGCTGGGCCAACCGCATTGATTTCGAGCTGACTTACTACAAGCATGAAATCGACGGCGCTGTTCAAGGCCAGGATCCGCAGAACATCGTAGACCGCTGCATCAATGATGGCGTTTCCGCATACTGCGCAAACTACACCCGTAACATTACCGGCCAGATCAGCAATATCTCGGCATTGGCTGCCAACGTCGGCTCAGTCGAAACCAGCGGTTACGACTTCCGGATTGTCTGGGCGCTGAACACGGGCATTGGTGACTTCAAGGTGAACTGGGCGACGACTTATGTCGATGACTACACCGAACTGGATGAGAATGGTTCGCCTATTCCGCGCCAGGTTGGCATAGAAGTGTCCGACAGTGCCATTCCGGAAATTCAGTCAAATGTGCAAACCGACTGGACAATGGGTGACATGAACATTGGCTGGACCATTCGCTACATCGACTCGGTCAAGGAAGTTTGCGACTCGTCGACACCAGAGCAAGTGGGTTGCGTCAACAACAGCAACACGCTGGATGCCACGATGTATAACGACCTGCAGTTCGGTTTGGCGGATCTGTTCGCCGTCAAGGGTCTGCGCCTGAACGTCGGCATCAACAACGTGCTCGATGAAGATGCTCCGACCTGCTACAGCTGCACATTGAATGGCTATGACGCCGGCACCTACGATCTGCCGGGTCGGTTCTTCTATGTCCAACTGGCTTATCGCGAGTAAATCTACGGCAAGGCAAAAACGGCACCTTCGGGTGCCGTTTTTGTTGCTGCCAGAAATGGAATTCAATAGCGAAGCTGACTTATTCCTGCCATTGATCCTCATGAATATCCCCGATTGCACCAATCAGGTCAGTCAGCGCTGCCCGCTCGACCTCCTGCAAATGCGGATTCCAGATATCGCCGAGCAGAATCACCCGGGTCTGGTCGCTGCGATTCCAGGCCTCGTGCTCGTAGCAGTCATCAAACACAAAGGCTTTGCCGGCGTGCCAATGCACTTCCTCTATGCCGATCAGGTTCAACGCACAATGGGCGGGAATTTGTAGCGCCAGATGCAATACCGAGCGGATATTGGTCACGCCACGGTGCGGCAGGATATGGGTGCCGGCGGTCAGCACCGAAAAGCACACCTCCGGGCCGTGATCGCGAATGTGCACCAACGGCAGACCGGCCAGCACAGCCGACGTCTGCGGGCAGCGCTGATGATTGGCTTCGATGCGCTGACCGTGCCGGAAAAAGAAAAACGCATTCCAGGCCGGCTTGCCATGACCGGCATGGATCAGATGCGCGCCCTGCTCCGGGCGTTCATAGCGGTGAAACGGCTCGTTCGCCGCGTCGGTATTCAGGATGGCCTGCATTTCGGCGCGAATGGTGTCGGCCTGGGCCTCGAACTGTTCCAGCCAAGGAAAGCGCTCGCGGGAGAAGACCGGCTCTGGCGGCAAGCCGGGGAAATACAGAAACGTCGGCTTCTGCCTGCTGTCGCCGTATTGCAGCGGGATCCGGTGCAGGTACATCGCAACACAGTCATGAACGCGCTTGAGCGCATCGCGGCCGTATTGGGTTTCCAGCGGCGTCAGCAGTTGGCTGAAAATCGCCAGCCTTTGATTGTCGACATAACGAATGGCATGCTCGACGAGCGGTCGCAAATTGGCTGGCGTCGTTGCCGGGTCGCGCCACTCCTGCTGCTGTTGGGCGGCACTGATGGCCTGAAAGTAATGACTGAGCGCGGCTCGCGGCCGCTTGCGCCGCTCTTCAACATGGCCCCATAACAGTCGCGCGACAAAATCCTCGGGCCGCAACCGGCAGGCCTGAGCAAAGGCGTCCGCCGCACCGGCCAAATCACCTTGATGATCACGCAGCATCGCCAATTGCGACCACAGCTCCGCCTGTGTGGGCGCCGCAGCAACCGCACGCTCCAGAATATTGCGTGCCTCCGGCCAGCGTTCTGCCCGCTGCGCGCGGCGGTACAGAAACAATGCGGCCTCGGTATCAGCGGCATCGTTGGCAAACAGGGCCGAATACAAGTACGCCGCTTTTTCCAGCTGCCCCTGTTCGGCCAGCAGGCGGGCAAAGGGCCGGTTGGCGGCGGTGATGGCGGGAGTCTGAGCCATGAATGGATATCGGCAAGCGTGTTCAAACAAGGCCGTCACGATAACAGATAGCAGGGTCTGATCCAGTCGCCGTTGGCTCTCGTATAACCAACCTTGGATGCAATCTGTGGCGGTCGATTTCTACCCAGCTGGCCACTGCGGACGGCGGCCGTTACCGCCGTCCGATTAACCGAAGAGCAGAACAAATGAAGCTGGTCTGGTTTCGTCACGATTTGCGCATCGCCGACAACAGCGCCCTGCACGCTGCCTGCACCGGCGATGGTCCAGTTACCGCCCTGTACGTCCTGAGCGAATCACAGTGGCAGCGACATCTCTGGGCGCCGATGAAGCGGGCGTTTGTCCGGGCCCATTTGCAGGAGCTGGCACGCGGGCTGGCAGCGCTCGGCATACCGCTCAAACTGCTGCAGAGTCGACACGTTGTCGGCCAGGCTGAAGACGTCTTGGCCTTTGCCCAAGCCCATGCCGTCAGCGAGCTGTATATAAACGACGAATACGGCGTGCACGAGCAGGACCGGGATCAGCGCCTGCTGATCGGCGCGCAAAAATGCGGCATTGCCGTCCATCGCTATTGCGATCACCTGTTGCTGCCGCCGGGCAGCGTGTTGACCTCGGCAGCCCAGCAGCCCTACACCGTTTACACACCGTTCAAACGTGCTTGCGAAGCGCGGTTGCCGGCCAATATCGGCGTCTTGCCGGCGCCGAAAAAGCAGCCGGTCAATGCCCTCACTGCCGATCCCGTCCCCGACCATTTTGCTGGCGAAGCGGCGTTTGACCGCGATGCCTGGCCCGTCGGTGAGCAGGCGGCCATGCGCCGCTTGCTGAGTTTCTGCAAAACGGCAATCGGCGATTACCGTGATGAGCGCGACCGGCCCGATCACGCCGGCACCAGTCGATTGTCACCGTATTTGATGCTCGGCGTGCTGTCGCCACGACAAGTCTGGCAAGCCGCGGCAGCGGTACCGAGCGAAGGCAGTGCCGGCTTTCGCAATGAACTGTTGTGGCGTGAGTTCTATCAGCATTTGATGGCGCAGATCCCACGGCTCTCGAAAGGCAAGCCGTTCAAACCCGATACCGACTTGCTGCCCTGGTCTTACGACAAAGCAGCATTTCAACTCTGGTGTGAGGGCAGCACCGGCATCCCGATCGTCGATGCCGCCATGCGTTGTCTGAACCAAACCGGCTGGATGCACAACCGTCTGCGGATGATTGTCGCCAGTTTTCTGACCAAGAACCTGTTCATCGATTGGCGCTGGGGCGAACGCTACTTTCTTGAGCACTTGATCGACGGCGAATTTGCCGCGAATAACGGCGGCTGGCAGTGGAGTGCCTCCACCGGTACCGACGCCGCGCCGTACTTCCGCGTCTTCAATCCGGAGACCCAGGCACAGCGTTTTGATCCGGACGGCGTGTTTATCCGTACATGGATACCAGAGCTCGGCAATGAGTCGGCGCGCAGCATTCATCTGGCCGGCAAGCGCAGTGGCTATCCCGCACCGATGGTCGATCTGAAGCAAAGCCGGGCATTGGCAATCGGTCATTTTCAACGACTGTCTGGCCAGCCGATGGGGCAGGACCAGCAGGAGCTGGCGCTTTGAGAGTGGCCGCGCCGTTGCAATCTGGCATCGGCGCTGGCACGGCTAGATAAGCACCACACAAGACGGCACACTGGCTGGCAGTCAATCCCTGCAGTAGCCCAACAAAACCATGCTGGAGTGGATATGAATTTGGTCGCAAACGTTCAGCACCTGTACCGCAACCTGCACGCCGGCAATCTGGATCAGTTGTCGGGTGTCTATGCCGACAACGTGCTGTTTATCGATCCATTCCACCGCATCGAAGGGCTGCCGGCACTGAAAGCCTATTTCGCCGGCATGTACAGCAACGTCCGGCACTGCGATTTCCAGTTCGAACGGGTATTGCACGATGACCAGTCGGCGTTGATCCGCTGGACCATGTCGATTTCCCATCCGCGGCTCAATGGCGGCCGCACCTTGCATGTGCCCGGCGTCACCGAGCTCGAATTCACCGACCGCATCAGCCTGCACCGCGATTTCTTTGACGCTGGCGCGCTGCTCTACGAGCAAGTGCCGGTCATCGGCTGGGCCATCCGCCGGATCAAGGAACGCATTGCATGAGCTGGGATCGGCAACAACAACGGCGGATCTGGGTCATCGGCGCCAGCACCGGCATCGGTCATGCGCTTGCACGACAGCTGCTGAGCGAAGGTCATCACGTCGCGCTGTCTGCCCGGCGCACTGCGGCGCTGGGCGAATTGGCGGCAGAATTTCCGGATCAAGAGTTGGTTGTGCCTTGTGATGTCACCCGCAAGGACGACATCAGTGCAGCCGTGCGTCGCATCGGGCAGCACTTTGGTGGTCTCGATACCGTGATCTACAACGCCGGCAGCTGTGAATACCTGAATGATGGCCAGGTTGACGCGGATCTGGTCGAACGGGTCATGGCAACCAATTTTTTCGGTCTGGCACATTGTCTGGAAGCCGTCATGCCCTTGCTGAAGCAGGGGAACGCGCCGCAGATCGCCGCGGTATCCAGTTCGGCGGCCTATCTGCCGTTGCCGCGCGCTGAGGCCTATGGTGCTTCCAAGGCAGCGATGAGCTATTTCCTGCACGCGCTGCGGCTTGACCTGCGGCCACACGGGATCAGCGTCAATGTCATCTGCCCCGGCTTTGTCAAAACCCCGCTGACTGATCGCAATGATTTTGCCATGCCCTGCCAAATCAGCGCCGAGCAGGCCGCCGCCGAAATTGTCGCCGGCCTGCGCCGCAACAAAAAAGAAATTCATTTTCCCCGCCGCTTCACCCGTCTGCTGAAAGCAGTCGCGTCGCTGCCGTTGGATCTACAACAAAAACTTACCGGACAGTTGGTGCGCGCGTGAAACTGGCAATTATTGGTGGTGGCATTTCTGGCTTGTATGCGGCCTGGCGTCTGGCACCGTCACATCAGGTCAGCGTTTTCGAAGCCAACAACTATGTTGGCGGGCATACCCATACGGTTGACGTCACGGTCGCCAGTGGTCGCTATGCCGTTGATACCGGCTTCATCGTTTGCAACGACCGCACCTATCCGCTGTTTCTGCAATTCCTTGAGGAGTTGCAGGTGGGCCGGAAGGCCACCGACATGAGTTTCAGTGTCAGCTGTGCGCGCAGCGGGCTGGAATACAACGGCCACAACCTCAACACCTTGTTTGCCCAGCGCCGCAACCTGCTGTCACCACGGTTCTGGAAATTGTTGCGCGACATCCTGCGCTTCAATGCCCTGGCCAAAGCGGTGCTGCGCGACCAGGCCATTAACAATGAACAGACACTGGCCGGCTTTCTGCAGCAACACGGCTTTGCTGGTGACGTGGTCAGCCATTATCTGGCGCCGATGACGGCGGCCATCTGGTCAACGCCGCTGCGCGAGGTCAGCCAGTTTCCGCTCGGCTTCTTCCTGCAATTTTGCGACAACCATGGCCTGTTGAATGTCAGCGATCGACCGCAGTGGTATGTCATCGAAGGTGGCAGCCGCCGTTACGTCGAGGCCCTACTGCAACGGCTGCCGGCCACCGTGCAGTCCGGCACGCCAGTGCGCTGGGTGCGGCGGCACAGCGACTCGGTTGAATTGACTTTTGCGGATGATCGCCGTGAGCACTTTGATCAGGTGATTTTTGCCTGCCACTCCGACGAGGCCTTGCAGCTGCTCACCGATCCGTCGCCGGAAGAATCGCAAGTTCTGGCCGCGATTCCCTATCAGGAAAGCGAAGTGGTGTTGCACACCGATCAGCGCTTGCTGCCAAAAACGCCACGCGCCTGGGCAGCCTGGAATTATCTGCTGGGCGATGAGCCGACCGGCAGTGCCCTGCCTACACTGACCTACAACATGAACATGCTGCAGGGTATTCAGGCACCGGAAACCTTCTGTGTCACGCTGAACCGCTCCGGTGCGATTGCGCCGGAGCAGGTGCTTGGCCGCTATCGCTATGCCCATCCGCAGTTCAGCAAGGCAGCGGTGGCGGCGCAGCTGCGACATGGGGAAATCAGCGGCGTCCGGCGCAGTCATTATTGCGGCGCCTATTGGGGCTTCGGTTTTCATGA
This sequence comes from Permianibacter fluminis, assembly GCF_013179735.1. Classification (NCBI taxonomy): domain Bacteria; kingdom Pseudomonadati; phylum Pseudomonadota; class Gammaproteobacteria; order Pseudomonadales; family Pseudomonadaceae; genus Permianibacter; species Permianibacter fluminis. Next base: position 1,743,103 of record NZ_JABMEG010000001.1, on the reverse strand, counting down.
AGACGGCGTGCGCAGTGCTGCGCGCGTGGTCAACCAGCTGCAGGAAAGCCGGTAATGCAGAGCGCGCTTTACACCGGGATACTGACCCATCGCCGTGATCTGGCGCCGGCACACCGCTTTGCCTACCGAATGCGGCTGCTGTGGCTGGATCTGGATGAGCTGGCGGACTTGTTTGCTCGCAGCCGCGGTTGGTCATGGCAAAAACCCGCCATTGGCTGGCTGCGTCGGCGCGATTACCTGCGACCCGAGACCGCATCGCTGGCACAAGCCGTGCGTGATGAAGTCAGCAGCCAACTCGGCGTAACACCGACCGGCCCCATCCGCATGCTGACTGCACCACGCGTGTTCGGCATCGGGTTCAATCCCCTGACGCTGTATTACTGCTACGGCACCGACGGCAACACACTGGAGTTTGTGCTGGCCGAAGTGCGCAACACGCCGTGGCTGCAAAGGCATTGTTACGCGCTGGATCTGCGTCATGCCGACACCGCCGGGTCGAGTGCAGAGCACGCCAAGCAGTTCCATGTCTCGCCTTTCCTGCCAATGGATATGGCGTATCACTGGCAATTGCAGCTGCCCGGCGAGCAGCTGAACGTATTGATCCGAAACGAGCGCGCCGGCGTAACGGTATTTCGGGCCGTACTGGCGCTGCAGCGCCACGCTGAACTGACGCCGGCACTGCTGCAGCGCGAGCTGTGGCAGCACTGGCCACAAGGGCTGAAAACGCTGGCCGGCATTTACTGGCAAGCCGTCAAATTGTTGCTGCGTCGCGCCCGCTTCTACGGTCACCCCGGGCCACATCGTCCGGCGACCATCATCAGCGGTGTGCCGAGTGGCCATCCTTCGCCAACACCGAACTCGCCGGAGCGCGTGACATGAGTGTGCATATCGACAGTCAGCGGCTGCCACGCCGCGACAGTTTGCTGATCAACCGTTGCCGCGCGGCAATTCTGGACAAACTGCAGGCGCTGCAAAGTGGCGTTGTGGTGGTCCATGAAGATGGCCAGCACGCCTGCTTTGGCGACGCCAGCGCTGCCGAACTGCATGCTGAGCTGCACATACTGCACCCGAACGCCTGGGCGGAAATTGCCCTCGGCGGTAGCATTGGTGCTGCCGAAAGTTACATGGCCGGCGACTGGCGCTGCAGCGATCTGACTTCACTCGTTCAGCTGTTCGCGCGCAATCTCACCTTGCTTGATCAGATGGAGGGGAAAGTAGCCTTCTTTACTGAGCTGGCGCGCAAGGGCTTGCACTGGTGGCATCGCAATACCCATGAACAGGCGCGAAAGAATATCGCCGCCCATTACGATCTCGGCAATGACATGTTCGCGCTCTGGCTTGACCCCCTGATGATGTATTCCAGCGCCATCTATCCGCAAGCAGACAGCGGCCTTGACCATGCCGCACAATTCAAGCTGCAGCGTATCGGCGAGAAGCTGCAACTAAAACCAACCGACCATGTTCTGGAAATTGGCTCTGGCTGGGGCGGTCTGAGTGTGTACCTGGCACAGCAGTTCGGCTGCAAGATCACCACCACAACCATTTCCCGCGAGCAGCATGCCATGGCCCGCGAGAGGATTGACCGCGCGGGCGTCGCTGATCGGGTCGAGTTGCTGCTGGAGGACTACCGCGATTTGAGCGGTCAGTATGACAAACTGGTTTCGGTCGAGATGATTGAGGCGGTCGGCCTCAAATTTTTGCCACAGTACTTTCGCAAGTGCAGTAGTTTGCTCAAGGCCAATGGTGCCTTCCTGCTGCAGAGCATCACCATAGCTGACCAACGCTATGACTATGCGGCAAAAAATGTCGACTTTATTCAACGTTACATTTTTCCTGGTGGCGCTTTGCCCTCCAACACCCGCATTGCCGAATGCCTGCGCGACGAGACCGACTTCCGGCTGGTGCATCATGAGGACCTTGGTCTGCACTACGCCCGCACCTTGCGTGACTGGCGCGCGCGTTTCCATGACAAACTGAATGACATCCGTGCGCTCGGTTATGACGAACGCTTTGTCCGGATGTGGGAATACTATCTCTGCTATTGCGAAGGCGCGTTCCGCGAACGCGTGATCAGCTGCGCCCACATGCTGATGCACAAGCCGCGTTGCGGCATCGCCTCGGCCTGACCGTCATGCTCGACATGATCAGCATGGCCGATACCACGGTCAGAACCGAGAAGAGTGACCATGTCGGCACATCCACTGGGCGCGGCGCCACTGAAGTGCTTTGTGAGGACAAGACGCATCGGAATGCGGGCAGCCAGCCCCCTGCTCGCGGCGCTTCTTTTTATCGCGGTCCGTTTTTTCACGGCTCCGATTACCGCCTGACGCCGCTAGTACTTGGGCTGCTGATTGGGTTGTCGGCACAAGCGACTTGGTGGGCGGCGGTGCTGTATGGCAACTTCGCCGCGTCGATGGCCCTGCTGCTGCAGTTGTCACTGCAATTGCTGCTGCAGCGCTTCGTTCGGGCGGTCCAGTTCGACACGGTGAAATTCGCGCTTGTTGTTACCGGCAGCGGCCTGCTGTTGGATGCAGTGACAGTGGCGACTGGTGCGGCGAGCTTTCGCGATGGCGCCTTGATCGGCATTCCCCTCTGGCTGGTACTGCTCTGGCTCAGCTTTGCTCTCTCGCTGCCAGGGCTGTGGCAATGGCTGACTCGTCAGCGCCAACAAATGCTGTCACTCGCAATCGCCGGCCCGCTCGCGTATCTCGCAGGTGCGCAATTGGGCGCAGTCAGCATTGTTCGGCCGGGGCTGTACGCCGTTTTGCTGTTGAGTGGTTGGCTGCTGTTGCCATGGATCTGGTGTGGCTACTGGCAGCGATTGCAGGCAACGCGCGAGACCGTTGATGTCACGAACCAACATTAAATCGCTACTGGCCTTGTGCTGGCTGCTCGCCGCACTGCCGGCGCACGCCGAGCTCAATCTTCCGGACCGCACCGGGCTGCAGCAGGTCGGCGCCGGCACCTTGCGCTGGCTTGGCTTTCGCGTTTACGACGCCAGCACCTGGGCAACGACAGCGCCCTTGCCAAGTGATGGCACAGTACCGACGCCGTTTGCCCTGCAAATCATTTATGCCCACGATATCGACGCCGCTGATCTGGTCGACGCGACTGCGACGGCCTGGCAGAAACTCGGCTTGCTCGATGAACGCGCCAAAAACTGGTTACCGGGTTTGCGCACGCTCTGGCCGAATGTAAAAGCGGGCGACTGTCTGGTGCTGTATGTCGATGCCAACGGCAATGCCGGGTTCTATTACAACAATCAATTGCTCGGTCGCATTGACGATCCGCAGTTCGCCAGTCGCTTCGCCGCCATCTGGCTGCATCCGGACAGCAGCGAGCCGACACTCAGAAACCAACTGCTCGGTAAAGCGCCATGAGAAACCGTTTTATTTACCGCGGGCATGTCCGACTGTGGCATCTGCTGTGTGCGAGTTTGCTGGCGGCGATGCTGCTGTCCGGCTGCACACCGGCCATTACCCGCTACGAAGGGCAGCTGCCAAAACTCGATCTGCGCCAGTATTTTTCCGGCAAGGTTCGCGCCTGGGGCATGGTGCAGGATTATCGCGGTGCGGTAACCCGTCGGTTCACCGTGGATATTGATTGTCGCTGGCAAGGCGATACCGGCACGCTGGACGAGCAGTTTGTCTTTGCTGACGGTGAAAAGCAGTTCCGCCGCTGGACCCTGACCCGCATCGATGATTTACATTATCGCGGCCGTGCCGACGATGTCATCGGCGAAGCGGTCGGTGAGCTGGCCGGCAACGCGCTGCGCTGGTCCTATACCCTGCGGCTGCCGGTCGATGGCAGCAGTTATGACATTGCGTTTGATGACTGGATGTTCCTGCAGGACGAGCAACGCCTGTTCAACAAAGCGCGGATGAGCAAGTTCGGCATCGACGTTGGCGAGATCACGCTGTTCTTCGAAAAACAGGTCGAGGCGAAGTAGCTCGGTCATTCGGCACACTGTGCTGAGCCGTGAAACGCCGAGTGCTTAGCTTTTACCCGCGTCGGTAGCGCTCGTCAGCGGCGCTGGTCGACCAAACAACCAGCCCTGACCAAGCTGACAGCCGCGCGCCACCAGAAAGTCGCGCTGCGCTTCCGTCTCCACGCCTTCGGCCACCACATCCAGATGCAGCTGGCGCGCCATGGCGATCAACGCAGAAATGATCGCGGCATCGTCTTCATTGCCCGGCAGCTCGCGCACAAACATCCGATCCAGTTTGATGCCGTGAATGGGCAGCTCGCGCAATTGGCTGAACGAGGTATAGCCGGTGCCAAAATCATCGATCACCACGCGCGCCCCCGCCGCCACCAGCGCCTCCAGATTCTGTTCCGTGATGGCACTGCGCTCCAGCAACAGACTTTCGGTGATTTCCAGTTGCAGGGTACCGGCAGTGACCGCAGCTTCCGTCATCAGCCTGGCGACGCGGGCACCAAAACCCACTTCCCGCAGTTGCCGCGCGGACACGTTGACCGACACTTTCAGGCCCGACGCTTGCCGCTGCAGTGCCGGCAAGTCTTGCAAGGCTTGGCGTAACACCAACTCCCCGAGCGGAACGATCAAACCGGTGTGTTCGGCCACCGGGATGAACGCATCCGGACTCAACAAACCACGCTCGGGATGCTGCCAGCGCAGCAGCACTTCGTAGCCGGTCAGGCGTGCATCCGGCATCGTCACGATGGGCTGGTAATGCAAGCGGAATTGGCTCGGTTCGGCACCCGGTTCCAGACCACGGCGCAACTCCATTTCCAGTTGCAGCCGCTCGCGGCTGACGTCGTTCATTTCCGGCGCGAAAAACACAAACCGGTCCTTGCCTTCCGCCTTGGCGCGGTACATCGCCAGATCGGCGTTGCGTAGCAGCACATCGGCCTTGTCGCCATCGAGTGGCAGCAGGGTAATGCCGACGCTGCTCGATACCGACAGCGTGTGCTCGGCCAGCACCATCGGCGCCGCCACCGTGGTCATCAGTTTTCGCGCCAGCGATCCCGCCTCGATGCTGTCGTTCAGATTGCCGAGCAGCAGGCAGAACTCGTCGCCGCCCAACCGGGCCACCAGATCGTCTTCGCGAACATGGCGTTGCAGACGCTGGGCAATTTGCTTGAGCAGATCATCGCCGGCTTCGTGACCGAGGGTGTCGTTGATGCGTTTGAATTCGTCGAGATCAAAAAACAGCAGCGCCGCCATGCCGCCGGCACGGCGCAAGCGTCGCACTTCTTCTTCCAGCCGCAACAGGAACAACCGGCGGTTGGCAAGCCCGGTCAGCGCATCGTGGAAGGCGAGGTATTCCACTTTTGCCTGCGCCTGTTTGTACGAGCTGATGTCTTCCAGCACCGCGACCACATTTTCAATCTGGCCGGTGCCGTTACTGATCGGCGACAGCGAGGCATGCAACCACAGTTTATTACCGTCACGACGACAGCCAATGAATTCGCCCTGCCAACCTCGCCCTTCTTGCAATGACAAGGAAATGGCATCGCGCACCAGTTGGCCGTCGGCGTCATCCGGCAGCATCAACTGCAAGGCCGATTGGCCCTGCGCCTGCTCCGCCGTTTGGCCCAGCATTTGACTGAAGCTGGCGTTGACATACTCGATGACGCCGCGGGCATCGCACAGCATGACCGCGCTGGCGGTTTGTTCGATGGCGCGCGAAAGCTGACGCAAATGTTGCTGGGCACGGTGCCGCTCGATGGCCAGGCGAACCAGCGCCGCCACCGAATCAATCAATTGCAATTGCGCAGGTGTCGGCAACGCCGGCTGTCGGGTGTACAACGCAAAGGTGGCCAGCACCTGACCATTGCTACCCTTTACCGGCTCGGACCAGCACGCAGCAAGACCGGCGCGCGCCGCCAATTCGGTGTAGTCCTGCCAGAGCGGGTCGGTCGCAATATCACCGACAATCACCCGCTGACCGATTGCCGCTGCGGTACCGCAACTGCCGACGCCGTGGCCAATCGCGATACCGTCGATGGCCTCACAGTAAAAAGCCGGCAAGCGACCGGCAGCGGCATGACGAATGACGCCACGCTGATGATCAACCAGTAGAATCGACGCCAACAATTCCGGTTCCATCGATTCGACTACTTGCACCACGTGCGCCAGCACCGCAGCCAGCGACGTGCCGTCAGTCAGCCGTTGCAATACCCGCACATGCAACTGCTCAATTTGCTGTTGCCGGGTACGTTCGGTGACGTCTTGCGCCAGCACCAGCACGGCCTGTTTTTCCGCATCGTGCAGCGGCAACACCTGGGCTTGCAGCAAGCGTAGCTGGCCATGTGAATCCTGCACGCTGCCGGTGACATCCAGAACAGCTTGACTGGTCGGGTTTACCGTCTCGCGCGCCTGCTGCAGCCAGTCCGGCTCGGACTCACCGAGTTGCCGCATTGCGCGGTTGGCAATCAACACCTCACCGGTTTTCGTCCGCACGCTCAGATACAGCGGCAGCGCATCAACAATTTCCCGCAGCCGGGTCGATTGCTGCTGAATGGTCAAGGTGCGCTCCCGCACTTGCTGTTCGAGCTGCTGGTTGACTTGTCGCAAATCCAGATTCAGCTGACGGCGTTCGCGCAGCAGCGTTGCCGCCAGCAGCGTGGTGACTTGCAAACTGACCAGAAAAAACTGCAGCGCCAGATGCGAGTACAACGGCGTGCCGAGCTGAAACGGCCCGCGGCCCTGAAAGTGCACCACCACAAACACCATGCCGACCAGCAGCAACAACAGATTCAGATAGAAAAAGCGCAGCCGCACCACGGCCCAGAACAACAGTGGCAAACCGATCGGCGCCAGCAGTGCCTGCCAACCGGTATTGGCCAAGGCCGGCGTCAGCAGCGCAAACAGATAGAACGAGACCAGCACCATCAGGCTGATGAATTCGAGAAACTGCTGCGCGGAAGCCCGTCGCCAGGCCAAGGTCAGCAACACCGGGGCGATCAGCAAACAGCCGACCATATCGCCGCTCCACCACAGCACCAAGCGGGTGCCGGGATCGAGGGTCGGTTTACCGGCGAACGCCAACAAGGTTGCAATGCCGACCAAGGCACTGAAGAAACTGCCGACCGGCGCCGCCAATACCATGAAGCGCAACAATGCCGGCGTGTCGTTCAGCTTGCTCGGACCATAGCCACCACTGACGCGCTGAATGAACCAGGCCTCGCCGGTATTGGCTGCCGCGCAGCCGATGGCGATACCGATGGCGTTGAGCGCAGGAATATCGAAGGACAGCGAAGAAAAGAACATCAGCAGCAGGTTGCCGGCAAACGGAACCCACAAGGCCCGCGGGCCCGACACCAGCGCCAGCGCAGCAGCCAAACCGGATGCCGGCCACACCGTGGAAACCAGCCCGCTGCCATCACCGAAACGCAGACCGATGTAACCGAGCAACGCATACAGCAACACCAGCGCGACCAGCTGTGGCCATGGCAAGGCAAGTGGCAGCGTTGCTGCTGGCGAATTCCCGCTGACTGACTCCGACACGTGCATGTTCCCTTGCCTGACTGACCACAAAGTCTAGCTGGCAAGCGGCTGATGTCAGTGCGGTGACCGCAATTTCGCAGCGAAATTTCCGCGGCGGCGCGACCGTACGCAGAATTCCGTCACAGTGGCATCACGGCAGCGGCGTCACGGCCAGCAATGTATCCATTTGTCGCAGCGCCATCGCCACGTCCAGGCCGGCTTCGACTTTGGCAAATACCGTGTAATGCCAATCCAGATGGGGATTGCGGCCGGTGTTGATAAAAAATTGCGAGCCGCCGGTATCTTTGCCGGAGGTGGCAACGCCGATATAGCCCGGTGCATGCGGCAATTGCGACAACTCTTCCCGGATACGCCAGCCCGGGCCGCCATCGCCGGTTGCAGTCGGGTCGCCGCCCTGAGCAACAAAATTGCCGATGACGCGATGAAAAACCGTGCCGTTGTAGAAACCGCTATCGGCCAATTTGGCGAAGTTGGCGGCGGTGTACACCGCTTCCGGCAACAGCACGATATCGATGGCACCGCGCACCGTGTGCAAGCGAAACCGGCGCCCGACCGCGCGCTCGGCTTCGGCATAGCTCAGCGTTGGCGCCGCCGGTTCCTGGCTTTCGCTGTCGGCTTCACTGCCGGTTGCATTGCCGCCGGCCTCCGCTCCAGTTGGCGGCTGCAGCAGCGGCGCCAGCCAGGCACTGTCGGTCGGCTGCAATTGCTGCTGGCTCTGCAGTAGATCACGCAGCGGTTCGAGCTCGGCCGGCCTGTTCAACAAGGTTTGCAGCACCGCCACCCGCTCCGCGCTGGCCGCTGAGCGCAGCGCCCGCGCCACGGCTTCGCGCAGGGCCGGGCCCTGCAGCTGGCCCGCCAGCAGGGTCTGCAATTCAATGCGTTCGTTGGCGTTCAGCGTGCGACCGCCGACGCGATTGCGCTGCTGGGCCTGCAGCCAACGTTTGCTGTTCCGCTCGGTAACGGTCTGGCTCAGCGCCCGCAACAGAAAAATCCGGGCGCTGGCCGATTGACTGGTGGCAAACGCCTGCTGCAGCGCCTTTGCCTGCGCCTGCACGGCCGGCTCCTTGCGACCACGAGCCAGAGCAAACGCGGCCATTTCACCGACCGGTTCGGCCTTGCTGCTGGCCACAATCAACTGCTTCACCAGAACTGGGTCGATGGCCGTCAACGCCGCCCGCCGATAGCTCCACAGCAAGCCGGTGGCCTGTGCCCAAGCCGCTTGCTCGGCGACTGGCTCGGTGACGGGCTTGGCGCCCGCGCGCCAATAATCCCGCAGCAGCAACTGGGTCGCCTCGCTGCCGCAATTGCCCAGCGCACGCAGCAGCGTCACCCGGACATTGAACTCCCCTTCCTTGCTGAGTTGACTGAGCAGCCCCTGCTCGACTTCCTGCTGGACTGCGTCAGCTTCGGCGCCGGCGATGGCCAGCGCAAATGCGGTCTCGGCACGCACCGAGGCGGCCGGGTGCTGCAGCAGCGGCAACAGCGCCGGCACCACACTGTCGCCACCGAGCCGGCCCAGCGCCCGCACCGCCAGCACCAGTTCGTCCGGATTGTTATTGGCGAGCGCGACCGGCCAAATCGCGGCGGCGCCATCACGCCGATCGCTGGCCTCGGCCGCGGCGGCCACGGTCCCGGCATCGGCCGAAGCCACCGCCAGCGCGACCTGCGCCAGCAGCAAGCCACCGACCAACAGTGCCGAGCCGGTGCGGCAGCGTCGGGATAACGGAAAGCAAAGCGAACGGGCCATGGCAGGGTTTCCACTAGCAGTACCAGATATCCGGCACGGTAGCAGAGGCCATCAAGGCCGGGAAGCCGGTCGGCAGGTCGTGCCCGCGACTGGCACCCGCATTGCGCTGGCCGGCATCGGCGCGGTCGGCATCAGGTACAATGCCGGCGTTTTTTTTCCTTCAGTCGAGGACGCGTCAGTGGCGCAATACATTTATACGATGCATCGGGTCAGCAAGGTCGTGCCCCCGAAACGCACCATCATCAAGGACATTTCGCTGTCGTTTTTCCCGGGCGCCAAAATCGGCGTGCTCGGTCTGAACGGCGCCGGCAAATCCACCGTGCTGAAAATCATGGCCGGCGTCGACAAAGAGTTCGACGGCGAAGCACGCGCGCTGACCGGCACCAAGATCGGTTATCTCGCCCAGGAGCCACAGCTCAACAACGACAAAACCGTGCGCGGCAACATCGAAGAAGCGGTCGCCGACATTTTCACCGCCAAAGCCAAGCTCGATGCGGTTTACGCCGCCTACGCCGAACCGGATGCCGATTTCGACAAGCTGGCGAAAGAACAAGGCGAGCTGGAAACCTTCCTCGCTGCCAACGGCGGTGACGACATCGATCGCAAACTGGAAATCGCCGCCGACGCGCTTCGCCTGCCGCCGTGGGATGCCGACGTCAAGAATCTTTCTGGCGGGGAAAAGCGTCGTGTCGCCCTGTGCAAACTGCTGCTCAGCAAGCCGGACATGATCCTGCTCGACGAACCGACCAACCATCTGGATGCCGAATCGGTCGCCTGGCTCGAACGCTTCCTGCACGATTTCCCCGGTACCGTTATCGCGGTCACCCACGATCGTTATTTCCTCGACAACGTCGCCAGCTGGATTCTCGAACTCGACCGCGGCCACGGCATTCCGTGGGAAGGCAATTATTCCTCGTGGCTGGAACAGAAGCAGGCCCGCCTGATTCAGGAAGAGCGCGCCGAAGCCTCGCACATGAAGGCCATGAAAGAAGAACTGGAATGGGTCCGGCAAAATCCGAAAGCGCGGCAGGCCAAGAACAAGGCCCGCGTGCAGCGCTTTGAAGAGTTGTCGAGCGTGGAATTCCAGAAGCGCAACGAAACCCAGGAACTGTACATTCCGCCGGGACCGCGTCTCGGCAATCTGGTGGTCGAAGCCAAAGGCCTGAAGAAATCCTTCGGCGACAAGATGCTGTACGACAACCTGAGTTTCAATCTGCCGCCGGGCGGCATTGTCGGCATCATCGGCCCGAACGGCGCCGGTAAATCGACCCTGTTCAAAATGATCACCGGTGAAGAAAAACCGGATGGTGGCGAGCTGCGCATTGGCGACACCGTCAAGCTGGCCTATGTCGATCAGTCGCGCGACAGCCTCGACCCGAACAAGACGGTCTGGGAAGAAATTTCCGACGGTCTGGATCTGATCACCATCGGCAATTTCACCATGCCGTCGCGGGCCTATATCGGCCGCTTCAATTTCAAGGGCAGCGATCAGCAGAAGTGGGTGAAAGACTTGTCCGGTGGCGAGCGCAACCGTTTGCATCTGGCCAAGCTGCTGAAAAGCGGCGGCAACGTGCTGCTGCTGGACGAACCGACCAACGATCTGGACGTCGAAACCCTGCGCGCGCTGGAAGAAGCCCTGCTGTCGTTCGCCGGCTGCGCTGTGGTCATCTCACACGATCGCTGGTTCCTCGACCGCGTCGCGACACACATTCTGGCGTTTGAAGGCGATTCGCAAGTGGTCTGGTTCGAAGGCAACTATGCCGACTACGAAGCCGACAAGAAACGCCGTCTGGGCGTGGAAGCGGATCAGCCACATCGCTTGAAGTACAAGCCGATCGAACGTTGAGATTCGCGCTGCGCTACCGCAAAAACAAAACCCCGCTACCGCGGGGTTTTGTTTTGTGTGGTCAGCCAATGTTTAGTGACCCAACATGATCAGAAAGTCGATCGGGAGCAGCACGGTATCGGCGACCAGACAAAGTGGCAAATCCACCGCCGAGCGCACCAGCACCTCACCGGGCACCACCGGCCGTCCCCAGGAACGGCCAATTTCGGTGATGGCCTGCTGACTGCCTTTATAGGGATGCAGCTCTGCGGGTTGCGCGACATGCACATAGGCCGTCGAGCATCCAGATAGCCCCAACACTCCTACCAGCAGTAACATGCGCATCGGCTTACGTCCGGTTTACCGAATCCAGACGCGAAGTAAAACAAAAGGCGCCTGAATGGCGCCTTAATGTTGTCCGTGTGCAGAGGCTTACGACAAGTTCTGCAGCGCCCGGATCCGGACCTCCAGCGGCGGATGGGTCGCAAACAGCTCCGCAATACCAGTGCCACTGCGCAGACCAAACGCGGTCATCTCGGCCGGCATGTCCACCGGCTGGCCGGATTCGGCCATCAGCCGCTGCAGCGCCGCGGTCATGGCAAATTTGCTGGTCAGTGTCGCGCCCGCTTCGTCGGCGCGGAATTCACGCCGACGGGAGAACCAGGCGACGATCATCGAGGCCAGAATGCCAAGCACCATTTCGGCAACAAAGGTGGCGATGTAGAAGCCGATACCGGGGCCACGGCTGTCGTTGTCCTTGCGCAGAAAACTGTCGACGGCATAACCAATGATACGGGCAAAGAACATGACAAAGGTATTCACCACACCTTGAATCAAAGTCAAGGTCACCATGTCACCATTGGCCACGTGACCAATCTCATGACCGAGCACGGCTTTGACTTCGTCGCGCGAAAACCGGCGCAACAGGCCTTCACTGACTGCGACCAACGCATTGTTCTTGTTCCAGCCGGTGGCAAACGCATTCGACTGATGCGACGGGAAAATACCTACTTCCGGCATACCGATACCGGCTTTGTGCGCCAGCTCGGCCACCGTATCGACCAGCCAGCGCTCTTCAGCGGTACGCGGCTGTTCGATGATCTGCACGCCCATCGAGCGCTTTGCCATCCATTTGGAGATCAGCAGAGAAATGAACGAGCCGGTCATGCCGAACACGGCACAGACCACCAGCAGGTTCATCAGATTCAAGCCACCGGGGCCAACATAGCGGCCGACACCCAATACGCTGAGTACCAAGCCCGCGACCAGCATCACTGCCAGGTTGGTCAACAGGAACAGCACGATACGCATGATGCATGACTCCAGAAATTGCAGTTGTGCCCGCCGCAGGCACGAGGGATTGGCGGCGACTGAAAACAGATACGGTCAAACAACAGCAATCAGCCAGCAATCACTACTCAATAATCATTGATCAACAAGCCGCACCCAACACGACATCTTCACACCGGGCATTCACGCCATTGTCGCAGCGGTGGTGGGGACTATAGTCTGGATTGCAAGGCTTGAGACCGCAAAACGCGGCGCGAACTCCCCCAGGCAACACCCAGTAACAAAGCGATCAAAATTGACACCGGCCACAGGCCCCAATGCACCCACAACGTGTCAGGTTTTGCCGCACTGATACGGGCGCGCAGGATAGCGGTTTCAAACTGTGGCAGGCTGTGCTGAATGCGGCCATCGGCATCGATGATTGCGCTGACGCCGGTGACCGTGGCGCGGATCACTGGCAGACCATTTTCCATGGCACGGGTACGGGCGATCTGCAAATGCTGCCAAGGCCCCCAGCTGCCGCCAAACCAGGCATCGTTGCTGACCGTCAACAGATAGCCCGGGTCACCGCGCAAGCTCAGCACGTTGTCGCGCACCAGTTCCGGGTAGGCAATTTCATAACACACGGCGCCAACCATTTTTTGTCCGGCCACCGTCATGACCGCGCCGTGTTCGCCCTCGCTGAATCCTGACATCGGCAAATTGAAGAATGCGAACAAGCCGCGCAGCATCGACTGGAATGGCACATATTCACCAAACGGCACCAGATGGCGTTTGTCGTAACGGCCAGCCGCGGTGCCATAGCCGACAATGGAATTGAAGTAGCGACCATCCGCATCCTGCACCGGCAAGCCGGTCACCAGCGCGGTGTTGCTGGCGCGCGCGGCCGCATCCAGATTCGGAAAATAATCGCCGAGATAATGGGCGAACGACGGGATGGCGGCTTCCGGCCAGATCACGGCATCGACTTTACCCAGCAGCGGCGTGGTCAGCTGCTGATACTGATTCAGAATGCGATTCAATTGCTCCGGTTGCCATTTCAGGCTCTGTTCGATATTGGCCTGCACCAGCGCCACCGACAGCGACGGCGCCGCCGTCGTCGTTTCTGCTTGCTGAGCCGGTTTGCTGCTGACCGGTGTCAACAGCAACACCAGCACCAGCGCGGTCGTGACACGCGCGACAAAATGGATCCGACGCTGACCCGGCTGCGGTTTCGCGACCAAAAGGAGCAGCGCGGCCAGCAACGCCACCGCCAGACTGGCGCCATAAACACCGAGCAGCGGCAGCAAGTTGCCAAGCCAGGTATCGGTTTGGCTGTAGCCGGCAAACAACCACGGAAACCCACTGAAGACATGGCCGCGCAAGTACTCGGCCAGCACCCACAACGGCGCAAAGGCGATCAGGCGCGCGCTTGCCGTTGGAAAACATCGCACCAAGGCCCAACCGGCCAGCGCCGGAAACAGCGCCAAGATCGCCACCATGCCACCGGTCAGAAACAGCGACAGCGCCAGCGGCGCTTCGCCAAAATCGCGGATCGCAACGTGGACCCAGGAGACGCCGACCACAAACGCGGCAAAGCCCCAGAGAAAGCCGCGCCATGCGGCCTGTTTGGCGGTCGCGTGCTGCCAGCTGAGCAGCAGCAGAGTCAGTGACAACAACGCAAACCATGGCAGTGCAATGGGCGCGAATGCCAAGGGAAATAGCGCGCCGGCCAGCACCGGTATCAGCGTCATCAGCCAACGGGAAAGAAATGCCTGCATGGTGTGCGATCAATCCTTAGCGAGAACAGCACTGCTGTTCCTTAGTTAACAGCAATCGGGGGAATGACAGTCCGGTTAACGACATTTCAGTCAGCAGCATTCCGGGTATGACATTTCGGGTATGACAGTTCCGGTAAAGCAACGGGCCGCAATCGGCCCGTTCTCGGTTTCGGTTTTTTCTGCGCTGAACCACTCGATGCTGATCGGTGCAAAACAGCCTCGCTCAGCGCGACAGCACTCAGCTCGGCAGCGCCGCCGGCGGCTTTTTCTTTATCTTCAACAGTTTGATGCGGCGGCTGTCACTGGCCAGCACCGTCAGCTCATAACCGGCCATCACCAGTTGTTCACCGCGCTGCGGCAAATGGCCGAACTGATTGGCCACCGCGCCACCGATGGTATCGAACTCTTCTTCATCCAGTTCGGTGCTGAACTGTTGATTGAAGTCTTCCAGTTCCATGTCGGCGCGGACATGCCATTCGTTGTCGCCAAGCTGACGCAGGTATTCCTCGGCGTCGTCAAAATCGTATTCGTCGGCAATCTCGCCAACGATTTGCTCCAGCACATCTTCGATGGTGATGAGTCCGGACATGCCGCCGTATTCGTCGACCACCATCGCCATGTGATTGCGACTGCTGCGAAACTCGCGCAGCAGGCTGTCGAGCCGCTTGCTTTCCGGCACCACCAGCGCGGGCCGCAAGATTTCATGGATATCGAATTGTTCGCGCGCCTGCTCCGGCGACAGCAAACTGAACTGCAGCAAATCCTTGGCCAGCAAAATGCCGTCAACCTGATCGCGCGAGGCGCCGATGACCGGGTAGCGGGAATGGCCCGACTCGACCACCTTGGGCAGCAACTCGGCGAGATCGGCATCGGCATCGAGCACCACCATCTGCGAGCGCGGAATCATGATGTCGCGCACGCGCAGCTCGGCCACGCTCAGCACACCTTCAAGCATGGTCAGGGTATCGCGGTCGACCACATTGGTGTCGGCGGCCTCGCGCAGACTGTCGAGCAGTTCATCGCGATTTTGCAGGCCGGGTTGGAGCGCGTCGAGCAGGCGGTGGAACCAGTTGCGGCGACGCGGAATTTGGCGTGGGGTACTACTAGAGTCGTCAGACATAGAAAGGCTTTTAACGCTCTCCGGCGTAGGGATCGGGAATCTTCAGCGAAGCCAAAATGGTGCGTTCCAGCGCTTCCATTTTCACGGCTTCAGAATTCTTGATGTGGTCGTAGCCTAGCAGATGCAGGACACCGTGTACCACCATATGCGCCCAATGGTGATGAAGCACTTTTTCCTGCTCGGCCGCTTCGCTGGCAACCACGCCGGCACAAATGGCCAAATCGCCAAGGTAGTGCTTACTCACCTGGCCCGGCAGGTCGAAGGCCGGCGGATCAAACGGGAAGCTCAGCACATTGGTCGGCTTGTCCTTGCCGCGGTAGTCGCGGTTCAGCGCCTGACTTTCGGCGTCGTTGACGACGCGAATGGTCAACTCGAACGCGCCATCGGCATAGTCGGCGACGTGTTGCAACGCAGCGCGGGCCCAGCGCTTGAGCAGCAGATCAGACGGAATGTCGCGGCGGCGCGAGGCGCGCTGTACCGCAAGCGTCAAACGCAGGCTCATGGCAGCGTCCCCTTGTCGGATTTTTCACTCGGCTCGTGCGCGGCCTGTTCATTGGCCTCTTTCAGCAGGGCCTGCTTGCGCTCCCAATGCTCATAGGCGCGCACCACTTTCATGACCACCGGATGCCGCACCACATCATCGGCCGAGAAGAAATTGAAACCGACCGAATCGATGCCCTTCAACACCTCGATGGCATGACGCAGGCCGCTCTGGCTCTTGCGCGGCAGATCGATCTGGGTGATGTCGCCGGTGATGACCGCGCGCGAATCAAAGCCGATGCGGGTCAGCAGCATCTTCATCTGTTCGATGGTGGTGTTCTGGCTTTCATCGAGAATCACAAACGATTCATTGAGCGTGCGCCCGCGCATGAAGGCCAGCGGCGCCACTTCGATGACATTGCGCTCCATGTACTTGGCCACTTTTTCGAAGCCGAGCATTTCATACAGCGCGTCATACAACGGACGCAGATACGGATCGACTTTCTGGGCCAGGTCACCGGGCAAAAAGCCGAGCTTTTCCCCGGCTTCAACGGCCGGGCGGGTCAACACGATGCGCCGCACCTGCTGCCGCTCCAGCGCGTCCACCGCGCAGGCGACCGCCAGATAGGTCTTGCCGGTACCGGCCGGACCAATGCCGAAACTGATATCGTGACGACGGATGCTGTCGATGTATTCGGCTTGCGCCTTGTTGCGGGCCTTGATCGGACCGCGTTTGGTATAAACCGTGAAATCGTCACCGCGGCTGCGTTCTTCCCGGTCATCGCGAACGCGATACTGCTGCAGCAGCAGATGCAGATCCGCGCGGGAAATGGCGGCCTGGCTTTCGCTCAGCTCAAACAGGCTCTGCACCACATCGGCAGCCGCTTCGGTGTGCTCGCGCTCACCGATGATGCGGAACTGGTTGCTGCGGTTGTTGATTTCGACCCCGAGCCGACGCTCGATCTGGCGCAGGTTTTCATCTAGCTGGCCGGCAACCGCCGCCAGCCGATCGTTGTCGAGCGGCTCCAGCGTGAAATCCAGGGTATGCAGATTACTCAAGCGGCAATTACCTTATCGATCAGTTCGCCGCGCAGGCTGTTGGTCATCGCCTGGGTGATGCGAACGGTAACGAACTGGCCAATCAGCGCGTGCGAGCCGGGGAAATTGACCAGCCGGTTGTTCTCGGTACGGCCACAAATCTGCAGCGGATCTTTGGTGCTCGGCCGTTCGACCAGAATGACCTGCTCGGTGCCGACCATTTTGCGAGCGATATCTTGCGCCTGTTGGTTCAATCGGTGCTGCAGCAATTGCAGCCGCTGCTGTTTGCGTTCGGCCGGGGTGTCGTCAGCCAGATCGCCGGCTGGCGTGCCCGGACGCGGGCTGTAAATAAAACTGAAGGAGACGTCGTAATTGATCTCGGCAACCAGCTTCATGGTCGCTTCGAAGTCGGCGTCGGTTTCACCGGGGAAGCCGACGATCAAATCGGTCGACAGCGAAATGTCCGGCCGGATCGCCCGCAGCTTGCGGATTTTCGATTTGTATTCCAGCACGGTGTGGCCGCGCTTCATGGCCGCCAGAATGCGGTCGGAACCGCTTTGAATCGGCAGATGCAGATGCGACACCAGCTTCGGCACCCGGCCATAGACTTCAATCAAGCGCTCGGAGAATTCGACCGGATGTGAAGTCGTGAAACGGATACGGCCAATTTGCGGAATCGACGCGGTCAGCTCGATGAGCTCAGCCAGATCGGCCTCGCCACCGTCGTGCTTGGCACCGCGATAGGCATTGACGTTCTGACCGAGGAAATTGATTTCGCGCACGCCACGCTCGGCCAAGCTCAGCACCTCGGCCAGCACATCATCGAGCGGCCGCGACACTTCCGGACCGCGGGTATAGGGCACCACGCAGAACGTGCAGTACTTGTTGCAGCCCTCCATGATCGAGACCAGCGCGCTCGGACCATCGACACTGGCTTCTGGCAGCCGATCAAATTTTTCGATTTCCGGAAACGAGATATCGACCGCCGGAATGTGCTGGCTGCGGACCTGATTGATCATTTCCGGCAAGCGGTGCAGCGTCTGCGGCCCGAACACGACATCAACGTAGGGCGCCCGCTTGCGAATATTCTCGCCTTCCTGCGACGCGACACAGCCACCAACGCCAATCAGCAGATTCGGATTCTTGTCTTTCAGCTCGCGCCATTCGCCCAATTGCGAGAACACTTTCTCCTGGGCTTTTTCCCGAATCGAGCAGGTATTCAGCAGAATGACATCGGCTTCAGCCGGGTTGTCGGTCGCCACCAGGCCGTGCGCATCCTTGAGCAAATCGGCCATTCGCGACGAGTCGTACTCGTTCATCTGGCAGCCCCAGGTCTTGATGAAGACTTTTTGGGTCGGCTGCGACGCGTCAACTGGCGCTGGCCGGGGATCAGGGGTATTGCTCATGCGGACATCGGAGGCTGAAGAAAAAGGGCGGCGATTTTAGCATCAGCCGGCCGGCAGGTGGCGGTCCATGCGCCCTTGGCGCCGGTCATGGCCGGGCAAGCGGCACGCGGGTTCTGTGTCGG
This sequence comes from Permianibacter fluminis, assembly GCF_013179735.1. Taxonomy (NCBI): domain Bacteria; kingdom Pseudomonadati; phylum Pseudomonadota; class Gammaproteobacteria; order Pseudomonadales; family Pseudomonadaceae; genus Permianibacter; species Permianibacter fluminis. Next base: position 1,724,841 of record NZ_JABMEG010000001.1, on the reverse strand, counting down.
GCGGCCAGTCTGATGCCGGTACTGCCGGTTTTGGGTTCCAGCACCTGGTGCGGTCGGTCGGTGCGGTGCTCAGCGGCGCGAGACCGCGGCGGGTGCCGTCAGCGCCGGATCGATGGCCATGGCCTGTTCCGAAACCATGTCGGCGATGGCCCGTTCCGCGCTGCGCCGGACCAGCTCGCCGGCCACATCACGAAAGGCCCGCTTAATCAGTGCGGCCTTTTTCAGGTCGTGATCATCGGTAAACGGCAGCGCATTCAGTTCGGCCAACAACGTGGCGCTGCGCTGGTCCAGCCAAATTTGCATGTTGCTGCTCATTGCGGGCCCTCCCAAACGGCCGGCTTGGCGGCGGCAAACGTCGCCGTGGGCCGGAATATCAGGCCTGCACAGAGGGTAGTCACTTACCGGCAATCCCGCAATTTGTAGGGTTTTTCCCCGAACCAGCACGGCTGCGCAAGGCGCGCTAAGCTGCCAGCATGAACACCCTCGCTTGTGCCAATCCGCCGCCCTGCCACGACGTTGCGCCGCGACGGCCAAGGCGTGTGTCGAGGACGGTTGGATGAACTATCTGGCCCACTGCTGCCTGGTGCCGCCGACCGCCGAAGCGCTGGCCGGCGCCCTGCTCGGCGATCTGATCCACGGTCCGGACCTGTCCGCCCTGCCCGCCGAGGTGGCTCGCTCGGTCCGGCTGCACCGCGCCATCGACCGCTATACCGACAACCACCCATACGTCATCGCCGCCAAGAACCTGCTGCAACCGCCGCTGCGCCGCTATGCCGGCATCATCGTTGATGTCGCATTTGATCATCTGCTCAGCAAGGACTTTGCCCGCTGGCATCACGAACCGCTGCCCTCACTGGCGGCAAAGGTTTACGCCGCCATCGCCCAGTATCGTGAATTAGCGCCAGAAGCCACCCGTGGCCGGCTCGATTACATCGTCAGCCAACGGCTGCTGGAGCGATACGAAAACCCGCTGTCGATCGGCCGCGCCTTGATGGGAATTGGTAGTCGATTGAAGCGAAACAATCCCTTGGCGGAGGCCGGGCCGGTGGTGTTGCCGTTGTTGCCACAGTGGCAGGAACGATTTGAGCGGTTTTATCCGGAGTTGATCGGGTTTGCCGAAGAGGAGTGGGCGCGGTTGGTGCAGATCAATAGATAAAACACGGTTCAAAATTTGTTTGGCTGTACTTCTCATAAGGCTCCGCAGTGCTTTAGTCCTCCCAGTAAAACAGTGCATCGAACTCAGTATAAGGACGATCTGAAAGGTTCGTGAAGACCTGAAATTTTGGGTCTATTCGCTTTGCAAGATCTTCTTTTTTCAATCGCACAAGTCCATAACCCTCAAGAACATCTTGCATTTCGATGGCTAGCGAAGACACAGCTGGAGTTTTAAATTCATCTATGCACTCAAAAGTTGGCATGTAGCTGCTACCCCCTCTTTCCGCCCAGGTCTTTTCACCCTGTAACAAGACAAAGTACGGTGCTAGACGACAAAGCAGGACGGCTAGGCCATGGTAGGCCTCACCGAACTTTCCTGGATATTCAAAAAAAAAGCCATCTGTTGACTTATAAAACCAAGCATCAACAAATGATGCATAGCCAGAGCCATAGTGATTCCATTCAACTCTCGACTTAGTCCCCAATTTCCGATCAGCGCCTGAGCAGACTCCCTTATAAAATGACTCCACTACAGAAGGTGACTCATCCGCCCATGGAAACGTATTGGATATCGAGCGTTGCGCGAGAAGCCGTTCGATCTCTTCATCTGAAAGCATTGGTTAACCTCAAAACGAATATTTTTCTCATTTAGCAACCTGAAATGGCATTTGGCGCAGAGAGGCCACAGCAAGCATCGGTAAGACATGGGTGACTTTTTCAGACTAGGAACCCCTCTATTCGCACCAATACCCGCTCCAAACTGCCACGCAGCGTATTCAATTCCGCCAGCGCTTTCTGCCCCACGAATTCTCGTATCGCCGGGTCCGCCCATCGCTGCCAGCATTGTGCTAACTGCTCGGCCGAGCTGACCTCGACCAGAGCGCCAGCCCGACGAAAGCGTCGCGTCTGCATGGCAAAATTGAAGCTGTGCGGGCCTTGCAGGATTGGTATGGCGAGCGCGGCCGGCTCGAGCAAATTGTGACCGCCGGTTGGCACCAAGGAGCCGCCGACAAACGCGACATCGGCCGCTGCATACAGGCCCATCAGCTCGCCCATGCTGTCACCGACCAGCACCTGCGTTTGTGCGCTGACATCGGCGCGACTGCGCCGCGCAGTGACAAAACCGCGTTGCTGCACCAGCGCGGCAACGGCATCGAAACGTTCCGGATGGCGTGGCACCAGAATCAGCGCAGCGTTCTGCACCTTGGCGCGCAATTGGGCAAAGGCATCGAGCACCAGCTCGTCTTCGCCGGCGTGGGTGCTGGCGGCGATCACGACATAGCGCTGCGCACCAAGCTGCTCGCGCAAGCTGGCACCGAGTGCGCGTTGCGCGTCCGTCACCGTGACATCGGTTTTGATACTGCCGGTCACAACCACCTGCGCCGCAGAAACGCCCAAGCGACGAAAGCGGCGGGCGTCGCTGCGCTCTTGCGCGGCAATCAACGTCAGGTGCTGCAGCATGTCGCGAGTGAGTAAGCCCACCTTGCTGTAACCACGTGCCGAACGCTTGGACAAGCGGGCATTGACCAGCACCACCGGCACCCTTGCCGTGGCGCAACCAGCCAACAGATTCGGCCACAATTCGGTTTCCATGATCAGGCACAGCCGCGGTTGCACCGTGCGCAGAAACCGGGCGACCAGCCACGGCAGATCATAAGGGCCGTAAACATGCTGCACGCTGCCACCAAAGGCTGCCTTGACCCGCTCCGAACCGGTCGGCGTGGTGGTGGTGACGGTGATCGGCAGTTGCGGATAACGTTGCTGCAAGGCTTTGATCAGCGGTACCGCCGCCAGCGTTTCGCCGACCGAAACCGCATGCACCCAGATGCCACCGGTTTTCAGCGCTGGCAAACGGGCGAAGCGTTCGGCCCAGCGTTGCCGGTAGCCGGGGTTGGCGCGGCCACGCCACCACAAACGCAGCAGAACAAATGGCATCAGCAGAAAAAAGACCAGCGTGTACAACCAACGCATAGCGATCAAAGCGGCAGGACAGGAAGTGGGGCGCAGGATAGCATAGGGCCCACACGCGCAGGCCGGCCCACGGGTCTGCCAGCCACGCCAACAACGCGGGATGGATTGCCGAATGACACCGATACGCTTGGTCACGGTTGCCGCGCTGCTGCTGGCGACGGCAGCCGCTGGCGACGACCGCACTGGTGACAATACCGACGCCGTCGCCAATGCCGTCAACCGTGCCGTTAACAGTCCAAACAACGGCACCAATACCGAACCGGCCAACTGCCCGGCGGTTGCCTACGCATTGCAGCAACTCGGCGCGCTGGATGCCCGCCGCAGTCAATTCCAGCTCGACAATGGCCTGACCGTGATTTTGCTACCCGATGCCGAAGCCAGCACGGTCGCGGTGGTGACCACGGTGCAAGTCGGCGCCCGCGATGAACAGGACGGCGAAACCGGCTACGCACATTTGTTCGAACATCTGATGTTCAAGGGCAGCGACGGCGTGCCGGATGGCGCCTACAGTCAACGCGTCAACGGCGTCGGCGGCAGCTTCAATGCCGAAACCGATTTTGATCGCACCAGTTACTACGTCACGGCCCCGGCCGAGGCGCTGGAACAATTGCTCTGGCTGGAGGCTGAGCGCTTTCGAGCGCCGGATCTGAGCGCCGAAAAAGTCCACAACCAAATCGCTGCCGTGCGCGAAGAAATGGCATTGACCGTCGACAACGTGCCGTTCATGCGCAGCGGTTCCGAGCTGCTGTTTACTCAGCTGCAAGGCAGTGACTATGACCATCTGGTGCTCGGCAGCGTGGCCGATCTCGACGCGGCCACGGCCGAGAAACTGCAGGCGTTTTATCAGCGCCATTACCGGCCGGAACGAGCGGTGCTGGTGCTCGCCGGCCGCTTTGATGCCGCCGTTGCCCGGCAGTGGCTGCAGCGCGATTGGTCACGCTGGCACGCGCATGGCGACGCCGCTGCCATAACGCCGCTGCAACGACCGCTTGCGCGCGCCTTCGATGCCACGCTAGTGGACAGCCGCGCGCCGTGGCCGGCTTTGCTGCTGGCCTGGCAAACCGTGCCGGATGATCACCCGGATGCCGCCGCTGTCGCGCTCGTTTACGAGCAGATGCTGCGCGGTGAACAGGGCCAGTTGCGACAACGGCTGCTGGCCAAGCAATGGTTGCTGCACAGCGCCGAATTGCCGCTGCAGTTACCGCGACTGGGCCTCGCCCACTTTATTGCTGTTCCGCGCGCCGCCGCCGCATTGACCGATCTCGAAACCGAAGTCCGGGCCGCTTTCACCGAGCTGGCGCAGCAAGCGCCCAGTGAACAACAACTGTGCGAACTGAAGACCGCCCGGCTGCGCCGGCTGATCGGCGTTGCCGAAGGTCCGCTGATGCTGGGTTATCGCGAAAGCATTGATCAAGCGCTGTGGCAGCAGTCTCGCTTGCTGGCCGAGGTGAGCGGCCTGCAGCAGGTGACGAGCGCCGATATGAGCCGCGTCACGGCGCAGTATTTTTTGCGGAACCAGCTGACCCTGACATTGTCGCCACCGTGGTATCTGCGCTGGGCCAAACGGGTACTGGAATGGTTGCCAGTAAGCTGGAGTGAAGCGCTGGAGGCGAAAGCGCTGTGAAAAGATCTGCCACGTTTATTGTTCTGCCATCGGTCGCACTGGCACTGATACTGAGCGCGCTACTGTCGGCGTGCAGCCATCGGCCAGCGCTGCCCCCGACGCCGATCGCGCCCGCCCAAATCCTGCCAATACAGCCACTGATAGACAGCCCGGCCAGCCCGGAATTTGGCACGCTGACCCTGCCGCCACTGACCCAGCAAACGCTGAACAATGGCGTCTCCGTGGTGACGATACCGTCGGCCCGGTCGCCGTATTTGCAAGTCATGCTGATGGTGGATGCCGGCCGTTTGTTGCTCGGCAGCCACGCCGATGTGCTGGCCGAAATGCTGCGGTTGACCGGCAGCGCCGACTCACCTGCCCGCTGGCAACAACAGTGGCGCGAACTGGGCGCCACGCTGTCGGTGCGCAGCGGCCCGCATCGATTGATTTTCAGCGCCGAAGTGCTGCCGGACAAAGCGGACGCCCTGCTGCAAACGCTGCAACAAATGTGGCGCGCGCCCAACCTGCGCTCGGCCGAACTGCTGAATCAGGTCCAGCGCAATCTGCGGGTGCAACAGCATGAACAGGATTTGCTCGGCGGCGATTATGCCCGGCTTTGGCAGCAGCTCGGTTACGGTGCCGATCACCCGTATGGCAACAACGCGCTCAGTCGTGACGCCTTGCAACGCATTACCCTGACCTCGCTGCAGCAAGCCTGGCAGCAGGCGCGCAGCGAGAAACAGCAATGGCTGCTGGCCGGCACCATCAACGACGCGTTGTTGCCGAACTGGCGCCAGCAACTGGCAAGCGAACCAATGAGCGCCACGCGCGCGCGCTGGCGGCAACTGCAAGCGCCACTGCCGTCGGAATCCATGCCGCCACAAGCAGCGCTGACCTTTCATCTGCTCAATGCCGATGATGCGCCGCAAGTGAATGTGATGCTCGGTTTTGCATTAGCCTTGCCCGATGCGCAAAGCCGCTGGACCTGCGAAGCCTTTGCCGAACTGCTCGGCATGGAATTCAGCGGCCGACTGTTCGCCGATTTGCGCGAACGCCGCGGCCTCAGTTACGACGTCGGCGCCTATTGCTCTGCGGCCCCGCTCGCCAGCGAGCTGGTCTTGCACGGCAGCACCCGGCCCGAACACGCGGCCGCATTTGTCCACGGCATGCTGGTGCATTTGCAATTGCTGAGCAGCCAAGCCGCCGGTGCGGACGAGCTGGCCTTGCTGCGCGGCTCACTGCGCGGACAAACCCGCGTGCAACTGGAAACCGCACGCCAGCGCAGCCGTTTGTATAACGCCATGGAACTGCTCGGTGGAGATTGGCAGAGCCTGATAGCACGCGATGAATTTTGGCGGGAACTTGCGCCAGCGGCATTGCCGGCCTTTGCCGAGCGCTGGCTGCGGAGCAGCCCGGTGATTGTGTTACGTGGGGATGCCAGTGCGCTGGAAAAGCAATTACAAAAAGTGTTTCCGGAAGCGCAGATTGTTCGGCATGACGCTGTGCCGTAGTGACGCTGTGTTTGATCCCCCTCCGTTTAAGGAGGGGTTAGGGGTGGTTGCGGAGATCGTCATCGCAACGCGCGTTTTAGCTTAGGCGATTCCACGCTGAGCTGAACCACCCCCAGCCCCTCCTTGACAAGGAGGGGAGGCAATACGCGCTTCCGAAAGCCTCAAATCCCCGACCCGCCCGGCAAACAACGGCGCAGCATGGTCAGGCCGACATCGCACAGCCATTCGTGCAGCAATTCGCTGTGTTCGGCGGGTCGGCCGGCGACGAAGCCGTGGCCGGAACTAAGCAGGGTCTGGAACAGCCGGCAGTATTCGATCAGCTGCGGCCTGGGCAGAATCGAGCCACGCTCCTGCAGCACGTCGGCCCAAAACGCCGCCATGTCCTGATGAAAGCCTTCGGTCAGATCTTTCAGCTCCGGCACCCGTTCGATCATCGGCTGCAATGAGCTCAGCGACCAGCCATTGCCTTCGGCCGGATAGAGCGCGTTGCTGACTTGCTCCAGCAACGCCGGCAGGCTCATGTGTTCGGCTTCCAAGCGCCAGACTTCGCAGCGCGCCTGCAAACCTAGGCAACGCTGTTCGAGCAGCGCGTAAATGATGGCCTCTTTGGCGGGAAAGTATTGATACAGCGAGGCGATATCGATGCCGGCTTCGGCGGCAACGGCATTGGTATTGAAGGCGAGCAGGCCATCGCGTTCGAGCAGGCGATCAGCGGCTTCGAGTAGCCGTTCGACCGTTTGGCGCGATCGGGCTTGGCGCGGTTGGCGCCGGGGCAGTACAGCAGCGGGTCTTACCACGACAACGCATTCCTGCAAGCGGTAGAGGATTTGAGTGTAGAGGAGCGTTGGCGCCGGGACTGCGAATTCGTCAGCAAGAGCTCACTTTTGCCGACGAACGGCGGCTGCGCCGGGGCAAATTCGCTGAAGCGGGGTAAACAGACCGCAGTCAGCGCCGCCGCTTGGCCTTTTCGCGCTGCCGGAGGGTAGTTTGCGGGTCGATGATCAACGGTCGATAGATCTCGATGCGGTCGCCGGCCTGCACCGGAAGGCTCAGTGCCACCGGGCGCGACCAGATGCCGACGGCGGTGGCGGCCAGATCGATTTCCGGGTATCGGCGCAGGATGCCGGAACGCTGGATGACCTGCTCGACGGTGCTGCCGGCCGGCACGGTCAGCGCCAGCAGGGTCTGCTGCTCGGGCAGCGCGTAGGCGACTTCGACGGCGAGTTCAGCCACCTGCGCCGATTCGGCGACCGCCATTTCAACCGGAGCTGGGCTGGCCATACAGGTTCCGGGCGCGGTCGTGGAAGGCATCCATCAGCGAATGGATCAGTTTCTGGAAGGCGCCGCCAAAGGCCAGATTGCCGATCAGCGAGGCAAATTCGAAATCCACGGTCAGGGTGACCCGGCAGCCATGCGTGCCGAGCGGGACAAACTGCCAGGCGCCGTGCAGCTGTTTGAACGGGCCGTCGGCCAGCCGCATCTCGATGTGATGCGACGAGCGCCATTGATTGACCGTGGTGAACGACTGCTTGAACGCCGCCTTGGCCAGCGTCAGCTTGGCGCGCATGCCATGGCTGCTGCGGTCGAGCACCTCGGCGCCGGCACAGCCGGGCAGGAATTCCGGGTAACGCTCGACATCATTGACCAGCGCGAACATCTGTTCGGCGCTGTACGGCACGATGGCTTCCCGGTGGACACGTGGCATAACGGCAAAATGGCAGCAGCGGAATGGCCGCAAATGCTAGCACAGCGCGGTCCCGAACTCGCCCCACGCCGGCGCCGGCATCGCTATAATGGCCGCCCCTTTGAGGTCCTGCGTGCCATGGCAAAAGACAAGAACAGCAAACCCGGTGATGCCACCATCGCGACCAACCGGCGGGCGAACTTCGATTATTTCATCGAACAGCGCAGCGAAGCCGGCATTGTCCTGCAAGGCTGGGAAGTCAAATCCCTGCGCGCCGGCAAAGCCAATCTGACCGACAGCTATGTCATGTTCAAGAACGGCGAAGCGTTTCTGATCGGCGCCCAGATCATGCCGCTGTTGTCGGCCTCGACGCACGTGGTCGCCGACCCGACCGCAACCCGCAAGCTGCTGCTGAAGAAATCCGAAATCGTCAAACTGAATCAGGCGGTGGCCATCAAGGGCTATACCGTGGTGGCCACCTCGCTGTACTGGAAAGCCAACCGGGTCAAGGTCGGCATCGGCCTTGCCAAAGGCAAACAGGAACACGACAAGCGCGACACCAGCAAAGAGCGCGACTGGCAACGCGAAAAAGAGCGGACGATGAAGAAGCACGTGCGCTGAAAAACGGAATCGCCCACTGGATTGATCCCCCTCCTTGTCAAGGAGGGGTTAGGGGTGGTTGCAGGAATAACGCGCAACGCGCCAGTAGTGAACGACATCTCAACCTGCGCTTAACCCCCCCCTGCCCCTCCTTGACAAGGAGGGGAGCAAAAGCCACCACACGATCAATTGCGGTTTTCGATCAGGGTTTGCGATAAACCGGCTCACCACGAAACACCGTCAATTCCACTTCGGTATCGGCTATCTGTTCCGGATGACCGCTTGCCACCAGATCAAACAGATTGCGATCGAGCACGACAAAATCGGCTGACTTGCCGGTTTCAATCGAACCACTGATCGCCTGCTGGCGCACCGCACGGGCACCGTTGATGGTGTAGGCCGCGATCATTTCCGTCAGCGAGGTCCGCTGCGCGGCGTTGTACGGCAAGCCACCGGCCGAGGCGCGGGTGACGCCGGCCGCAATATTGACGAACGGCCGCGGATCGCGCTTGTCGACTGGAGCATCACTGCCGGCGACCAGGGTCGCACCGGCCTGGCGTGACGATTCCACCGGATACACCGCCGACCAGCTGTAACTGCTGGCGTTGTACAGCACGCTCAGAATGTCCTGACCGGCCACACTCGGCTCGATAAACGGCGTCACCAGCACATCGTATTCCGGCAGCGTACCGATCCAGGCGTAGGTAAACGTCAGGTAAACACCGAGCGCGCCAAGCCGCTGCTGATCGTCCGGATGCACCATCTGCAGATGGGCAATGGTGTGCGGAATGCCGCTGGCGCCATTGCGATCGCGCGCTGCCTGCAGCGCATCGATCGCCGCGCGGGTGCTGCGATCACCAATGCTGTGCATGTGCACGCTAAAACCCGCCGCATCGAGCGCGCTGACATAATCCTTGAGCACGTCGGTTTCGTAATTGACGATGCCGTTGTTGCCGGAATCCTCGCTGTCGGCTTCAACGGTGACGGCACCGCTGTCGGCGTCGTAATGCAGATGCGGGGTCTGGAAGTTGTGCAGCATGCCGGCGTTCGGCGCGAACGGAGGGTTGCTGAACGGATCGCCTTCGAGCACGCCATCGATGAATATCTTGACGGCATCGGCCTTGATCAGCGGATCGGCCGCAAAGGCACTGCGCACTTCATTGGCCTTGGCCAAATGACCGTCAATATCGACCACGCCGCCATAATCATCGGCAACAAAACAGGTGGCTGCCGTGACCCGCATGTGCAGCAGGCTTTGCGCTTCCATCTTGCTGTATTGCGAGCGGACGAAATCGTTGACGCAGGCATCCTGAATGCTGGTGATGCCGCGCGAGGCAAACATCTCGGCCACGCCCGGCAGGATCGCGCCGTACAGCGCATCGGCTTCCGGACCACTGGCACTCAGCAGGTTGGTGTCCGGCGACGGAATCGCGTAGCGGGCGTCCTCGCGGATGACGCCGGATTCGAGATTGACGTAAGGCGCATACACTTCAAACACGCCGCCCGGTGCCAGTGATTCACTGCTGTAGCCAACCGTGTTGCCGTCAGCATCCAGCGCCATGGCGAGCGCCACGGTGTTGTACGCGCTGGCGTGACCGTCGACCCCGCTCAGCATCACCGGGTGATTCGGCGCTGCGGCATCGAGCGCCTGCAGCACGGTGCTGTAATTCACCGTCGGATCATTGCCCTCGTACGGCACCCACTGATTGATCACCAGCCACTGCCCGTCCGGGATGGCGTAATGCGCGAGACAAACTGTCACCTTCGCGGCCAGCTCATCCAGTGTCACTGGCTCGCCATCCAAATCGCACATGTCGAGCGCGACAGTGCCGAGACCGTGCACATGGTTGTCGTGCAGGCCGGGCAGCACCATCTTGCCGCCCAGATCGACAATCTGAAAACCGCGGCTGTTGTAGGACTCGGCGTCAGCACGGCTGCCGACTTGCAGGAATTTGCCGTCGGCGACCACGAAGGCCTCGGCAACCTGACGCTGGTCGTTCTGGGTATAGACCTTGGCGTTGACGTAGATGGCGCCCTGCTGATCGGGGCCGTCGCTGGAATCGCCGCAGCCGGCCAACGCCAGCAGCAAAGCGGCTGCGACGCCAAGCTGGCGGCCATAACGGATCAATGGGTTCTGTAGGCTGGTCACTGCTACTCCCTCCTGGCTGGGTTGACGTCTTGTTTATGTGCAGCTTTTACTGCACATTACAGTCATTACTGCAATTGTCAACGACTGCCCAAGCTGCACCGCAGCAAGCGACCACTACCGCGACCGGGACGACGCTCGGGTTGCCGGCGGCCCGCCCCGCCCCGTACAGTGCCCGGCAAGCCGGCCCCACCATCAGTTCCTGATCACCGGTTTCCAGAAAACAGAGGCCCGCACGAGCACCATGTCCGATCCTGTCAGCAGCCACATCGAGCCCCCGGAAAGCCTGCGTATGCGGCGCCTGCCGCAGCAGAAACGCTCGCAGGAAGTGGTCCGGCTGATTGAGCAGGCGACCCTGGCGCTGCTGGCCGAACAGGGCTTTGCCGCGCTCAACACCAATGCCATTGCCGAACGGGCCGGGATAGGCATCAAGTCGCTGTATCACCTGTTTCCGAACAAGGAAGCGATCATCTACCGGCTGGCCGAACAATGGCTGCAAGCCGTGCGTGTGGCCCAACAGGACATCCTCGCGCGCCAGCTCAGCTGGCAGGACACGCTGGATGCGCTTGACAGCGCGCTGGACGCGCTTGATGAACGTTTCGTCGGCTACGGCCCGCTCTGGCGGGCGATGGAACTGATGCCGGAATTGCATCCGCTCGAAGACGCGCATGAACGCGCGCAGATCCGGTTCTGGTCCGATTGCCTGCGCCAGTTTGGCTGCCGCTGGCCGACCAGCGAGCTGACCGCGCTGATCACGTATTTCTACCGCACCACCGACATCGCCAAGCAATGCAGCAAGGAGCTCGGCAGCGACGGCAAATTGCTCTGGCAATTGCATCGGCACTGGCTGAACCAATTGTTTGCCAGCGCCGTCCGCGATCCGGATCCGGCCGCGCTGCTGCGCCTGCCGACCAGTACTCAGCGCTGACGCGCCAGCGACGGCACTGGTCCATCAATCCGGCCGGTCGATCTCAGCCCTCGCTGTCGCTAATCAAGCTTGCCAATCCGGCTCAACAATCCATCTCAGCAAACACGCTCCGTAACCGGTCTCACCAACCACGCTCGCCACCGATGCCAGCCAGCAGCGCGACGCCGATCACGGCTTATTACCAGTCGCTCGACAAACCGGCGGGCGACGCGCTATACCGCAAGCAATTGCCGTGGCCAAGGAACCTGCCATGCCCGTCGTTGTATTGCTGCTGTTGTTTTGTTCTTCAGCGCTGGCTGCCAACGCGCCGATCTCGGTCAGTGAATGGCGCGCCCAGCTCAGCGAACCGGCCGCCCAGCGCTATCAACAACAACTTGAACAAATCCGGCTGGCCGGCAGCTATCACGGCGAGCTTGATGGCCTGCCGAGTGATCCAGCCGTGGCCGCCGCCGCACGCACCTGGCTGTTGCACGAAGCGATGCAGCAACTGCGCACGCAAGACCCGACGCCCGCCGCACTCGCACTTGCGACCCGGCTCAGTCAGTCGCCGGACGATGTGCTGTTGAATCAGGATGTCGAAGGCCGCTTGCGCGCCGTTTCGCAGGCACCGGTTGCCCAGGCCGCGCAGGCAACGCTGCGTTGGTGGCAAACGCAGGCGCGCGCCGCCGTGTTGCGCCAGACACTCGACCGCGACAGCGTGATGCAAGCCGCGGCGCAGTGGCAGCAACTTGACGCCAGCGAACGCGACAGCTGGCTGCTGGCCCTGCAACAACCCGCGGGCGACTGGCCGGCGCGACTGGCCGATATCGAGCGGCCGACACTGGCAAAACAGGCGCCGGAACTGGCTGCCGCAGTTGCCCTCGCCGTGCACGATGCCACGCTCGCCGCCGCGCTGCTGCGGCGCGAGCCGGGCGAGATCGGTAGCCGCTTGCTCAGCGCCGTCGCCACCGAATTTCCCGATCAGCAACTGGCCTTGTACGACGCCGCGCTCGCCAATCCGGCGCTGCGTTCACAGAGCTGGTTTCAGTTGGCAACTGTCGCCGATGCCGGCGCGCAGCAACGCCTGCAACAAGCGGCGGCATCCGGCGATCGCTCGGCAATCGCGGCTTGGTTGCAACAACAGGGCGAGCAGACATTACCGACGCTGCAACGCTGGCTCGCCAGCAAGAATGAAGCGCAGCAACTGAACGCCATCTATGCGCTGCGGCTGTTGGCAACGCCGGCCGCACGCCAGCAATTGCAACAAGCCGCCAAGCAGCCCCAGCTCAGTGCCAAAGTCCGCCGGGAGTTGCAGCCATGACACGGCCGATCAGAAAAGAACCAACCTTCGCGATCGCGGCTGTTGTTACTGCCACGACAGTCATGACTGTCATGGCTGCCGGCGTGTGCTCCGCCACCCAACTGCAGTACACGCAATCGCCTGCGGGTAGCAACACCGTGGCGCTCGGTTATCCGGTGCCATCGCCGATTGATTCGCTGACGCCGGTCGCCGGTTTTCGCAGTTATGCCAGCCTGCATGCGCGGCACCAGCAACTCGATACCGACAGCGCCAATGTTGCCGCCGTGCAGATCGGCAGCACGACTGCCGGCCGACCGATCTGGGCTTATGTTTTGTCCGATGCCGATGGCAACACCGCCGAAGGCAGCATTGTCGAAGCGGGCATGCTGCAAAACGGCGGCATCCACGCCCGCGAATGGCAGACGCCGGAAGCCGTCACCAGCATTTTTGAAACGCTGGTCAGCAACGAAACCGATCAAGGTCTGCATCAGTATTTATTGGAGAACAGCAAGATTGTTTTGATCCCGGTGCTGAATGTGGATGGCTTTCTGCAGAGCCAGCGCTATCCGGATCGAGCGATGTGGACAAAGTACGCTGGCGATCCCAGCGACTGGCCGCGCGACGGCCGGATGCGGCGGAAGAACATGCGCGGCGTCGATGAAAATCTGGCGACCGAATCCGACAACCTGCTCGGCGTTGATCTGAACCGTAACAACAATCCGTTCTGGGCCAGCAGCAATGGTTCCTCCGGCAACAACGCGGCGCTGACCTATCACGGCAGTGGCCCCGGCTCGGAACCGGAAATCCAGGCCCTGCAACAAGCCGCTGATCTGTTTGCCAGCCATCAGCTGCGCTTCTATATCGACACCCACAGCTTCAGCAAGGTTTACATCACGCCACGCACCGGCAACGAACGGCGCGATGACATTGCCCTGGCACTCGCCCAGCAAATGGTCAACGCCACCGGCAACAGCTATGCCGTCGATCCAGATCCGATCAACGCCGGCATGGGCACCACTGACGGCCACTTTGCCTACAACTACCAAATTCCGTCGTACACGCTGGAAGTCGAGCCACGCAACAGCAGCGCCGAATACGGCGGCTTTGGCAGCAGTCACGATGGTTTTATTCTGCCAGCGAGCCAGATTGATCGGCTACGCAGCGAAATCACCCGCGCCTCACTGCTGGGCTATTACCATCAAAGCGGCGCACCGGCGCTGATCGCAGCCCAAGCGATTCGGCTGAGCGATGACCACGAGATGGCCGCGCAAAGCTGGACACCCGACAGCGCCACCCATCGCGCGCAAGCGCGCAGCGAAGCTGGCGCTTGGCAGATTGGCGAAAGCTATCGGTTGATCCTCGATTTCAACAAACCGATGCGGGTGCGAGACAGTGGCGGCGTGGTAACCAACTACCGTGGTCAAAACGTCAGCTTGAGTCCCGTCATTCGCCTGCTCGGTCAGCACATTGATGGCAGCACGATCAGTGAAACCTTGAGCACCACTACGTCCGGCTGGTGCACGGCACCGGCTTGTCGCCGTTACGACAGCGATCGTTATCAACTGGATTTTGTCTGGCCAGCCACGCTCAGTCCCGATGAGCTGGTCAACGTAAAAGTCGAACTGGCGGTCAGCGATTTGTCCGGTCTGGCGCTGGATGCCAATGCCGCCACCGTGATGCGCTGGCAAGACGGCCACTGGCAGGATTACGAAGACGCCATCGGACTGGCGGGTGACACCGGCGGTGCTGATCGCAGCTTCCGCCTGCTCAGCACTGGTGAGCCGCCGATTTATCATGGCGGTATTGCACCACCACCGCTTCAGATCGGCGACGCGCTGAATTACAGCTTCGCTGCCGATGCCTTTACCGACCCGGAAAACGGCGCCCTGCAATACACCTTGCAAGCCGATCCGGGACCGCTGCCGACGTGGCTGCAACTCGATTCTGCCAGCCGCACGCTGAGCGGCACACCGAATGCCGCCGGCAGTTATTCCTTCGCGGTGGTCGCAATTGATCCGGCCGGCAATCGCAGCTTTGCCCCGGTGACCATCACCGTTAGTAACCGCAGCTCGTCGGGTGGCGGCGGTGGTGGCGGTAGCTGGTCAGTGCTGTCCTTGGCACTGCTACTGCTGAGCGGCCTCCGACGTCAGCGCAGGATTGTCTGACACCAATAAAAAGTTTCGCATCGCGGTAATGCCACTCAGTAAAGAAGTCGCACCTTCGCCCCCCGCCTTGTCAAGGAGGGGCTGGGGGTGGTTCAACTCAGCAAGCAATGCGCTGCGCAAATGGATTCAAATACTCGGTCATTGCAGAGTCTGCAGAAACTTAAGTCTGCCTGTTGGCTCCTTTCGGCACTCAACCACCCCTAACCCTTCCTTGACAAGGAGAGGGATCCATAGCGATTCGTCCTTCGCGTCAGCGTGACTGACGCCAACAAAAAAAAAGGGCCGCATCGCGGCCCTTTTTTCTTACACAATCGCTCGCTCAAAACATGCCGGCCAGCACCCGCGCCAGGCGTTCACGAACCAGCGGCGCGGCATCAGCCCAATCCAGATTCACCTGATTGGCAACACTGAGAATGCGGGTCTGGTATTTGCGCTGCGGCACATCGCGTGACCAGAAGCTGACGGTATCGCCAGACTCGCCCTGCTGCAGCGTGTGCTCCGCAGATTCATGAGCCAAGCCTTCGCCGTCCTCAATCCGCTCACTGACCTGAATATCGGTCAGCACGGTGTAGTAAACATCCTTGACGAAAGCATTGGCGGTCCATTCGGTGACGCCGATGATCAGCGCCGCTGCCAATACTTTTTCGACATCCTTGCGATCGACATGGCCGCCGTAGACCAACTGGACACCACCATGGACGTGGGAGTCGCGCCGATCGTTTTCCACGATCACCGGCTCCGGCGTTACCGATTCGGCATCGTCGGTCGGCAGGCTGTGTTCAAACTCCGCCAGCAATTCACCCGGCGGCTCTTTCGCCACCGACAGCACATTGGCCTGCAACCAGAAATGCGCGCTGGCGGGATTGTCGACCACCTGATAACCGCGCTTGCGAATCGCGTCGACGATATCCTGCTGCAGATCAAAGGACGGCTCGCTGGAACTGTTGCGCACCTGAATGAACACCGTGCGCTGCTCCGGCTCGACCGGCGTCATGATGATGCTGGAACTCATCCGGGTCTGGACATCCAGATCATGCTTGCTGGTCGCCGTGTGCAGCGCGGTACAGCCGCTCAGCCAGAGCGCCGCGCTGATCGCGATGACGCGGATCAAGCCTTTACTGATGACGCTGCCGGCATTCATGCGCATTTGCCTTTCCATCCTGGTTTGCACCCGAGCTCAACTCAGAACATGCCGGCGATGGCGCGGGCGAGTCCAGCGCGCAAGCTCGGCGCCGCTTCTTCCCATTCCAGATTGACCTGGTTGGCATAGCTCATCACGCGGGTTTGGTACTTGCGTTGATCGGTTTCGCGCTGATAGGTCGAGACGGTGTCACCGCTGGTGCCCTGACGCAGTTTGTGTTCGCTGTCTTCTTTGACGATGCCATCCGGCAACCGCTCCATCACCTGAATATCGGTGATCACGCTGTAGTAAATATCTTTGACCATGGCATCGATGACCGTGCCGGCGACCGCGCCGACCACAATCGCACCGGCGGCGTTGGCGCCACCACTGCCACCGCTGGCGCGGTGCAGCGCGTAACCGGTGACGGCGCCACCGGCAACACCGGGGCCGGCTGCCATCGCGGCATTGGCATTGCGGGCGTCGGTCTTGCCAACTTGGAGTACGTTGGCTTGCAGCCAGTAATTGGCGCGCTTCGGGCTGTCGATAACCTGATAGCCACGGGAGGTCAGAAACGCCACCACATCGGGGCGCAAATCAAATTCCGGCTTGTCGGAGGTATTGCGGACATCCACATACACCGTGCGCAATTCCGGCTCGACCGGGTCCAAGAAAATCGACGCGCTCATCTTGGTCTGGACATCCAGATCGCGTTTGGCGATCGAGGTGTGCAGCGCACCGCAGCCCGCCAACAGCGTGATTGACGCCAGCACAGTGGCCAGCAGCATGGTCCGTTTCATCATGTTCTCCCCGGTTAATCGTTTGGCAGCAAAGCCCTTGTGTCAGGCATTCTGGCCAGCAGCATCTGAACTCTGCCTGAATTCTATCGCCGCCGGGGCGGGATGCCACCAGGGCCGGAAGTCATGGTCGGCCCTACGGTCCGTATTGGCGAAACAACCGGATAAAGGCCGCAATATCAACGTCGCGACGGCAATTCCGGGGCGTCAACTTCAGGGCGCCAAACCGGCGGTTTTGTAGCGCCGCACAGCTTTTGTAACAGTTATGCCGCCCCCGGCCCGCAACAGGCCACCTACCATGCCGGCCTATCACCGCCGTTCGGCCTTTTCGTGCCATGCGGCCAGTTTTTAACCAACTGCCAATTTTGACCAGTGAAGAAGGGACCCTCGATGCTGACCATCCGCGATTTGTCCAAAACCTACGCCAATGGCGTGCAGGCCCTGAAGAGCGTTTCGCTTGATATCCCGAACGGCATGTTCGGCTTGCTCGGCCCGAACGGCGCCGGCAAATCCAGCCTGATGCGGACCATCGCCACGCTGCAGGACGCCGACACCGGCAGCATCACACTCGGCGAGCTCGACGTGCTGGCCAACAAGGATGCGACCCGGCGCGTGCTCGGCTATCTGCCGCAGGACTTTGGCGTCTACCCGAAAGTGAGCCCGGAAGAGTTGCTGAATCACTTCGCGGTAATGAAAGGCCTGACCCGTACCGGCGAGCGCAAAGACACCGTCGAAGCGCTGCTGAAACAGGTCAACCTCTGGGATGTGCGCAAACGCAAACTCGGCGGTTTCTCTGGCGGCATGCGCCAGCGCTTTGGTATCGCCCAGGCCCTGCTCGGCAATCCGAAGCTGGTGATTGTCGACGAACCGACCGCCGGCCTCGACCCGGAAGAGCGCAACCGCTTCCTGAATTTGCTGGCCGAAATCGGCGAAAACGTTGTGGTCATCCTGTCGACCCACATCGTCGAAGACGTCACCGATCTGTGCCCGCGCATGGCAATCATCAGCAAAGGCGAAGTGCTGCTGACCGGCGAACCGCGTGCCGCGATTGAAGCAATGCAAAACCGCATCTGGCGCAAACAAATCAGCAAGGCCAAACTGGCGCAGTATCAGGAACAATACAAGGTGCTGTCGACCCGGCTGGTCGGTGGCCAACCGGTGATACACGTTTATAGCGAACAGGCGCTCGACAGCGGCTTCAGCGTTGTCGAACCGGATCTGGAAGATGTTTACTTCCGGCAACTGCGTCGGCACGAAAGTTTGACTGCCGCCAACGCCGCCTGAAGGACGACACGCCATGTTTCGGGAATTTTATCGTTTTGAACTGCGCTTTCAGCTGCAGCAACCGCTGTTGTGGATTGCGGCGGCAGTCTTTGGCCTGATGGGTTTTGGCGCCGCCAGTAGCGACGCAGTCCAGCTTGGCGGCGCCATCGGCAATATCTACCGCAATGCCCCGAGTGTGATCATTCAGTTCATGAGCTTGTTCACCGTGATCAGCCTGCTGGTGGTCACGGCGTTCCTGCCCGGCGCCCTGCTGCGCGATCACGAGCTGAACACCGCCGAATTATTTTTCAGCAAACCGATGCGCAAGGGCGACTACCTCGCTGGCCGGTTGTTAGGCGGCATGACCGCGACACTGGCCATTTATCTGCTCATTGCCTTCGGCATTTTGCTCGGTACGGCGATGCCATGGATTGATCCGGCTCGGCTGGGGCCGGTCTCGGCAACGCCGTACCTTTGGTCGCTGCTGGTCATGGTGATTCCGAACGTGCTGTTCACCGGTGCCCTGCTCAGTCTGTTGGCGGTGCTGACCCGTAACCTGCTCAGCGTGTACGTTGGCATCATCGCGTTTTTTGTCCTGTGGGGCGTTGGCAGCGCCATCGGTGGCCGGCTCGACAACGAATGGCTGTCCGCGCTGGTTGATCCGTTCGGTCTTGCCGCAGTGGATTTGGAAACCCGCTACTGGTCAGTTGCCGAGCTGAATCAACAGCTGCCGCCACTGAATCACTATTTGCTGGCCAATCGTCTGCTGTGGCTGGGCGCGGCGCTGCTGCTGTTCGTCCTCAGCTATGTCTGGTTCAAACCGATGCGCACCGGCACCGGCCGCAGCTGGCGCAAGAAAACGGCGCCGGCTGCCACAAGCCAAGAACAAGTGAGTGCACGCGCTAGTTATCAACCGGTCATGCCGGATTTTCAGGGCCACAGCCTGTGGCAACAATGGCATGCACAATGGCGCTTTGATACGGTCGGTGTACTGAAGAGCATTCCGTTTCTGGTCATGCTGATTTTTGGCTTGCTGAATTTCTCCATCAGCGCCAGCTTCGGCAACGAGATGTATGGCACCGCGGTCTATCCGGTGACCCATTTGATGGCCTCGACCCTGGCAGGTACGTTCAACTTCCTGTTGCTGCTGATCGTGACGTTCTATGCCGGCGAGCTGATCTGGAAAGAGCGACAAGCCAAATTGGGCGATGTCACCGATGCCTTGCCGGTTCCGAACTGGTTGCCGCTAAGCGCCAAAGCCTGTGCCCTGCTCAGCATCATCGGCATTTATCTCAGCGCCGGTGTTGTCCTCGCCATTGCCATCCAGCTCAGCAAGGGCTACACCAGCATTGAACCGCTGCTGTACCTGAGCGAGACAGCACTGGGTGCATTACCGTTTGTCTTGATGGGCTTGCTGGCGTTGGTGCTGCAAGTGCTGTTCCAGAACAAGTTCATTGGCTACCTCGCAATCATTCTGGTGATCGTGCTGCGGATGACGCTAAGGACTGTCGATCTGGAGCATCCGCTGTATCTGTTCGCCGCCGCCACGGAAATCCCGTATTCCGACATGAACGGTTATGGCCACTTTCTCACCGGCCATCTGGCACTACGTGGCTATTGGCTGCTGTTTACCTTTGCCTTGCTGTTGGTTGCCGCCGCGCTGTGGGTGCGAGGACTGGTGCCAAGCTGGTCCCGGCGCTGGCGCGAAGCCGGCCGCCAGTTGCGTGGACCGCTGGGCCTGATGCTCACGGTGACACTGGTTGCCTGGGCCGGCTTGGGCAGCTGGATTTTCTGGAATACCAATATCGTTAATGACTACGTCACCAGCGATCAGGAACTGGACCTGCGCGCCGAATACGAACGCCGCTACGCCCAGTACCAGTCACTCAACCAGCCACGGCTGACCGCCGTCAATGTCGCGCTGGATATTTATCCCAGCGAGCACCGCGCGCTTGCCCGTGGTCATTACGAGATGATCAATCGCAGTCCGGAACCGATCACCGAGCTGCATCTGGCCATTGCAGACGGCAAAGACTACGACTTGCAATCGGTCTCGCTGCCGGACAGCGCACTGAAAAGCTATGACGCCGATTTTGGCTATCGCATCTATACGCTGCCGGAGCCACTGCAGCCAGGTGCGACGATGTCACTCGATTTCACCATGGCGTATGCCAAGCGCGGCTTTGCCACCCGGAACAACAACAGTCTGGTGGTCGACAACGGCAGCTTCATGAACGATGCCGAGTTGCTGCCCTGGTTCGGTTATAACCCCAACTTTGAAATTGATGACCGCAACGAACGGCGCAAGCGCAATTTGCCGGAACACCAGCGAATGCCGAAGCTGGAAGATGAAGCTGCACGCGCCAACACCTACATTTCCGATGACGGCGACTGGATCCAGTTCGAAACCACGGTCTCGACCGTGCCGGACCAGATTGCGCTGGCGCCGGGCTATCTGCAGAAAGAGTGGACCGAAAACGGTCGTCGCTACTTCCATTACAAAATGGACGTGCCTATGCTGCCGTTTTTCTCCTGGCTGTCGGCACGCTGGCAGGTCAAGCGCGATGACTGGCATGGTCTGCCCATCGAGATCTATTACGACCAGAAGCATCCGTACAACATTGACCGGATGATCACCTCAGTCAAGGACTCGCTGGACTATTTTAGCAGCCAGTTCACGCCGTATCAGCACAAGCAAGTGCGCATACTGGAGTTTCCGCGCTACGCCAGTTTCGCCCAGTCGTTTGCCAACACCATTCCGTATTCGGAATCGATTGGCTTCATTGCTGACCTGCGCGATCAGGACAAAATTGATTACGTCTATTACGTGACCGCCCATGAAATTGCCCACCAATGGTGGGCCCATCAGGTCATTGGTGCCAATGTTCAAGGCGCAACGGTGCTGTCCGAATCGCTGGCCCAGTATTCGGCACTGATGGTGATGGAAAAGGCCTACGGCCGTAACAAGATGCGTCAGTTCCTGAAGTACGAACTCGACAACTACCTGAATTCGCGCGGAAGTGAACTACTGGAAGAGCTGCCGCTGTACCGGGTGGAAAACCAGCCTTACATTCACTACCGCAAAGGTTCGCTGGTGTTCTACCGCTTGCGGGACGAGATCGGCGAGGAAGCCTTGAACCGGGCTTTGAAGCGTTTTCTGCAGGACAAGGGCTATCAGAACGCGCCGTACACCACCAGCGCCGAATTGCTGAGCTATATCCGGGCAGAAACGCCGGCCGACCGGCAGCAACTGGTTACCGATCTGTTCGAAAAGATTAGCTTCTACGACAATCGGATGAAAACGGCCACGGCCAAAAAGCGCGCCGACGGTACGTACGACGTGACGCTGGAGTTCAGTGCCGACAAACGTTACGCCGACGGCGTCGGCAATGAAACCGAAGCGCCACTCGATGACTGGATCGAAGTCGGTGTGTTTGCGCGCAAACCCGGCGCCGAGGAGCGCGACGAAACCGTACTGCATCTGGAACGTCGGCACATTACCGAGAAACAGCAAACGCTGACTGTAACGGTGGACAACGAGCCGTATGAGGCCGGTTTTGATCCGTACAACAAACTGATCGATCGCGTTTCCAACGACAACCGCAAACGGGTGACAGTGGAATAGCGCTGTCGAGTCGGCCAAAAAAATAGGCCTGTAGAATAGACTTGTCGCAACAAACAAAACGGCCACTCCCGAGTGGCCGTTTTGCTATCGAGTCCGCATCGCGGATTCTGACGGTATAGGTTGAAAACTGCGGGTTCAGAAGCGGCCGCGCCACTCCAGCCAGAAACCGTCGCGGCTCGGTTCAATCACCAACTGTGCGTCGGGGAAACTGGTTTTCAAATAGGCGTCGTACAACCAACCCGAGATAAAGTGACCGACTGCGGCACCGGCCAGCACATCGGTCGGATAATGCCCCTGCGCTTCAACACGTGCCCAGGCCACGCTGCTGGCCAGCGAATAGACGCCAATGTCCCACCACAATTGCTGCGACGGCGACCAACCGTAATCGTCGATATTGCGCGCCGCTTCGGTGGCGTAGGCAAAGGCCTCGGTGGCGTGGCCGGACGGAAAACTGTGCTGATGACCATTGGGCCGCTGCCGATCAAACACGCCCTTCAGCCAGCCGGTTGTGCCATCGGCGGCACTGTGCGCGGCAATCAGCACGGCGACGCGTTCGGCTTGATCGGTCCAATCGTTATCGGCCGGTGTTGGCGCAAGCAGCGCGCTGCCTACCGCCAATACGCTGAGCGCCTGAATGCCACCATCGGCGACATCATTGGCACCTTGGTCGGAACCAAACACCGGATGATTCTCGTGCGCGTAATCGGACAATCGCTGATCGGCGCCGGCCACGTGAATGGCGCCAGCCGCCAATAATGGCACCCAGGTCGCCGGCGATTTGGCCGTGCTGAGCGCCGAATCCCGCCATTGTCCGGCGCTTGGCCATTGCGAATGGCTGGCGCAACCGCTGGTCAACAACATCACGCCGCCCAGCAGCATCGCCGCCAATGCCCGCCAACCGCATACGCCCACCGCCGACATGCCACGCCCTCAAACCCCAAGTCATGCCATGAGTGTCAGGCGCGCATCCTTGCCGGCACCTTAAATGCCGAACACAGGCGTAGAAATGGCGATTGCGACGCGTCTTTGCGGAAAGCCGTACCAGTCCGGCTGCAGGTCAGCATGGCTTTACCGACGCAGGCATGGAATAATTGCCCGGTCTGCTGAGGTGAGCGCTTGAACTTCCGGTTTGCGTGCCCATCTTACAGAACACTTGGGGACGATATGGCTTCGACGGCGATATCAAGGACCTAGGTGCATGCCGAGGAGGCAACAGGACCTCGTACCCACTCTGTTGCACATTATAGTTGCCAACGACGACAACTACGCTTTAGCCGCTTAAGGCTAAACTGCTAATCGGAAGATGCCTCTGGTACCGAAGCGCAGTCATCTACAGAGGATAAGGTTGGCAGTGCGCCCGACGCTGTCGCTCGAAAACCTACTGGGCTCGCGGATCAATAGCCTGTGCGTTGGCGATTGACTCGCTAAACCAAATAACTGCACTAAGCATGTAGTACCGAAGTTTGCGAGTTGTCGGACGCGGGTTCAATTCCCGCCGTCTCCACCAAGCAAAGAAAAAGGGCTGCGCGAAAGCGTGGCCCTTTTTCTTTGCCCGCGACAGCGGGGATTTAAGCCGCGGAGCGGGTTCACAAAAAATGCCAGGAGCAATTTTGGGCCGCCGCAGGCGGTTCCGCGCACAGCGCGGACGAGGCTCAGGGATGAGCCGAGCAATTCCCGCCGTCTCCACCAAGCAGAAACAAAAAGCCTCCCCTGCGGAGGCGTTTTTGTTTCTGCTGCGATGCGGCGGGTGCTGAGGGCAATCCGTGCCGGCTTTATGCATACTATCCGCCGTTCTTGCCCTCGCCCGTCTGCGCGGTGAGCGCAGGGAAAAAATATCGCTTTTCTTCGGATCTACTTCACACGCCATGAACACCGAACACCTTTTTCCACACAACACCAACGACATCGCCCGCGCCGGCTACTTGCTGCGCGCTGGCGAACTGGTTGCGGTGCCAACCGAAACCGTGTACGGGCTCGCAGCCGATGCCAGCAACGCGGCGGCGGTGGCGAAAATATTTGCCGCAAAAGGGCGACCGGCGGATCACCCGCTGATCGTCCATCTGGCCGGGCTCGATCAGCTCACGCGCTGGGCTTGCGAGATTCCGGACTGGTTGCCACCGGTGCTGACGCAACTGTGGCCGGGGCCGCTGACCGTCATTCTAAAAAAGCAGCCTCACGTCTCGGACGTGATCACCGGCGGTTTGCCGACAGTCGGTTTGCGCGTACCGAACCATCCAGTGCTGCGCGATCTGCTGCAGCAATTTGATCTGGCGGTGGCGGCGCCGTCGGCGAATCCGTATCAGCAATTGAGTCCAACCCGCGCCGAGCATGTGCTGGCCGGTTTGCGCGGCAAAATTGCCGCCGTGCTCGATGGCGGCCCGTGCACGCTTGGTACCGAATCGACCATTCTGCGCATCGACCACGATCACGCCGAAGTGCTGCGGCAAGGCCCGCTCAGTGCCGCAACACTGCAAGAGCTGTTGCCAGTGCCGGTGCACACACCCGTGCGGCACCAGCACGCCGTGTCGGGCAACAAGAAAGTGCATTACCGGCCGCGCGCCCATGTGCAGCTACTGCCGAGCGAAGCGTTGCAACAACAATGGCCGCAGCGGCATGCGACAACTGGGAAACGGGTTGGCGCGCTGGTGTACTCGGCGCCGCTGGATGGCGACACCACAGCCGTGTTGCGTGTACCGCCCACGCACCACGACTACCGGCAACGCTTGTATGCCGCGCTGTTTGAACTTGATCAGCGTGGACTTGACGAGATCTGGGTCGAGCTGCCACCGCAGGAACCGGAATGGGCTGATATTCACGATCGCTTGCAGCGCGCCGCCGGCAGTGCTGATGAGAGAGAGTCCGCTACGGACCAGCATTGATCACGCCGGCGTTAACGCTTTTTTCCCTCACGCTTGCGCCGCATTCGCCGAAGCGGCGCGCGCTTTGCGCCAGCGCCCCGGCGTCATGCCGGTCCAGCGTTGGAACGCCCGGTAAAATGTGCTGGCTTCGGCGAAGCCTAGCGACTGGGCGATATCGTTCAACGCTCGTGCGGTTTGGCCGACCGCATGCAGCGCCACATCGCGTCGGACTTCATCGAGCAATTGTTCAAAGGAAAGCCGCTGCGCCTGCAGCCGCCGCGCCAGCGTGCGTTCGCTGATATTGAGCGCACGCGCGGCATCACCACGGCGGGGCAGTTGTGGCCCGAGTTGGGCGGCGAGCCAGTCGCGCAAATACGGCGCGGTGGCGCCGGCCTCGCTGAGCGCAGCCAATTGCGCCGCGGCGTAACGCTCGTGCAGATGGGCGAGCTGCGCATCGGCTTGTGGCAGCGGCAAATCGAGCAGCGCGTTGTCGAGCAGCAAACCGTTGAACGCCTGCTCGAATTCCATCGGGCACTGAAACACCGCGCGATAGCCGGCGAGCGGACCCAGCTGAGCGTGGCTGCATTGCACTTTCACCGGCCGCGCCGGTGTGCCGGTGACCCAGCGGGCAAAACTCACCACGGCGGCGAGCACCGCTTCGATCTGATGCGGTGAAAACGCCAGCTCGCCCTGGCGCGGGTGATAGACCAGCCAACTCGCGTTGTCGCCAGCGAGGATCTGGAAGCGACCGCCATCGGAAATCAGCCGCTGGTATTTCTGCAACTGCGCCAGCGCTTCGCGCAGCGTCGCCGATGACTGCAAGACAAAGCTGACGACGTTGAGACTGGCCGGGCCGACCAGCTCGCCGGCCTTCAAGCCAAAACCGGGATCGCCAGTGCAGCGGTCGGCGGCACGCCAGAGCCGGGTGATGTAGTCGATGGGCCAACGTTCGCGGCTGAGTTCGACCGGGTCGATGCCGGCCGCACCCAGCAGCCGGTCGGACGCCACCCCGAGGCGATTGGCCGCGGCGATAACGGTGTTGACCCAGCTCATCGAGACAGTGGCCTGCAAAGTCAATTTAGCTGACCCATAAAGTCAATCATGGCGGCATCTTAGCGGGCTATCTTGGTTCGCAACAGGGCGAGGTAAAAAGCAGAGTGAATTTCTGCTGGTGGAATCCGAGCTTCGTAGCCGGTCCCCCCCTCTCCCCTACCCCTCCCCCGCCAAGGGGGAGGGGACAAAGAAGCATCGCTCGATTGCCCTGATCAGGAGATGTGATGAACCCCAAGCCACATTCGGATGTGTTGGTCGTCGGCGGCGGCCTTGCCGGCATTGTCACGGCGCTGGAGCTGTTGCGCGCCGGCAAGTCGGTGACGCTGGTGGACCGCGACACGCCGGAGCGGTTTGGCGGGCTGGCGCTGTGGGCGTTTGGCGGCATGGCGTTGGTCGGCACACCGCTGCAAGCGAAAATGAAAATTCCGGATACACCGGAGATCGCGCTGCGCGACTGGCTGCGCTTTGGCGAACTTGCCGATGAGGACGGCTGGCAACAGCGCTGGGCGCGTTACTACGTCGAGCATTCGCGCGCTGAGGTGTACGACTGGCTGCGCGGCGAAGGCATTTCGTTTCTGCCAGCGGTGAACTGGGTCGAGCGCGGCCGCTTTGGTGAGGGCAACAGCCTGCCGCGTTATCACGTGGTCTGGGGCACGTCGCGTGAACTGACGCGTTGTCTCATCGCCGCGCTGCAACGCGCCAACCGCGATGGTCGGCTGACGCTGCTGCACGGTCATCGCGTCACCGGGCTTACCCACAGCAGCGGCCGCATTGATAGCGCGCTGGCGATCAACGACAGCACTGGCGCCGAGATTGCGCTGCGCGCCGAGCGCGTGGTGCTCGCCGTGGGTGGCATCAATGGCGAACACAGTGAATGCCGGCGGAACTGGCCGCGGGATCGGCCAGTACCGGCCACGATGCTGAACGGTGCGCACCCGTTTGCGGACGGCCGGCTGCATCACGAGGTTGAAGATCGTTTTGGCGGACAACTTCGCAACGCCGGCGAAATGTGGAATTACGCCGCCGGCTTTCCACATCCGTATCCGCATTTTGCTGGTCACGGCCTGTCGACCATTCCGTGCAAATCGGCGCTCTGGCTCAATCACAAAGGTGAGCGTATCGGCCCCGAGCCGCTGGTCACCGGCTTTGACACCCATTGGCTCTGTCAGCGCGTCGCGGCACAGGAAAAACCGTGGACCTGGCATCTGCTCAACTGGCGCATCGCCGCGAAAGAATTTGCCATCTCGGGTGCCGAGCACAATCAACGCATTCGCGACAAGCAGTTCCCGCTGTTCCTGAAAGAAACGCTGTTCGGCAATCACCGACTGGTCAGGCAGATGCAAAGTGAGAGCCGGCATTTTCTGGTTGCCGATACGCTCGCAGAACTTGCCGGAAAAATGAATGCGCTGACCTGCTCGCATGACATCGACCCTGCCGTATTGCAAGCAACCGCCGATGCCTTTGATGCCAATTTCGTGAACGGTAGCAAACTGGAAAACGACGATCAGCTCCGGCGTATCCTGCACGCACGGCAATGGGGCCCGGACAAATTGCGCACATGCGCACCCAAACCGCTGCAACTGTCGGGCGCAGGGCCGTTTATCGCGATCCAGATGCAACTCATCACCCGCAAAAGCCTTGGCGGTTTGCAGACCGATTTGCACAGCCGCGTGCTCGACGGCCGTGGCGAACCGGTGCCGGGACTGTATTGTGTTGGCGAGGCAGCCGGCTTTGGTGGCGGTGGCGCCAGCGGCAAACGTTCGCTGGAAGGCACGTTCCTGCCCGGCTGTATTCTGACCGCGAAAGCGGCAGCACGATCGATTGTGGCGGGTAGCTGACACAGCGCGCCGCGTGATCTGAAAGTAGATGTGATCCCCCTCCTTTTTAAGGAGGGGTGAGGGGTGGTTGCGGAGTCCGAAATGAATCACTGCGTTTTCTGCTAACGCAAATCGTCCTGAGTTGAACCACCCCCAGCCCCTCCTTGCCAAGGAGGGGAGGAAGAACGACAACTCGCTAGCGATCTCAACATCGCTGCGACCGAAATTAAAAGGAGAACAACAATGGCCAATGGCGCGCAAGCCCTGATGAAAACGCTGGTAGATGCCGGCATTGAAGTGTGCTTCACCAATCCCGGCACCAGCGAAATGCATTTTGTTGCGGCGCTCGACAGCGAGCCGCGCATGCGCGCCGTGCTGGCCTTGTTTGAAGGTGTCGCCACCGGCGCTGCCGACGGCTATGCCCGGATGGCCGACAAACCGGCCGCGACGCTGCTGCATCTCGGCTGCGGCCTTGGCAATGGCCTCGCGAATTTGCACAACGCCCGCAAGGGCAAGGTGCCGATGGTCAATATTGTTGGCGATCACGCAACCTACCACGTGCCGTTCGATGCGCAATTGCAGTCCGATATCGAAACGGTGGCGCGCAATGTCTCGCCCGGTTTTGTCCGCACCGCGAAGAGCACCGCTGATCTGTGCAAGGACGCCGTTGCGGCGGTCAGCGCCGCGCGCGGTTTGCCCGGTCAAGTGGCAACGCTGATTCTGCCGGCCGATGTCTCATGGGGCGACGGCGGCGTGCCCTGCCCGCCACCACCGCAGCCGACTCCCGCCGCTGCGGATGCGACAACGATTAACACCATTGCCGAAGCCATCCGCTCCGGCAAGAAAACCGCATTGCTGCTCGGTGGCCGCGCGCTGCGTGAGCCCAGCTTGCTGGCGGCGGCGCGCATCGCCGCGCACAGCGGCGTCAAATTGCTCGCCGAAGTATTTCCGACCCGGCTCGAACGCGGCGCCGGCTTGCCAGCGGTTGAGCGCATTGCCTATCTCGCCGAACTCGCCAGCGTGCAGCTCGCCGATATCGAACAATTGATTCTGGTCGATGCAAAAGCGCCGGTATCGTTCTTTGCCTATCCGGGCAAAAAAAGTTATCTGGTTCCGGACAGCTGCACCGTATTCACGCTGGCAACGCCGGCGCAGGACAGTGCCGCCAGCTTGCAAAAACTCGCCGCAGCACTGGCAGCAGAAAACACCGCGCCCTTGTTGCAACCCGCGCAACGACCGGGTCGGCCGCGCGGCAAACTGACCGCCGAAAAAGTCTGCAAGGCCGTCGGCCATCTGCTGCCGGACAATGCCATCGTCATTGATGAAGCGATCACCTCGGGTCTGCTGTTGTCGGCAATGACAGCAGGTGCCCCGCGCCACGATCTGATCACGTTGACTGGTGGCGCCATCGGTCAGGGTTTGCCCAATGCCATCGGCGCGGCGATTGCGTGCCCGGACCGGCCGGTGCTGGCCTTGATCGGCGATGGTACCGCGATGTACACCATTCAATCGCTGTGGACGATGGCGCGCGAAAACCTGAACGTCACCGCGATCATTTTCAACAATGCCTCGTACTCCGTGCTCAATGTCGAACTGGAGCGGGTCGGTGCGCAAAAAATTGGCCCGAAAGCCAAATCTCAGCTTGATCTCAACGGGCCGGTGCTGAACTTCGCCCAGCTCGGTCAAGGCATGGGCGTGCACGCTGTGCGGGTCAGCACGGCCGAGGAGTTGGTCAAAGCGATGGAATATGCCTTGGCGATGCCGGGCCCGCATCTGATCGAAGCGGTCGTGCCGGAGTCACTGAACGGCGTCAAACGAAAAGTGTTGCCGTGGCTGCTGCGTGCGCTGCCAAGCCTGCCCCGGTCACTGGCAAAAACACTGAAGCGAAAAATCGCCCCATAAAAATTCCTGACACCAGCAATCAATACTGTAAAGATGCGCGGGCTCGGCCCGCCATTCTTTACAGCAGCTCACGCAAAAACACACTCAGCCCTCAACTCTTTACAGTTGCGCAATGTGCCGACACCTATCGCCTTGCATTCTCAGCGTATCAACGCCTTGAACCAACACCAATAACCGAGCTTCAGCACGTTGCATCAATCGTTTGTCACGCACTCTCCGATGGCTTTGCTTTAGATTTGAGGTCTGCACACGCATCGCCCTGCAAACACCAAGCGCTTCCAAATCGCACATAAGCCCGGCGACTGTTGCAACCAATTGACCCTTATGCCGTTTTGTGCGCTGTCCGACATCTTCACGCCCGCATCACACAGCAGGATCTACAATTCATCGGCGCCCCATCACGCGAGGATCGAAAAACCCACACCAGCAATGCTTGCCCACGGAAGCACACCATCCGTCAGTCGAGCATGACAGGGCACGAACATCAAGCGAGGTGGCACATGAACGCAACAGATGCTGCAGTCGATGACAACGTTAACCTGGCCTATCCCGTCGTTGCGCCGTTGCCAGCGGTCACCAACCCGACCGAAAGTCAATTTCAGCTGTTCAATGATCTGCAATTGGCTGCCGCCGACACCGGTTGGCTCAGCTACACGCCGCCGCTGGTGAATAGCGGCCCTATCAAGTATCGATTACAGACCGACCGGCTGTCGCAACCTACGCCAACGGATTACAGCCCGAGTCAGCTCGGCGGCGAACCGTACAGTTGGCGCAGCCATGGCATCACCGCGACTTACGTTGACAACTCGTCCGGTTGGTATTGGTTGCACGTTGGTGGTGATTGGCTGGATCGCAATGGCATTGCCCAGGGCCCGACGCCGTGGTTCAGCTTCGATGCCAAAAAACCGCCCGTTGCCGGAGCGGTTACCCACACTGTTGATGTCACGGCACTGATGAATGCGGTGCTGACGCGCCACACGTGGAACGCCATGCTGATGAAGCCGGGCAGCGCCGCGCGCGTCATCGCCGGTTGGCGCCACCCCACGGCGTATCCGCGCATCAATGTGATCTACACCGACGGCACCAGCGCCGTGTTGAATGCCATCTATTCGGCAAAAATGTCGACCTCGTCAGCCTATGTGCTGGCGAACAGCCCGAGCCAAACCTTGCCGGTCGTGCTGGAGTTTGCCAAACCGACCAAAGCCGTTCGCAGCGCATCGCTGAACATCACGGTGCTCGAACATACCTCCGGTAGCAGTTCGATCGTCACCGGCAATCTGCTCAATCCGCCGATCAACAACGACCCGGTTGAGCAGGGCCTCGCGGCCAGTGCCGGGCTCTACGATGCCGGGCTGCAAAATATTCCGAGTGTCATTGGTGTGCACGGTTATGGCGATGGCTCGCAGCGCAGTGATTTCATTTCCAGCAGCGGACTGTCGGTAACCTCGGAGAGCAATTACAGTCCGGACATCTGGGGCCGCGGCCCGAAAGACACCAGCAAGTTTCCTTATCTCGATCTCGGCAAATATATTGCTGCCGGCAGCAACTTCGAATTGGTCAGCTCGACCTATGTCGGTGAAGGCTTCAAGCCGTTGGCACCGGGCATTGGCGCAATGCGGGTCAAGATGGCCGCTGAGCCGGGGCTGACCAATGGCTCGGTGATTGATCACACCGGCACCACCGCCAGCATCGCGCGGATTTTTTTACCGGATGAAGATTTCGGTTTGCTGAAGCGCATTTTTGTCCGTTACTACATCATGTTCGGCACGCCACTCGACAGCACGTTTGCCAAACGCTACGAAGTCCGACATTCGCCAACCGGCGCGCCGATATGGACCGACATGGCAGGCAAAACCGGCATCACGCCGAGCCACACCAATCGTTATGGTTACAGCGGTAGCAGTGGCGGCGGTTTTGGCTGGCAGATGCGCCTGTCTTACGCCATTCGCAATCTGGAAATGGGCGCGCCCAGCGGTGGTGCGATCAGTCTGGGTTTGCACACTTACGACTTTCTGACCAACCAGCCACCGGGCCACAAATACGGCATCACCGATCAGGGCAAGGACAAAATGTTCGGCCAGCGCGGCGGTCTCGGCGGCGTGATTTATCCCGGCCAATGGTACTGTCTGGAGATGGAGGTCAATCTCAATACCGTGATGCCGGAACCGCCGGGCTGGATCGCCGATGGTTCGGTCAATGTCTGGATTGACGGTCGCGCCGCGTTCAAACGCACCGGCATGGTGATGCGCTCATTGCCAATCGAAACGCCGGAATATCTGCCCTACTCGACCCGGCCCGCGCGCGAACTGGGCCACGCCTACCTCGACTTCAACTGGTATCACGGCGGCACCACGGAAAACCCGGTCGACATGACCCTGTTCGTTACCAAGCTGGCCTGGGCCAAGGCCTACATCGGTCCGATGCGAACGCAGTGAGCCGGGCCGGTCGATAGAGCGCCGGCACGCCACACCGACTGTCGCACGTGGACCGCCCCGGCCCGCGTACCTTGAGCCAGCGGCTGCGGCTTGCGTCCGCCGCCGTCGGCGTCATTCCGCTCCGGCATGGCGGGCGCCTTTCTGGCCCGCCAACGGCCACAGCGGCCCGAACCGCTGCTATATTCCACGCCCTCATAAGTGGCAGCTCGTCGCGCCCCTTCGATGGGCGTTTTTTTCATGAGCATGCGACCAAAGCCGGATGACCCTCGGCCCCGTTTTCCGGATAATGGACAAACGTTTGAATGCCGAATTCGGCACTTGCCCTCCACCACCACCCCGCACTGGATGCCTCTCATCATGAACACCGCTTTTCGCAAGAAGTTGGCCGGTACCACCCTGGATTGGTTTGATGCCCGTGCGGCAGTGGAGGCGCTGAAGCCCGGCAGCTACGACGGTCTGCCTTACACCGCGCGCGTTCATGCCGAGAACCTGGTGCGCAAATGCGACCCGGCCATGCTCAATGATTGCCTGCTGCAACTCATCGAGCGCAAGCGCGACCGCGACTTTCCGTGGTTCCCGGCCCGGGTGGTCTGCCACGACATTCTCGGCCAGACCGCGCTGGTTGATCTCGCCGGTCTGCGTGATGCGATTGCCGATCAAGGCGGCGACCCGGCGAAAGTGAATCCGGTGGTGCCAGTGCAATTGATCGTCGACCACTCGCTGGCAGTCGAGTGCGGCGGTTTTGATCCGAACGCATTTACCAAAAACCGCGCCATTGAAGATCGCCGCAACGAAGATCGTTTCCACTTCATCAACTGGACCAAGAAAGCGTTCCGCAATGTCGATGTGATCCCGCCGGGCAACGGCATCATGCACCAGATCAATCTGGAGCGGATGTCACCGGTGATCGGCGTGCTTGATGGCGTCGCCTATCCTGACACCTGCGTCGGCACCGACAGCCACACCCCGCACGTTGACGCGCTCGGCGTGATCGCGGTCGGCGTTGGCGGTCTGGAAGCGGAAAACGTCATGCTCGGTCGCGCGTCCTGGATGCGGCTGCCGGACATCATTGGCGTTGAGCTCACCGGCAAACCGCAACCGGGCATCACCGCTACCGATATCGTGCTGGCGCTGACCGAATTCCTGCGTAAAGCCAAAGTCGTTGGCGCTTATCTGGAATTTCGCGGTGAAGGCGCCGCGGCACTGACGCTCGGTGATCGCGCCACCATTTCCAACATGGCACCGGAATACGGCGCCACCGCCGCGATGTTCTTCATCGATCAACAAACCCTTGATTACCTGCGCCTGACCGGCCGCAGCGACGAGCAAGTGAAACTGGTCGAAACCTACGCCAAACAGGCCGGCCTCTGGGCCGATGCATTGAAGACCGCGCAGTACGAACGCACGCTGACATTTGATCTGTCGAGTGTGGTTCGCAACATGGCCGGTCCGTCGAATCCGCATGCACGCGTTGCCACCACCGAGCTCGCCGCCAAAGGCATTGTGGCGTCGTACACCGAAACCGCTGGCCAGATGCCGGATGGCGCCGTGATCATCGCCGCCATCACCAGCTGCACCAACACCTCGAACCCGCGCAACGTCATCGCCGCCGGCCTGCTGGCACGCAACGCAAATCGCAAAGGTCTGGTGCGCAAGCCGTGGGTGAAAAGCTCGCTGGCGCCGGGTTCGAAAACCGTTGAACTGTATTTGCAGGAAGCCGGCTTGAAAGACGATCTGGAAAAGCTCGGCTTCGGCATCGTCGCGTTTGCCTGCACCACCTGTAACGGCATGAGCGGCGCGCTCGATCCGAAAATCCAGCAGGAAATCATCGACCGCGATCTGTACGCCACCGCCGTGCTGTCTGGCAACCGCAACTTCGACGGCCGTATTCACCCGTATGCCAAGCAGGCTTTCCTTGCCTCGCCGCCGCTGGTCGTTGCGTATGCGATTGCCGGCAGTATCCGCTTTGATATCGAAAAAGATGTGCTGGGTCATGACCAAAACGGCAAACCAGTTACGCTGAAAGACATCTGGCCGAGCGATGAAGAAATCGATGCCATTGTCAAAGCGGCAGTCAAGCCGGAACAATTCCGCAAGGTGTACGAGCCGATGTTCACTGCTGCCGTGGCCAGCAATGAACAAATCAGCCCGCTCTACGATTGGCGCGCGCCGAGCACCTATATCCGCCGGCCGCCGTACTGGGAAGGCGCACTGGCCAAACCGCGCACGCTGAAAGGCATGCGGCCGCTGGCGCTGCTCGGTGACAACATCACCACCGATCACCTGTCGCCATCGAACGCGATCATGCTGAATAGCGCCGCCGGCGAATACCTCGCCAAAATGGGCTTGCCGGAAGAAGACTTCAACTCTTACGCCACTCACCGCGGCGATCACCTGACCGCGCAGCGCGCCACTTTCGCCAACCCGACCTTGATCAACGAAATGGCCCTTGTCGATGGCCAGCAGAAAAAAGGCTCGCTCGCCCGCGTCGAACCAGAAGGCAAAGTCATGCGCATGTGGGAAGCGATCGAAACCTACATGAACCGCAGCCAGCCGCTGATCATCATCGCCGGTGCCGATTACGGCCAGGGCAGCTCGCGTGACTGGGCAGCAAAAGGTGTGCGTCTTGCTGGCGTCGAAGCGATTGTTGCCGAAGGCTTCGAGCGCATCCACCGCACCAACCTGATCGGCATGGGCGTGCTGCCGCTGGAATTCAAAGCCGGCGTCAACCGCAAAACGCTCGGCCTCGACGGCACTGAAACCTTTGACGTGATCGGCGCCCGCACCCCGCGCGCCGATCTGACTCTGGTCATTCATCGTCGCAATGGTGAACGCGTCGAAGCCAAAGTCACCTGCCGACTCGACACGGCTGAAGAAGTGTCAATTTACGAAGCCGGCGGTGTGCTGCAACGGTTTGCCCAGGACTTTTTGGAAGCGGCGAAAGCGTGATCTGAAGGAGCCCCCTCTCCCCTAGCCCCTCCCCCGCGAGGGGGGAGGGGAACCAAAGCTTCGGATCGATACGATGTTTTAGCCCCTCTCCCCTCGCGGGGCGAGGTGGGAATTAGCGAAGCACCGCTTCGTTCCACCGCAGCGCCACGAGTCAGCGAGTGGCAGGGGCGCGGAGCGGGGGTTGGGGAGAGGGGGCTCGCAGGATGCGATCCGCCAGGGAGACCGAGAATGGATTCTCGCAATTTCGCCAAGTCGCTGCGGCGTAACATGACTGACGCCGAACAGCTGCTGTGGCGTCACCTGCGCGCGCACCGGCTGAACGGCGAGAAATTTCGCCGTCAACAGCCACTCGGGCCTTACATCGTGGACTTTATCCACTTCGATGCCAGGTTGATTGTTGAAGCGGACGGTGGCCAGCACAACGGCAGCATCAGGGATCAAAACAGAGATGCATGGCTGGAGCAGCAAGGTTTCAAAATTTTGCGGTTCTGGAACAACGACATTTTGAACAATACAGACGCGGTGCTCACCGTGATATTCGAAGCGGTTAGCGGCCCCCTCTCCCCCAGCCCCTCTCCCGCGAGGGGAGAGGGGAGCAACACAACCGGTCAAGGTGATTGAACTTGGCGCTGCATGAGACACAGTTATAGAAATTCCCGCATCTACAGCGACATGACTTAGACAACCGAACTGAACGAGCCCCTCGCCCCTTGCGGGAGAGGGGTTGGGGAGAGGGGGAACCCTCTGCAACGAACAAAACACAATTCGCGACAGGACCCAACCATGAGCCAACCCCAAATCAAAATCCCCGCGATGTACATGCGTGGCGGCACCAGCAAAGGCGTGTTCTTCCGCTTGCAGGATTTGCCGAAAGCAGCACAAGTGCCCGGCCCGGCGCGCGACGCCCTGCTGATGCGCGTCATTGGCAGCCCGGACCCGTACGCCAAACACACCGATGGCATGGGCGGTGCCACTTCCTCGACCAGTAAATGCGTGATCATCAGCAAGAGCAGCAAACCGGATCACGATGTTGACTACCTGTACGGGCAAATTGCCATTGATCAGGCCTTCGTTGACTGGAGCGGCAATTGCGGCAACCTGAGCACTGCGGTCGGCCCGTTTGCGATTGCCAACGGTTTTATCGATGCCGCCCGATTGCCGCGTGATGGCATGTTCGCGGTGAAAGTCTGGCAGGCGAATATCGGCAAGACCATCATCGTTCACGTGCCGATCAAGAACGGCGAAGTGCAGGAGATTGGCGACTTTGAACTCGATGGCGTGACCTTTCCCGCCGCCGAGATCGTGCTCGAGTTCATCGACCCGGCCGATGAAGGCGAAGGTGACGGTGGCGGTTCGATGTTCCCGACCGGCAACCTGATTGATGATCTGGACGTGCCCGGCATCGGCACACTCAAAGCGACCATGATCAACGCCGGCATCCCGACCATTTTCGTCAACGCCAAAGACATCGGCTACACCGGCACTGAACTGCAGGACGCGATCAATAGCGATACCAAGGCGCTCGCGATGTTCGAAACGCTGCGTGCCCACGGCGCCGTCAAAATGGGTCTTATCAAAGACATTTCGGAAGCGGGCAAACGTCAGCACACACCAAAAATTGCGTTCGTCGCTCCGGCGACCGATTACAAAGCCTCAAGCGGCAAGCTGATCAACAAAACCGATATCGATCTTTGCGTGCGCGCACTCTCCATGGGCAAACTGCACCACGCCATGATGGGAACCGCTGCCGTTGCGATTGGCACTGCCGCGGCCATTCCCGGCACGCTGGTCAATCAAGCTGCTGGTGGTGGTGAACACGAAGCGGTGCGCTTTGGTCACCCATCAGGCACGCTGCGCGTGGGCGCCCAGGCCGAACAAGTCAACGGCCAATGGGTTGTGCGCAAAGCCATCATGAGCCGCAGCGCGCGGGTGTTGATGGAAGGTGCGGTACGGGTACCAGCCGAGATACTGGCTTCCTGAGCCAACCACCCGGACGCCAGAACCTTTTGCCAGAAGGCCTCCGCTTGGGAGGCCTTTTTGTTGGTGCGGCCAACTGCGCTTGACAGCTTGGCTCAACACGATCTACTGTATCATTACGAATAGTACAGTAGGTACAGAGCATGTCCCGCACCGTCCCCCTGATGCTGCAGATCA
Source organism: Permianibacter fluminis (assembly GCF_013179735.1). Classification (NCBI taxonomy): domain Bacteria; kingdom Pseudomonadati; phylum Pseudomonadota; class Gammaproteobacteria; order Pseudomonadales; family Pseudomonadaceae; genus Permianibacter; species Permianibacter fluminis. The sequence continues at coordinate 1,687,826 of NZ_JABMEG010000001.1, read as the reverse complement.
GCCCGGCTGATCCGCGCCCCATCAACAAGCAGCTGACTGATGGCATCCGCCGGCTCATTGCCGGCGGTGAGCTCGCGGTTGGCGACCAGCTGCCGAGCGTTCGCGGCCTGGCCCAGCAACTGACCATCAACCCCAACACGGTCGCCAAGGCCTACGGCGAGCTGACCAGCGAAGGCTGGCTGGATGCGCGGCAGGGGCTGGGATTGTTTGTCGCGCCACAGCGTCAGTTGTTGTCGGATGCCGAACGCGAACGCCGGCTGGGGCTGGCCATCGACCGCTTCACTGCCGATGTAGTCGGGCTTGGCTACCCGCTCGATGACGTGCTGGGTCAGGTCGAAACGGCGCTCGCGCCTTGCTTGAAACGGCGCAGCGCCTGACGCGACAGCGAGCTCGTTGCGACCTGCGCATTCAGCTCCGTTCATCAAGACAAGTTCATTCAGGCCAATTCATCAAGACCAGTTCATCAAGAAAGGATTCGTCATGTCTGTTCCGCAACTGCAGATCATCGAAAGCCATGCGTCGCAGCCACAGCCGGCGACGGCAGATTACGTCATCGAAACCGATGCGCTGACGCTCAGCTATGGCCGCAAGCGCGCGTTGAACCAGCTCAGTCTGCGCATTCCACGCGGCCGCATTCACGCCATTGTCGGCGCCAACGGTGCTGGCAAGTCGTCGCTGTTCCGCATTCTGCTCGGCTTTCAATCGCCGACCTCCGGCACCGCGCGCATTCTTGGTCGCGACTGCAATGCGCTGACCCATCATGATCGCGGCCGTATCGGCTTCGTCAACGAAGAGCACAGCCTGCCAGCCTGGCTGCGCGTCGCTGAAGTCGTGGCGATGCAGCGCCGGTTGTATCCACGGTGGGACGAGGCGCGTTACCAAAGCATCGTCGGCCATTTTCATGTCCTGCCGGAGCAGCGTATTCGCGAGCTCTCGCGCGGTGAACGCGCCGGCGTCAATCTGGCGATGGCGCTGGCGCAATGCCCGGAGTTGCTGATACTCGACGAGCCGACGCTGGGGCTTGATGTGGTGGCCAAACGGGCGTTTCTGGAAGCGGTGCTGTTCTCGGTCGACAGCAGCGATTGCACCATCATTTACTGCTCGCACCAGATGGAAGAGATCGAACGCCTCGCCGACAACCTGATCATTCTGGAGCGCGGCGAGTTGAAGCATATGTCGGCACCCGATGCATTCTGCGAGCGGGTGTCGCTGTGGGTGGCCGAGTACCCGTTTGTTGCGCCCGGCGCCGAGAGCTTGCCCGGGGTATTGCAAGTGCAGCGCATCGATGGCCTGTTTCATTTTCTGGTGCTGGATCAGGGCGATGATTTTGCCGCGCTGCTCGATGGCCACGGCGCCCGCCGCCATTACCGCGGCAGTGTCAGCCTGGATCGCGCCGTAAACGCCTTTTTGGCGCGCAATCATGCGACGCCGAAGTGAGTGCTTGACACCAGGTATCGATGCCCGCGGCCGCCGGCATAACGACAGTCGTTGCCCGGCATCGGCAACCTCGACATTTCGAACGGAGTCACGGTAATGAAGGACTTATTTTTCTCCGAGCTGCGCCGGTTTCGCAAACTGGCGTTGGCCGCAGCCGTTATTCATTTGCTGCTGCTACTGTTTGTCGGCCGCATGAATGATCTGCTGCAGCAGGCCTACTTTCAAAGCGCGCCCATTTTCGCTTTTTATCTGCTGCTCGGTCTGGCCCTGGCCATTTATCAGGTGGGCAGTTACCGCAAGCCCAGCCAATGGCTCTGGTTGATCCACCGGCCGCTGCCGACCAGCCACATCTTTGCTGCGCTCGCCTTGTCGGCAGCGACCTTGCTGACGCTGGTCATGCTGCTGCCACAATTGCTGATCGTACTCGGTACCGATCTTTTCACCAGCAAAGTGGTCGATATCCGCCACTATCTGATGCTGCTGCATTTGCTGGCGTTCGCGATGATGGCCTGGCTGGCCGGTGCCCACGCCTGCGTCAGCCGACACAAAGCGGCGATTGCAGTGTTGGCCGCGCCGATTTTGCTCAGCCTGCATCTGGTGTCGGTGTGGTGGTTGCTGCTGCCGGTATCGCTGGCACTGGCCTGGCTCAGCTGGATCACGTTAAAAAGTTTTCGCGCCAATCGCGAAGCGCCGGTGCAGGGTACGGCCACGCTGTTGTTGACGGCGCTGCCCTTGCAACTCGGATTGTTTCTGGTGGTGTATGAAATCGGCGCCTTCTTGTATTTGACTGGCAGCATCATGGTCGGTACCGACCCATTGAATACTGAGTTCCCGCCTCATGGCGGCGTGATCGAAAGCCTGCGCAGCGAACCCAAAAATGCCATGGTGATTGCGCTGGAGGGCAGCACTGATCCACGCGCGCCAGCGTGGCGCGAGCAATTGCCGCTAATGGAGCCGGTCCGCATCGGCCCGTTCGTCCAACGCTTTCCCATCCGGCAGCAACTCAGCAATCTGAATGTCCCGACCGAATGGTTCGACGAGGTGCATAAAATTCTGTGGACCTTCAGTCACGACCGCATGCTGTTTCACGGCCGCAATCCGGAAAGTGGCGCTGACCACGGTTGGTGGGGCGTCAAAGGTGCCGGCGATACCACACCATTCCGCGAAGTACCGTTTGCCAGTGCCGATGGTTATCTGATGTCGCGCTCGGTGCTGTATGCCATCGATGACGACAGCCATCGTCAGCACGAATTGCTGCGGTTGGCGGCTGATGAGAGTTTTGTTGATGTGCCACGGCGGGAGTTCAACCGTCTGCTGGTGCTGACCAATCAACGCGTTATGGCCTATCGCAGTGATCGCGAAGCCGCCTCTGCGTTTGCGCCACCGCTGCTGGATTGGCAACTGCCGCTGCCGCACAGCGTTGATCAGTTGGAGTTTGTTGATATCGCTGAACTGATGGATGGCTGGTTGGTTTCAACGCTGTATGGCGAAGGCCAGCGACAAATCGGTTTCACCCAGTTCAATCACTACGCCTTGCCGTCGCAGCAGGTCAATTATATTGATGACGAAGGTCATTCAAGTTTGATCAATACCCGCGTGATTCCGCGCGATTACCCCAGCCTGTACACCGTGGACTGGTGGTTTTCGCCGCCGTTGTATCTGCTCGCCGAATGGCCGGACAGCGCGCTCGACAAGGGCTTTACCTGGCCGCTGAAACCGGAGCCATTGCCCCGCGACCCGGTGCTCTATCCGGTCGCCGCAACGTTTATGTTGCTGGCAGCCGCGCTGGCGTTTTGGTGGCTGCGCGACTGCACCACCACTACCGGGCGGCGGCGATTCTGGCTTGCCAGTTGTGTACTGCTTGGCTTGCCGGCATTGCTCAGCCTGTTCTTGCTGGAACCGCGCAGGCAGCGCACTTGAGCCGCCGCTGACAGCAAGTCGCCGATCACAGGCGAGCCCGGCGATGGAGTGCGTCGCGCCGGGCTCGCCCGCACCACTCTCCGCTATACGTTGCAAGAGACAATGCCATGCTAATGTCGCCGTGGCAGGCCCCCGGTCTGTCCAAAGATTATTGTCACTTCTGTTCGTTTGCCGCCAGAACCGCCGCGTTGCTGATGCTGCTCAGTCAGCCGGTATTTGCGACAGACGTTCGCGCGAGCGATAACAAGAGCGCTCACGCGAGCGCCACGGTTAGTGCAAGCACCAACGGCTCGGACTTGCTGGACGACAGCCGCCAGCTCGCTGCTGCGGCAGCGGAATACCAAGCCATGCGCCCGACGCCACCGCTGCCGCGCGAGCAATGGCTGCGCCGCTCACCGATCAGCGCCGTACAACTGTCACCCGACGGCCGCTATCTCTGTTTTCGCAAACGCCAGGCGCAGCAAACCGATCTGCTGCTGCAAGAGCGGGAAATTGGCAAGCCGATCCGCGTGCTCGCCGACATTCAGCAATTGGACGTGGTCTGGGCCGGCGACAGCAAACGCTTGTGGTTGGCGGACACCGAAGGCTTGGCCGTGTTCGATGTCGCGACCGGGCAAGCGCGTCGCATTCTGAAGTGGGCGGACAAACGCCGGCAGCAGCTGTGGCTGGTCGACCATCACGCGCCTGACTACGCTGTGATCAGTGAAAAAGTGGCGCAGAACGATCGCTGGGTGTTTCGCTATCTGCGGGTCGACAGTCGCGGCCAGACGACATTGTTGCTGGAAACGGCCAAGCCATTGCGCAACGCGCTGCTGAACGCCGACGGCACGCTGGCGTTCAGCAGTGGCTACGAAGATGAGCAATACGATACGGTTATCCGGCGCTACACCGGCGTCACCTCGCAGGATTTGCTGCACTGTGTCGGCATCGAGCAATGCCGGTTGGTCGGCTACAACCCAACAAAACAAACGCTATGGTTGCTCTCGCATCACAACGAAAACACCTTGGCAATGCAACGCTGGCAAGCCGCTGATGGCGGTTGGCAAACCGTGCACCGGGGGCCGGGGCAGCGCGCCGATGCTACGTCCGTATTGTGGCAAGCCAATACCGATGACTGGCTCGGCATCGCCTACCACCCTGATCATCAGCGCTGGTACGGCAAGACAGCTCGGCTCAGCGCCCAGCTCGCAGCGTTGCAACAGCAAGTGCCGGAGGCGTCATTGCAATTGACCAGTGCCGCTGACGGTCAGCATTGGTTGGTGCAAGCCCGTCATGCCAGCTGGGCACTGGACCGCTACTTTATCTACACGCCAGATCAGAACCAGTTGCAGCCGCTGTTTCGCGCCGAATTGGCGAACACGACGGCAATCGACCCCGCGATTGCCAGCGCCGCCATTCCGGTCAGTTATCGCGGCAACGATGGCATGTTGCTGCACGGCTACGTGTATTTGCCACATGGGGTCGCGCTCAAGAACGCGCCGCTGATCGCGCTGCTGCACGGCGGCCCGTACAACCGTGATCGCGATGACTTTCAGCCGATCACCCAGCTGCTGGTAAATCGCGGCTACATCGTGTTCAGCCCGAACTTTCGCGCGTCGATTGGCTATGGCATGAACTACGTACTGAGTTCGCAGGGGGACTTCGGCAACGGCAAGGTGCTGGCTGACATCTTGACCGGTATGGATTTTCTATTGGCGCAAGGGATTGGCGATGCCGCGAAGCAGGCGGTTGCCGGGCATTCGTTTGGCGGCTATGCCAGCTTGTTGGCGGCGCATCATGCGCCTGCGCGGTTTCAGTTTGCGGTGGCAGCAGCGGCGCCGGTCGACTTCAGCTGGGGCATGCAGTGGATTGCTGCCAACGGCGGCTCGGCGTTACCGGAAGATGGCCCGCCGGCGGAGATCTTTTTTCGTCACTATGGCGTGCCGCTGCAGGATCCAAGTTGGCAACAACGGATGCGGCAAGAGTCACCACTGGCCACCATCGCGCAGCTGAAAACGCCGCTCTATCTTTGGGCGGGTGGCGTGGATGATCGGGTACCGCTGAAAGGCCTGTATCGCTACGCCAGTGAGGTCAAACGGCATGGCTCGGCCGTCCAGCTATTGGTCGACCCGGACTCCGGCCACAATCCACAGACCGAACTCGGATTCGAAGTGATTGTGTATCTGCTGGAAGCGGCAGCGGCGGAACATTTTGCTGGCGTGCTGACGCCGCCGTCGGCAGCTTTGCAGGATTTTTTAAACAAGAACACGAAATTGAACACGATGGACAAACGCCGTTAAGCTAGACGTTGTTCGGGATCCAACCGGACGTGCAGCGGAACGTATTGTTGGCGCCGGCGTCAGAAGCGACGCTGGCAGGCGTCGGAACTGGCATTCCGTTTTGCCATCCAGCCAGCACAGCACGTTTGGCGGCGAGTCATCACTTCGGCGGCGACGGGCTCGGGTGTCGGCGCTTTGCTTGTCACGGTCGCTGGCAATGTGGTCGCGGTTGCTGGCAATGTGGTCGCGGTTGCTGGCAATGTGGTCGCGGTTGCTGGCAACGTGGTCGCGGAGATCAGAGGCATCTTGTCTGGTGACGACGATTCTGCCGGCAAGATTGCCGCAGACAAGCAGTCTGGCGACGCGACTATGGTCACCACAGTTTCGAGCCCCAAACCATTCAGTTCGTGCTGAACCATTTGCGCAGAGGCCTTTTCAAACACCAGCACGGCGGGCAGCGCTGCGCTGACTGATGGCCGCTGTGGCCGCCACTTTTGCGCCGACGCCCACTCCGGGCTGAATTCCCGGATCACCACGTCGATATGGCGGACATCGTTCAGCATGAACTCGTCGCCGATGTAAATCTCGTAGCGCTGTTCTCTAGTCAGCGCTACAGACGTCAGCATCACGGTCAGCTTTTCGCCGGCGAGCAAGGTCGACCACTGCTGCTGGATGAGGTGCAGCAGCGAAGCGGTTGTTGACCGAGCGGCAGTCGCTGTGATGTCAACCGCTGGAATGTCATTGTCGGTGATGTCATTGTCGGTGATGTCATCGTTTTGGCTTGTCATGTCGATGCGCTCCTTTTTTTAAACGGATTGATTCACGCGCTTACCGCAAAAACCGTTCCCCGAAACGCACAGACAGTTTGCCGGCCGGCGCTATTCGTGGATGCCGTCAATCCCGCGTGACCAGCAACTGATGCTCAGCCGGATGCGCGGGCAACGCGGCCAGCGCTCGCCACCAGCGGGTCGTCGGTTGCGGCTGCGCGATACTCAGATGCTCGCCCATGCGCGGCGTGGTCAGCGCGACATGGTGGTGCGCGGCCAGTGCGGTAATGCGTTCAAATGGCTCATGCCAACTGTGCATCGACAAATCGAAGGTGCCATTGTGGATCGGCAGCAACCAGCGGCCACGCAGATCCAAATGCGCTTGCAGCGTCTCTTCCGGTTGCATGTGCACGTCTGGCCATTGCGCGTTGTAGGCGCCGGTTTCCATCAGCGTGAGATCAAACGGACCGTACTTGTCGCCGATGGCTTTGAAGCCATCGAAGTAGCCGGAGTCGCCGCTGAAAAACACCCGGAGCTCGTCATCGCGGATCACCCACGACGCCCACAGCGTCTTGTTGCTGTCAGCCAGACCGCGACCGGAAAAATGCTGCGCGGGTGTGGCGGTCAGGCGCACGCCGGCCAGCTCGGTGCCTTGCCACCAATTGAATTGGCGCACCTTGCCGGGCGCAATGCCCCATTCGATCAACGTGTCGCCGACACCGAGCGGCGTCAGAAAAAACTCGGTCTTGTCAGCCAGAGCTAGCACGGCCGCTTTGTCCAGGTGATCGTAATGATTGTGCGACAGGATCACGGCCTGAATCGGCGGCAGTTCGGCGAGCGAAATCGGCGGTGCGTGAAAACGTTTGGGCCCCAACCATTGCAGCGGTGAGGCACGCTCTGCAAACACCGGATCGGTCAGCCAGAACGTGCCACGCAATTTCAGCAGCACCGTCGAATGACCGAGCCGGAACAGGCTGCGATCTGGCGCTGCGTCCAGTTGCGCGCGGGTCAGCGTATCAACCGGTATCGAACCCGGCGGCACGGTGTCAGCGGGCTTGTTGAAGAACATGTTCCAGGCCACCGCCAAGGTTTGGCCAACACTCAACGACCGGATGCGACGGTCGTTGTGAAATTTGCCGTGGCGGTGTTGCGGCGAATCGGAATACGGCAGCTGGCGATCAGCCGGCGGGCAAAGCGAGAAGGTCATGGCGGAGACTCCGATTGGCAAAATCCGGCGGGGCAGCAGCAGCGAACACAAAGGCGCGTTTCAGGCGCGGGAGCCGGTCACCTGCCCGCGCTGGCGCCCGGCCCGAACGGAAAAGTACACTGCACGGTGTAGTTTTGTAAAGCAAAAAGTAAACTGGCTGGTGTAGACTGCGCAAAACCCCTACTTTGCCCGTGCCATGTCCCGCTCCGCCCCCGCCAAACCGTCGCCTTCAACCCCAGCAGCCGAAGCCAGCCCGGTCAGCGCCAGCGAGACAACGCCTGCGCCGAGCGGCCAGCGCATGAGTGACCGCAAGCGCGAAGCCATCATCGAAGCTGCGGTAGAGGAGTTCCGCCTCAATGGCTTCGAGGCCACAAGCATGGACCGCATCGCCAGCGCGGCCGAGGTTTCCAAGCGCACCGTCTACAACCACTTTCCCAGCAAGGACGTGTTGTTCGCCGAAATCCTGACCCAGCTCTATCACCGCATTCATGCCCAGCTTACCGTTCCGTACCGCGCCGACCGACCGCTGCGCGATCAGCTCGAAGAGTTGCTCTGGCAAAAAATGCGCTTGCTGAACGACAGCAATTTCATCGATCTGGCCCGGGTCGCCATTTCCGAAGCCATTCACTCACCGGAGCGCGCCCGCGAGATGGTTGGTCGCATGAGCGAACGCGAAGAAGGCCTGACGGTCTGGATTCGCGCCGCCGTCGCCGACGGCAAACTGAACATCGCCGATCCATTCTTTGCCGCCAACCAGCTGCAGGGACTCATCAAGGGCTTTGCGTTCTGGCCGCAAATTTCGCTCAGCCAGCCAACGCTGACGCCGGCCATGCAAAAGCAGGTCATTGATGCCGCCGTGGAAATGTTTTTGCGCTGCTATAGTTGAGCGGGAACGCGAGATTCCGGCCTGCGTCGATAAGGCCGTGGCAGCCGGCCCGCATCATCGTTACGCTCGCTACCCGTAACGAAGAACCGCCCGAAACTGGAACCCTCCGCAATCGAGGCCTCATGCGCACGCTGACCCAAATTGGCTTTGCTTGTTTGAGCGTGATCGCTGCCATCGCGGCGATCAGTGTTGCAAGCATTGTTGCGCACGCCGACACGGAAGCCGGTTCACGCGCAGAGAACGCCCAGAAACCGGTTGCGCTGGTTGCCGATGACTGGTGCCCGCAGCACTGTGAGTTCAATCCAAGCCACAAGGGTTACATCGTCGAGATTGTTGAGCAGGCGCTGACCGAAGAAGGCGTGGCTTTTACCATCACCTACGCACCATGGACGCGCGGCTTGCGCATGACTGAAGCCGGCGACTTTGATGGACTGCTGACGCCAACCGTCAATGGCTACGAACAATTCCAGTTTCATCAGGAGCCTGTTGGCTATCAGCAATATTGTTTTTACGTCAACGCCGACTCTCCGTGGCGCTACACCGCGCCCAAGGATCTGCTCGGCAAGCGACTCGCGCATTTGAAGGAGTCAGGCTTTGGCGAGCTGGAGACTTATCTCAAGGCCAATAAGGACGCCATCGCCATTGATGAGTTTCCCGGCAACAAGGATTTCACGTACAGCATTTTCAAATTTCTGGCCGCCGGTCGCGCCGACACCATCATCATGACTTCTGATGTGTATGACTTTGGCATTCGCCTCGGCAAAATCGCCAGCACCTTCAAAAGCGCGGGTTGTTTGAGCAAGCAAAAGCTGGCAGTCGGTCTTTCAAAAGGCAATCCTGAGCGGGCAAAATGGCTCGGCCAAAAGCTGGACAGCGGCATTCGCAAACTGCGCCACTCCGGCAAGCTCAAAGCCATATTGGCCGAATACGGCATTTCGCCGTAACACGGCGTGAAGTGCGTTGTGTGCAGTGCGCTGCTTACAGTGACCCGCGTTCAGTGAACAACGCAACACGTCGTAACCTGCCAGCGCCCACGCAAAAATCAAACTTTCCCGCCATTCAACCGGACGGAGCCGCCATCATGAACACGCCGATTACCCACACGCCCGATCCAAAACTGGATCTGCTACTTGAACGCATTGTCGATGTGCGACCGGAACTGGTCTGGCGCGCCTGGACCACGCCGGAACACATCACAAAATGGTTCACGCCCAAGCCGTGGGAAACTCCCGAGTGTGAAATTGATCTGCGCCCCGGCGGCCGGTTTTACACCGTCATGCGCTCACCCGAAGGCGAACGCTTCCCCGGGGAAAGCTGCTTTCTGGAAATTGTCGAAAACCGCAAACTGGTCTGGACCAACGCCATGGAGCCCGGCTACCGGCCAAAAATGTCAGCCGCCACCGAGCACTGCGGTGACTTTCTTTTTACCGCTGTCATCACCATGGAACCAGCCGGTACCGGCACGAAATACAGCGCGCTGGTTATTCACCGCGACGAAGCCGGGCGCAAACAGCATGAAGAGATGGGTTTTCACGATGGCTGGGGCACGGCGCTGGATCAGCTCGTTGCGCACATGAAAAGCGTGTGAGTGCGCGATTGCCGAAAAGCCAAACGCTTTCAGCTCTTGCGGAAGAGAATGAACCACAGCGAATCATCCGTCACAGCGTCGCCGTGCTCGAACGTTAACGAAAGTAGCCCGGATGCAGCGCAGCAAAATCCGGGATCTTCTCGATGACCGCGTGATCACTACGGTTATCAATGCCACCATCAATCACTGCGAATTTGCCCAGAATCCGAAGCACGTCTCTGCCAATAAAAAGCGGCCTTCTCCAGCAGCGTGTCGCCGGCTCGCAGTATGGTTTAAGAGACTCGTGGGATGGCTGGAGACCGGTTGTGCCGAAACCCATCGTCCAATTCTCCTCACCAATTTATTGATGGGTTCTGCTAACGCGCTCCCATCCTGCGAACGACCTACACAGACTGGCAACGCATTGCACGCTTTCCGTCTTAACTTGCGAGAACGCAGTCAGCTGGCGCAATCACCAATCAGCTTTCGTCTGGCGTGACCGTGCGAATCGGTCGCGTGCCAATCTTCGCGCCGGTGACTTCGTCAATCGCAACGGCCTTGATCTCGGTTCCGGTTTCAGCGTCGAGGAAACGAATCAGCTTGCCGCCGCCCCGGTATTGCCGCCCCCACGCGCCAATCATGAACAGCACCGGCAGAAAATCGCGGCCGGCAGCGGTCAGCAGATATTCCTCACGCGGCGGGTGCTCCGAGTAGCGCCGCTTCTCCAGCAAGCCCTCCTCGGTCAGCATCGCCAGCCGCCGGGTCAGCATGGTCGGTGCAATACCCAGGCTTTTCCGGAACTGGTCGAAACGGGTCAGGCCGGCATGGGCATCCCGCAGCAGCAGCAGGCACCAGGCATCGCCGGCAAAGGCCACGCTTCGGGCGATGGGGCACGGGTCGTTGGTACTGTTATTTTCGTCCATATCAAATTGGTAGTGACTAGTCGGTGGATTGGGAGTATCGTTGCTATCAATTTGATAGTAACACCCTAGCCCCCAGCATTCCACCCCGCGCGGAGATTTCCCCGATGAGCACGACCAATACCGGCACCGCCACAGCAAAAGCCCCCTTCGCAGGCCTCGAGGCTACGGCTTCCGGCCGGGCAAACACCGCCAAGGCGGCCTCGCAAAGACAGCCGCGCACCGTGAAATGGGCGAATGCCCCCACCCGCACCATCGATGTCGGTGGGGCGCTTTTTGTGTATCGGGAACTCGGGCCTGACACGGGTGTGCCGGTTGTTTTTCTGCACCATCTGATGGCGGTGCTGGACGACTGGGACCCGCGCGTCATCGACGGCATTGCCGCGCAGCGCCGGGTGATCGCCTTCGACAACCGTGGCGTGGGCGCTTCCGAAGGCTCGGTGCCGCGCAGCATTGAAGCAATGGGCCAAGATGCCATTGCCTTCATTCGTGCACTCGGACACAAGCAGGTTGATCTGCTCGGCTTCTCGCTCGGCGGAGCGGTCGCACAAATGGTTGCCCTGCAAGCGCCTGAACTCGTACGTCGCATCGTGCTCGCAGGAACCGGACCCCGCGGCGGTGGCGGCGTCGACAAGATCAACAAAATTGCCGCGCTCGCTTATCTCAAAGCGGCGTTCACGCTGAGCGACCCAAGAAATTTCCTGTTCTTTCCACGCACGCCAGAAGGCAAACGCGCCGCGAAAGATTACTTCTCCCGACTGAAAGAACGCCGCACCAACCGCGACAAAGGCATTTCCATGCAGGCGCGATTCGCCCAATTGGCAGCGATCAAAGCAGCGGGACAGAGTGAGCCCGACGATCTGTCGCAGATTACCCAACCGGTTCTGATCGCCAATGGCGACAACGATCTCATGGTCGCCAGCAGTCTCTCGGCCGACATGGCTCGCCGACTGCCGAATGCCACGTTGACGCTATATCCCGATTCCGGACACGGTGGCGTTTTTCAGTACCACCACATCTTTGTTCCGGCCGTGCTGAACTTCCTCGCCGACTGATTTGATCACGCAACAACGAGATACCCGACATGAAAAAAACCATGATGAAAGCCCTCACCTTCAAACGCTACGGCAAGTCGCCCGATATCGGCTTCACGGACGTTCCCCGGCCAGAGCCGAAAGCCGACGAACTGCTGGTGCAAATCCACGCCGTGGGACTGAACCCCATCGACAACATGATCCCGACCGGATTGTTCAAACCGGTGCTGCATTTTCAGCTTCCGGCGACACTTGGCAGTGATCTGGCCGGTGTCGTGACAGCGGTCGGCAGCCAGGTAACGCGCTTCAAGCCGGGCGATGCGATCTACGCCAGCATTTTCGATCTGGGTACGGGTTCACTGGCAGAATTTGCGGTAGTGCCGGAGCGCGCTGCCGCCATGAAGCCGACCAATCTGGACTTTGTCCAAGCCGCTTCAATCCCGATGGTCGGGCTCACCGCCTGGCAGGCCTTGAAAGAACGCCTCAATCTTCGCGCTGGTCAGAAGATCTTCATTCCGGCCGGATCCGGCGGCATTGGCACGTTTGCGATCCAGCTGGCGAAGCAGCTTGGCGCCACCGTCGGAACGACTACCAGCACGGGCAATATGCCATTGGTCAGCCGTCTTGGCGCCGACGAGATTGTTGATTACACCAAGCAGGAATTCGACACAGTGCTGAGCGGCTACGATGCCGTTCTCGGCACCATCAGAGGCGACGCAATTGAAAAAGCCATCGGCATTCTCAAACCGGGAAGCAAGATCGTATCCCTTGTCGGCCCGCTCGACGCCGCGTTCGCTCGTGCCAAGCGATTGAACTTTGTTCTCACCTTCGTGTTTGGCTTGATGAGCCGAAAAATCATGCGGCTTGCCAAGCAACGTAACGTCTCCTATCAATTTCACTTCGTCCGCCCCGATGGCGCGCAACTGAATGAAATCGGCAAGCTCCTTGAGGCCCAGCGCATCCAGCCAGTCATCGACACCGTGTTTCCTTTCGCACAGGCAAAAGAAGCGCTGGATTACCTTGCGAAGGGCCGCGCCAAGGGCAAGGTCGTCGTCAAAATGTAATGGCGCCGCTTTCGTCTCTACCGGAACGCGCAGCCTGAATGAAGGGAAAGGGAATCCGGGTCGAGCCCCGGCGCGCCCCCGGATTTCGCTGCGCTGCATCCTGGCTACCTTCGTTTGAGCACCGCACTCGACCAGCAGGTGGCTCACGACAACAGCTGATCGGCAGCGAACCTCATCGCCAACATCGCCTGCCCAAGCACCCGCGAACTCGTGGCGCTGCGGCGGAACGAAGCCACGCTTCGTTAATTCCCACCTCGCACCGCGAGGGAAGAAGGGCTTAAACCACCTCGCCCCGCGAGGGAAGAAGGGTTTAAACCCCCTCGCCCCTTGCGGGAGAGGGCTGGGGAGAGGGGGCACCTCCCCTGGCACTCCACCCCAAAACCGCCCAACCTTCACCGCCAACGAAAATATTCCGTTTTTTCGGTAACCTTTTGCCCGCTCGCCAATATTGTCTAAGAACCATCTCAGAAAATGAGTTGGGCGATGGCGAGGCGTGCGCAGAGGAGCGCAAGAGCCGGAGTGTACAGGTCGTACATGAGGACTCTGAGCACCGCATGCGCACGGATCGCCGAGTGCCAGCCATTTTTGAGATGGCTTCGACAGAGATTCTGAAAACGGAACCCGAATGCAAAGCTTTCATGCGCTCTACCAGCGCTATGCCAAGGATGTGTATCGCTTTGCCCTGGCGCTGAGTGGCAACCGCGCACTGGCCGAGGATTTAACCTCAGAGACGTTTCTGCGGGCCATGTCCACGACCACCGAAATACGGGCTGACACGGTCAAGGCCTACTTGTTCACCATCACCCGGCACCTGCATTTTCAGCAGCGCAAGAAAGGCGCCCTGATGACGCCGTTTGATGAGAACGAGCACAGCCATAACCCGGTGGTTGATCACGACTTATCGCAGCAGCAACAAACCGAGCAACTGCTCCAGGCCATCCAGCAGTTGCCCGAACACGAGCGAGTGGTGCTGTTGCTACACGCTTACGACGACATGCCGTACGAAGAAATTGCCACCACGCTGAGCATCAGCGTGGCCGCCGCCAAAGTGCGCGTGCACCGCGCCCGCTTCCGGCTCAGTGAATTGATGAAGGAGAAATCAGCATGACAGTTCCACCCAACAAGAATCTAGCCAACCAAAATCCAAACAGCATCTCGCGCGATGTGGTTTTGGATCTGTTGCCGCTGTATCTCGCCGGCGAAGCCAGTGAGGACAGCAAGCAACTAGTCGATGGCTATATTCACGCCAACCCCGAGTTCGCGACCTGGTTAAAGGAAAACCAGGCCTCGCTCATCCCCGCCGCACCACTTTCACCGTCAGCACAATTGGAAAAGGAGACTTTCATGAAATTCAAGACCGAACAACGGCGTAAGTCATTTCTGCTGGCCCTGGCGATTTTTTTCACCGCCATGCCCTTCGCCTTTATCTTCGAAGGCGACAAAGGCCTGGTCTGGTGGATGATCAAAGACAGCCCGAGCCAGGCCTATGGTTTCCTGTTCATCGCTGTGTGCACTTGGGTGGGTTATATTTGGAGCTCACGCGACAAAACCGAAGCATGATGGCGTCAGCGACAAGCCCCGCCGATGGTTCGGGGCAACGTCAAGCAGAAAATTTCCGCCGCCTGCCCAGCCAGCAGGCGGCGAAAATGCCTTTAGGGTGTTGGCCACCTGTCTATGTCGGTTGCGCCGCCCCAGCAAAAAAAAGAGCGCTGTTAGGCCCTTTTAGGCAGCTTTCGACCCGTAGCGGACAGTCAGGAGGAAATCAAATCTGTCCCAATTTCTCCAGAATGCTGCTACGCAGCAGGGTCGATGGTTGAAAGGTAAACGGCCGCTGCTGGACATTCAACACTTGCGATGAAAGTAGAAGTCGCCTAGGGTTGAATTCTCGTTAGCACTGCTCAGGCCGGTGCTGGCACAACAGGCTTGGAGGTACAGGTACACATTGAAATAAACGCCGCGATCTCGTTTGGGTTGGAAATCTTCGCTTCCATATTTGGCTTTATTGCAATCACTCTGGAGGTGTCTATGAAAAACTCAATCGCTTTCTTTACCTCGGTAATGGCATGTGTTTGGTGCGGAATTGCGTTCCTGCGGAGTCTCTGGTGAGAGAAAATTCCAACCCAAGCGAGAGATTAACGTTTATGTATTTGTGCTACTTGCCAAGAGAGAACGTAGGTAGGTTCGATTCCTCCTCTCCGCACCAACTCTTTGGTTTGTGGGCATAGAGCGCTTACAAGTCAAACCAGTATTAGGCATAACGACCGGCATCAACGGCTCATTTTGCCGCGAAAGTCATAGAGTAGGGATTAACAGAGGCGACAAATGGATAAGCCAGCTGCACCAGTTCCGCCGCCACTTGCTGCACCTGCTGCGGTTTCAACGTCGGAAAAGCTAATGTTCTTCGGGCCTGAATCAGATGCCTGGAAGGATTTGAAACCGGATGTTCCAACCGGAGCCGAAAAGGCAAGTGAGGAAAGAATCATTGCCGCTGCGAAAACGGCTAGAGAAGAGCTCAAGAACTTATTGCTCTCGTCTCTCCAAATGCAGCATGTCATTGTGCTTGCAGGTAGTGGCACATCGCTTGGCCCGGTTACCAAAGGACCATCTATGCGGACCCTTTGGGAGTGTTGCGTGAATGCGAACCCAGGAGCAGGGTCAGCTGCACGGACGGTTTCGCCTGCAGCCGCAAAAGTGATTGCCGAGATCGGATACGACATTGCTGCCGAAAAAGAGAATATCGAGGCCCTCTTGTCCCGGTGTGAAGCATATCTTCAAGTGAAAGGAAGCAAAGAAGTAACAGCCTTCATTACGGCGTCGAAGCAGGTGATACTGGAAAAGTGCTCCGAGTTTATCGATCCGGCGGATGCGAATCAACTGGCAGCCCACCGCACCTTTCTTCACAGACTTTCTCGCAGGCGCGTCCGTGATTCTCGATTGAAGCTCTTCACGACCAACTACGACCTGTGTTTTGAAACTGCCGCGGGACGGCAAGGTTTGGTAGTTCTTGATGGCTTCTCGTTCACCCAGCCGCGACAGTTTGATCCTCGATTCTTCCTCTATGACATCGTCCGTAGGCCGACGACGGGCGATGACGCAGGGACGCCGCTGGAAGGTGTCTTCCACATCTATAAGCTTCATGGCTCAGTCAACTGGTCACGGAAGACTGAGAATGAAATCGAGGTAGAGCCAAAACCGACACCAGATTTGGCGTGTCTGATTTACCCCGCAAAGGGGAAGTATCAACAATCCTATGTTCAGCCCCACCTCGAATTAGTGTCGCAGTATTTCTCCGCCCTTCGCGAACCAAACACGTGCCTCATTGTGACGGGCTTTGGCTTCAACGATGACCACTTGTCCGAGCCTATTCTCGCTGCTGTGCGGACGAACCCACATCTGCGTTTGATTGTCGTCAATCCATTCGCCGACGACCTCACCGCTCGACCAAAAGAGAAGAACAAGTACTGGGAAACGCTGTTCAGCTTGGCCAAGCAGGGAGAGGACGTCTGGCTGGTTAACGCCAACTTCGGCGATTTCGCAGAAATGATTCCGGATCTGAAGTCTCTTACGCCTGCTCAACGACTGACTCGGGATATTAAACTTTTGGCTGACTCCAAATGAATAGAACATCTACAGTCGAGGAAGCGTTCCCCCGTGGCCTGCTTCGCCCGGAGCTGTTCATTGGTGTTTTGTCTTCAGTCTCCGCTCAAGCGGTTCGATTCAATTTGAATGATGCAGGGTCGCCAAGTGGTGCGCATTACCTCGGAGGACGTTACGGCAAGGGGGAGGTTGGTGAGTTTGTTTTGATTGAAGGTCAGATAAATCTATTGCTCGGCCGAGTCGTTGAAATCCATCTACCAGAATCAGAGCGTCGCTCAGTAGATGCATTTCATTCGAAGGTCATCGACCTGGACGCAGTTGGAACAATCCAACTGCTTGGCTCAGTCGCGATGGATTCATTGCGCGTCACTGCTGGCGTTGAGTCCTACCCCCGCCTTGGGGACCGAGTTTATGCTGCACCTCACAACTTTGTTGCCGACCTGCCAAGCTTGATGGAGCCGGAAGGAAGCCCTGGGAGTACGGTACTCCTGAAGCTGGGTTCCATCGATGTTGCTCTCGAAAGTGCTGTCTCGATTCGGCCCGAGAAGCTCTTTGGCCGCCACTGCGCGATTCTTGGGACAACCGGGGGCGGTAAAAGTTGGACGACAGCGCGCATCATCGAGGAGTGCTTGAAATTCAAAGCCAAGATCATCCTCCTCGATGCAACTGGTGAATACCGGGGCTTCAGGGGGGCATTCGTGAGGCATTTGCACCTCGGTACTCCTGTCAACAAGGCTACCGATTCGGAGGCTCGCTCTCTTCCACCAACTAGCTTTGTAGAATCTGATTTTATCGCCCTGTTCGAGCCCGCAGGGAAAGTGCAGGGACCCAAGTTGCGCGCTGCGATGCGTAGCCTTCGATTGGCGAAGCTAGTGCCTGCCGTAGCAACGAATGGGATCATCAAGAAAATAGACCAGTCAAAGGTCCCCGTTGTCACGGCAGAGCAGCAAGCTGGCGTTGGGGCAAGACTTGACGATCCGTGTCAGGAGTTTGACGTAGGCAATCTCATTGCTCAGATCGAGCAAGAATGCGTGTATCCGGACGGCTTTGGGGCGGCCCGCGGCTCGAAGGATACAACCAAATGGGGCGGCGACTCTGGCGAGGTCTCCTATTGCCTGTCTCTAATGTCTCGAATCAGCGCAGTTCTGACTTCCCCATCGTTTGGCTGCGTCTTCAATTCAACTGCCCCTGCGCTGACTGATGCGATCGATAACTTCGTTACCGACAACGGGAGGCTGCTTCGAATTTGTCTGAGTGGCGTAGCCTACGAATTCAAGGCTCGGGAGATTGTTGCGAACGTTATCGGAAGACATCTTTTGAATAAGGCACGTGGCGGCGCATTCGCAACCTCGCCAGTCGTTGTTATCGTAGATGAGGCGCACAATTTCCTAGGAAGGCAAATTGGTGGCGAGGACGCCGTGGCTCGGCTTGACGCGTTTGAGTTAATCGCCAAGGAAGGTCGGAAGTTTGGTTTGAACATTTGCCTCACCACACAGCGGCCACGCGACATAACAGAAGGTGTTTTGAGTCAGATGGGAACACTCGTTGTTCATCGGCTAACGAATGACAGAGACCGAGAGGTGGTTGAACGGGCATGCGGCGAAATTGATCGCTCCGCGTCCTCCTTCCTTCCGAACCTGAAGCCGGGTGAGGCTGCGATCATCGGTGCAGATTTTCCAATACCGCTGACGATACAAATATTTCCCCCAGATGCTGAGCCAAAGTCTGACGGCCCAAACTATCAGAAGTGCTGGAAAGCTGATCCTGCTACGCCGTAAAAAATGGAAAAAGGGGACAGATCTATTTTCGTCTCACTGTCCGCAATGGGTCGTTAGCAGTCGCTCAATAGTGACCTCCGGATCAGTGTTTTTAGGGCCCGCCAATAATTGCTCCACTACGGCATTCTGGTAACCGCAGTCAAATTCATAGTCAGCAAGACGCCAGGTTTGGGCAGCTCGTGCACACCGATTACCGTCCGTGTTGGCCAATGTTTTGCCATCATCTCAACGTAGGCTTTGTTCATTTCGTCAAAGTCGCTCATGTGTAGCAGAAACACATTGATGTGCATGACATGGTCCAAATCGGAATTCACGGACTGCAGCATGACCTGAAACGATTTGAGGATCTGTTTGCACTGCGTATACACATCGGCGCCGGCGAGTTGGCCGGTCGCTGGGTCAAACCCGGCGGTTCCGCCAATGCTGATCAGGTGGCCAACTTTGGCGATGTGGTTGTACGGGCCAATGGGGGTGGGCGTGTCGGGTGGTGTGTAGGTTTCTACGGTGTTTTTCATGTGCTAGCCCCTGCCCCAATGCTTAACTGGATTAGCAACAGCGGATCCCCCTCTCCCCAACCCCGCTCCGCGCCCCAGCCACTCGCTAACTCGTGGCGCTGCGGCGGAACGAAGCTGTGCTTCGTTAATTCCCGCCTCGCCCCGCGGGGGAGAGGGGATCAAAGAAAGGTCGGGCTATTTATTGGCGACGCGTTTCCTGACGACGGGGCTGGTGATTTCTCGTAGTGCATCTTTGCCGATCCATCTGGCGGTTGCATCTTGCGATGCAGCAAGGCGGGTGGCGACGGTCACGGCGGCGGCGTTCAGGGCTTTGTTGCGTTTGCCGATGGCGCGCAGCGCCATGTTCACCGCCTTTTTGACAAAGTGACGCTCGTCGGTCGCGCCGGACTCGATTAGTTGTAGTCCTTTCAAGAAGCCCGCATCGGGCGCGGCTTTGTCATGTACCGACAGGCACCAGAACAAAGCAAAGCCCGCGCGCTTTTCAAACTCAGCGGTCTTCTTGGTCCATTGCTCGGCTTTTTTCCAGGCGTGGGGCGTGCGGTCCCACAGCGCGAAGCAGAGCGTGTCGCAGACGGCCCAGTTATCAAAATCTTTAGCCCAACGGTCCATTTGTGCGGGTGTTACACGCTCGGGCTCGGCGACGTACGCACAGAGCATGCGCGCCTCATAAACGCCCGTTTTCCACAGAGCTTCGGCGAGTTCGTGATGGCGGCCCAGTTGCTTGCCGACTTTCTGGATATCGGCCATTTTGACGCCGAGCGCGTTGGTGTTGGGTATATTGAAGCGGGTCATGCCATCGCGCACGGCCTTGCTGCTGGCGCGCTTGAGCGCGGCCATTGCCACGTCCAGCAACTCGGGAACCGATGGCGTTGCTGCTGCGGTCTGTTTTGCGACGGTCTTTTTTGTGACGGCCTTTTTGGCGACGGCTTTTGTCTCGACAATTGCTTTTGCGCCGGCAGTTGTTATAGCGGTTTTATTCTTCGTGGTCTTTTTTACAGCCGTCTTGGCAGGTGTGCCGGCCTTGGCTTTTACAGCGACCTTGTTCGCTGTGGTGCGTGATGTCACTGCCATTGGCTTCGGCACTCCTGTGCGCGGGTTTCGGGTTGCAGACGTTCTGAACGACTGTGCGTCACCATTCAGTCATCACGCGTCAGCACTTCCAGCAATTCGATTTCAAAGATCAGGTTGGAGTGGGGCTTGATCCGCGGGCCCATTTGCCGTTCGCCGTAGGCGAGATGGGCCGGCACAAACAGTTTGCGGATGCCGCCGACTTTCATGCCGATTAGGCCTTGGTCCCAGCCTTTGATGACCCGGCCAGTGCCGATCACGCATTGAAATGGCTTGCCGCGATCATGCGAGGAATCGAACGGCGTGCCGTCGTCGAGAAAGCCGCGGTAGTGCGCCGTGATCAGCGCGCCTTTGGCAATTGCCTTGCCGTCGCCTTCGCGCAGGTCTGTGATTTCCAGTGCCAAGCTCATAGTGGCTTCCTCGGGTTTGTTATAGCGGCAGTTGCGCGTTGGTGTCGCAATCGGCCCGCATGGTAACCCAGCCAGCGCTGCGCGCCCCGAGGTCTGCTCCAGCCTCGTCCCTGCAATCCGGAAGTCTTTGTGGACGGGTCATGGTGAGCTTATGCCGCAATCCGCCGCATCCAGCCCCAGTGCCCGGCTGATTCGAACCAAAGCTTGGACCGGTATTGCATTGACAGCGACGACTACCGGCATTACTTTACCAAAAGGTTAATTAACCAATGAGTTGTCCAAATGGCTGTCGACCCGCTCAGCGCCACCTTTGCCGCCCTTGCCGACCCGACCCGGCGGGCGATTCTGGCCCGGTTGGCATCGGGTGAGAGCTCGGTGACCGAGCTGGCCGAGCCGTTCGACATGACCATGCCGGCGGTGACTAAGCATCTGAAGGTGCTGGAAAAAGCCGGGCTGATCACCCGCGGCAAGGCCAAGCAGTGGCGGCCCTGCAAGCTCAAGGCGCAGCCGTTGAAGGAGGTGGCCGGCTGGGTCGAGCAATACCGGCAATTCTGGGAACAGCGACTGGATCGGCTGGAAGAGTATTTGCGGGTGTTGCAAGCCGAAGAAGCCGCGCCGCCAGCCGCAAGCGGCGCGGAAGCGTCAGCCACCGAGCCTGCCCCGGCCACAGGCAAATCCCGCTCACGGAGGAGCAAAAAATGACGGCTGTCGCCTCCCCCATTGCCAGCAACTCTGCGCCCGTGCAGCACGGCAGCTTTGTGCTGGAACGACACTTTGCCGCAACGCCGGCGCAAGTGTTTGCGGCCTGGGCCACGCTTGAGGCCAAGCGGCAGTGGTTTTTCTGCAGCGACTGGCCAGCCGCGCAGCATGAACTCGATTTTCGGATTGGCGGCCGTGAGCGCAATCGCACCGGACCGGTCGGTGGGCCGGTGCACGAATATGACGCGCTGTATCACGACATTGTGCCCGACCAGCGAATCATTCTGAGTTACAGCATGGCCATCGGTGGCAGCCGTATTTCGGTGTCACTGCTGACCGTTGATCTGCAAGCCGCCGGTAGCGGCTGCCAGATGACACTGACCGAGCAGTTGGCGGTGCTGGATGACCGGTATCCCATTGCCGAACGCAAACACGGGACCAACGAAGGGCTGAACAATCTTGCCGCGTATTTGCAACACGCATAACGGTGGCCGCAGATAACGCCGCGATCACGGCGCCAATGGAGGGCATTGACATGTTTGGCAATGGCATGTTTTGCAAAAATTTTCTGTGGCAACACGCTGCTGAGCCATTCACGCGTGCTGCGCCGAACGGTTTGATCCCCCTCCTTGTCAAGGAGGGGTTAGGGGTGGTTGCAGAACAACAATGCAAAATCCGGATTACGTTGGCAACGCCACAAGCTGAGCTTAACCACCCCCAGCCCCTCCTTGACAAGGAGGGGTGCCGTTCCGCGCGGGTACCGGAGTTTTGGTGTCCGGCCAGAAAGGGGATTGCCCCGATTCAAGAGGGCGAAGCGATGACATCGTTGCCGTTGGCGGCCGCCGCTTTAGCGATCATCCATGACGACGTCTTGTCAGGAGACTGTGTATGAGCCCGAGTACCTGGCTGGTGCCGGGAGCCCTGCTGCGGCGACAATTGCCACCGGTGCCGCGCGCGGAAAGTGCGGTGATTTATGCGCTGCCATTACCAGGTAAAGCGCAGGATAAATTGTCGGCGCACGAACAGCAGCAATCAGCTCCCATAAAAGGAACACAATCATGAAATACCAAGGCAGCTGCCATTGCGGCAAGGTGGCGTTTGAAGTGGAAGGAGAGATCACCGGCGCACTCGCCTGCAATTGCTCGATTTGCCAGCGCCGGGGCTCGCTACTGTGGTTTGTGCCGCGCTCGGCCATGCAGTTGCTGACGCCGGAAAACGATGCCAGCACCTACACCTTCAACAAGCACCAGATCAAGCACCGGTTTTGTTCGACCTGCGGCATGCACCCGTACGGTGAAGGCACGGCGCCGGACGGCACAGTGATGGCGGCTATCAATCTTCGTTGCCTGGAAGGAATTGATCTGGATGCCATTCCGGTGCAGCACTACGACGGCCGCGCGCTCTGACTTCGCGCGCCGCCAAGCCAACAAAAACGATCTGCTTAGGATTTCAAACCCATGAAAGAACAGTTGAACGAGAAGCAGCGTTGGCTCGCCCTGATCGTGCTGTGTCTTGGCGTGCTGATGATTGTGCTCGACACTACCATCGTCAACGTCGCGCTGCCGTCGATACGGGAAGATCTGCAGTTCAGCGAGACCTCGCTGGTCTGGGTCGTCAATGCCTACATGCTGACCTTCGGCGGCTTTTTGTTGCTCGGCGGTCGGCTCGGTGATTTGTATGGCCACCGCAAATTGTTTTTGCTCGGCCTGACCCTGTTCACATTGGCCTCACTGGTCTGTGGTCTCGCCAATTCACAAGGTTTGTTGATTGCCGCGCGCGCCATTCAGGGCCTCGGCGGTGCGGTGGTGTCTGCGGTATCGCTGTCGCTGATCATGAACCTGTTTACCGAGCCGGCCGAGCGCGCCAAGGCGATGGGCGTTTACGGTTTTGTTTGTGCCGGCGGCGGCAGCATCGGCGTGTTGCTCGGCGGCTTGCTGACCGACATGCTGAGCTGGCACTGGATTTTTCTGGTCAATCTGCCGATTGGTGCGGCCGTCTACGCGCTCTGCCTGCGACTGCTACCGAACCTGCCCGGTCATGCCGAAGGCGGCAAACTCGATATCGCCGGTGCGGTGACAGTCACCAGCGCCTTGATGCTGGCTGTGTATGCCGTGGTCAATGGCAACGAGGCCGGTTGGACGTCGCTGCAAACCATCAGTTTGCTGGCGCTGGCGGTGGTCCTGTTGCTCAGTTTTCTGGCCATTGAATCGCGCGTGGCGCAGCCGTTGATGCCCTTGGCGTTATTCCGGCTGCGCAATGTCGCGGTATCAAATGTGGTGGGTGTGCTGTGGGCAGCGGCGATGTTTGCCTGGTTCTTTATTTCGGCGCTGTACATGCAGCTGGTATTGCAATACAGCCCGATGCAAGTGGGTCTGGCGTTTCTGCCGGCCAACCTGATCATGGCGGCGTTCTCGCTGGGGTTGTCAGCAAAAATTGTCATGCGCTTTGGCATACGCGGACCGCTAGCATTTGGTTTGTTGCTGGCCGGCGTCGGTTTGGCGCTGTTTGCCCGCGCGCCGGTCAACGGCGTGTTTCTGGCCGATATTCTGCCCGGCATGGTGCTGTCCGGCATTGGTGCCGGCATTGCGCTGAATCCGGTGTTGCTGGCCGCGATGAGTGATGTCGAGCAAAGCGAATCGGGACTGGCTTCGGGCGTAGTCAACACCTCTTTCATGATGGGTGGCGCGCTCGGCTTGGCGGTGCTGGCCAGTCTTGCCGCCGGCCAGACGCAGGGCGCAATCGTCGCAGGCGCCGACACTGCCAGCGCCTTGACCAGCGGTTATCACGCTGCATTTCTTGTTGGTGCCGCCTTCGCCATATTGGGCGCGCTACTTGGCGCCAGTTTGCTGCGGGCCGGCCGCCACGGCCAGACCGAGACCACTGCCACGGACAATACGGTTGCCAGCGCGTTGGCAGACTGAACTGCACGCAACGTGGCGGGCGCAGGCTCCAGCCGCTTTCAGGAGGTACCATGCAAATCAAAATCAGCAGCGTGATGGTCAGCAATCAGGAGCAGGCGCTGAAATTTTATACCGAGAAACTCGGCTTTCAGAAAATGGCTGACATTCCATTCGGTGACTATCGCTGGCTGACAGTGACATCACCAGAGGGTATCGCCGGCGTCGAATTGTCACTGGAACCGATGGGCTTTGCGCCGGCCAAGATCTTTCAGCAAGCGTTGTATGAGGCAGGTATTCCAGCGACTGCCTTCCTCACCCATGACATTCAGGCTGAGCTGAAAAAGCTGAAAGCGCGCGGCGTGGTCTTTCGCGGTGAGCCGACCAACATGGGCCCAATAACGGCCGTGATGTTTGACGATACCTGCGGCAACTGGATTCATCTCGTTCAACCCAATCAATAACCGTACAGATACTCAGGGAGTCATTATGGGCCGGCAAATTTATGTGAACTTACCCGTCAAAGACGTTGCAAAAACCAAGGCATTCTTCAGCGCGCTCGGGTTTTCCTTCGAGCCAAAATTTTCCAATGACGACGCGGTCTGCATGATTGTCGCGGACGACATCTACGTGATGCTGCTGGTCGAGAAGTTCTTTCAGAGCTTCATCAGCAAGGAAATCAGCGACGCCAAAAAGACCACCGAAGTGCTGCTGTGTCTGTCATGCAGCAGCCGCGCGGAAGTGGATGAGCTGGTCGCCAAGGCGGTCGCAGCCGGCGGTCGCGTGCTGCGCGAGCCACAAGACATGGGCTTCATGTATGGCCACTCGTTCGAAGATCTGGATGGCCATATCTGGGAGCTGATGTACATGGACCCGAATGCCAGCATGTAATGTCGGTTGCCGGGCGGGTTGACATGGTCGGGAGACGTGAGCCGTAAAACTGGCTGGTAAAAGTGACGATTGCCGCGACTGGTATGACAGTCAAAAGCTGTGGCAGAGTGAACGCTGTCTCGCGGCAAAAAGGTCCGACCATGGAAACGTCAGCGCCCATTGTGACAGCAGATCAGGCCACGGAAGTGGTGATCACCCGGTTGCTGAATGCACCGCGTGAACTGGTGTTCAAAGCCTGGACGGAACCGCAGCATGTGATGCAATGGTGGGGCCCGACCGGCTTTCAGAACACCGATTGCCAGCTCGACCTGCGTGAGGGCGGCGCGTTTGCGTTGCACATGACCGGGCCCGATGGCATCAGCTATCCCTGCCTCGGTCACTACGAAGAGATCTCGCCGCCGGAACGGCTGGTGTTGATTGGTGAAGCCGATGACCGCCATGCCTGCGGCGCCGGCTTGCCACCACGCGCGCGGATCACGGTGACGCTGGTCGATTTTCATGGCCGCACTGAATTGACCATCCACACCCGGTTTGAATCCGCGACGGGCAAACAGGCTGCGGTTGCAATGGGTTATCGCACAGGCTGGGAAGGTGCCTTTGCGCGTCTGGCTGATTATTTGCGTGCGAATTGAATCTGTTTGCGAAATGAATCTGTTTGCGAAATGAAACGGGGCGCGAACGAAGCCAAGGCATGAATTAAAAACCTTGCCTGCCGCGCCGCACTACCCCGGCGATCTCGCTGTGCCGGTTTTCCACCAACGATGACAACAAAAGGACCTGCAACATGAGCGAACTGCCGCAACTCTGGTTGCCCATACTGGCCTCGGCCGTGTTGGTTTTTATTGCCAGCAGTCTGATTCACATGGTGTTCAAGTGGCATAACAGCGACTACAAAAAGCTCGACAACGAAGACGCGATGCGCGCCACCGTCCGAGCTGGCGGCCTCAACCCGGGCCAGTACCATTTCCCGCATTGCGGTGACATGAAGGAGATGAACGATCCGGCCCAGCAGCAGAAATACAAAGACGGCCCGATCGGCATTCTGACCATCATTCCGAACGGCATGCCGAACATGGGCAAGATGCTCGGCTCCTGGTTCCTGCTCAATCTCCTCATTGCCGCAATGGCCGCCTGTCTGGCCGCGCAATCGTTCGGCTTGCAGGGCAATGCCCATCTCGCCGGGCATCTGGTTGGCATGAGCACGTTCATGGCCTACGGTACCGGCAGCGTCGCCAATGCAATCTGGATGGGCAAGACCTGGAGCAGCGTGTTCAAGGATCTGCTGGATGCGCTAATTTACGGCACCGTCAGCGCGCTGACCTTCATGTGGTTGTGGCCATAATCACGCCGTCTCACTGACGGCCTTACCCGAAAAAAAGGCGCGGCCTGCTGGTCGCGCTTTTTTTCTTTGCCTCAATCAAACACAGTACACAGCGGGTGAAGATCGCGCTTGATGATCCCCCTCCTTGTCAAGGAGGGGTTAGGGGTGGTTGGGTTCCCGATGCGATCAAGCAGGAAGTCACGCAATTTTTTCGAACCCAAACGGGCAGCGCGCTATGAAGTGAATAGCTGCCGCCGTGCGTTCTGAACTGAACCACCCCCAGCCTCTCCTTGCCAAGGACGGGAGCAGCACAAACCCGTAACTCGCTCGCAAGGCGTCTAATTGGCGGCGTATTTTCCCCGTCACCCAATTTTCCCTACATTCAGTTTTCCCTACCCCCGAAACCTGCTGCCTTGCCGCCAATTCTCGCCGCCAAAACCGACTAAACTGCAGCCATCTCACCCTTGATTGCCATCGATGCGGGTGGGGCTCAACGCCCCAGCCGCATTGCGAGACCGGCAACCGTCGAGCACGCGATGACCAACGATACCGTGCTGGCCCTGAGCCAGGCCTGCCATGCCGAAGTGCCGCTGGACTCCGCCCTGAGTCAGTTGACCTCGGTGCTGGCGAGCGCGCTACAAGCCTCTCGCGTCAGCATCTGGCAACGCAATGAACAGTCCTGTCTGTTTTGCCGGGCCGAGTCCGCTGCCGACAATCCGCTGCGCCGAGCCGCGGTCTTTTCCGCCCAGCAATGCCCGCGCTACTTTCAGCAACTGCAAACTCGGCAGCTGTTAATCAGCAGCGATCCGCAGCAAGACCCACGGCTGGCCGAACTGGCAGCCGGTTATCTGGCGCCGTTCGCCATCTCGGCGCTGCTGGAAATGCCTGTGCACGCCGGCGGTCAGCTCTGGGGCGTATTGCGGGTGGAACAGAACAATGGCCGTCGGGAATGGAGCGCCGCGGATCAGTCACTGCTCATACTGGCAGGCGAGCTGCTGGAGCAACGGCTACAACACGAACAACTGCAAACGCAGCTTGGCAAGCTGCAACAGATCAACGCGATGCAGCAGGCGATACTGGACGGCGCCGATTACGCGATTATCTCCACCGATGTCGATGGCGTGATTCGCAGCTTCAATGCGGCTGCCACCCGCATGCTGGGTTATCCCGCCGAAGCCGTCATCGGCAAGCTAACCCCGGCGCTGTTTCACGATGCCGACGAAGTCCTGCAACGGGCGACCGAACTGAGCCAGCAGCTTGGCGAGCCCATCAATAGCGGCTTTGATGTGTTCGTCGCGCTGTCGCGCCGCGGTCAGGCCGAACAGCGACAATGGACGTACATCCGTAGCGATGGCAGTCGCTTTCCGGTGCTGCTGTCAGTCACTCCGATACGTGAGCATGGCGATGGCATCAGCGGCTTTCTTGGCATTGCCGCCGATCTGAGCGAGCAGCAGAAAACCCGCGCCTCGCTGCGTGACAGCGAAGCCCGCTATCACACCTTGTTTGAAGGCACCGGCGACAGCATCTTCCTGATGCGCGGCGAACAATTTGTCGACTGCAACCCGGCCACGCTGAAAATGTTTGGCTGCACCCGCGAGCAAATCATCGGCCAGCCGCCGTATCGGTTCTCACCAGAGTTTCAGCCGGACGGTCGCCGCTCGGATGAAAAAGCGGTGGAGAAAATCACTGCCGCGTTCAACGGCATGACCCAGAAGTTCGACTGGCTGCATTGCCAGTACGACGGCACCCCGTTCGATGCCGAAGTGACCTTGAATATCGTCACCATTGCCGGCGAGCCGCATTTGCTGGCGACGGTCCGTGATCAATCCGAGCGCAAGCGCGCCGATGCCGAGTTGGCGCAATCACGCAAGGAATTGCTGGAACGCAATGAGAGCTTGCGGCTGATCAATCAGCTGTCGACCCAGCTGCACGGTTCGGCCGACACCCAGCTCATTCTGCAAATGGCGACCGATGCGCTGCTGGGTCTGAGTCAATCTCCGCACGTGATGATCTGCCTGCAGGACGATGACCCGATGGCACCGCACGTCAATGTCAGTGCCGGCTTCGCTGCCGAGCGTTTTCCGGTCGGTGAGCTGACGCCGCTAGTCGAAGCTCTGGATCGGGTTCTAGCCAAACAGCCGGGCTTGTTTGTTTGCCCGGCGCTGACCGATGGCGAGCCGTTCCCGACCGCCGTTCGCGACCGCTTACAGCACGCCGGCGTTCAGGCCGGCGTGGTGATTCCTTTGCCGTATCGCGAGAAGGTGCTCGGCCGCATCGGACTCTGGTATCGCGAGCCGCGCGATTTCGGTGATATCGAACTGGATTCGTTTACTGCCATCGGCAATACCGTTGCGCTGGCGATTGCCAGCGCGCGCCACGTCGATGGTCTGGAATACCTGGCCCACCATGACAGCCTGACCGGGCTGCCGAACCGGATGTTCCTGCATCGTGAGTTTGCCGCTCGCATGGCCCACCGCAAAACCGACAACGGCCGGGCTGCATTGATGCTGATGGATCTGGATCGGTTCAAGGAAATCAATGACACCCTTGGCCATCATGTCGGCGATTTACTGCTGCAACAAATCGGGCCGCGGCTGAAGTCGGCGTTTGCCGGTCAGGACGGCGTGCTGTGCCGGCTCGGTGGCGATGAGTTCACACTGTTGCTGCCCGATGGCATCACGGCCGCTGCGGAGAATGGCGAGGGCCATATCGAGGCCAGTGTCGAGAATGATGTCGAGGCCATGCGCCAGTTCGCCCAGCAATTGCTGAAAGCGCTGCGTGCTCCGTATGACGTGGCCGCCATGCAATTGATGGTGGATGCCAGCATCGGCATTGCATTTTATCCAGACGATGGTGACGACAGCCACGCGCTGCTGCGCAGTGCCGACGTGGCAATGTATGAAGCCAAACGCAAAGGCGGCGGCGTCGCCATTTATGATCGCAGTCAGGATCAGAACAGTCCGGAACGGCTGGCCATGATGGCCGATCTGGATCTGGCGCTGCGCGAGCGCCAGTTGCTGCTGCACTACCAACCCAAACTCGAATTGAAAAGTGGTCGCATCACCGGTTTCGAGGCACTGGTGCGTTGGCAGCATCCGCGTTTTGGTTTGCTGTTTCCGGACAGCTTCCTGCCGATGGCAGAAATGAGCGAAGCCATCCATCCGCTAACCGAGCTGGTGCTCGATATGGCCTTGGCACAATTGCAGCAATGGCAGACACGCGGGCTGAAACTCAACATGGCGGTCAACCTGTCGGCGCGCAATCTGCGCGATGACCGTATTTTGCAGACGATCCAGACCGGCTTGCAGCGCTATCAGGTCGAGCCAGCCCAGTTGGAACTGGAGATCACCGAAACCGCGCTGATGGATGAGCCGGAGCAAGCCGCGTTCCGGCTCGACCGGATGGCCGAGCTCGGCGTCCGCATCGCGATTGATGATTACGGCGCCGGTTATTCCTCGCTGGGTTATCTGCACCGGCTGCCGATTCACGCCTTGAAAATTGACCGACTGTTTGTCCGCGACATGTTCAGCAACGAACACGACACCATCATTGTCCGCTCGACCATTGCGCTGGCGCACAACCTCGGCCTGCAGGTGGTTGCCGAAGGCGTTGAAGACAGCCAGACCCAGATGCTGCTGCTCGGCATGGGCTGCGATCACATTCAGGGTTACCACCTGTCCCGGCCGATGCCACCCGACCAACTCGGCCGCTTCCTGCAGAACCCGTAGTCTGCACATCCGAAGTGCTTTCATGCCTCAGCGTGTTTGTGCGCCCCAACCTGACTGCTGCAGCACTGGCGGTCAGCGACATAACGCGCTAGCTTAATCAGGACAGCGATCTGTGCTGACGGCCAGCCGAGCCAAGTCGGAACAAGCTTTGGGACGCACGGAACAAGTCGTCAACTACCGTTCGTGGTGAGCTTGTCCCGCAAGGGGATTTCCTGCGGTCATCGAACCACAGAAGACTGATATGTCCGCGTAATTCTGTTCCCCCTTCGACAGGCTCAGGGCGAACGGAGACCCAATCAGAGTCTCCTTAGCCTGAACCAGACGAGACAGAACCGCACAGAACACGCTCAGCTGAGCCCGGCAGCGACCGCAAGCAATCGTTGCAAGACAAGGACGCAACACCACACCAAGGATGCCCCGGCAATGACAAGTACCGTTACTCTGCCTCTGTGGCTGGTATTGCTGTTGCTGGTGCTGAGCCTCTGGATGCTGGCCAGCCGCTTGTTGATGCCGTCGATGCGCTGGCTGATGCGACGGCGGGTCAACAAGGTCATCAATCGGCTCAATCAGCGCCTGCATATTTCCATCCGACCTTTTCAATTGACCAAGCGCGAAGCCTTGATTGATCGGCTCGCCTACGACCCGAAAGTGCTCGAAGCTGTCGCCGAATACGCCAATGAAAAGCACTTGCCGCGCGAGCTGGTCCAGCAGCAGGTGCACAAATACGCGCGCGAAATCGTGCCCGCCTTCAACGCTTATATCTATTACCGGGTGGGCTACGCGCTGGCCCGGCGCTTCGCCCGCTTTCTGTATTCGGTGCGGGTGCGTTTCCACGATGACAACAAACTGGCTGGCATCGACAGTCATGCCGCCGTGGTGTTCGTGATGAATCACCGCAGCAACATGGATTATGTGCTGGTGGCGTTTCTGGCGGCGAAGAAAACCGCGCTGTCTTATGCGGTCGGTGAATGGGCTCGGATCTGGCCGTTGCAGCAATTGATCCGGGCGATGGGCGCGTTCTTTGTCCGGCGTAACTCCAAGGACCCGTTGTATCGCCGGGTGCTGGAACGCTACGTCAGCATGGCGACCGAGCAAGGCGTTTGTCAGGCGGTGTTTCCGGAAGGCGGCTTGTCGCGCGATGGAAAACTGCAAAGCCCTCGCCTTGGCATCCTCGATTATATGCTGCGCAGTTTTGGTCCGCGCGCCGAGCGCGATATCGTGTTCGTGCCGGTGGGCATCAACTACGACCGGGTGCTGGAAGATCGCACGCTGCTGCGCACGCTGGACCCCAGCGCGCCCAAACGCAGCAGCTGGTTTGCCTTGCGCACCACCGTGAAATTTGTCGGTCAGTCGTTCTGGCTGATGCTGCGCTCGCGCTGGCAGCGTTTTGGCTACGCCAGCGTGGTGTTCGGCTCGCCGCTCAGCGTGCGCAGTTATTGCGCCGAACGACAACTGATTTTTGCAAAGCTGAACAAGGAAGAACGAATCGCCGCCGTCGCGGAGCTGTCACAGCAACTGATGACCCGCATCGATGCGGTGGTGCCGGTGCTGCCCGTGCCGCTGGCGTGCGCGACGCTGCTGGAAGCCGGCGGTACCTGGTTGTCGGCGCTGACCATCAAGGCGCACTGTCAGCAGCTGCTTGCGCGCGCCGCCCAACTGCATTTGCCGATCGTGATTCCGCCGGCAGTGCAGGAAGCACAATTCGACGCGGCGCTGCACATGCTGGAGGTTCGGCATTTGGTAGAAGTGCGCGACGGCAGTTATCGCGCCGTGGTGTCTGAGCGCGCGGTGTTGCAGTACTACGCCAATACCCTGCCGCAGGCGCTGCGCGACGGGGCCGCCAGCGGCGAGCGGCAAACGGGCGACGTCGATGCACTTGCTACCGTCGATACCAACGAAACCAACGAAACCACTACAACCGACACAACCACATCTGCCACCACCACCGTGCACTGAGTGTAAGTGTGGTCGAGTGACTACCCTTTGCTGCGCTCGGCAAACGCCAGAAACTGCTCGGCCGGCAAGGCCGGTGACCAGTGATAGCCCTGGCCGCCGGTGCAACCGAGTGCAGTCAGCTGCGCCAGCGTTGCAGCATCTTCAATGCCTTCAGCGACGGTATCAATCTTCAGGCTTTGCGCCATCTGGATGATGGCGCGGACGATGGCATAGTCCTGACTGTTTTCGCAAAGCTTGCGAACAAACGACTGATCGATCTTCAGGCACTGGACATCAAAGCGCTTCAGATAACCCAGATTGGAATAGCCGGTGCCGAAATCGTCAATGGCCAGCCCGACACCGAGATCGCGCAACTGACCGAGACTGGCACTGACATTGGCCGAATCGTTGATCAGCAGGGACTCGGTCAGTTCCAACTCCAGTGCCGCCGCCGGCAACGCGCTGTTCCACAGTGCCGACTGCACCGTGGCCGCGATATTGTCGCGACGAAATTGTACCGGTGACAGGTTGACCGAAATGACCCAGTTTTCGTAGCCGGCCTGCCGCCACTGCGCGGTTTGCCGACAGGCTTCCTGCAACACCCAGGCACCAATTTCGACAATGATGCCAGACGCTTCTGCAATCGGAATAAAGGTATTCGGTGGGATCAGGCCGCGCTCCGGATGCAGCCAGCGCAGCAGCGCTTCGGCGCCGTACAGGCGGCCGCTTTGCAGATCGAATTTCGGCTGGTAATGCAGCTGGAACTCGTTGCGCTGCAGCGCCTGGCGCATGCCAACGATCAGTTGCAAGTGATCGTTGACCATGGCATTCATTTCCGCATCAAAGAAGCGGAAGCCGTTGCGGCCGGCAGCCTTGGCGCTGTACATCGCGGTGTCGGCATTTTTCAGCAAGGTATCAAAGTCGGTACCGTCCTCCGAATACAGTGCAATGCCGAGCGAACAGGTGACCGTGATCTCCATGCCGGTGATGCGATACGGCTGCAACAGCCGCGTCATGATCTTGCTGACCAGCGCCGCCACGGCATCGCTGTCGCTGGCTTCGCTGACCAGAATCAGAAATTCGTCGCCGCCTTGCCGGCAGACGGTGTCGACCGCGCGCGTGCTGTGCAGCAGCCGCTTGGCCACCTCGCACAGCAGCTCATCACCGGCGTCGTGACCGAGCGAATCATTGATGGTCTTGAAGTTGTCGAGGTCCAGAAACAGCAGTGCCGCCAGCTGCTGATGGCGCTGGGCGTTGGCGCAGATCAAACTGAACCGGTCGCGCGCCAGCGTCCGGTTGGGCAGCCCGGTCAGGGCATCGTGATTGGCGAGAAATTCGATCTGCTGCTGCGATTGCAGCACCCGCTCATTTTCGGCGCCGAGTTCGGTCATGGCCCGGCGCAAATCCGCCACCAGAATGGAAATGCTGAACGCCGTGACCGACAGCACCACCAGCAAATCGATATAAGCATTCAGGCCCGGTGGCGCTAGGCGGTTGATGTAAATGCCATTGAGATTGACCACTGCCATGCCGATGACCGTCAGCACCATCAGCGCAAACAACGAGAAATACAGCCGCCGATTGCCGACCATGCCGGCAAAAATCAGGATGACCGGATACGCCAGCAGGGCTTCATCGCGCGCGCCTTCGTTGATCGCCGCCAGCAGCGACAGCATCAGACAGACCGAGCCGAGCATGATGGCGGCGGCAAGCTGGGTGTAGTCGCGGTAAGCCAGCCAATACGCCAGCGCCATGATGGCGGTGGCGATCGTCAGCACGACATTGGTCAGCCAGTTGCCGTAGAAAAGACCCTTGATCAGCGAGAACAGCAAGGTCACCAGCACAATCAACAGAATCTGGCGGACACGCCGGGACTGAAAAGTGGCGATGGGACCTTTTTGGGTCAGCGATGGCGGTGGCGTTGCGGGCATGAGCGGGCGATGTCTGGCGAGCCTGTTGCTCAACCAAGGCTAGTGCACTTTTGCCCGATGTCCCCTGCCATTGACGAACGAATGGGTGATTTTTTTCCGGCGCTTGGCGCCGGACATGAGCAGAGGGCGACAGCGATGCTGACGGCCTGCCGTTGCCCTCAGCTGTGCGACTTGCGCACCGCTGCTGCACTGCCGCAACCGTTGCAGCCGCCGCCACATTGACCGGCCGTGCTGACGGGTTTGCCCGACCAGCGCGCCAGCCAAGTCGCCGGCAGCAGTTTTTTGGCCGCATAAGCAAACGCCAGCAGCACCATCAGCAGGGCCAATGCATTCCACAACTCAGTCATGTTGGCCTCCTCAGCCGGCACCAAACGCCACTGCAACGCGGTAGGTGATGAACGACGCCAGATACGCCAGCGCGAACAAATACGTGGTCATGATCAGCGGTGCTTTCCAGCCGCCGGTTTCGCGTTTGACCGTGGCAATGGTCGACAGGCATTGCGGCGCAAACACATACCACACCAGCAGCGACAGCGCAGTCGCCAGACTCCACTGGCTGGCGATAATCGGCGTCAGCAATTGCGCCGCCGCATCATCGGTTGCCGAAAGCGCGTAGACGGTGCCGAGCGCGCTCACGGCTACTTCGCGCGCGGCCAAACCGGGCACCAGTGCGATGGAAATCTGCCAATTGAAACCAATCGGTTCAAAAATATTGGAAAGCAAACGACCGAGATAACCGGCGTAGCTGTAATCGATGGCCGGGCCGGTGGCGCCGGCCGGTGGCGCCGGAAACGTGCTCAGGAACCAGAGCAGAATGGTCAGCGCCAGAATGATGCCGCCGACCCGCGACAGAAAAATCACCACCCGTTGCCACAAACCGATGGCGATATTGCGCACCGCCGGCAGGTGGTAAGTCGGCAACTCCATCAACAGTTGCCGGGTCTGGCCCTTGGCGGTCAGCCGCTTCAATACCCAGGCCACGGCGAGCGCAGCGATGATGCCGGCAAAATACAAACCGAACAGCACCAGCCCCTGCAATGACAAACCGCCCCAGACTTCACGCTGTGGAATAAACGCGCCGATCAGCAATGCATACACCGGCAAGCGTGCCGAGCAGGTCATCAAGGGCGCGATCATGATCGTCACCCAGCGATCGCGCGGATTCTGAATGGTGCGCGCCGCCATGATGCCGGGAATGGCGCAGGCAAAACTCGACAGCAGCGGAATGAATGAGCGGCCGGACAAACCGACACCGCCCATCAAACGATCCAGCAGAAACGCCGCGCGCGGCAGGTAGCCGGATTCTTCCAGCACCAGAATAAAGAAAAACAGTATGACGATTTGCGGCAGAAACACGATGACGCCGCCGAGGCCGGCAATGATGCCGTCGACCAGCAAGCTGCGCAGCAGGCTTTCGGACATCGTGCTGGCCAGCCAGTTGCCGAGCGCGGCGGTGCCGGTTTCGATCAGGGACATCGGCCATTCGGCCCAGGCAAACACCGCCTGAAAAATCAGGAACAACACCGCCAGCAAAATCAGCGGCCCGGCGACCGGATGCAACACCACCCGATCAATGCTGTCGCTGCGCGAATTAGGCAAGGTGTGATCGAGACCGAGCACGGCCAGAATGTGCTGCACTTCGGCGTGATCATCGGCCACCGAAACGGTATCGCTCTCAACGGCATTTGCCGACACCGGCTCGGTGCCGGGAACCGTCCAGCTGTCGGCGACATCCAGCACCGCGCGCAGTGCATCGGCGCCACTGTGCTGCACGGCCACGGTCGGTACCACCGGCACGCCGAGTTCGCGCGCGAGCGCGTCGGCATCAATGTTCAGGCCCTGCTTGCGCGCCATGTCGACCATGTTCAGCGCCACCACCATCGGCACGCCGAGTCGTTTCACTGCCAGCACAAAGCGCAGATTGCGGCGCAAGTTGGTGGCATCGACCACGCACACCGCCAGCTCGGGCCGCGGCTCGTCAGCAAGCCGACCATGCAGCACATCACAGGTGATTTGTTCGTCCGGCGAGCGCGCCTGCAAGCTGTAGGTGCCGGGCAGATCCAGCACCCGCATCCGCCGACCATCCGGGGTCACGAAGCGGCCTTCCTTGCGCTCGACCGTAACGCCGGCGTAGTTGGCGACTTTCTGCCGGCTGCCGGTCAGCAGGTTGAACAGCGCAGTCTTGCCGCAATTGGGGTTGCCGACCAGCGCGATATGGCGGGCCTGCAGCAGGTTGCTATCAGCAATGGCGTCCATCAATGCCCGCCTCCGCTATTGATGCTGACCACCTGGACGCAATCGGCTTCGGCCCGGCGCAAGGCAAACGTCGACAGCCCGACCCGGACCGCCAACGGTTCCCCGCCCGGCACACCACGGGCCAGAATCAGCACCCGCTCACCCGGCAAAAAACCGAGCTCGGCCAAGCGATTGCTCAGCTCGACATGGGCTGAGTCAGAAGTGAGCGCTATCACCTGATAGGCCTGGCCAGCGACCGCCGCCGACAGCGGCAGCACGGGCGCAAGGTTTGCTGCGGGCGAAGACACGATAGGAAGCCTGATGATAATGATTCGCGTTTGACATGATCGGGCCTGCCCGAAATTCCGTCAAGTCGGCAGATCAAGGAATGGCCGGATTCTTCACGGCTACCGGCCCAAACTGGCAAGGGCGTTCAGGCTGGCAGCCGTGCGGGTTGTCAGGCAGAAAAACCGTTGTCGGTTGGGCTGAGCCCTGCTGTACAACCCCGAAGCCCGGCACTGTTTCTCACACCAACATTTATTTGTTGGGCTTATCAGCCCAACCTCCGGAACTCGCGTTGTTGAACCACACATTGAATAGCCTTGCTTTGATTATCTTCGCGCTGAATAACCACGTGGCGACAATGCCCATCACTCGCTGATCGTTCCGCCTACAAATTCTTCAACTCATACCGGATAATCTGGCAAACCACTCAGGATGATGACCATGCCCAGCCGATTGCTCGCCACACTCCTGGCACTCGCCGTCACCGGCTGCACCAAACCGGAAGCGCCGATTGCTGAAAACCAGGAAGATCCGGTATTGGTCTCCGCTGAATCGTCGACTCAGGGAGCTGATGATGAGAGTGCAGACGAAAGTTCGGAGGAGTCGTCCGACGACGCCACCGAAGACAGCGCGGAAACCAAGCAAGAGCCAGCGGAAACAACCGCCGCTGAAGCCATCGAAGAACCGTCGGAAGCCGTGCTGCGCGAACTCGAATTCCAGCGCTACGACGCCATCAAGAAAATGGGCGGCTTACCAGTTCAGGTGACCGCCACCGGTCGTCAACTGACGCTGCATCCAACGCTCTACGAGGTCCACAAAGAAAGCTGTCACCCGATACCACAGGGAAAGCCCGGCGAGTTCGAATGCTCGCTGAGAATCAAATTGAGTCTGGCGCCGGATGGCAGCAACCCGTCGGAGCAAGGCGAGCGGATTAGTGTCAAGCGGACAACGAAGGGGGAATGGGTGTTGCACTAAAACAGCAGCAGCATGCAAACAGTGCAACGGCGTCTACGGCATGGCCGCACCAACCGTCTGCCGTACCGGAATACCTTCCGGATCGAATCCTTCCAGGCAAAAAACGTTGATGCCGAAATAGTCCGGGGTAACCCGTTTGCGATGGAACGGATAAATGCCGCAGATTTTGCAGAAGAAGTGGCGGGCGGTGTGGGTGTGAAACTGGTATTCCGTCAAGGCGTCGGCGCCTGCCAGCAGCCGGAACTGCTGCTCGTGCACTTTAACCATCAGGGCGTTTTTGCGCCGGCAGATGGAGCAGTCGCAGGTGGTCAGCTCCGGAAAATCGGTATCAATCTCAAACTGCACCGCTCCGCAGTGACAAGAACCGCGATAGGTTTGCAGGCTGCGGGCGTTCATGAAGGCCAGCTCCGTAGCAGGTGTTGAATCGAACTGCGCTTCGATATCACCGGCATCAAACAAACGTCAGGTACGGCATCAGCGTGCCGGCAAACGAGGTGACCACGCGGAACACTGGCACGCCGGCGATGCTCAGCACAATCAGCGCCATGAACACCATGTTGCCGTAACGGGCGTTGAATTGATCGTATTGATAGCCAAGCCGCGGCGGCAGAAACCAGGACATGATGTAGTGACCATCGAGCGGGCCAAGCGGGATCAGGTTGAACAGCATCAGCAGCAGGTTGATCTGGGCCATGATCAGCAACGAGAACGCGGCCGACGAATCCGGCGCAATGCTGCCGCTGCGGGCAAAGAACACGTAAGCATTGATGGCGACTACCGCGAGCAACAGATTCATCGCCGGACCGGCCGCGGCGACCGCAGCAGAACCCCAGGCATGACGAATATTGCGCGGATTGAAGGGCACCGGTTTGGCGTAACCAAAACCGACCAGCACGACCATGGCAAGGCCCATCAGATCAATGTGGGCGCCGGGGTTAAGTGTCAGCCGACCGGCGAGGCCCGGCGTGCGATCACCTAGCACAGTCGCGGACGCGGCATGACCAAACTCGTGCAGGGACAGCGACAAAATGATCGCGACCAGCACAATGCCAAACACTTGATATTCACCATTCAAAAGTAACGACAGCACAACAGCACCTTCCACCAAGACACGTGCAGGTCACGTGTAAAACCCATTCATCTCAAATCATTTCTGCAGCGGCACATTGCAGTCATTCGCGCCGCGGTGGGCGAACCCAACCATTACGCTCAGGCCAATGGCAGCGCGCTGTCCGCGCGGCACAGCGCATCATGCAACTGCTGCACGGCCAGCGCGTCCGGATGGCTGCGCTGACTGCCCAGCGCTTCGACAAAACGGCAGGCAGCAAACTGGCTCGCCTGCGCATCATAAGCTGCCAGCCAGCGTTGCCGCTCGGGCAGATGCTCGGCAGCCACCGGCCAGACGCCGGGCCGTGGCCGCAAATGACCGGCCATGCCAATACGCCAGGGCTTGGCGCTGACCCGGGCACGAAAGCAGCGCTGGTTGCGGCACATTTGCTGGTAAACCGGATCGGCCGCCAGCGCGGTGAAACAGCGCTGGACCTCGGCTTCATTAGCATCGAAAGTCCGCTGCATCACCAGCACCCGAAAGCCGGCCGGGGTCCGGTAGACGCGCAGATGCCAATCCGGATTGGCACTGGCGAACGCCCGGATCTGCGCCAGCGCCTGCTGCTCGGCACCACCGCGCAGGCGTTGCCACTGCCGTTGCAACAGGCTGGCGACCGGGTAACTCAGCAGCAACGAGCCAAAGAACAGCGCCAAGCCCAGCGGCCACGATTGCCGCATGACACCGAAGAAAATTGCCAACATCACGCCGACAAAATTCACCACCGACAGCCAGCGCGCCGACAGTGGGCTGCTGAAGTCCATGTCGACAAACAGCACATTGGCAGTGTTCAGGCAAAGCGCGCCATAGCTGTTGCGGGTGATCACGGTGTCGCCGTGCCGGCTGACAATCTCTTCGCGAATCGGCAGGCCTTCGGCGCCGTTGTAAGCGATCTTGGCTTCGCGCCGGGCCAAACTCTCGCCGGATGCCACCCGCGCCAGCGCCTCTTCTACCCGCTGCTCGGCGTGCTGTTGGGCGGCGTCCTGGCTGGCATCGGACCAACCGAAACGGCGCACGGTGATTTGCTTGTTGCCGGTGCGCTGCTGGCGCCGGGCTTCGGCCCAGTATTGCGGGACGATCATCGTGTTCTCCTTTGCCGCGCTACCGGCGCGGTGACCGCGTGGGCACTCGATTCTGGCCATCCATGCGGCTGTTGTCGTGTCAATGGACAATGACAGTTGCGGCCACCGCCGTTTTTTGCTGGGCGCCGCGCGGGCAAGCCGTTATCTTAACCGCGACTTCGGCCAGCCGGCCGCTGCGCCAATCGATCTGCATTGGCTTGCATGATACCGGCTGGGCCGGACCGTATCACGACCGCCCGCGCGGTGTTCGCGCGCGGTCGAATCACGATGCTGCCATTCACAACAACGCAGTCGAATCAAAAACAAGTGAGATGCTTCCCATGATGGACTTGGTCAACACCATTAACAGCTATGTCTGGAGCCCGGCACTGATTTATCTCTGCCTTGGCGTTGGTTTGTATTTTTCGCTGCGCTCGCGCTTCGCCCAGCTGCGCCATTTCGGCGAAATGCTGCGGCTGATGTTCGACGGCAAATCGACCGATGCCGGCGTGTCGTCGTTTCAGGCGCTGACCATGACCCTGGCCGGCCGGGTCGGCACCGGCAATATCGCCGGCGTGGCGACCGCGATCACGTTCGGTGGCCCCGGTGCCATGTTCTGGATGTGG
Source organism: Permianibacter fluminis (assembly GCF_013179735.1). Taxonomy (NCBI): domain Bacteria; kingdom Pseudomonadati; phylum Pseudomonadota; class Gammaproteobacteria; order Pseudomonadales; family Pseudomonadaceae; genus Permianibacter; species Permianibacter fluminis. The sequence continues at coordinate 1,647,709 of NZ_JABMEG010000001.1, read as the reverse complement.
ATGGTGGCGTTTCTCGGTGCCAGCTCGGCGTTTGTCGAATCGACGCTCGGTCAGGTTTACAAAGAAAAAATTGCCGGCGAATACCGCGGCGGCCCGGCGTTCTATATCGAGAAAGGCCTCGGCATGAAGTGGTATGCCATCGTGTTTGCCATCGCGACCATTTTTGCCACCGGCGTGTTGCTGCCGGGCGTCCAGGCCAACTCGATTGGCGCTGGCCTCAATCAGGCGCTCGGCGTCAACGTAAATGTCACCGCCGCCGGTCTGGCGATATTGCTCGGCTTCATCATTTTTGGCGGCGTTAAGCGCATTGCCAATTTCGCCAGCACCGTGGTGCCGTTCATGGCGCTCGGTTACATCATTGTCGCCTGCGTGATCGTTGCACTGAATATCGGCGAGCTGCCGCATATGTTCGTGATGATCGTCAAGAGCGCGTTCGGCGCTGATGCAGCCTTCGGTGCGATGTTGGGCTTGGCGATCAGTTGGGGCGTCAAGCGCGGCGTGTATTCGAACGAAGCCGGTCAGGGCAGCGGCCCGCATGCCTCGTCGGCAGCGGCGGTATCGCATCCGGCCAAACAGGGTTTGGTGCAGGCGTTCTCGGTGTACATCGATACCCTGTTCGTTTGCTCGGCCACCGGGTTCATGTTGCTGATCACCGGCCTGTACAACGTCGATGGTCCGAACGGTGAAGTGCTGCATCAGGGCGTTGCCGGTGTTGCGGCCGGTCCCGGCTATGTGCAAACCGCGATGGAGCAGATGATGCCGGGCTTCGGTTCTATTTTCGTCGCCGTCGCGCTGTTCTTCTTTGCCTTCACCACCATCGTGGCGTACTACTACATTGCCGAAACCAACATCATCTACATCAACCGCAAAGTGCAGCGGCCGTGGATGATCATGGTGCTGAAGATCGCGATCATGGCAGCAACCGTTTACGGCACCGTGAAAACTGCGGATCTGGCCTGGGGTCTCGGCGACATCGGCGTTGGCCTGATGGCCTGGCTGAACATTGTCGCGATTATCCTGCTGCAGAAACCGGCATTCCTGTGCCTGCGTGATTACGAAGCGCAGAAGAAGCAAGGCCTGGACCCGGTGTTCCACCCGGAAAAGCTCGGCATCAAAAACGCCGATTACTGGACCGGTCACCGCGCCGAAGACATTCAGCAAGAAGCCGCAAAACAAGCAGCAGCAGTGGCGGCGGCCGAAGCGGTCAAGCAAAACTGAGCCACAAGCACGGAATGAAAAATGGCAGCCAACAAGGCTGCCATTTTTTTTGATGCGGGTTTCGTAGCTCTGACTTGGCAGAACAGGTCTGACAGGCCCATTCGGTAGTCTTTGGTAGGGCGGGTCAAGCGCAGCGGACCCGCCAATTCGATTGCAAACCAGACAAGCCGGTCGGGTAAAAAAAGGGACCGATTAAAAACGGCAGCTCCGCTGCGCTTGAGCTGCCCTACGGTGTTCTGTGCTCTGTGTTCTGTGTTCTGCCTACGGCATCAACGTTATGCCAAGCGGTGCGACTTCAACCGGCTTTTGAATACTGGCCGGTCATCATGTTTTTCCAATCGCCACCCGGCGCTTTCATGTCCATCTCGAACCGGTAACGACCGCCACTGACGGTGAACACACAGCGGCTCGACATTGGTCCGAGCTCCGCCGCGAGCGACAACACCTCGCCTTGCCAGCGGCCGCGATAGACATTGGCCGAGCCGCCCATAGTATCGAACCAATACAGCGCAACGTCATCACCGTCGACCGTGAACACGCCATGGCCGCGAAAGGTCACGACACCAGACGACTCCTGCCGGTAATCCTGAATCACGGCAAAACCATCGAGCGCGACCCGGTTCTCGACGATACCCGTGGCGCTGCCCGCCGGCGCCCAGTCCGATGCCGGCATTTTTTCATCGCCACGCCAGGAGCCAGCCAGACGGGCCAGTTGCTGATGCCGGTGATCGGGTTTTGGCATGTCCATAGAGATGAGCTCCAACGATGAAAATATAGGAGCCAAAAGTATAATCAGCCGCCATGAAAAACGGCTGCATGACGCAGCCGTTGTTTCAGACGATTTAGGTCTTGTTGAATCACTTCATTTCTTGAGTTGCACCGGGACAAAGTCGGTCAGCACGGTTTTGCGCAGCAATGCTGGCGGCACCAGACCCTGAGCCAAAACAAAGTCATTGAACGCCTGCCGATCAAACTTGTCGCGCAGCATCAGCTGGGCAAGCTGGCGCGTTTCCATCAGCCGTTGATAGCCGTAGAAATACGAAGTCGCCTGGCCCGGTGCGCGGAAGGTGTAGCGCTGCATTTCCTGGGTTGCCATGCCTTCGGACAGGCCGACTTCATTCATCAGGAAACTCTTCACTTCTTCCGGCGTGATGCGGCCGAGGTTGACCATGGGATCAAGGAACGCACGAGCGGCACGCTGCATCCGCGCCTGCAGGGCGAACAGCTGACCGTCGAGCGGTTCGTACGGTTGCATTTCGGCTTCGGCATACAGCGCCCAGCCTTCGACGTTGACGCTGTTGAAAGCAAACACAGCGCGTGCGGTCGAGACACCGGTTTCGATCATCTTGGCAAACTGCAGCTCATGACCCGGCCGGGCCTCGTGCGCGGTCAGGGTCCAGGTGCCGGCCTGATGAGTGAAGTCATCGAACACTTTGCTCTTGCCACTGGCATCCGGCGGCATCGCCGTGGTCAGGACAAACTCGCCGTATTCACCGGTGTTGCCAAGCAGGCGCGGCGGATTCATGTGCGGCGCCGGTTGCTGGGCATTTTCTGCCGGGCTGGCCAAGCGGATCACAGCCTTGCGATCCGGCAGCGCGACGATGTGATTCGCGGCAATGGCGCTTTCAATCTGGGCCAGTCGGTCCGCGTACAGCGGCATGACCTTGTCAGCCGGGATCTGCTCGGCTTTCAGCTTGCGCATGACAGCGCGGTAATCGGCGTCATCAAACTTGCGTTCCTTTGCGATCAAACCCGCAGTAATCGTCATCTGGTTGCGGATTTCGGCAAACGAGGTCAGCGCTTTGGCGATCAGATCGTCCGGGGTGATGTCGACACCAAACTGGTGCAGGTTGTCGGCGTAGACTTCGGCTGGCAGCAAATGGTCCTTGCGAGCACGCGGCAGAATCTCCTTGTCGACCCACTTGTTGTACGCGGTCAGCTGTTTTTCCAGCGCGGCGTAGCTTTTCTTCCAGTTGGGCAGGCCACTGGTGGCCAGCAGATCCTTGATGCCTTTCAGCAGCTGCGGCGCGTTGCGCTGGTTTTGTTCGATTTCACCAATGAACGGACCAAGCAGACCTGGCTCGGCCTTGATGCGCTCCAGCGTACGCTCGATGGCCAGTTCAGAAATCGGCCGGAAGCCTTTGGCCATGCCGGTATATTTGTCCAGACGGGCCTGCAACGTCAGCTGCCGCTCTTTCGGAATGCGCGGGTCCAGCGTCTGCTGCACCACGCCGAAAATCAGCCCGGTGACATCCATGTAGGGGAAAAAGTATTTGCGATTGAGCGTGCTGCTGGAAATCTGGTCGTTGGCCGACCCGATCAGAATTTCCAAGTCCTGACGAATACGCAAATCGGTTTCTTCGGCCAGCTGCTTTTGCAGCTCGGCGATGACGCCGCGAATCTCTGCCACCGATTCATCGAACTGATCATGGGACAAATCGGTAATAGCTTCGTCGTAGCCATCGACACCCAGTTGGCTGGCGCCTTCGGGCGAATACTTGGCCATGACATTGAGCAGTTTCTGGGACTGATCATTACTGCGGCTGATCCAGTCCTGATCAGCGTAGGACGGCGCAGACAATGCCAAGGCCAGGCTCAGGGCGAGGGCTTTTTTGAAATGACGCATGGTGTACTCCAACAAACAGGATGACTTCGAAAACCGGGTTGATTCAATGCCCGGCTTGCTGCAAAAAGGACCACTTCGCTACGGTAAAAACTGCAGCGCATTGACCGCAAACTACGGTGCGACTCGAGCGTTCAGGTGAGCGGGGATCCCGTCCCGCCTGTCGCCCGAAGCGTCGAGCGAGACTAAGCCGGATGCCCCAATCCACCTAGCAAAAATGTATTTCGAAATGCGACCCGTCGGGGCCGTCGGACACATTTGCCACGGCTGGCTCAGTTCCGGGCGGCAATGCACTCGACCTCGACCCGTGCGCCCAAGGCCAGACCATTGCTGCCAAACGCACTGCGCGCCGGGAAGTGCTCGGAAAAGTAGCCCTTGTAGATGGCGTTGAACGCCGACCACTCCGCCATGTCCGCGAGCATGACGGTGCATTTGACGAGATCGTTCATGTCATAGCCATTGGCATTCAGAACACTGCGAATGTTGTCCATGGTCTGTTTGGCTTCGGCGGCCATGCCCCCCGGCACCAGGGCCATGGTGCCGGGTACGACGCCAATCTGGCCGGACAGATACAGCAGCTTGTCGACCTGTACCGCTTCCGAAAAGGGCAAGTTCGTCGGCAGCACTTTGCCGGAGTTCAGAAACTTCACGTCCGGGGTTTGCTCGGCAAAAGCGAGCCGGCTTCCCAACAGGGCGATCACCGCCACAAAAATGACAGATAAGCTGCGCATGTAAAAACTCCTGACAAATCGCTTCGTTTATCGGCGACATTCATCGGCCATATCGCCCGAATCCGCACGATGTTTGCTCGCTGCTGCGCTGCATCAGCATCAGATCAGCGCTCGCTTTGGTCATGAACTATACTGCGGCGCGTGCTTCCCGAGCACCCAGAACCCATCATGCAAGGAGCTGCAACAATGAAAGGGTCGTTCTCCGCCAAACTGCTGACAACGCTTACGGCCGTGCTGATGTCGGCCATTGCTACCGATGCCAATGCGATTTTGATCCGCAGCGGCGGTGGTTCAACCCAGCAGGATTCATTCAACGAAACCTACCGGCTGTATGACCTCGCCACACTCGACTATCGCGCCAGCCGCGTGGTCAGCGGCACGTCCATCGGCGGCTACTCCCGTAACAGTCTGCACTTTCCGGCCTACGCCACGCCGCCGGCCGATTGCTGGGACAACATCATTCGGCCCGATACCGGTGGCGAGTTCCACACCGATTGTCATTACGAATTTTATGTCGGCGACCTGCTGGAGTTGATGGGCGAAACGGATTATGAGATCAACGGTGCGCTGTATGAATTGAACTGGCATATTGCTGGCATGGGCCATGAGTGGGATTACACCAGCTCGGATTTGAGCGGCGCTTTCCTGCAAACCGTGATGCCACCGGATATGGGCCCTGGCGCTTACGATGCTTGGTTCACGTTCACACAAATTGCACCAGAGGGTTACACGCTGTTCCATTACAGCAACATTCTGGATCCGTACCGCTGCGACATGGCCGACAATGAAGATCATACCGGCGAGGAAATGGTCTGCGGTCAGATTGGCTGGCTCAGCGAGAGCACCAGCTACACCAGTTGGGCGCGTATTCTGGTGTTTGATCGCCCGATCAGCGTGCCAAGCCCCGATGCATTGATCTTGCTGCTGAGCGGCTTCGGCGTACTGCTAATGCGTTACCGAAAGCAAAACCGTTGAAAAAAAGAGGGCTCCGATGAGCCCTCTTTTTTTGTCGCTGAAACGGTTCAGGATTTCTTACCGGCAATTTCGTTCAGCACCAACGCTTTCGCCTTGTCACGCTCGGTCGCTACCGCTGCTTGAATCTGCTGAAACACCGCTTGCGCGCGCGGTAGCGCCCGAATCCGGCTCAGCACCGGATCACGCGCGGTCCACCATTCCCGCCAACCTTGGCTAAACGCCAACTCCAATGCCGTCAGCGCTGCCTCGTCATTGCCTTTCAGCGCTTCGATGCGAACGCTGAGATAGCTCTGCTGCATGTCGACAATGCCTTGACTGACGCCATCGGTCAGGCGCCCGGCACAGGCTTGCACCAACGCATCGGCCTCAGCTTGGCGCCCTGCTTGTTGCAGCGCATAGGCGATTTCAATGCCGGGACTACACATCGGCATCGGCGCCGACAGCAGATCCGTCTGGCTCAACTCGGGCAATGCTTGCAGCAGCAACTGCTGACCACGGTTCGCATCACCGACCAGATATTCATACCAGCCAGCTTCAAACGCCACCCAGGGGTCATCGGGATTGGCCTGCAATTGAAACGCCATTTCCTTGAACAGGGCCGGATAATCACCGCTCAGCAATAATCGGGTTGCGGTGTAGTAGCTGTCGGTTGCCAACGGTTTGGCTTCATCCAACAAACCCAACATAAGCAGCATCGAAACATAGGCTTGCTGAAAATTGACGTTGTCCGGCGAGATCAGCATGGCCTTGTGCCAGTGCGCCAGACTGAGCGCCAGTTCGCCATTGCGGAATGCCGCATCCGCCAATCCCTGATGGCCCATCGGCGAAGACGGATACTGATCAATCAGTTGCTCGAACTGTTGCCGTGCTTCGGCAAAGCGGCCACGCCGCGACAACTCAAATGCACGGTTGAACATCGTCGTCACCGACAACGGATCGAGCCGATACGCATGCTCCAATGAATCCAAGGCATCGATGTGGCGGCCGGCTTTTTCCAGTGCCAGATACTTCCACATATGAGCGATTGCCAGATTGGGATTCAAGCTGAGCGCTTTGTCATAAGCCGGAATGACTTCGTCGACTTTCTGCTGCAGCTCGAACACCTTGCCCTGAATGGCATAGGCATCGGCCAGCTCCGGTGCTCGCACCAACGCTTTCGCCAGATTCTGTTCGGCCAGACTGGCCGCAATGCCCGGATCCAGAATGCCGAGTTTGCTTTTGCCACTGGCCAGCAGCACCAGACTGTCGGCCAAGCCGACATAGGCCTGGGCATACTCCGGATCGACGCCTATTGCCTGCTCGAAGAGCTTGCGAGCGTCCTTCATCGCTTCGGTCGTTTGCTTGCGGTATTGCTCGCGGCCTTTCAGGTACAACACATAGGCATCCGAGCTGGCCGTTTTGGCGCTGCTTTTTACTGCGCCAGCTTCGAGATAAACATCTTCCAGCAAATTGGCAACCGATCGAGCGATCTCTTCCTGCATGACAAACATGTCGCTGAGCGTGCGACTGAAACTCTGCGTCCACAGCGTCTTGCCATCCGTGGCATCGACCAGTTCGACAATCACTTTCAACCGATCACCCGCCACCACGATGCTGCCGGTCAGCACCGTCGCCACGCCCAACGATTTGCCGGCATCGACCGGCGTCATGCCTTTGCTGGCGGTAATAAAGCTGGAGCTCGCCGCTGCCACCTGCAGGCCGGGACGCTGACCGAGCAGACTGGTCAATTCTTCCGCCAGACCTTCAGCGAAGTAACCTTGATCGCGTTCCGGACTCTGATCGCGAAACGGCAACACGGCAATGGAGGGCGCCACTGCCACCTTGCTCTGGCCTTCGGCCGTTCTGGCCATGTCGGCGGCAATGCGGGTATAGAGCAGATAGGCGATCAGCACCGAGCCGATCAGAATCACCATCAAACCAAACCACTGCGCCAATCCGAGCGTGGTGACAGCGGCTTCCTCACTGGGCGCCGTGCGCTTGAGGCCTTCGTCGGTGAGTTCAAAGAACCAGGAGATGTAGAACACCACCGGAAAGCCGGCCAGCAGAGCGATGGCGACAACGGTGGCGTAAATCGGCGGCAGATTCAGCATCGGAAACAGTGCTGAAACCGTTTCCAGGGTGGCGAGAACAACACCGGTGTAAATCGCCAGCGTCTTGATGACATTGCGACGACGCAGCTCGGACAGCAGCTTCATTAGCATGGCCTGGCGAGGCTCCGGTTCCCTCTGGAGTGTGGAGCCAGTGTAGCCGGCTGATCCGGACAATAGCAAAGGTCGCCCGGCTTCGGCCGAGCACGGTTCGGACTACGAGGTTGAGCCAGTGCGGCAAAACGGCAACAGAATGACGGGCGCTGCAGGGCGGGTTGGTCAGCTCGCTGCAGCGCGCCAGATGAAACGAGGAAGAGACGGCCTACTTCGTCGCGGCCTTGTTGTTCCTGACGACAAAGACGAACCGATCGGTGTGGTAGCGGATGGCAGGGTCGAAAACCGACAGGCTGTGGTCGTCCTGCGGATTCTGCAGGGCATCACTGGCGGTCACCAACTCAAAACCAAACTTTGCCAGCTCGTTCTTGACGTAGGCCGCTTCGATGCGATGCAGCTCCTGGCCGCTTTGAATGCCGGTGCCGGGGTTGGCATTGTGATCAACCACCAGCATCAGGCCATTGGGTTTCAGCGCCTTGCGGATCTGAGCCATCAGCTGCGCCGGATCAATTTTCCAGTTCTCGGAGACGTGGTACATGTCGTGATAACCCATGACAAAAAACACCGCGTCCACGCTGTTTTCGGCCAGGCCCAAATCGTCCACTTCCTTGTCGTAACGCACGACATTCTTAAGCCGGTTGCCGGCAAGCCGTGCCTCAAGTTCTTTGCCGACATAGGGCATGTAAGCCTTGTTGTTGTGCAAATAGACCTTGCCGTTCGGCCCAACGGCCTGCGACAGCAGTTCGGTAAAATAGCCGCCACCGCCGAGCAGATCGAACACAACCGCGCCTGGCTTGATATTCATCAGCGCCAGCATCTGCTGCGGCTTGCTGGTTTCATCGCGCTTCAAATCGGCTTCACTGCGGCCGGGCGCTGCCAGATTCACCTCGGCCTGACAGACCAGACTGGCCGCCGCCATCAGCAGACCACCTAACACTGCATGCATCTTCATCTCGCTCTCCTTTTCGCCGATTTTGAAATCGCGTTCCTGATGTTGGGCTCCGCCGCTGCGCCCAACTGATTGGACTAATCGAACCTAACGCCGATCTCGAACATTCATTTCGAACATTCCTGTCGAACGCTCCCGCCGAACCCGAAACCATCTCGAACCCGCGGCCACCCACGCCAGCGACCACGGCAAGCCAGCAACCGCCAGCGCTGACACGGTTCGCGAATACCGCGCCGGCGATCCGATGCGCGGCAATATAGCGCCGCGACCGCAAGGAATTGCGCTGTCCGTGAATATTGCCAGCCGACCTTGCTGCAATGCGTCAGGAAATTTCTCGGCAACGGTACAAACCCATGCGCGAAAAGCGGCGTCCCAGCACCAGCACGACTTGCCCCGATAAGGAAACGCCATGAAAAAGCTATCCACCACACTGACCGCGTTGACGCTGCTGTTCAGCCTTGCATTCAGCAACGCTCAGGCTGCAGCCGAAACCACGCCCGTAGCACCAAAATCGGCCACGCCATCGACAACGACCAGCTCGGCCGCACCCGCCAAGGTCATGCTGCTCGGCCTGTTTCATTTCAACAACCCCGGCTTGGACGCGGTGAAGTTCGAGACCATCGACGTGCTGAAACCCGCCTCGCAAGCCTACCTGCAGGCGCTGACCGAGCGTCTCAGCACATTCAAGCCAACGAAGGTTCTGCTCGAATACGATCCGCAAAACGAAGCGCAAATGAATCAGCGTTACCAGGATTATCTGGCTGGGAAGTTCGAGCTCGAACGTAACGAGATCTACCAACTGGGCTTTCGCGTCGCCAAACTCGCAGGGCTCCGCAAGGTCAGCAGTTTCGACGAACGCAATGTCAACTGGAACAGCGACTACTGGACCTACATGCAAGAACACGATCCGGAAGCCATGAAAGCGATGGAGAATCTGATTGACTCGCTGTCAGCGCGTTTTCAGCACCAGCATCAGACTTTGAGCTTGCGCGAATTGTTGCTGGTGAATAACTCGCCGGAGGAGGACCGGCTCAACAAGGACATGTATCTGTTGACCAATGCCGTCGGCGCCAGTGACGGGAAATATCTGGGTGCCGATGCCAGCGCCAGCTGGTGGCAACGCAATTTCCGCATGTACGCCAATATCCAGCTCGTCGCCACGCCCGGCGAACGCGTGCTGGTGATCGCCGGCCAGGGCCACACCGCCATATTGCGTGACCTGCTCCGCATCGACACGCGACTGGTCGAAGAGCCGGTGGTGCCCTATCTCTGAATTCTAACGCAAGGCCAAGATGGGCGAGGTGCGAAAAATAGAAAGGCGACAGCCACCGAAGTGGTGGCTGTCGCCTGCGGACAACACTGTAGAGATACTGACTTCGCTTACAGCAACTGACTCGGCAAATACGTCTGCTGCTGTGCGTATTCGGCGAGTACCTTGTCCGCGCTCAGGACTTCACCGTTGAGTTTGTTGTACAAATAGCTGCCAACCGCCGCATGAGTGCTGTAGGCATAGAGCTTTCTGGCGATGGCGTCCGCCAGCTTGCTTTCTGGTGCCACCCGAACGTTATTGGCAATCCGCTCAGCGGTCTCCGGTCGTTGATGGACAACCAGAGCCCAGTCAGTCAGCCCAGTCGCCTTCGGGAACAGCTGCATGTCGTGGACGACGATATCGAACGCGCGTTGCGACGATGCATGCTCCTGCAACAACTTTGCATCAGCTTCATTTTTACACAACGCAAGCGCCGCAAGGCTCTCATCGGTCAGGTTCCGGCCCGCGCGTTCGCGCTGCTGACGGTAGCCGACTGACTGTCTGGCAACAGCCAGACTTGCCTGGGTCATCAATGCGGTCACCAACTGACTGCTCAATGCGCTTGATGGTTGCAGCTTTTGAGCGGACTCCAGCAATTGCACCGCTTCATCAGCACTGGCCAGTGCACCATCCTGAACCTGCCGCAAAAGCAGCTCGGCCAGCTTGGATTGCGCCACGGCACGTGTCATTGCTGACATTTGTGCCTGCTGATTCAGGGCTCGGTAAAATGCAATCTGTTGCCGCAAGGACTTTTCAGTTTCGGCCTGATCCGCGTGCTGGATGTAGTCATCGTATTGCTTTCTTATCGCCACCAGATCAACGGCATTCTGCTCCAGCTTGCCGTTGATATAGCTCATCAGCTCCGTATCCTTGGTAAAGGACGCCAACTGATACAAACTGAAGTAATTGCGTGCCTCTTTTGGTGCAAGCAACACGATTTTTTTCAAATAATCCGCTGCCCGCTTTATCAGTGGATTGCTACCAACACTGGCCTGATACTGTTCGTAGCCACGCTGATCTGCATAAAGAAAGCCGAGGTCATCCAGCGACGGGTCCGTCTGCAGCAAGGCAAAATCGACTTTCCCGGCAAATATTTCCCGAAGTCCGTTGGTCATCAGATAGCTGGCGACATTGCCGAGCAAAATGCTGTCAGACGGCGACAGTTCGACCGCCTTCTCCATCAGCTCAATGCCCTGTGCAAGCGCACGCTGCTCACCGGACACCCGATGCAACGCCAGATAGATCAGCGCGGTATTGTTGTAGGTCGCTGCGCTGGCCGGCAGCACCGATGCCTGCTTGATCGCCTCGCGGTAAAACTCGGCCGCTTTCTTGCCGTTGCCATCCCGCTCCGCCGCGTACCCCTTTTCTGAGGTCAAATCCATAACCACCGATGGCGCCGTCGGATCGGCGCGTTCCAACCAGAACAGCCGGTCCTTTTGCGTCTGAGCCAGTAGTGCCAACAGCTGGGCGGCGGCGTACTTGTTCACCTTGTCACTGGCGGCGTCATACGACTCCTTCGCCAGCTCGGTCGCCTCGGCGTTCATGCCGATGTTGCGGAGAATATTGGCCACCGACAACAGCGCCTGCTGGCTGCGCTTGTATTTGTTCAGCAACTCATCGAATTGCTTGTGGCCGTCCTCATGCTTGCCAAGCCAATAGTAAACCTGGCCCAAATACAGACGATAATCATCGCTGTCACCGACCACGCCGTTAATCGCCAGAAAAGTCGACTCCGCGTGCTTCAGCTCGGCATCTCGCGCCGCCGCATCCGTCATGGTCTCCGCGCGACGTAGCAACACGATTCCGTAATCCAGCGCCACTGGAACAACCTTGGCCTTGTCTCGATAGGCCTCCAAAGCTACCGCCAACTTTTTATTGCCACGCACCTGGTTGGCTACATACTCGTTGACCAGTGCCTGCCGCTCTGCCTCGGGCGTTTTGTCGTAGCGAGAGTAGAAACTTTGCGGTCCTTTGCCTTTGTTGAGCTTGTCGAATTCAGCATCCCACAAGTTCTTTTGCAGATCAAAGTAATGCTTTTCGGCACTGTTCAGCGCTTTCAACCGGTCGGCCATGTAGGCAGAGAGTAATGGATACGCACGCTGGAAGTCGCCTTCCGCAACATAGGCTTGACCGAGTATGCGAGCGCCGTCACTGCTGCCCAGCTTTGCCTCTACCGGTTGCAGAATTGCCAATGCCGCTGCGTGATCGCCGCGGGTGACCAATAGCTGCGCCAACTCAACAACCGCATCCACCTGCTCGGGGTTCTGGCCCAGAACGGCGCGTAGCAGCGGCTCATCCATCTGCTGAAACGCGATGTCGTCAGCCGCCAGATCAGCGATGCTGTGATACAGCTGATGGGCTTCCGTCGGCGCGGTCTGCTGGATTGCGGTCAGCCTTGCCTTGGTGTCGGCTAGCAGTTGTTGGTCATTCAGCCGCAGATGCGAGGACGGAATGGACCGAATGGTCTTAATGGTCTCGGCCAGCTCGCTGTCAGGAATCGCGCCGATCCGTTCATGACTCAGCAGTCGCTTCATGGACTCCTTGGCTTGATTACTGAATTCCGCCGGGGCGCCGTCGAAGACACTTTTATAGAGCTGCGCTGCGGCGGCGTAGTGGCCAGCATTGATGGAATCTTCTGCCTGCGAGAGCTTGTTCCGAGCTTGATAAGAAGGTGAGTCCAGATACGCCATGATGGCGGTTGTCACGCCGGTAAGCAGCAGCGCTGAGACCGCGGCAACCCCGGCTTTTTTTGCGAATGCCGACACTGGCACCTTGCCCAGTACGTAACGATCCGAGCCATGCTGGGCAACCCGATAGGCTGCCAACGGGAAGATCGGAACAAAGAACAAGGTGAAACAGAGCGTGGCGACATGTGAGCGACTCTGGTTATTGAAATCGCGCTTGCCAAACAAGCGTGTACCAATGCCGAAGTAGCTGAACTGTTTTGGCGCTTCAAATACCGGCTCAAGCTCCGGGTGTATGGTTTTTATATCGACGGTCTCGGTCACACCAATTTCCTCATATCCATGCGGGACATCATGTCCACTCTTGTTCAAAGCCGGCAACGCAGCAAATGTTTGTCGGAACTGCCCGTACAGATCAGGCGGCAATCCGCAGCGCCGGCATTGCAACCCAAGCCAACGGTAATTGGCAAGTCGCGGCAACATAAAATTACCGCGTGCAGGAGTCGCAGGGAGATGACGTTGCTGTCGGATGTTTTTTGTACAGCCGTATTCGCGGGCTGGTGACTGGCGGCACGAGCTGACTGCGACGTCTTGACGGCAAATAAATCGCGGACGTCATGATGAAGTCATGGCACGGCCCAAGCGATTGATTATCAGGCAACGCGTGCCGAAACCGGTACGTCATAACCGATTGCACTGATACACCTGTCCCGGTCGCGTGCAAAATCCGTTCACCTGACTACTAGCTGTACATGCGTACTCACATAGGCGTACAGGTCAAACGCTCACGTTTGGCGCAGAACGAACTACGCTATCAGTGCTTAGTGGAACGCGGCTTTGCCGCAGTGACGTACTGCCGTTGTGTGCTGTAGGGGAGTCACGGCCATGTTCCACCAGTTGGGCCTGCGGGCCAAGTTTCTCGTTGTCGGCGCGGTGCTGGTGTTGCCGCTGCTCTGGGTCGGTTATCTGCTGCTGGACCAGATGAGCATCGCGATCGATTTCAGTCGCAAGGAAATTGTCGGCACGCAGTATCTGCGGCCCTTGCAGCCCTTCCTCGATCAAGCCGGTGCGGCCAGACTGGCCGCCAACAGCAGTCAAGCCATCGATTTCGATGGCCTGCAACGCCGCTGGCAACTGCTGCCGCCGCTGCAGGAACGCCATGGTGAAGCGCTCAATTCCGCAGAGATTTTTCACCGGGCCGAGCTGGCGATTGCGGCCATGCGCCAGGCGAACAATGCGGCCGCCGGGGTTGAGCTGGTGGCGGCCGCACGCGCGCTGATTGCCCGCGCTGGCGATACCTCCAACCTGATTCTGGATCCGGATCTCGACAGCTACTACATCATGGACATGGTGTTGCTGAAGCTGTCGGATGGGCTCGATTTGCTCTGGCAGCTTCGACAGCACGGGCTGGGCATTGCGGCCCGCAATGCCATCACCGCCGACGAGAAAACCCAGCTGGTGGTGTTAGCCGGCCTGTTGCAGGCCAATACTGACGGCATCAATTACGACAGCACTGTCGCTTACGAGAACAACAGTGCTGGCGATTTACCTGCTACGGTGAAGCAAGGTGTCAGCGATTACAATCAAGCTGCACAAACGCTGCAGGATTATCTGAAAGCGCACTTCACCGGCGGTGACTACAGCGCCAATGCCGAGCAATTTACGCAGCTGACCGAGACGCTGCGGCAGGCCAATCTGGAGCTCTACGACGGCGCCTCCGCCGGCCTTGAGACCATGCTGAGTCGCCGCGTCGATGGCTTGGTCAGTCGCAAATGGCTGGTGTTGTCCGGCTCCCTGATTCTGGAAGTGTTGGCCATCGCACTGGCGATGAACATTCTGCGCGGCGTGCTGAGCCGGCTCGGCGGTGAACCGGAGTATGCCCGCGCCAGTGTCCGGGCGATCGCTGAAGGTGATCTGCAGCAAACGCTGCAGCTGCGAGCCAATGATCAGGACAGTCTGCTGGCCGGCATTCAGTACATGCAGGCGCATTTGCGGGAATTGATCGGCGGCATTCGTGAGCACGCCGACAAGGTGTTGGTACTGGCCGGTCAGCTGGCCACAGCGGCCAAGACCATCGTCGAGAATTCGCATCAGCAAAGCGGCGCCACCCACACGATGAGCGCGGCCATTCACGAAGCCACCACCAGCATTGCCCAGGTTGCCGAGCACGCCAAGCGCGCCACCGATCTGTCGATGGAATCGAGCCAGTACGCCGAGCAAGGTGAAAAGGTCGTACAGCGCGTTACCGATGACATCCGCGAACTTTCGACGCTGGTTGATGATTCGGCGCGCGCCATTCGCGAGCTGGGTAGCCAGTCAGAACAGATTCATACCATTGTCAATGTCATCAAGGGCATTGCCGATCAAACCAATCTGCTCGCGCTCAATGCCGCTATCGAAGCCGCGCGGGCCGGTGAACAGGGCCGCGGCTTTGCTGTGGTTGCTGATGAAGTGCGGCAGCTGGCGCACCGCACCAGCCAATCGACCCGGGAAATTGCCGACATGATTGACGCGATTCAAAAAGGCACGAGCGGCGTGGTCAACAACATGAGTGGCGTCGCCGAAAGGGCCGGCCACAGCGTCACGCTGGTCAATGAAGCGATGAGCGAAATCGCCAACATCCGGCAGGCCGCGCATACCGCGCGCGCCGCGATCGACGAGATCTCACTGGCGCTGTCGCAGCAAACCGACGCCAACCAACTGCTCAGCGAAAATGTCGAAGGCATTGCCACCGTCACCCGGCAGAACAGCGACAGCGTCGATGCCACCGCCAGCAACATCGATGAGCTGAAACGATTGGCCGACGGCATGCAGGACGTCGTCGCGCACTTTCGGGTGTAAGCCGGCGCCGCTGCGCCTTCCGCCAATTGGCAGGTAGCGCCTAGGCAAGTAACAACGCTCGCTGTCGGCGGATTTGACAGCGACCGGGCAGACCGGCTGACGATAGGCTCATAAGTCGCTGAATGGCCGGCAATTTTTCGAGCCGGTACAGCACTTGCTGTGTCGACTCTGGTACTGACAATTCTGGTGCCGACAGTTCTGGCATCGACAGCTCGGCACCGGTGCGGCGCACAGCGTGCTTTTCGAACCGATATATGCCGGACGTCGATGGCTCGAATCGTAACGCTTTACCTAACCCGCTTTACCCAACCAATGGAACAAAAGGAGTTGTGACATGAAGGGCTTTGCAAAGAACTGGCAACGCGGTCTGGCAGCGGCTTTTGCCGGCAGCCTGCTCTGGAGTCAGGCCAGTCAGGCCGATTTGCTGATACCGGATACCTTTGTCGATCTGAGCGGCACGACCTCGGCCAATGAGCCGTGGCTGGCCGGCACAATCGTCGAAGACGTGATGACCGCGTTCTCGTTCAGCGCATATGGCGGCACGGTTTCCGGCACGGTCCAGAACCGGGTGGTGCTCGCCGACGATGGCACCTACGATTTTTACTGGCGGGTATTCAATGATGAAAGTTCGGCCGGAGCCATTTACTCCTGGCGCATTGGCGGCTTTGTCACCGACAGCTACAACGCCAATTACCGCATCGATGGCCTCGGCGACATCGCGCCCTCCTCGGCCTATCTGTTTGGAGTCGACGGCGGCTACGTCAATTTCTATTTCCTCAATGATGCCGGGGCGCCCAGCCTCGGTGCCGGCCTGTCGTCGAACTTCTTTTTCTTCGACACCGATGCCACCTACTACGACAGCAGCGCGTTTTACGACCTGACCAACTACGGCCAAACCGAAATCAGCGATGCCTACACCACGTTCACGCCGGCCGATGTGCCGGTCCCGGAACCGACCACGTTGCTGCTGCTGCTGGGCGGCTTGTTCGGTGCCAGCCGCTGGCAGCGCCGTCAGCGCTAATCGTTGCCCATGCGGAAAAACAAAACCCGCCTCGGCGGGTTTTGTTTTGTCGGACGGATGCAGGCGGACTGGTTTGTCAGGTTTAATCTTTCAACGCCGGAGCCCATCGCCGCTTAAGGTTTGGCCATCACGACCGCCGGTGCCGGGCCATCGGTAAAGCCTTTGATGCTCATGCCGGCAAAAATTTTGCCTGGCTCATACAAGCTGTCGCCTTTCATCACCAGACGGGCTTTGCGCAGCGCTTGGATATCTTGCAGCGGATTGTCTGCCAGCAACACCCAGTCGGCGTCATAGCCGGGCGCGATCCGGCCTTTGCTGGCGCCCGCGCCGGCAATCGCTGCAGCATTGAGCGTGGCAATGCGCAGGACATCTGCGACCGGAATGCCGGCTTCGACATAGAGTTCCAGCTCCCGGTGCAGAGCAAAACCGGCCAGATCATCGGTGCCGGCAACAATCGGCACGCCGGCGTCGTACATCAGCTTGACCATTTTCAACAGCGCCTGCGCGGCTTGCTTGTAGGCCGCGCGATTGCTGTCGTTGATATCCATTTCCGGCGCCAGCTGACTGCGCTGCACCGTCAACGGGAAATGGTCAAAGACACGGGCAATGGACGGATTGGGTTTGCCTTTTTCATGGGAATACATCGCGACGAAAATACCAACGGTGGGATCGAGCACCGTCTTGTGCTGCTTCAGCAGCGCGACAAAATCCTGCACCGGTTTGCTGGTCAGGTCCAGCTGGCCGGCCTTGTCGCCAACCAGCGTAAAACGCAGCGGTGTTCGGGTGTCATCCGTCTTGCTGGCCAAAAAATTCAGGAACAGCATGTTGACGTGCTGAATCTCATCATAGCCGGCGGTCACGGCCTCAGACGCGCTCATGAATGCCGGAATATGACCACTGACACGCATGCCACGTTCGTGCGCACGCTTGGCCATTGACTCGACCCACGCCGGCGGTACCGAGCTGTACAACTTGATCTGCGGATAGCCTTGCTTGGCAATTTCATCGATTTGCTGCAAGGCTTCGTCCTGCGATTTGACGATTACGCCGGTCGGCGCCCGGAACGGGCTCTCGGCATCGATCAGCGCAGCGCGGTAGACATTCGGTCCGGCGATGGCCTTGCTCTGGATGCGAGCAATCAGATCATCGAGTTGCTCTTTCTTGTTGCCAAGATCGCGAATACTGGTGACGCCGCCGGCAATATTGAGTACCGCCGAGTTGTCGAACAGATGCGAATGCATATCCCACAAGCCCGGCATCATCACGCCATTGCCGGCATCAATGCTGTCGTAACCGCCGTGCTGCGTGCTGGCTTCATCGGCGCTGACAAACTTGCCGTCGCGAACCCAGACATCCTGCGGCTTGCCCACAGTGCCGGCGGCGACATCCAGCACCCGGACGTTGCGCACGCGCAGCAAGCGTGTTTGCGAACGGCTCGCCTGTTTGGACAGCTCGGCATAGAAACCGCGGTCGATGGCTTCCGCTTCGGTTTGCAGCGTCGGCATGGCTTTTTCCCAACCGGCCAGAATCAAACTGCTCCAGTCGCTGGAGAAGCCGATGTAGCGCTGATCATCGGTCAGCCAGATCAAATCCGGCGTCAGCCCGAGTCCGTGTACCGAATACAAATTGGCATGCTGGCTGCCATCACCGACCGGCACGTCGACCGTCTTGATTTTCCTGACCGTCAGTTCGCCGCTCGGGAACAGCGCCAGCGTTTGTTTGGGTTGTCGCAGCGCCGCCCGGACCAGTTCGACATAGCCAGCGGGCGTGCCGTTCATCGAGACATAAAAGGCGTTTTCTGCAGACCGGCGGCTGCCATCATCGACGCCGTTGCGCCAGCTGGCCACACCATCGGCGAAGGTGAACGTTTCATCGACCGGCGCGCCGAGATAGGAGTGACCGCTGACGGCGAGCTCAGCCAAAAAGCCGGCCCCATTGAGCCGGTAGCGTTCATGAATCATGGGGCCGCGACCCCGATCATTGAACTGGAAATCGACATCGGCCGAGCCGTCGTCGTGATAGACCACGGTTTGCCCGCCTTCGATTTTGCAGTTGTTGATGAAATGATACTGGACCGTTTCCTCGGCCAGCAGAGGCAGCGACAAACTCGCAAGCAAGGTCAGCACGACAGATTTCATGAACCCCTCCAGGTCAGCACAGCGGATGTGGACGGCGAGTATTGCCCAGCCGGAATCGGCTCAGCACACAATCCGGTAACAAGGCGTGTAAGCACGGCCCGGCAAACGCATTCGGCCCTGCGCGACAAACTGCGCCAGCAGCGCATCCATCGCCGTCATGATCGCCGCCTCGCCACTGATTTCATACGGTCCGTGTTGCTCAATGGCGCGCACGCCCTGCTCTTTCACGTTGCCGGTCACGACTCCGGAAAATGCCCGTCGCAGATTGGCCGCCAGCTCGTGTGCCGGCTGCCCGCTGTGCAAATCAAGCGCCCGCATGCTGGCGTGGGTCGGCACAAACGGTTGCTGAAAGGCCGGCGCAATCTGCAGCAGCCAGTTGAAGCAATAGGCATCGCTGTTGTTGCGCCGGAACTCGCGCACCTTAGCAATGCCAGCCTGCACCGCCTGCGCTGCCGCGACCGGATCATCGATGATGATTTGGTAGCGGCTTTGTGCCCCGGCACCAAGCGTGTGGCCGATGAACTCATGCACGCGTTCGAAGTAACTGGCAGCTGATGCCGGCCCGGTAAAAATCAGCGGGAACGGCATCGCCTGATTGGCCGGATGCAACAAGACACCGAGCAGATACAGAATCTCTTCTGCCGTGCCGGCGCCACCGGGAAAAATCACAATGGCGTGACCGACCCGGACAAACGCTTCCAGACGCTTTTCGATGTCCGGCAAAATCACCAGATTGTTGACGATGGGGTTCGGGGCCTCGGCGGCAATAATGCCGGGCTCGGTCAGGCCGATGTACTGACCGCCACTGATACGCTGCTTGGAGTGGCCGATGGTGGCGCCTTTCATCGGCCCTTTCATCGCACCGGGGCCACAACCAGTGCAGATATTCAGGCCACGCAAACCGAGCTGATAGCCGACCAGCTTGGTGTAGTCATATTCCTCGCGCGAAATCGAGTGGCCGCCCCAGCACACCGCCAGATTCGGCTCGGCGCCCGGCCGCAGCACTTTGGCGTTGCGCAGAATGTGAAACACGGCATCGGTGATGCCGGCGCTGGCGGCCAGATCAAACCGCGGGTTCTCGGCGATTTCGTCGCTGACATAAATGATATCGCGCAACACCGAGAATACATGCTCGCGCATGCCACGGATCATTTCACCATCGACGAAGGCCGTAGCCGGCGCGCCGCTGATCTCCAGCTTGATGCCACGCGCCTCCTGGATGATCTGGACATTGAAGTTGGGATAACGCTCAAGCAGCTCTTTGCCACTATCCAGATCATTGCCGCTGCTCAGCACGGCCAGCGTGCAATTGCGAAATACCGTGTGCAGGCCACGCTGGCTGGTATCGAGCAGTTTGTCGATTTCCAGTTTCGACAGCAGCTCCAAACGGCCCTTGGGCCGAATGCTGGCGTTGACGGTGGCGTAATTGCCATGTGATTGCGGTGCGGTTGCGGTCATGTCGATGCCGTCCTGGTGATACTTCTCTGGTAATGCTTTCCTGGTGATGTCGTTCTGGTAATGCACAAGGCTGTCGAGACAAATTATCGGGGCGGCATGTTACGGTGATTCACAAACCGTCAGGATGTACTTCTGAGTCGTCTGAAACAAACGTTCGCTAAAACTATAGCTCCCGATGTCATCGTTTGTCTGCGCGCTCAAGGCTCATGGCGACGGCGGATGAACTCGCCAAATTTGCGCACCCAACCGAGCTCCGGCGCCGGTTGGTCATGCTCGAACGCGATCTGGCCGTTGATAATTGTCGCCTTGACCACGCCATCACTGCGATTGACCACCCGCGGCAAACCGCCCAGCTCTTCAAAGGGCGCTTCGGCATAGGCATCGAGCGAGGCGTGCTTCAGCGCCTGCGGGTCGAGCAGAACCAGATCCGCGCGCGCGCCAAGCGCGATCTTGCCGGCATCAATGCCATACCAGTCGGCGATTTCACCGGTCAGCCGCCATACGGCCTTCTCGGCCGACATGACCGGCCGCTCTTGCACGGCCATTTGCAGCAGACACAGGCCAAAATTGTAGAACGCCATATTGCGCAGATGGGCGCCAGCATCGGAAAAACCAATGATGGCGCAATCCTTGTTCAGATTGATCCGGACCCGCTCTGGATTGTGATTGGCGATCAGGGTTGACCAGCGCAAGCTGCGGCCGTAGTCGATGATCAAATCCAGAAACGTGTTGACCTCATGGTCGCCGCGCTCGTTGGCGATCTGCCGGATGGTTTTACCAACCAGCGATGAGTCCGGACAGCCGATGACGTGGGCATCGCCAAAATCACGATGCCAGACCCGGCCACCCCACTTGCGCCGGTAGTCGGCTTTGAATTTGGCGCGGTAGGCCGGGCTCGCGAACAATTTGTTGCGGTCAAAATCGCGCTTCAGATGCAGCGCCACTTCACCGGCCGGAAACTCTTCGAAGATGATGAAATCAATCCCGTCGGCATACACCTGAAACGGTTGCGGCAAGGCCTGCCAGCGAAATGCCGCGCCCAGCCAGCGATTGAACAGCTGCGTCACCGCAGACATCAACTGATCGAGCCCCGGTTTGGCCTTGGCGTCCATCAGGGTGATCAGCGTGGTTTTCAGCCGGCGCCGCAATGCCAGACTGGCCGAGGTGAACAGGTAAAAGACCGAGTTGATCGGATTGTTGAGATTGGGCGCCGATTGCAGGATGGCACCACGCTGGCGCAGCAACTTATGCAGGCGCCGGTATTCGCTCCAGCGCGCATAAACCGACGGCAGCGCCGAGGAACGGTAACGATCACCATCCACCTTGTCCCAGGGATTGGTCATGCCAGACATGCCGAGCAGACCACGGGCAATGCCGTCATCGAGCAGCTGTTCCATTTGCTGCATTTCCTGCTCGGTCGGCGCCTCGCTGGGGTCAACAGCACGTGCCAGTCCCATGACCGCCGTGCGCAAATCGGAATGACCGATATAGCTGGCGATATTCGGCCCCAACGGTAACTGACTCAGGTAATCGATATAGCCTTGGGCATCGTGCCAAGTCTTCTTTTGCTGCAACACCGGCAGCACGTATTCGCGCGGAATCGACTCGACCCGGGTGAAGATGTCGGAGGCGTCTTCGGCCTCGCAATAGATCATGCTGATCGAACAACTGCCGATAAAGCAGGTGGTCACGCCATGACGCACCGACTCGTGCAGACCGGGCGCCAGCAACAGTTCGGCGTCGTAGTGGGTGTGAATATCGATAAAGCCCGGCGTGACCCACAGGCCTTGCGCCGGCAGTACCCGGGCCGCATTGCTTGCCGGCAACGGCGCTTCACTGATGGCAACGATACGGCCGTTGGTGATGCCAACATCGGCCTGTCGTGGCGCCGCACCGGTGCCATCAAACAACCATCCGCCCTGCACCAGCAAATCCCACGTGTCAGCCATGGCAACCCCTGCTAAACGCCTCGCGAACCGCACTGCGGCAGTAACTGGTTTACCAGCAATTGCCAGCAGTGAAAAGAGGCAAGATGCAGCGATTCGCAGTCAACAGCGGCTGGCGGGAAATCAAAAGCCAGGCAGTTCTACCGCAATCCGGCACCGCGCCCAGCTGCGCGGATGCCGAACCACAGTTGCCGCAAGGGCCTAGCGGGAGTTTTTCTTCTCGCGCTTGGCGGCTCTCTTTTCATCAGCCGTTTTCTGCGGCTTCTTTTTGGTGTCTTTCTTCTGGTCCATACCTTTGCTCATGATGCGCTCCCAATGCGGCGACAAGCCGTGGCCGGATTACAACACAGATGCGGCACCAGCACGGCAGAAACCTGCGTCCCGTACTTGGCCGGTGTCATGATCTTGTGAATTGATGGTGTTGATGATGTAACCGGTTTACGGTGCAGCCGGTTTCTCCGCTCCACCGTTTTGCGGTAGCGCCGGTTTGCCAAGCGGGCTGTCGGCACAGGCCTCGGTTTCGACGGTGTACAGCACATTGACGATCTTCCAGCCGTCACCTTGCTGCACCAGATCAAAGGCATCGACACCGCAGTGACTGAATTTGCCGTCGATATGAAAATCGTAGGCGGTCCACACTGTGGCGATGCTGCCATGAATATTGACCTGTGGCGCCCACATCCGTTCCAGCAACTGTTCCTTGCGGGTCGGCCAGCTGGCGAAATCCTCGTGAAACGCCCGGTTACGCACCAGCAAGGCACCATCCTTGCGGCGCACGGACTGTGCCCGAGCATCCGGCATCAGCACCTTTTCCGCAGCGGCCACATCATGGCTGGCCAGCGCATCAAAAAAACCTTGCACAGCGGCCAGCACCGCTTGCTCGTTGGCGTTGGCTGCCTGCCCGAACAACGGTAACGTCGTCAGCATCAACACCGACACGGCGGCACCATGCCGCCGAACGTGACGGCCGGTAGTCTGGTTTGCTTTCATCAATGCACGCTCCTTCTTTTTCAACCCTGTCTTACCGGTCACGCCATACCCTTCATGCACTGCCGGTCATGTCATCGCGGCTTTGCAATCGCAGACCTGTGAGGCCGGCATGGAGAGTCTAGTCTATTCATACCAGGCCAGTACTGAGGGCCCGGCAGCAGGGATCCACGCCTCGCGGCATTGCGACACCAGCACGTTCTCACCGTCATTTCTTGCACCGACTGCGTTCGCGTTCTGGGCCTGTTGTTTGCCAGATATTCGCTGCCGCATCTCTGCTGTAACGCATTGACTGCGACTGTCGTCCAAGGCTGGTGCGGACAGCAGGAATCGACCATTGCCGGCGGCAATTCGGTCAGCAAACACGACCGCCATGAAGATGATCGCCGGGAACGTTTTCACAAACCGCTTGCCAATAGCCGGCAGCTGGCGGTCTGCCTTTACCTCCCCCGCACGACAAAAGTGGCGCCGATACAGGGAAAAAGCGGTATTGCTTGGCAATTCGCCATAGCGGGTGCGCGGTCTTAAGAACGTGTTAAGCCAAGTTGCCTACTGTGCCAGCGTGAGAACATATCGAGGTGGACTGCCGTGCCTGTGTTGAAAAATAAATTGCTGTCGCTGTTGCTGCTGGCCAGTGCCGGCCTCGGTCTGAGTGAATCTGCCGCAGCGCTGGATCTGTCGGCCTATCAGGGCAAGGTGGTCTATCTGGATTTCTGGGCGTCGTGGTGCAAGCCCTGCCGGCAATCATTCCCGTGGCTGGCCGAAATGCAGCAACGCTATGGCAAAGACGGATTCGTTGTGGTGGCCGTCAATGTCGACAAGGAAAAGGCGCTTGCCGATCGGTTTCTGACCGAGATGCCGCATCCGTTTACCGTTGAATTTGATCCGGATGGCACGCTCGCCACCCGCTTCGGGGTCGAGGCGATGCCGTCGAGCGTGTTGATCGACAAGCAAGGCCACACCATCACGACCCATGCCGGCTTCTTCGAGAAGAATGTCGACAAATACGAGCAGCGCATCCGCGCGGCGTTGAGCCTGTAATCCTTCCCGACTTGAGGACTTCTGCTGATGAAATCCGTGGCTAAATTTGTGCTCGCTGCAATGGCTGCCGCCACCTTGGCCGGCTGCAGCAGCATTGATGTCAAACCCTGGGATCGGGATCTGCTGGCAAAGAAATCCATGCAACTCGATTCTGCACCGCTCGAAGCCGGGCTCGATGATCACATTTACTTCAGCAAAGAAGCGTCCAGTGGTGGCCGTGGCTTTGGTGGTGGAGGCTGCGGATGCAACTGAAGCGTGGTTCAAAACACAGCAAGCCGCTGCGCGACAAACTGGCCTTGGCAGCCAGCGCGCTGCTCGGTACTACCGCCGTCGTCGCCGCGGAAGACAACAGCTGGCAAGTCGATACCGCCGTGCTGTTGTATTCGGAAGCGGACAGCCGGGTGCAGGCCGTCGAGCCGGTGATCAACCTGAGCAAGGACTGGGGCGATGAGCACATCAGCTCATTCAAGCTGGTGGTCGACTCGCTGACCGGCGCTTCGCCCAATGGCGCAATGGCCGCCAACCGGCCGCAAACGTTTACCGGCCCGTCCGGCAACGGCGGTTACAGCGCCGGCGTTGGCGAGACACCACTCGATGATTCCTTCCACGATCAACGTGTCGCACTGCGCGGCGGCTGGCAACAGCCGTGGTCGGACAGCTCGCGCATCAGCGTCGGCGCCAATGTCTCCAGCGAATACGATTTCAAATCGCTGTCGATTGATGGCAACTACGCCCGCGACTTCAACCACAAGCTGTCGACTCTGTCGTTCGGCCTCAATCTGGAGCTGGATCAAATCAATGCCGTCGGCGGCTTGCCGCAGGCCTTTTCCGCCATGCCGGTGCAAAATGCCGAAGGCGAAGTGGAAGACGAAAGCGCCGACAATCGCGACAGCAGCGACACCAAGCAAGTGGCTGATTTTCTGATTGGCTACACCCAGGTATTCAGTCGCAACTTCCTGATGCAGTTCAATCTGTCGCACTCGCAGTCGAGCGGTTATCAGAATGATCCGTACAAACTGCTGACCGTTGCCGACCAGGGCAACCTGATCGTCAATCCGGACCCGAACAATGCCAATGGCATGTACCTGTACTGGTATGAGAGTCGACCGGATACCCGCAGCAAGGACAGTTTTTTTGTTCAGGGCAAATACAGTCCCGGCGAAGATGTCATTGATGTGTCGTATCGCTACATGACCGACGACTGGGGCATCCGCTCGCATACTATTGATGCCAAATACCGCTGGGAAATGGGCAATGGCTGGTATCTGGAGCCGCATCTGCGCCAGTATCGACAAACCGCCGCCGATTTCTACCGCGCCTATCTGCAGACCGGTATCGACACCGACGGCAGCGCGCAAACGGCACTGATCGACTACGCTTCGGCCGATCCGCGACTGGCCGATTTTGATGCCACCACCATCGGCCTGAAAATCGGCAAGGTGCTCGGCGTCGACAACGAACTGTCGCTGCGTGTGGAGACATACAAGCAGACCGGCAATGTCAGCAACAACGCACCGGCCGGTAGTGATCTGGCAGGCCAGCCCGCGTTCGCCGACATGACCGCCAGCTGGGTGCAGTTGAGTTACGGTTTCCGCTGGTAACAAAGGCTTGTTGAAGTCGAACCGGCAGATTTGCGCCGTGGTCATCATGACCGCGTAGCAAGCCTGCCAATAATCTCACCCTCGCATCGTTTCGTGTTATGGAGCGGCACGAGGGTGGTTTATCTTCTCCCTCTGCTCTCCCGTCGTAAAAGCCGGTGTGTTAACGACACAGAGTCGCTGCGGGTCACCGCAGTTGACGGTAGAACCGCAAGCTTCACCTATCATTTGAGCTGTACTGGCAGGCGGCCAACACTGTCGGCAACCGCCATTCAGTGCCACAATGTTGTCACAGCCGAAACCGTTTGATTGCCCGCCCATGCGCCCACCTGCCACCGCCTCCACGTTGCAGCTTGAGTTGCAATCCTCACGACAGCTGGGCAGCGCCCGCTTCAACGCCATGGCCAGTCCCTGCGAAATTCTGCTCGACAGCAGCGATCAGCACTTGCTGAGCCACTGCGGTCAGTTGGCAGAGCAGGAAGCGCTGCGCATCGAACAACGCTTTAGCCGCTATCGCAACGACAATCTGATTTATCAAATCAACAACGCCAACGGTGAGCCAGTCACAGTTGACGACGAGCTCGCCAACCTGCTCGATTACGCCCAGACCCTGTACGAACTGTCCGATGGTTTGTTTGATATTTCCTCCGGCGTGCTACGCAAACTCTGGCGGTTTGACGGCAGCGGCACGCGCCCGGACCAGGCCGCCGTGACGGCGCTGCTGGACAAGGTCGGCTGGCAAAAAGTGCGCTGGCAACGGCCGCAGCTGCAATTGCGCGCCGGTATGGAGATTGATCTCGGTGGCATCGGCAAGGAATATGCGGTTGACCGCGTGTTTGATTTATTGGCAGGCCACACCCATGTCGCGCTGCTGGTCAATTTCGGCGGCGATTTGCGCGCCCGTGGCCCACGCGCCAACGGCGAACCCTGGCATGTGGGTTTGGAACAACCGGACAAACTACAACAAGCGCTGACCGATCTACCACTACAGACTGGCGCCCTGACCACCAGCGGCGATGCCCGCCGCAGCTTCGTCGAAAACGGCGTGCGTTACGGCCATATCCTGAACCCGAAAACCGGCTACCCGGTGCGCAACGCACCGCGCTCGGTCACGGTACTGGCCGACACCTGCATCGAAGCCGGCGCGCTATCGACGCTGGCCATGCTGCACGGCGCCGAAGCTGAATCTTTCCTCAGTGAGCAGGATGTGCGCTCGTGGTGCGTGCGCTAGCCGCAGCGCGCCGCTTTGTTTGCGTCGCTCACCGAAGCAAGCCCTGAATCAGGACCCACCCTGTCATTCCGGCGAAAGCGCCCGCAGGAAGTGCCCTTGGGGTGCCGGAATCCATTTTTATCGAGAACAAGGACCCCGGCAAATTATCGGCGCTTCCTGCGGGCGATTTCGCTGGCGTAACAGCTTGATTTCGATTTCAGGACTTATACAAGTTCTCATTAACAGTCTCAGCACCTCACATACGCAACACACCTCACGCACATCTCACGCACTGCACCTATCAAGCTCAGCAGGTTTGCTCCTCTCCCACGCCGCAGTTCCATCACGCCAACCGGGTACTGAGGCCGACACTGTCCGTTGCCGCCATCAAGTCATCAAAAATCTGCCATCGGTTTGTCACAGAGGCCACCGACCATGACCAGTGCTTTCTCTACTCCGCTTGCAAAGGAACTCCGCGATTATGGAATGTAAGACACTGGCGCTGGCTGTCACCGTGGCAATCGCTGCATTGGCATCGGCCAACACGGTCTCGGCCGACATCAATCTGATCGCCATTGGCAGCATCAATGGTCACTACGAAGATCTGGCGTTCGACTCAGCCGCGGCGCTCGAAAACGGCGTCCGTGGCAACCCGCTTGGCGGGCTTGGCTCCGGATTGGCCTCGGCCGGTGGCAACACCTTTCTGGCGTTGCCGGATCGGGGTCCGAATGCTCAGCCCTATGACAGCAGCATCGATGACACCACATCGTATATTCCGCGCGTGCAAAGCCTCAGCTTGAGCCTGGTGCCGAGTCCAACCGGCGCTGCGCTGCCGTATCTCGTATCGGCACACCTGACCGACACCACCTTGCTGTCGAGCCTGTCGCCGCTGCATTACGGTGCGCAGGTACCGGCGCTGAACGCGCGCGATCACCGCTTCTATTTCTCCGGTCGCTCCGACAATTTTGCCGCCGACAAAAGCTCCACCAACAGCCGCAACGGCAGATTGGACCCGGAAGGCATCCGGCCGGCGCGTGATGGTGAATCGTTTTTCATTACCGACGAGTACGGCCCCTACGTTTACCAGTTTGATCGTCGCAGCGGCGTGCGCTTGCGCGCGTTCGCGCTGCCGGACAAATTTGCGGTCAGCCAGTTGAGCAGCAAAGGCGATGACGAAATTGCCAGCAACAGTAGTGGCCGTATTGCCAACAAGGGCATGGAAGGTTTGGCGATTACGCCGGATGGCAAAACCTTGCTCGGCATCATGCAAAGCCCGCTGGCACAGGATGGCGGCACTGGCGCGCCGTACACCCGGCTTGTCAGCATCGACATCCGCAGCGGCCGCGTGCGCGAATACGCCTATGAGCTCAGCAACATCGGTACCGCCAGCAAACCGAAATATCCGACTGTCAGCGAAATTGTCGCCATTAATGATCACGAATTTCTGGTTGATGAACGCGATGGCAAAGGTCTTGGCGACAACTCGTCTGCTGCCTACAAGCGGCTGTATCGCATCAACCTGACCGGCGCCACTGACGTGAGCCAGTTGAGCGGTGCCGCCAATCTGGCTGGCAAAGCGGTTGCCAAAACACCCTTTCTGGATCTGGTCGCGGCACTGAACGCGGCGGGCATCAGCAGCAGCGATATTCCGGCCAAGATTGAAGGCCTCGCCTTTGGCCCGGATCTGGAACGAAATGGCATGGTCTATCACACCCTGTTCATCGCCAACGACAATGATTTTCTCGGCACGGTGACCGACAGCCTGCACCCGCTCGGCACCGACAACTCGAACCAGTTCTTTGTCTTCGCGGTCGATGAGGCCAGCCTGCCCGGCTATGTGCCGCAGCAATTCATCGAGCGGGGCCATCTGCACGATTGATCCGTGCGCATTACCAAAATACAACAAGGGCAGCCGAGGCTGCCCTTGTTGTATCGGGTCGGTGATGTGTCATGGACCAGTGCATGTAGGTGCGGAGCCACGTAGCGGCTTCGCACGAATGAGATGCTCATGCGTCCGAAACGCTGCGTGGTTCGGACCTACGTGAACTGCGTTATGCATCTTTACCAGCCGACGTCTAGCGTGCTTTTAAATGACTCGTCGCGATTGGATATATTGAATTTATGGATATACCATTTTCCTTTTATAGAAATAAAGGACATCTCTAATAGAATAAAAGCGCCATCTGTTGTTAGTTCAATAGCATAAGCGCGATCGTCAAATAGGCCTTCAATAACTTTATGTTTGGCTTTATGTATCGAGTAAATTTGATCGGAGCCAGACATCTGAATAAAAATTGGTTGGATTTTACTCGCAAGAGACTCTGAATCTGAATCTGCAATAGATGGGGAAAGATGGGGCTTAATAGACTGACGGAAGCACTTTTCGACCTTTTCTTTATCCTTGAAGCAATCCAGTGCACGCCTCTCAAATTCAGCAATATCGTTAATTGGCTCGGCAGATTGTACTGGGCCGACAGTAAGAGCTAAAACAAGAATCAACTTTAAAACGTCGGACATGAGCGCTCTCTAAGATGCATAGCTAGTAATCAGGAGGAACGCCTCCTAAGAAGTTTTTTAATTAACACGAATTTGACTCATTTTGGGTTTTACTTCAAGGGTTTGGCATAGCTTACTCGAACTTCCTTTTTTTAAGGCGGCATGCCTCTGTTGCTGATTCGCATTGCCTCCCAATCAAAGTAAATTCCCATAGTAGGATGCCAGAAACCCTTGAAATCAATTGGTTAGCTACAAAGTGCCTGGCGAACCTCTGATCAAAAGTGGCAGGTTCAACCATGGGTAGCGGCAGAAATTCAGTTTCGGCCCAGGAACTGTTCGCTGACCATCAGTCAGCGACTCCTCAGGTCGTCTAGCGTGGCTTAGTCCTTTGGTGTTGGATGCGGCTGCTGCTCGCGCCGCGCGTCAAGTTGACAACAGCAAACGTTCATCGCATACCTTGTCCACAACGCCCCACACTTCTCTATCGCGCTCAACGCAGCGATGCATTGATTTTGGCCAGCGCCCCTTGACCCGGCACCAGTTCGCGTTCGCCGAGCTGGTTCAGCGGTTTGTCGCAGGTATTCAGGTGGGCGTGCAGATCTTCCGGCGCGGGGTGGACATAGAGCAGGCCGGTGACCAGTTCGCCGAGCGCCTGATGCTTGTGCAGATAGGTCATGACTTTGATCGGGTCATGCACGTCGTAATCCAGATGCCGTTTGCGCAGGCGCAGCACGGAGCCATCGGATTGCAGCACGTCCTGCAGCGCGCCGGCTTCGTACTGTACGGTCTCCGCCTCGGCATGCGGCACGATATCGATACGGTTGACCGCGTCATTGTGCTCGCGGACAAAGTCATAGCTCTTGGTCGAACCGGTGTGGTTATTAAAGGCCACGCAGGGCGACACCACATCAATGAACGCCGAACCTTTGTGCTGAAACGCCGCTTCGATGATCGGCACCAGCTGTTCCTTGTCACCGGAAAAACTGCGGGCAACGAAGGTCGCGCCGAGTTGCAAGGCCAGCATCACCAAATCAACGGGGGAATCGGCGTTGGTGATGCCTTTCTTGGACTGCGAGCCTTTGTCAGCGGTCGCTGAGAACTGGCCCTTGGTCAAGCCATAGACGCCGTTGTTCATCACGATATAGACCATGTTGACGCCGCGGCGAATGCTGTGGACAAACTGGCCAATGCCGATCGAGGCCGAGTCGCCGTCGCCGGAAATGCCGAGGTACATCAATTCGCGATTGGCGAGGTTAGCGCCGGTCAGCACCGACGGCATCCGGCCGTGTACGGTATTGAAGCCATGCGAGCCGCCGAGAAAATAGGTCGGTGCTTTGGAGGAGCAACCGATGCCGGACAATTTGGCGACCCGGTGCGGCTCGATATTGGCATTGAAACAGGCCTGAACGATGGCCGCAGAAATGGAGTCGTGACCGCAGCCGGCGCACAGCGTCGAGACCGCACCTTCGTAATCGCGGCGAGTGTAACCGCGCTCGTTCTTCGGCAGCGACGGATGATGCAGTTTGGGTTTGGCGATATAGGTCATGATTTCACTCCCTTGCCGGCAACCACTTGAGTTATCGGCAGCTCGTGACTCGGCAGGGCCGGCGCCAGCTGCAACTGCTTGCGTATGCTGTCGACAATGAAGCGCGCGGTGATCGGGGTGCCGTCGTAATGCAGTACTGGCAAGAGCTTGGCCGGATTGAGGTTGCCCTCGTTGACCAGCATGTTGCGCAACTGGCCGTCGCGGTTCTGCTCGACGACAAAGACTTTGCTGTGCCGAGCGACAAAGTCGAATACGGAATCGGGGAACGGAAAGGCCCGCAGCCGCAACAAATCAACGAACACCTGTTGCGCCTGCAGCTGGTCAAACGCCTCCTGCATCGCCGGGCTGGTCGAGCCGAAGTAGATCACGCCAATCGATGTGCCAGAGGCGCCAGCACTTTCACAGCACAGAGTTTCGATAGGCTGCGGCACCAGTTTTTTTGCGGTGTCGAATTTGCGCAGCAAGCGCTCCATGTTGTCGACATAGACCTCGCCGTTCTCGCTGTAACGGGCGTAGCGGTCCTTGGTGGTGCCGCGGGTAAAAAATGCGCCTTTGCTCGGATGCGTACCGGGATAGGTGCGATACGGTACGCCATCACCGTCGACATCGAGATAGCGACCAAAATTCTTGCCGGCCTCCAGCTCTGCCGCAGTCATGATCTTGCCGCGCTGCATCTGGCGGGTATCGTCCCAATGCAGCGGCGCGCACAGCCGGGTGTTCATGCCGATATCCAGATCGGTCATCAGGAACACCGGCGTCTGCAGCTGATCCGCAAGGTCCAGCGCCGCCGCGGCAAAGTCGAAACACTCTTTCGGGTCTTCCGGAAACAGCAGCACATGCTTGGTGTCGCCGTTGGAGGCATAGGCACAGGAATACAGATCGGCTTGCTGAGTCCGGGTCGGCATGCCAGTGGAGGGGCCGCCACGCTGGACATTGATGATGGTCGCCGGGATCTCGGCAAAGTATGCGAGGCCGATGAATTCGGTCATCAGCGAGATACCGGGACCGGAAGTGGCGGTAAACGCGCGGGCACCGTTCCAGCCCGCGCCGATGACCATGCCAATGGATGCGATCTCGTCTTCGGCCTGGATGATGGCGTAATGCTTTTTGCCGGTGTCCGGATCAGTGCGGAATTTGTTGCAGTATTTTTGGAAAGCATCGACCACTGAGGTCGACGGCGTGATCGGATACCAGGCGCACACCGTTGCGCCGCCATAAATGCAACCGAGCGCGGCGGCGCTGTTGCCTTCGATGAAGATCCGGTCGCCGACCTTATCTGCCCGTTTCACTTTCAGGCCAATCTTGCTGCAGTCCATCTGCTGCAGCGCGTAATCGCGGCCCAGATGCAGCGCCTGCTTGTTGGGTGGCAGCAGCTTTTCCTTGCCTTTGTACTGCTCGGCCAGCAGTTGCTCGATTTCAGCGGTGTCGATATCCAGCAATGCCGACAGCACGCCGACATACATGATGTTCTTGAACAACTGACGCTGACGAGGGTCGCTCCAGGTTTCGTTGCAAAGCTGGGTCAGCGGCACCCCGATGATGTGAATATCGTCGCGCAGTTGGTCGGCATGAATCACCCGGGTGCTGTCATAGAACAGATAACCGCCGCTGACGATTTCCTTGAGGTCTTCCGTCCAAGTTTGCGGATTCATGGCAACCATCATGTCGCAGCCGCCGCGCCGGCCCAAATAGCCCGCCTCGCTGACCCGAACTTCATACCAGGTCGGCATGCCTTGAATATTGGACGGAAAGATATTGCGCGGACTGACCGGCACGCCCATCCGCAGAATGCTGCGGGCGAACAGCTCATTGGCCGAGGCCGAACCGGAACCGTTGACGTTGGCAAACTTGATCACGAAATCATTGCAGCGATTCAGCGTAGTGGTCATGCGACCTCTCTGTTTTATTTAGCTGTGTCCGGTCAAAGCCAAACCGCTCAGGCCTTGGTACTACTGGCGTTAATGGAACCATTGGCGCTACTGGAACCACTGGCGCGCTTGTGACAGGCGTGGCCCGCCTGCGCGGTATGCAACAGAAACTTCTGCATGTCCCAGGCGCCGGTCGGGCAGCGCTCGGCACACAGACCGCAGTGCAGACAGACATCTTCATCCTTGGCCATGATGCGACCGGTTTTCAACGCGCCGGAGACGTACAGATCCTGACTCAGGTTGACTGCCGGCGCTTTCAGCGTGCCACGCAGCGCCAGTTCATCGGCGTTGTCGGTAAAGGTGATGCAATCCATCGGGCAGATGTCGACACAGGCATCGCACTCGATGCATTTGTTGTCGGTGAAAACGGTTTCGATGTCACAATTCAGACAGCGCTGCGCTTCCTTGAACGCCAGCTGGACATCAAAGCCCATCTCAACTTCAATTTTGATATCGGTCAGCGCCAGATCGAGTTTCTGCAGCGGGACTTTATGGCGCTTGTCGAGCGCCACCGCATTGTCGTAGCTCCATTCATGGAGACCCATTTTTTGGCTGACCAGCGTGGTGTCCGGCGCCGGCCGGTCGGCAACCGAAAGACCCCGGCATTGCAGATCAATGGACAGCGCGGCTTCGTGGCCGTGGGCCACGGCCCAGATGATGTTCTTCGGGCCGAATGCCGCGTCGCCGCCGAAAAACACTTTCGGATGACTGGACTGGAAACTGACCGGATCGACCACCGGCAAACCGGAATCCTCAAACCGGACACCGATGTCGCGCTCAATCCAGGGAAAGGCATTTTCCTGACCGACCGCCATCAGCACTTCGTCACAGGCGATGATCACGTCCGACTCACCGGTCGGCAGCAATTGTCGCCGGCCTTTTTCGTCATATTTTGCGGTAACCGGCTCAAAGCTCATCGCCGTCAGCGTGCCGTTGTCGACGATAAAGGCTTTCGGGTTGAGAAAATTCCGGATCACGACGCCTTCGTGCATGGCGTCTTCTTTTTCCCAGGGACTGGCTTTCATTTCGTCAAAGCCGGAGCGCACCACCACGGTCACGGCTTCACCGCCAAGCCGGCGCGCACTGCGGCAACAATCCATGGCCGTGTTGCCGCCGCCGAGCACGATCACCCGTTTGCCGACCTTGTTGACATGACCGAACGACACCGACGCCAACCACTCGATGCCGATATGAATACTGGCCGCCGCTTCCTGCCGACCAGGCAGGTTCATGTCGCGGCCGCGCGGCGCGCCGCTGCCAACAAACACGGCGTCGTAACCCTGCGCCAGCAGCGCCTGCAAACTGTCAATGCGTTCACCGGCACGAAACTCGACACCGAGATCCAGCACATAGCCGGTCTCTTCATCGACCACGGTTTCCGGCAAGCGGAACTTGGGAATTTGCGTGCGGATAAAACCGCCGGCTTTGGCGGCGCCATCGAACACCGTGATCTGATAGCCGAGCGGCGCCAGATCCCGGGCAACGGTCAACGATGCCGGGCCGGCACCGATGCAGGCAATGCGCTTGCCATTGCGCGGCGCCAGCGTCGGCAACCGGGCACGAATGTCGTCTTTCAGATCGGCCGCGACCCGCTTCAGCCGGCAGATCGCCACCGGCTCCTTGCTTTGGCCATCTTCAACGCGACTGCGTCGGCAGGCCGGCTCACAGGGGCGATCACAGGTTCGGCCCAAAATGCCGGGAAAAACATTGGAGCGCCAATTGACGAGATAGGCATCGGTATAACGACCGGCGGCGATCAGGCGAATGTATTCGGGAACCGGAGTATGGGCCGGACAGGCCCACTGACAATCAACCACTTTGTGAAAGTAGTCTGGATGGCCAATATCGGTTGGCTTCACTGATGTTCCTCCGCCGCAGATCGGATCTGCTTGGGGCTCCCCATCTCCCGGGGACGGAACTGCCATTTGCTTTTAGAGCACATCGGCCCGGGTGTCAACGGCACCTGCACGATGCTGGAGATTTTTCAGCACGGCTTCGCGCACGCTGGCGGCGGCTGTTGCGTCAGTGCGCGGTGCGTGTTCGGGTGCGGTCGGAAAAATCACGTTGCCGCGTGCGGTGGGCAAGCGCCTTCGGCACACATCATCTCGGCAACGCGGCCGAACGCAACGCAACGCAAAAATCAGCACCAGAAAACGACAAGCGAAATCACTACGCCATCTTGCGATCACGCAACCGTCATTTCCGCACTGCACAATCCGTCCGCCGTTCAGGGTGAAGTCTGCATAACGGCGTAACCGTTCGACCGAGGAGAATTGAACATGATGATGATTCGTGCTGCATTGATCGCGTTGTTGCTGGCGACAGTTGGCGTGCCCGTCGCCGAAGCCGCCAGCCCGACTAAAATGTACTCATCGGCAGAGACGATGCTCGGCTCCGATTTCCGCGTAGTTCGCACGCTGCAGTCATTCAAGCGTGACGGTTACGTTGAGGTGAGCCGCAATTTCAGCCAAATTATGTATCTGATCGCACCGACTCAGGATTACAAAGCGGGGGAGTACGTCATAACACTGCGTAAATCGGCTGACGGCTATTCGTTGACCACCTACTACGCCGAAGTTCATGTCGAAGTCATGGCCGATATCGAGACTGGTCGTTATTTCGCTGGCCGTGTCTGGACCGAGGAATCGGTGGTGCATTGATCGACTTGGCACAGAACTGTGATGATGTATGCTCAGGCTGAATTTGCGCCGGCACACACGCCGGCGCAATACATTTCCCACCTCGAAAAGCAAAGGACTGGTCGTTGCGGCAGCCTGAAGCCCCGGTAATAGCGGCAATTCTGGCGACGCGCCCTGTTTTTTGTCGCTGCTATACTGCTTGCAGATCGTTTAATAGCATCGGCCTGCCCCTGCCATGTTTTGTGACCTTGCCACCTACCTGCTCAACTGCTTGGGTTACAGAGTGATCAGCCATCGTTCGGCGCCAGGTGTTTGGCCTCTGTTGGCGTTGCTGCTGTGCTTGTTTGGCAGCCACGTGATCGCGGCGGAGCAGGCTGCGATCATCACCACAACAAAAACCACAGCAACTCCCAGCCCAAGCGCCTTTACAATTTCCACCTTCGAAAATGCCGAAGCGCTGGTCACACCGATGCAACAGGTCATCAGCCAGGCCTATGCTCGCTTGGGCATACAGGTGGAGATACGGCGACTGCCGCTAACCCGGTCGCTGTCGGAAGCCAATGCCGGTCGTTATGACGCCGAGCTCGGTCGGGTACAGGAAAATGCCAAAGAGGCGCCGAACCTGCTGATGCTGCCGATTGCAATTGGCGAAACGGCCTACCACGCCTACATGTTGAAAACGCGGGCCAAACCGGAATTCGCCCACTGGGCCGGGTTACGACAATCGGGGTTGCGGATCGGCGGTCGGCTGGGTGCACGCGTGCCGGAAGTACAACTGGGTGCGGCCTTGAATGTCCGCAATCAGACCCAGGAAGCGCTGATGAAAATGCTCATCGATGACCGGATTGATGTGGTGGTCGGCACCATGACCACTACGCGCGGCATTCTCGCCGCCATGAAAACCGAGCACCCGAATTGGGTTGCCCAGATAGTGGAGCTGCAACCACCTTTGCAGTTGCAGCCCTTCTACCACTTTCTGCACAAGCGTCACGCCGATCTGTTGCCCCGGCTCAACGCGGAGCTCGCCGCCATGCAAGCGGACGGCAGCATCGCCAGAATTTGGCGCGATGCCGCCGCGCCAGCAACCACGAAATGACAAATCGACACCGCCATCAACGGCCCTTGGTGATCACCACTTCAAGGTATTCACCGGGCACGATCAGCGAACTGGCGCCGCCAATGTTCAGCCGGTTCAGCAGTGCCGTGATATCCCGCTCCAGCACCTGCTGACCGGCCGCGTCCAGCGCAGCAAAGGCTTTGTGGGTCGGGCCATAGTAATCACGGAAAATCTGCAGCCAGTGGCTTGGCGATTGATAGCGGAAATTGAACATCCGGCGTTCACAGCGAATCTGCGCCGCGTGCGGTCCGAACAGTTCGACCAGATGCGATTCCGTGCCCCACAGTGCCGGTGATTTCAGTCCCGCCGGCGGCGGCACATGGGCACCGATCACCTTGAACAGCTGGCCGATAAAACCATCCGGCGTCCAGTTGGCCATGCCGAGCCGGCCACCGATGCGCAACACGCGCAGCATTTCATTGGCGACCCGGCCGTGATCCGGGGTGAACATCGCGCCGAAAGTCGATAGCACCACATCGAAGCTCCGATCATCAAAC
The DNA here is from genome assembly GCF_013179735.1 of Permianibacter fluminis. Taxonomy (NCBI): domain Bacteria; kingdom Pseudomonadati; phylum Pseudomonadota; class Gammaproteobacteria; order Pseudomonadales; family Pseudomonadaceae; genus Permianibacter; species Permianibacter fluminis. The sequence goes on along the minus strand of NZ_JABMEG010000001.1, from coordinate 1,610,556 downwards.
GGCAGCGCTTCGGCATCGGCGACCTGAAAATGCACGGCAAGGCCGTCGGCACGCGCGCGTTCCCGGCCCTTTTCCAGCAACGCCGGCACATAGTCGGTCGAGGTGACGTGGGCGAAGCGGCGCGCTGCTGCCAGCGTGGCATTGCCATTGCCGGCGGCAACGTCCAGCACCCGCTCGCCGGCACAGATATCTGCGGCTTCGGCCAGTTGCTCACCGACAATTTGCAGGGTGCTACCAATGACTGCAAAATCACCGCTGGCCCAGGTGGCCTGCTGACGCTGTTTGATCGCGGTAAAATCCGGCGCGCTGGCGCCGGCAGCCGTAACTGAACTCATGGACATGCTCCTTGTTGTCTGCTGTCAGTAGCTATCTACTGTCGGTAGTTGTCTGTCGTCGGTGGTTATCTGTCATCAGCCGTTAGCTGTTGTCGGTAACAACCCATCGACGCTACCGGAATCGTCGTTGCAACCGTGCCACGACGGGCGCATTGTCCGGAAACGCGGTCCGGGCCGATTGACCTTGCGTCCAGCGGATTTGCTCCGGCGTCCGCGATTGCGGTGCGCTGATCGCACACTGGCCGGGCCGCCGCTGCCCACCCCATGGAATGGCACCCGTATGAACCATGACGCCTTGTCGGATGTCCTGCGCAGCGTGCGCCTGCGCGGCGCGGTGTTTTATTACGTCAGCTTTCGCGATGAATGGGTCGCCGAAACGCCGGCGGCGCCGGAGCTGGCGAAAGCGCTGATGCCGGGTACCGAACACGTGCTGGCGTTTCATCTGGTTGTCCGTGGTGCCGGCTGGGCCGCCGCCGACGGCTTGCCACCGGTGCGGCTCGCAGCCGGCGACATCGTGATGTTTCCGCGCGGCGATACCCATGTGCTGTCGAGCGCGCCGGGCATGCATGCCGAGCGCGACACCAGTGACTGGCATTTCACCACCCGCAACGATCCCAAACCGATTGCACTCGCCTATCACCGTGGCGTACTGCGCCCCGGCGAACTCAGCCCGGCCGAAGACGCCAGCACCGTGGTGGTTTGCGGATTTATCGGCTGCGATCTGCGACCGTTCAATCCGCTGATTGCCTCACTGCCACGGCTGCTGCATCTGCCAGCGCCCGAGGTCAGCAGCTGGTTGAATCCCATGCTCAATCAGGCGGTCAATGAATCGCGATTGCGCAAGCCCGGCAGCGCGGCGGTGCTCGACCGGGTCAGCGAAATGGTATTTGTCGATGCCGTGCGCCGCTATCTGGAATCACTGCCGGAAACCGATCAGGCCGGCAGCGAAGCTGGCTGGCTGGCGGCGCTGCGCGATCCGCATGTCAGTCGCGCCATTGGTCTGCTGCATGAGCGCAGCGCCGAACCCTGGACGCTCGACGAACTCGGCAAACAAGTGGGCTTGTCGCGCTCGGCCTTGCATGAACGCTTCGTCAATCTGGTTGGCCAACCGCCGATTCAATACCTGACCAACTGGCGTATGCAATGCGGCGCTCTGTTACTGCGTGAAAGCAACGCCACCGTCGCCAGCATCGCGCTCGATGTCGGTTACGATTCCGAGGCGGCGTTCTCGCGCGCATTCAAGCGTCTGGTTGGCCAGCCGCCGGCGGCATGGCGACGGCAGCAGAAAGATCGCTAGTTGCGTGAACACTGCAATCGCTTTAACCGCGATAGCCGCCGCAATCACCATAACTACCGCGACCATCACTTCCGCCTCTAGCATCTCGCCGCAAAGCGGTCCGACATCTTGGCGGCAATGATGCTGATATGCTGCCGCAGCCACATCCGCGTGATACGCCGCATTGCAATGCGCCCAGTTGAAGCCCTGAAGTCATGAGTCACAAGTCTGCCCCTGCCGGTGGTCGCGGCGCCATTGCGGGCGCCATCAAGGCGTTTGCCCAGCAACGCATTCCGGTCAAGCTGGTCGGTTCATTCCTGCACGCCAACAAGCTCGACGGCTTCGACTGTCCCGGCTGCGCCTTTCCGGACAAGCCGGGCGCGCCCATGGTTGACAGCTGCGAGCAGGGTCAGAAAGCCATCGCTTGGGAAATGACCCGCAAACAAACCGGCGTCGATTTCTTTGCCGGCAAGACACCGGCACAGCTGCAGCAACTCAGCGATCACGAACTGGAAGCGCACGGCCGGCTGACCACGCCGATTCTCTATGAGAAACAGACTGGCGTTTTTCGCGCCATCAGTTGGGCCGATGCTTACGTTGTCATCGGCCGCGAAATGGCCGCCTTCACACCCGCGCAGGCGGCGTTTTACGCGTCCGGCCGCAGCAGCAATGAAGCGGCGTTTTTGTGGCAATTGATGGCGCGCAGCTATGGCTGCGCCAATCTGCCGGACTCCTCCAACTTCTGTCATGAACCGTCCGGCTTCGCGCTCAAGCAAGCGCTCGGCACCGGCAAAGGCACCTGCGCGCTGACCGATTTCGAGCACGCCGAACTGATTATCGTGATGGGTCAGAATCCGGCCAGCAATCACCCCCGCATGATGGTGGCGCTGTATGAGGCCGCGCAGCGCGGCGCGACGGTGCTGGCGTTTAATCCGTTAAAAGAACGCGGCTTCGACAATTTTTCTGATCCCAAAAATGTTGGTGAGCTGCTCCGCAATGACGGCGTCGCGGTGGCAAGCGCCATTCATCAGGTTCAACTCGGCGGCGATCTGGCGGCGCTGAAAGGCATCATCAAGGCGCTGCTGGAATTGGCCAGCACTGATCCGCAGGTGCTGGATCACGAATTCATTGCTCAGCACACCGACGGCTTTGCCGCGCTGTGCGAGGACGTGGCAAACGAATCCTGGCTGGTGCTGTGCGCCGCATCCGGCTTGACCGAAGCGGCGCTACGTGATGTGGCCAAGCGCTATGCCCTGTCGAACGCCACCATGATCACCTGGTGCATGGGCATCACCCATCATGAACACGCGGTTGCCACCATTCAGCACATCGTCAACCTGCTGCTGCTGCGCGGCAATATCGGCAAGCCCGGCGCCGGCGCGTTGCCGGTGCGTGGTCACTCGAATGTACAGGGCGACCGGACCATGGGCGCAACCTCCAGCGTCTCGGTCCAATTCCTCGACAATCTGGAAGCCGCATTTCCGGACGCCAAGCTGTGCCGCGAGGCCGGCCTGAATGCGGCCGCCGTGATCAACGGTTTGCTGGCTGGCGAGATTCGCGCGCTGCTCAGTCTCGGCGGCAATTTCGGCGTCGCCGCGCCCGATTCACCGCGGGTGCTGGCGGCGCTGGAAAAATGCCGGCTGACGGTTCATATCGCCACCAAACTGAATCGCACCCATTGCCACCCGGGCGAAATCGGTTTGCTGTTGCCAACACTGGGACGCACCGACATCGACACCCGGCAAGGCGCCGTGCAGTTCGTCACCACCGAAGATTCGATGAGCGTGGTGCGCCGCTCGCGTGGCGTGCAAGCGCCTATCGACGACGCCATGCAAATCAGCGAGCCGGCCATTGTCGCCAATATTGGCGCGCAGCTGGCGCCGCATGCCCGCAGCATTCCCTGGCTGGAGCTTGCCAACGATTACGCTCGCATTCGCGAATTCATCGAGCAGGGCCAGCGCGGAGTGACCGCCGGCTTCGAGCAATTCAACCAGCGCATCACCAGCGACGGCCGCGTGCAGCTACCCAACCGGGCTGCCCAGCGCCGTTTTGTCACGGCCAGCGGCAAGGCGGAATTCCGTGTGCATCCCTTGCCAAAGGAAAACGCCGTGCAGCTTGCGCGCCAGCGCCATGGCGACAGCGTGCTGGCACTGATGACGCTGCGCTCGCACGATCAGTTCAACACCACCGTTTACACCAATAACGATCGCTATCGTGGCGTGTTTGGTGATCGGCGCGTGCTGCTGATCCACGCGGACGATCTGAACCGGCGCGGTCTTTTTCCCGGCGATCAGGTGGATATCGAGGCCGTCAGCAACGACGGCATTGTCCGCCGGGTCAGCCGCTTCACCACCGTCGCCTACGACATCCCGCGCGGCTGTGTCGCCGCCTATTTTCCGGAAGCGTCCGCGCTGCTGGCCGCCGGCATCCACAGCACCCAGACCCAGACGCCGGCGTACAAAGATGTGCCGGTGTTGCTGTATCGCTCGCGCTGAGGTTTCTGCGTCGGGCAGTCAACCAAACGCCGTTGCCGGCGTTATCTACGCTGGGCTCCTGCTTGCTGCTGAGTGAATGACGGCCGTCTGCGCCACGCGCATTTTTTTGCGCGGGCCGGATTTGCCGCTCCGGGCAGGAGGCCTGTCACCGCTTATCACCGCTCTTCGCTACTTTTCACCAGACACCTAGGGATGGTTGTTGCCATGAAATTATTGCCCAACGCTGTATGCGACTGGCGCTTGCTCGCCAGCATCGGTCTGTTGCTCACTGCCGCCGTACCTACCTTGGCGGCTACGCCACCGCCGATTGAACCACCGATCGACAACGCGGCAACCGCGGAAACCCGCCAGCTTCACAGCAAGCTCATTGCGCTAGCCGATGCCGATGGCTTTGCATTTGGCAATCAGGGCGACTACCACAGCGGTGTCGGCTGGGATGATCTGCCAGATGACATTATCCGGCCATCCGACATTTATCAGGTCTTGAATGTTCACGCCGGCGTCAGCGGCTACAACGCCAATTGGCTGTTCGACAAGGACAACAAGGCGAACTATGCCGCCTTTGATGAAATCGGCAAGGAAATGCAAATCGCCAGTCATCGCGGTGCGCTGATCACGCTGCACTGGCCGATGGACAATCCGGTCGCCCCAGCAGATGACCGAAATTGCACAGACTGCTCGCATCTCATCGATAGCGTACTTGAACACAAGGTGTACGATCCGGACAACCGTGGCGAACAAGGCGAAAATTATCTGCTGTGGACGCAGTGGATGGATGTGCTCGCCGAATTCATCAAGACCAGAGCGGTCGATGGCGGCAAGGCCATTCCGATTCTGTTTCGACCGTGGCATGAAATGAACCAGGGTGAAGATGGCGTCGGCCGCTGGTATCAGGTTGCCAACAACTCACGCGAGGAGTATCTGGCGCTGTGGCAGCAAACGGTAAGCTACTTGCGTGACAAAAAAGGCATCCACAACCTGCTGTATGTTTACGCCCCCAGTCTGAACGCCATCGCCTGCGAGGGCTGCAAGCCGAGTGAAAAATATCTGGAGAACTATCCCGGTAATGATTGGGTAGATGTCATGGCTGGCGATTGCTATGCCGAGGGCATTGCCGACAGTCAGGCCCGCTTTGCCCACCTGACCCAAGGCATCCAGATTATTGCCGACACCGCCCGCACGAACGGCAAAATCCCGGCCTTGTCCGAAACCGGCTACAAGGACGGATTGCAACACGACGTCGGCAACAACTTCTGGTATTCCCAGTGGCTGCTTGGCGTCAGCGGCGCTGTGCCCGCCAAGCTCAAACGAATGGCCTACGTGATGAGCTGGAGCAATTCCGGCGATGCAGCCGAGCCCAAGTTTTTTGTGCCGTATCCCAAGCCGACCAAAGAGCATGACGAGATCGCCGACTTTCGCGCGTTTCACGCCAGCCATATGCCGTTGTTCGCCGGCGACTTGCGCGCCATGTTTGACGGAGCGAAGTAAGGGAAGAATGGAGAGCGGACGCTTTTGGCTTTCTCAGTGCGATGGGTCAGATAGATTGATGCTATGCGTGCTGAGCTGAACCACCCCCAGCCCCTCCTTGACAAGGAGGGGCTGGGGGTGCGAATCGCTGCTCAAGTGACTGGGCGAGGTTGCCGGTATGGCTGCAAGCATTGCTCGCGTGTTCGACTGGAGTCCGCTCAGTTGCGCGCGTGCGAGATCTGGAACTTGTCGATGCCTTCGAAGCGCAGCAACTCGTTTGACAGCTCCATCAGGCTCGCGCTCTTGCGCCCCTCCACGGCAACAGCGACGAACTGCCACTGCACCTGGGTGTTTTCATAAGTGATCGAGAACGAACCATTGGCGATGATGTAGCCGCGTTCGGTCGCAACCCGGCGCAGCGTATCTTCGGTGGCGATGAAGCCGGGTCGGAATCGCATGATGATGGTAACCGCCGGCCGGGTCGGCAAACGCGCTTCAATTTTCGAACCCCACATCATCAGCGATGCCGACAACAACGCCAGCAGAATGGCCGCGGCATAGAACCCGACACCGACCAGCACACCGATCGCAGACGACGCCCAGATGGACGCCGCCGTGGTCAGGCCGCTGATGTTCATGCCTTCTTTCATGATCACACCGGCGCCGAGAAAACCGATGCCGGTGACAATGCCCTGAATGATCCGGGTCGGATCTGCAGCGGCCACCATGGTGGTTGCGTGCGCGCCAAACCACTGTTCCGGATAGCCCGCCAGTACGGTCAGTGCTGCCGATGCCATGCAAACCATGCCGTACGTGCGCATGCCCGCCGCGCGGCCGTGGTAGCTGCGCTCGTAGCCGACAATCAAACCCAGCAACAACGCCCCGGCCAGACTGAAGAAGACCACCAGATTGATCTGCAGTGCCAATGCGGTCCAGTGATTGGCAAAGACATTGAGCGGATGAGACGACACGACGCACCTCGGTGAACGGCCCGCGGGCGCGGACGCCCGACTGCTGACAGCAAGCGTAGTTCAAGCTGGCGCGGTGATGCCCGGGGTCTAAACCGGCCTGCCGGACCGGCAACCGAACTTGCAGCCGGACCCAATCGTGCGGATGTGAACAGCAAGGCCGAATGGTCGCGACACAGGCGTGGCCGTGGCTATGACAATGGCAATGGCAGCGACATGCCAGCGGACGACTACACTGAACGCAGGCAGCCACGGAGATGAACAAACGTGGCCGACTGTTGTAGTCAACGAACGGGGTCGCCCCCCAAGTGAGAGCCGCGAGCGACATGGCGAATTGCAAGCAGCGCAGGTGCTCACCCCCACACTGGCGACGGCTGCCATATCACCTTGGGCTGACACGCGGCCTGCTCGGCCTTGTGCTGTCTTGCTCGTCCAGTCTGGCTTCACCATCGAACGTAGCAGCGGCAACGCACTCTACAGCGACGGCTACAACACCTGCTACAGCGACAGCGCCGTTCACCATTGTGGTCGATCAGCAGAGCAGCTACGACTCCTGTCAGGTGATCGAAATGCGGATCACGCAATACATTCTGGTGGAACGGCTGAAGCAGGCCTATCGCTGCGACAGCCTGCCGTGGATCCGGGCGCAACTGCTGGTCAAGTCCGGCGAACGTGACGCCATGGTGACCATCCCGACGAATGAGCGCCGGCAATACGCTGACGTTTCCGCGCTGCCGGTGGTCACGCTGAACATGCGCATGTTTGTTGCCAACGACTCACCGCGTTACGGCGAACTATCGAACGCCAAGACGCTTGACGATCTGAAGGCTGGCACATTCATCGCACAAGCCGGCTCCGGCTGGGCCAAGAAGCAGATTGAGCCACGCCACCTCGCCATCGAATGGGCCGGCAATATCGAAAATGTGTTTCGCATGCTGAAAACCCGGCGCGGTGATTTCACGATTCAGGGTGACATCTACGCCATGCCCATCCTGAAAGCCTTGGCGTTCGAGGACCAGATCAGCATCACGCCGGTGATCTTTGATCGAGCGGACTATCACTTGCTGATTTCCAAGCAATCGGCCCAGCGCGAACTGATGCAACGGTTCGACGCCGAGCTAAAAACCATGACCGCCGACGGCAGGCTCACCATCGTTACCCAGCAAGCCATGCAGGCGATCAGTGACGAGATGAGCAGCAAATATAAGAAGTAAAACACCCAACCAACAGATCAACCGAAAAGAAAAGCGGCCACCGCTTCAAAAATGGTAGCGCGCGCTGAGCTCAGCCAGCCCAAAGTCGCCGTACTGGCTGTACTGAAAGCCGATACTGAAACGCTGCGCTGGCAGCCAGCGAATATTGGCAGCGCCGTAAAGCTCCCCGCCATCCTCGCTGATGACCCCGGCGTCCCAGGTCAGCTCAAAGAAACGGCCCAAACCATGGCGAGCCCCCGCGCTCAATAGCGCGTCATCGCGATCCTCTAGGTCCCGGTAGAACCCGAACGGCGCGTCAATCACATGCTCATCACCGGGAAACTCGCGATGCAAGCCACCCGCTTTGATAAACCAGTCCGACTGGTCCGTGTGGTGGAATATATAGCCGGCGGTGATTGACAGCACCGTAACTGACAGCGTCTGCGCCGTGCAATTTTCCCTGATGGCATTCGATTCGAATTGCAGCGCCCCGACAAACCATTGCGGCGCAAACTGCCAGCTTGCCGCGATGGCTGTGCCATTCAAATGCGTGGTTTCCGACCAGGCGCACTCGAAGTAGGTTTCACCATGTCCCACCTGAACGTAACTGAAGGGCTGCTTGGAGTCCGCTCTGGCGACGGCATTGACAAAACTGAGTACACAAATCACACAAAAAGTAAAAAACATGCGGAACATGAGCAAGGATCCTTCTTGCAGAAAGGGAGTGCCGTTCAATGTCGGCGCAATAACGCCGCGCCGGCGAGCATAGCAAAAATCACGTTATTGGCACGACTCTGATTTTCGATACGCCGGAATTCGAAGTGCGATGGAAAATGGGCCAGCAGCCTGGCTAAATTGCTCAGTCAAGTGAACAAACGCAATGAGTGGCCGCTAGAACTCCCTTCTTGTCGAACGCGAAGCAAAAAAGCAGCGCCGATGCGCTGCCCGAAGTGATTGAACCAAATAGCACTAAGCCGTGCGCGCTGAGCTGCCCCACCGTCCGTTTCTTGACAGGGAGTGGAGCACCTGCGGGAGTGGAACGAAACTAACGCAAGACACTGGGCCCACGCTTCGGCAACCGCTCCTGCGTTGCTCTACCTCCTGCATCCTTGCAGTCGTTCGCGGGGGTGACAGTTCCGTTATTGCTTAATCGCCGGGGCCCGCATGAAGCCTTTTCCCGCGAAGCCGACAAGCCGCTCGAAATCGCAAATCAATCCGCCGTTTGCGGTAGCCACTGAAAAACCTGCTCCAGCGGCACGTTGAACACCTGCGCGATGCGGAACGCGGCTTCCAGGGTCGGCGAATATTTGCCGGCTTCAATGGCAGCGATGGTCTGCCGGGTCACGCCGATGCGCTGACCGAGTTCGGCCTGCGACATTTCACCGTGATGGAAACGCAGCGTGCGGATCTGGTTGGTGATGGTGCCGTTCATCATGCTTGCCTGCGATAGCTGACAACGATCAGGCTGTATCGCACGAACTCCGCCAGCGCAATCGTGAACAGCGATGCGTTCACCAAGGTCCAGCCGCGTGACAAGAACGGCATCACGCCGCCGACCAGAATGAAACCGAAGATCAGCAAGTGGTAAGCGACATTCTGCGAGCTGCTGCCGATGGCGCGATCGCGCTCGTCAGGCGGCACCCGGGCATCGTCCGGGGCGCTGCGTCGGAGCGACAAATGACCGATGCCCAGAATCACCAACTGGGTGATGGCCGCCACGGCATACCAGCCCAGCAGGCGCAGGTTGGGCACTTCCTCGCCCGGAGCGGCGATAGCCACATAGCCAAAGTACGGGCCAAAGGTCACGGCCATGGCAATCAGGGTGAGCCAGGCGGTTTTTTCACGGTAGGGCACGGCAGTCTCCTCGGTTCCATTTGAGATGTCATTTACATCGAACCTTATGTTAGTTATTTTTAACATCAAGTCAAGCATAACTACCATTTTCAGAGACACCAACGGTCTACCCCCTCCAAACCCACCTCGTTCCGCCAGGCAAAACCTGCCCTTTTTCCGGCTAGGCGATTGCCAACGTTATCGGCGGGTCCGCTGCGCTTGACCCGCCCTACGGCATGACAAGTGCGCGCGGGCGGTTTCACCCTCTCCCCAGCCCTCCTCCGTCGAGGGGAGGGAGACAACAGAATCGGCAGCGCCGTGTTGTAGCAAGTCGTAGGGCAGCTCAAGCGAAGCGGAGCGGCCGTGTCAGCGAGCATCATTTTCTGCTGAATTTCAGAGTAGACATGTTTTCCCTCCCCCTCGACGGGGGAGGGATCAAGGGAGAGGGTGATCTCGTCGCACGTTTCCAAGCAAGATTTGGAAACCTCATCTCACACCTTCATCCTGCGCTTTAGGCGCTAGGCGATTGCCAATGCTATCGGCGGGTCCGCTGCGCTTGACCCGCCCTACGTGATGACGTCGGTCGATGCCAATCAGATTGCCGTTGCCCAGCGCCCCACTTCACAACCGGCACCGCATCCATAGACGAAAAACCGCAACACCAATCAACCAGCCAACACATTCCCGATTCGCGGTAACCACATCATCAGGATTGCCGCGACCACGCCGAGTAGCGTGATCAGCGCCGCGAGCGACAGCATTGCAGCAACCCACCATTTTCGCGCCACATGGTGTTGGCGTTGGGCCCAGAACCACAGTTCGGCAACGGCCATCGGCAGCGCATAACAAGCAACGGAAATGAAAAGATCGACCGGGCCATCGAGATTATTGGTGTTGCCGTTTTGGCCGTGGTTGACCAGATACCAGCCCATCAAATACAAGCGGAAGGTCCAGACCCCGTTGATCAGCAAAAACGCATGCACCGCCCAGCGCCGGTGCCGATCAAACTGCCGGGCGCGAGCAGCCCGCCACGCCAGCAGCACGGCCACAGGAATCAACAGTCCGTTAATCGTGATGCCGATGGCACCCAGATCACTCAAACGGGAGCCGCGTACCCAGGTCAGATACAAACCGGTCAGCGCGCCGAGCAAGCCCATCACCAGAAACACCCGGCCATTCCAGCGATGCAGCTGTGGCCAGCGCCGTCGCAGCGCCGGCAGCAATTGCAGCACGCCGCCCACACTAAGCATGGCCGCCGGTAGCACATGGGCAAACAACATCAGGTTGCCGACCGTATCGCCGGCAACATAACCGGTGATCGGTCGCGCCTGATTGGCGCCCTCATAGTTGCCGGTCAGCGCCGGCACCGCGTACAGCACGGCAATGTAAAACGCGAACAGCCATTGCCCGGCCAACGCGACCAGCACCCAACCGGTCACGCTGAGCTGCAAGGCGCGGTCCGCCGAGTGATAGCCACTCCCCACCCCAGTAACACCGGCGCTGCCGGTCAGTGACGTCTGCATGAATTCCTCGTCAATAGAATGAACAATGCAGCGCAGCGTGACGGTCGCGCCGGCGGCCGTCGTGCCGAATTTGAAAATCGGCGCAGGGTTTTGCCGTGTGGTGGCCGGCACGCGGTAAAGAAACCGAAACATCTTGCCGGTTGACGGTCGCCGGCAGCGGCGCGAGCATCCGCACAACGGAACACAGCAGGACGGACGGGACATGGACATTCGGCTATTGCAGGGAGCGGTCGTGCTGACGGCGCTGGGCCTGCTGTTGCTGCAGGTCACGGTGCGGCAGAAACAGACCGTGCATCTGGTGTTCGCGGTGTTCTGCGGCTCCATGGCAATGATGATGGCCAAGCGGCTCGGCGCGGACACGCTCGGCCCCTATCAATACCTGCTCGGCCTCGGCGCCTGCGCCACCTGCAACGGCTATTGGCTGGTGGCCCGTGCGCTGTTTCGCGAGCAGCATGCCGTGGCGGGTCGGCATCTGTTGATCGCCGGCAGCGTGGCGCTGCTATTGATGAGCGACCAAGGGATCACCCTGCTCAGCAGCTTGCACCAAGCCCCGGAGAGCACATGGCTGCCGGTCCAATCCGCGCTCAACGCCCTGATGGGCTTGTTGTCCTCATGCTTGCTGGTGCTGGCCTTCTGGGAAGGGGCTCGTGGCTGGACTAGCGCAAATCGCACCGACCGCTTGCAGCGCATGATCTTTCTGCTCTGCTACGGCGTGTCGGTACTGAGCACTACCGTGGTCAAAGCCATCGCGCCGGCGATCACCGATCCGCAGGCGCACAGCACACTGAACGAAATCGCCATCGCTCTGGCTTCACTGCTGATGCTGCTGGTGACGCAAGTGCTGATCCGTTGGCGCCATCCGGCCCGCGCAGCTTCACCGCATTCCATCAACGTCTGCCCACCTGAATCGACAGTCAGCTTCAGTGAACCGATCACCAATGATTCCGTGCAACCGGTTTCAGAACCCGCAGTCAATGACGCCGAGCAATCACTCGCCGAACACATTCACCGCGCCCTGCGCGAGCAACAACGCTATCTGGAAACGGAACTGAAAGTGGCCGACCTGGCCCGGCAATTCGAGGTCTCGGAATACCGCATCAGCCGCGCCATTCATAATCATCTGGGCGCACGCAACTTCAATCAATTGATCAACAGTCTTCGCGTCGAACACGCCAAAACCCTGCTCGCCGATCCGGCGAAACAACACTGGCCGGTATTGGTCGTCGGGTTGGAAAGCGGCTTCGCCTCCGTCGGGCCCTTCACCCGCGCCTTCAAAGCCATGGCCGGTTGCACGCCCGGCGAATACCGCAAAGCCATGCAAGCCAAACCGCTGATGACTTCAACAGTGAACGCCTGAGTTCTTTGCGCTTCTGTTGTTGGGGCACAGCAGCTACTGATGCGGCCCCGAATTCCGTTTTCCCCCTCTCCTACGGGAGAGGGCCGGGGTGAGGGTCCCCGCCGCACACACCAAAACAAACCTACACAAGCATTTTGGCCTCCCCCTCTCCCTCGACGGGGCGAATGCAAGAATTCACGATGCACTGCTTCGTGCCGCTGCAGCGCCACGAGTTAGCGAGTGGCAGGGGCGCGGAGCGGAGCGGGGCTAGGGAGAGGGTGAACCATCAGCACGCACCGCATCTTCCAATCAAACCCAAACTCACTCTTTCCCCTTCCTCCGCTTCCCTTTCTCCTTCACCACCGGCTCCGCCTTTAACCACTGCTCCGGGCACGGCTGCAACTGCGCCTGCAAATCCGCTTCACTGCTTTCCGGGTCACACCACGTATTTATCCCCTGCTCATCCAGAATCACCGGCATGCGATCATGAATCGCTCCGACCACGGCATTGGGTTCGGTGGTGAGGATCACCGCTTCCTTGTTGTCATCCTGAGTCGAGGGCGACCAGATGGCCGCAATGGCAAACAGATCTGTTTGCGTGGGTGTGAACAAGTAGCGTTCGAACTCGGCCTGCGAGCCTTCGACTCGCGGCTCAAAAAAGCCACCGCACGGCACCACGCAGCGGCGCTCGCGCACGGCAGTCTTGAACGTGCGGGCAGTGAATACTGTCTCCGAGCGGGCGTTGATCACCGGCATGGTGTCGCCGGCTTCCTGCTTCCATTTCGGCAACATGCCCCAGCGCACCAGCTCGGCGGTCGGCAAACCGCCGGTCATTTGGTAGGCCACCATCATGGCATTGCGGATCAGGTTCTTGCGCGGGCCGGGCCGGCCATCGTCATCCGGCAACTCCGGCCCGAGCAGTATCTCGATGATCTCGGCCGGAATGCCGTGATCGACCATCCACTTGCGCAGCACCTTGGCCGCCGCCTTTTGCATGGAACCGCACATGGGCGCCTCCGCCCCATCACGCCAGAAGCAAACAATAGTCGCTCTCGCGGCAGGCGTCGGTTCGGCGGGCGGGATTTACCGGAAAGCGGGAAACAGCGAGCGAAAGGTAAGGCGGGTTCGGAGCGCAAGCGACAACCCGCCATCTCGAATCACGCTCCACCTACCGAGGCTGAAACGGTGGCTTGCTTCGCGAAGCCACCCTACGCCGAACCGACCGTTCACCTTGCGCGCGTTAATCCGTCTTACGCGCGTTACCCGTCGGCATTTTTCCCCAACCAACTTTCACAGTGCCGGCGTGGCAGCCGTTCACAGCCCCAGCCGCTGTCACCCTTTCGTCACGATGTTGTCACCCATCAGCCCCGACATCGCCGTACCACTGTGACTTTCTTGTCATACAACGCATCTAGTGTGACCCGTGCAGATCTTCTGCCTAGCAATCAAAAGGAAATCAACATGAAACATCCGTTGTTAACGGCTGCCGTGTTGTTGATCACAGCCATCGGCGTCACCCTGACTGCACAAGCGGAGCAACCCAGCTCGCAGCAGCAATCCCATCAACGCATTGAGCTTGGACCGCGGCCCTATTTTTTGCTGTCCCAAATGAATGAGGGGCCGTTAAAGAGCCGGCTTGAGCGCTGCCAAAATAGTGAACCACGCAGAACAATGTTCTCGATTGGTCATCGTGGCGCCGCGCTGCAATTCCCTGAGCACACGGAAGAGTCGTATCGGGCCGCCGCCAAGATGGGCGCTGGCATTCTGGAATGTGACGTCACCTTTACCAAGGACAAGGAATTGGTTTGCCGCCATTCGCAATGCGATCTACACACCACCACCAACATTCTCGAAACCCCGCTGGCGGCAAAATGCAGCAAACCGTTCACGCCCGCCCAGTATGACGCAGCTGGGAATTTGCTCGCACCTGCCAGCGCACAGTGCTGCACCAGTGATCTCACCGTCGAGGAATTCAAAAGCCTGCGTGGCAAAATGGACGCCGCCAACCCGATGGCACGTACCGTCGCCGAGTACATGGGCGGCACGGCAAATTTCCGCACCGACCTTTACGCCGGCCCAAGCAGTGGCACCTTGCTGACCCACAAAGAGAGCATCGCGTTGTTCAAGTCCCTGGGCAGCAAAATGACGCCGGAATTGAAAGCGGCCAGCGTCACCATGCCGTTTGACGGCTTTACCCAGCAGCAGTACGCCCAGAAAATGATTGATGAGTACAAAGCCGCCGGCGTCAATCCGCGCCGGGTGTTTGCCCAATCCTTCAATATCGCTGACGTGCTGTATTGGATTGACCATGAACAAAGCTTCGGTCGCCAAGCGGTCTATCTGGACGATATCGACCCGACCGATACCGACCCCAACAATGATCTACCGGCCTCGTTTGATGAGCTGCGCCAACTCCACAGTCGTGGAGTCAATATTGTTGCGCCACCGATGTGGGCACTGCTGAGCACAGATAACGTTGATCGCATTGTCCCGAGCCGGTATGCGCGCGACATAAAGCACGCCGGTCTGGACATCATCACCTGGACGCTGGAACGCTCCGGCATTCTCGCGGATGGTGATGGTGGCTGGTATTACCAATCCATCAACAACGCCCTGAAGAATGAAGGTTCAACCTTTGAGGCACTGCATGTGTTGGCGCGAGATGTCGGCGTCCGTGGGGTGTTCTCCGACTGGCCCGCGACCACAAGCTATTACGCCAGCTGCATGGGCTTGGAATAAGGTTCTCACCGCCTAGCTGCTATCGCCTAAGTTTGTACCCTCAGATCCTGAGATTTGGGGGTACAAACCTTTGCACTGTTGCAACCCCTAGTCTGTGTCAAATGTAAGGCCTGACCCTTGGTCACTGCACGGTGCAAAACCGCGTGCCAGCGTCATTTTTCAGTTCATCGTAGAATGCGGCTCCCCTGCCGGCGGAATAACGTTCTTCCCGGCCTTGTGTTTCCTTCTCAGGAGGAGTTTCCATGCTGCGCCGCACACATCGCGTTCTTGCCATTGCTGCATTGTTGACTGGCTCGTGGCTCACCTCGGCTCAGGCGGCAACAAGCCTGACACAGGGGGCATCACCCGCTGCCCAGCAGGCCGGTTATTACCGGATGACGCTCGGTGATTTTGCCGTTACCGCCCTGTCTGACGGTACCGTGGCATTGCCGGTGGACAAAATTCTGCTCAACACCAGCCCGGACCACGTCAACAAGGTGTTGGCGCATCACTACCTGTCGTCACCGCTGGCGACCTCGGTCAACACCTATCTGATCGACACCGGTGAGAAGCTGGTCATGATCGATGCCGGCGCCGGTTCACTGTTTGGCCCCACGCTGGGCAAGCTGGTAAACAGCATCAAGGCCGCGGGTTACCGCCCCGAGCAAATCGATGAAATCTACATCACCCACATGCACGGCGATCATGTCGGTGGCTTGAGCGCGAACGAGCAAATGCTGTTCCCCAACGCCGTTGTCCGCGCCGAACAAAAAGATGCCGACTATTGGCTCAGCCAAGCCAACCTCGATGCGGCACCGGCCGAAGGCAAAGGCAGTTTCCAAGGCGCACAGCTGTCACTGAAGCCGTACATTGCGGCCGGCAAATTCAAGCCGTTCAGTGGCGACACCGTGCTCACCACCGGCGTGCGCGCACAGGTCACTGGCGCCCACACCCCGGGCCACTCCATCTACGTGGTGGAAAGCAAAGGCGAGAAGCTGGTGTTGTGGGGCGACCTCATCCATGTGAGTGTGGTGCAAATGCCCAACCCGGACATTGCCATCCAGTACGACAGCGATGCCAAGAACGCCGTAGTCCAACGCCGAAAAGCGTTTGATGCCGCCGTGAAAGAAGGCCATTGGGGCGCAGCCGCGCACCTGCCCTTTCCCGGCATTGGCCACCTGCGCAAAGATGGCAACGGCTATCAGTGGATTCCAGTGAATTATCTAAACGACAAATGATGGCCAATACCTGATGTGTTGCTGAAAGACGCACACCGTGGACGCGCCGGCGAGATCGATCTTCTGCGATCTCGCTGGCGCGATGGCCTACATGGACGAATTAAAGGGCTTTGACCCTGAGGGCCCGCAACAAAATCGCAATCGAATTCCAGCGTATGGCGTCAATAAGGCGCAGCCGCATTGCGCCGTATGGTATTGAATCCGGCGCAATGCCCTTCGGTTATTTCGCCCTACCTCGCTGAGGGTGAAACGGCGGCTTGCTTCGCGATGCCGCCTTACGCGCTTTTACCCACCATTAATTAGTCGACCATAGACTTTATGGAGGGATTCATAGCGAGTAAATCCCGGGGCGGAAGTTGCCTCTTTAATGAGCGCGCGCAAGTTATTTTTTTCTGGTTCATTAAGCAACGTCGACAGAATTGACCAGTTTCTATGTGTCTCTTCTGAGTACTGAAAAGGTGTAGAGAGTGCAAATTCAACATGCTCTAGATACGGCACCGCAAAGCTGCCACCAATACTTTGAATAACATCCAGTTCGCGAAGTCTGACCAAAAGTTCAGCACAAACGCCTTCGCCGAAAAGATCGCTTCTCCACTGCCCTTCAGTGATCCCGCTTATACCATCCAAAATAAACCCAACCAATCTATCTGTTCGCAAGCTATTAATATTTATCACCGAAACATAGATGCCACAATACTTAGAACTGAACGCCTCAGAACAGATTTTATTCGGAATGTCCGCGGCCCGAATAAATACCTCCAGCGACCTTCCCAATCTCCTCGAAAGCAAAAACCAGTTGTCAGACAGGTCTTCAAGCTTAACTTCTGAAGCAAAACCCTCATACCCAGTTAAGGTTGAGACGGCGCCAGAAAGGAACAAATGATTTAATGAAACGCTTGTTGCAACTGCATTCAAAAGTTTAGGGATACCACCCATCTGAATTGCGACGTCTGCGACCAACCCTCCAAGCTTGGTCGACTCAAACTCCATAGCGGCAAGCAATACATCTTTTTCACCCTTCCAATTTCTATGTGGGACAGCCCTTGTTGTATTGGCGGTGGATGAATATACAAGCGCCACATAAACGGCAGCAGCAAGAGAAGTAACTTCACTTCTGGAAATAGCGTGTTCGATGAGAGAATAAAGGTTGCCACCAGCGCAGAAGGCTGAAAATTCAGCACTTTGCCCAGAACCTAAAAACCTTTCAGCTTTGCAGATGCCTAAAAGGAGATTGCGCACTTCATCCGCTGGTAATTTTTGTGCGCTTTTTAGCCTGCTAACTATAGTGCCAATAAACATACCCCATGGAATATCACTTAAAATCGCACCGGTAATATCAATTGACACTAGATGCTCAGCAGAAAATTTTCCTGAGTTAACGGCACTTTCGCCGACATTGCTAACGTAGTCTTTACCGCTAAAACCAACTTCGAAAATCTTCCAGCCTATTGAATCCCGCTCCCCCAGCAACAACTCATGCATATATTCACAGCATTGAGCCCAGTTCTCAGGAGATGCCCCTGCTATTGAGAACCTTCCAACATCCTTGACTGACGCCCCTCTAACTTCTTGAATTGAAAATATTTTTACAATTGCAAAAATTATTTCCTTTGCGACAGCAAGACTCTCGCCATAGGTTGCCGATTTTGACTTTAGAGATCTTTGTATCGCCTTTAGGGTTCTCTCAACGATAAATCCTTCGCCACTAATTGTGAAGAACATTTCAAGAGCTTTGGCCGTGTACCCATCGACATCCGGCCACTCTGTGATCGACCCAAACCCTTCTTTGAGCTGCTGATGTATTCGTCGCACAAACTCGTTATCTTGGGAAAGAATACCTGACGAGCCAAGACTTGACGCTATGAGACAAAGCTCTCTAGAGCTTCCATGAGACTGAGAAATTCGCCTGCCTAAAACAAGCCAGAAGCTTTCGCCGTGCGCATTCAAAATTTCCTCAAGCCCCTTTCCTTCTTCGGCGAATAGTGAAACTTGAACTGGCTCTCTAAGCAGTATCTCGATACCGGAATCAGGGTCGACGTTAAACAACATAGCAGCCATATTTCTTTTTAGTTCGCTGCCAAAAAGCCTTGTCGCTGAATCTGACGGAATAACTAAATTCATCATTCGCTCAGAAATAGACTCCCTTTGCATGCTTTCGATTACAAAATACGCAATGTGACTCAACGGAAACTTCCCGCCCCACTGAATGTAAATTGTACATATTTGATTTACAAAAAACTTTAACTCTCGTGGCGTTGGAAATGCGTATGATTTTTTCCCAAAAAAATCATACGCAATGAATATGTCGTGAAATTCATTATGGCGATTGTGGGGAATGGCATCATAAAGAAGGGAGGTCAGATAGTCTTTCCATCCGATCAGGATAGGAGGTGCCGCATAAAATCGAATTGACAAGCTCTTCTGAAGAAATGACTCTGCAATAGCAAATTTATCATCCTCTTCTGCCCCCCATATCTTCGTTAGCTGCGATTTTGCGTAAGGAACTATTGTCCAGATTTGGCTTTTCCAATTGACACGTTCTTTATGTGACAGGAAAACTTGCAATGTAGCCCAAATGAGCTGAGCCGCTTGCGCGTCAACCCTATCCAAGTTATCGACAACCAAAACAATTTTTCTATTTCCATGTTTGCCAAGCGCGTCACTCATCGCATCAAAAAAATGCTTTTCAAACTCAATCGACGTTGGCTCGCCGGTTGAAGTCGTTTCAGATTCGACATGCTGGTTTGGAGCGAAAGTAATGAACTCCCAATTATCAAGCTTAAAGACCTTTTTATTTTTAACGAACCGTAGGTAAAAGGACCAAATAAAAATGAATGCTACGGGTGAAAATGAAAAGAGGCCGAGGATAAATGACCAATTTACCGGGTATGACAAATTGAACGCTGCGAGTTTGCCGAGTCCGCCCTCTAATAGAGTTGTGGTGACCGGAAGCATTAAGAGTAGAAATGCGAAGAAATACCCTATCCCAGTTGGTTCGGTTTTTGGCTTTGACGTAGTTCTCTCTTTTCGGGAACGAATTTCTTGGAGTGTATTGCCCCACGCTTCTCGATTTAGCCAACCAGCCTCTGTGAGCTTGGCAACGATAGTTTCTAAGAATGAACGCCGCAATGGGTCTCCTGCATGTGCCCACGCGTCATAAACTATTACTTGCACATCTTCTGATAAGTCTCGGGAAAGTCTTCTGCTCACCATATTTACAATGGTTGACTTACCGGCCCCCCATTCCCCTTCCAATCCAATACTCTTACCGCTATTGGAAGCAATGATGAGATTTGCAATTGCATCTGCAGTCCTGCTGTGAGGACCAAGTCCGCCATATTTAGAGAAATAGTCATCATCTGCAGGGGCATCATTTAGAAAATTTACGTCTAAAGTAGGCGCTGTCCTGGTCATCTGTTGTCCTTCGGACTAATTGGGCCGGCTGCGGAGTCGTGGAAGGGGATCAGCTTCCCTTATCCACAATCAAAGGGGTCAGAGCCCTTTATCCACCACCGCTCCCCGCACCACCGGATATCCCAGATTCATCCAGCCATAAATCCCTTCATACAACACCGCTGATTTGTTGTAGCCACGTTCGCGCAATTTGCTGGTGACGTATTCGGCGGCGGCGCGTGGGCAGGAGCAGTACGCGACGATCATCACGTCTTTGGGCAGGGCGGCGGTGACGGTGTCAAAGTCGGAGTAATAGGGCAGCGGGAAAGAGCCTTCGATGTGGGCGGTTTGCCAGACGGAGGTGACGCGGGTGTCGAGCAGCACAATGCGCTGCTTGGCGGTGAGCGCGGCGGCCAGATCGGCAGCGGACACATAGAGATTGTCTTTCAGCGTAAAGCTTGGATCTTTACCGGCCGGGTTGAGCACGAACTTGTCGGGCGTCGGCAATGGCTGCAGCACGGTTTCGGTGGCCTTCCAGCCGCCAGCGCGGCTGCGCAGGAAAGCGGTGAGGCTGTTGATGTCGTCGGCGGAGAGTTTGTCTTTGAACGGTTGCATTGGGGTGCCATCGCGACCGTTCTGGATGGCGTAACGAATGAACTCGTCGCTGTTGTGCGCGAGCGCCGATGGATTGCCGAGTGCCGGTGCGCTGATGCCTTCACCGTTGCTGCCGTGGCAGGCTGCGCATTCTTTTTGGTAGAGCTCGCCGCCGCGGGCGACATCACCGTGCACGGGTTCGGTGGTCAGCGCGGCGCGCTCGACGCCGGATTGCTCGAACAGCCAGAAGGTCAGGTCCCAGGTTTCATCGAGCGTCATTGGGCCGCCGGCTTCATCGAGGTAGCCGCCCATGGCGGTGCCTTGCCGGCCGTATTGGATGGGCCGCAGCACCGCGTGCGGAATGCCGGATTCGAACAGCGATTTGCTGCGCAGTGACGGCGCGTGATCGTTGACGTGGCCTTGCCGGTCGGCGCCGTGGCAGAGCACGCAGTATTTTTGGTAATTGGCGGCAGCGCGCTCGCTTTGCTCAGGCGTGAGTTTGCGCACCGGCGGCAGGCCGGTGGGTTCGGCAGCGTGGGTGATTGGCAGGGCGAAAGCGGCCAGCAGTGGCAGTGCAACAAGAGCGAAGCGGGTCACGGGGAATCCTTTCGGGAATGCGGGCGGGTTTTGCCACAGCATACCGTGTGAGCGGGAGTTTTCTAGTACTGCTTTCTTGGTGTTGAGGTCACGCGGCGGCGCAGCATGGTGTTGGGACGTGGGATTGTTGGGGGCATGGGTTTGTTGGGGATAGTGGGCAGTTGTTTGGGCGGGAGGATTCACCCTCTCCCCGGCCCTCCCCCGTCGAGGGGGAGGGGGAAAACATCACCCCCAGCCGCTCGCTGATTCGTGGCGCTTCGTCAATATTCGCCTTCGCCCCGTCAAGGGAGAGGGGGAAAAGGCCGTGCGCTGCACAGCCACTCGCACACACCGCACTGTTGAATGTTGATGGTCGCTTTGTTTTGCCCTCTCCCTTGATGGGAGAGGGATTAAGGGAGAGGGTGGGCTTGGGACTTACTCGGTAGTGGAGGTTGGTATGTGCGGAGAGATTCACCCTCTCCCCGGCCCTCTCCCGTCAAGGGAGAGGGGGACGCCACGTCCCAGCCGCTCGCTGATTCGTGGCGTTTCGGCGGGACGAAGCAGTGCTTCGTCAATATCCGCTTTCGCCCCGTCGAGGGAGAGGGGGAAAGCCCACGTCGTTTCGTCTGTCACATTCGGCGAACCGTTCGGTCAGCTTGCGGTTTTCGGATCGAGCCGTGAGAACACCATGGTCCAGTTGGTTTCCCAGGTGGCGCCGGCATCTGGCGAGAACGCTTGCTCCCAGCTTGGGTTATCGCCGGTGTTTTTGCGCCAGACAAAGCGCACTTTGATCGGCATGCCGCGCAGGGTGTCGTTGGCGAAAAACTCACCGGTGTCGCCAGTGAAGCCGCCAATGACCGGAGTGTCGAGTTGATGCGGGCTGCGACCATCGAGCCACCAGATGGCCCAATTCCGGGTTTCGCGATTGAACGAGCGCAAAGCTGCCGCGCGCACATCGCCTTCCGGAAATTGCAGAATATTGTCTTCGACGTTGCCGTAACCACCGAGAAGATGGCGGGTGGAGCTGAGCCCGCGAAACGTGGTCCACTCGGTGCAGCCGGTCAAACGCGAATTCAGGCGTCGGTGCTGAACCTGCCAGTCGCCGATGATGAAATCAAAGTCGGTGGGCGCGGTGTGTTCATGTGGCAGAGCCATGGAATTCCCTTTTGTTTTCTGGCCCCGCAAAACCGCGGGGCGATGGTGATTGCAATATCCGGCCCTTCAACTTGCCAACAACTGCTTGTTGGTCAGCGCTACCGGGATATTGCCGTAGTCATTGAAGGCTTGGAAAAAATCCTTCATGACAAACGGCTTGTTCTGCTGCTCCAATTGTTTGGCGCGCTGTGCCATCAAGCGTTCGATCAGGTATTTGCCGACCACGTAGCTGGTGCCATAGCCTGGTTGGCGCAGGTACAGGTGCTGCTCAAACTTGAGCAGTTCGGGCTCGCGTCGCATCCAGTTGCGCGGCGTCCATTGCAGGTGCACCTGGCTCGCCTCTTCCATGGTCATCAGGTTGGCGTGGGCATACAGCGAACCGAGGCCACGGGCCGCGCGCTGGGCGAGCATGGTCCAGACGATTTCGCGTGTGCGCGGGTTGTCGTCATGCAGGCCCATGTGCATGAACATTTCTTCCACGCCGGTGGCGATGCCTTCGTTGCGGCTGTCCCAGATGTTGTACAGCAAAGGGCCGCGACGGATCGGGCTCACATGCGGTTCATCGCGCACTTGCGCCAGCTCGAACCAGTGATACCAGTGGCAGTACTGCGGCAGCGGGTCGTAGTGACGGCCGATATCAAAGAAATTGCGTTTGTCTTCTGGCACAAAGTCCAGCAGGTGTGCGCGCAGGGCCGGTTCCATGTTGGCCTTGATTGGCATCACTTGCTTGGCGGCCAGAAAGCGCATCAGTTTGCTGGCGGAATGGTCAGCGAGCTGAGCGTATTCCGCTGGTGTGTTGGCGGCTTTCATTGGCGGAAGATGGGCGTTGCGCTGCTCTTCCAGCTTCAGGTTGGCCCAGGCGCGATCCAGCTCGCGTTGCAGCAGCGCCACTTCCTGATCCCAGGTCAGCGGCACCAGATGCACATGCTGCTGGTACCAGGTGTAGTTTTCCTTGCCGATACCGGACGGGCCGGTTTTGCTGGGCGCTTGCGCTTGCAGCCAGCGGGTAAATTCGGCAGTGGCCGTCATGCCGGCAGCGATGGCGGCTTTGAGCGCGTCGCTGGCGTTCGCCTGCGTTTGTTCGGCCAACCATTGCAGATCGGCCTGCTGCTGCACCATGTTGTTGATGCCGGCATTCCATAAATCTTTGGCGTTGCCGTTCAGGTTTTCGCGCGCCTGCTTCAGCAGCGGCGGGATGACGGCAAGCTCGCGCGCCAGCTTGTCTTGATCAGCGGGCGACAGCGGAAAGCGGTATTGCCAGACTTCGACGGTGGCGTGATTGGTTGGCCCCTCATGATCCGGCACATCGCTCTGCTCCATCCACAGCGTCTGGTAGAACGCCGGATCGCGGACCCAGGGTTGCAAGACCCGGTGATTGAAATCAAAACCGTTCATCTCCGCCTGGACGATCTGCCAATCCACCTGTTTATCAACCGGCCATTGGCTGGTGTCGATTGCATGCAGCCGGGCCTGATAGTGCTTGAGCTCGGCGTGCGCCGCCGTGAACCGGGCCGCGGTGTAATCTGGCGCGCCGTCGCGCAAGGGCGGCCGCTCAAACGCGCGCCAGTCGTGAAAAAGTTTAACCAGTTGCTGGTGGCCTTTTTCCGCGGCAGCGGGATCGATATAGGATTGGTCAACGGCGTGAACGCCGTGCATCAGGGTGCTGAGCATGATGGTTCCTGCGCATGCGGTAACAATACGGGCCTCGCAGCTGCCGCGATTAGCGGCGCGCGACACAAACGGAATTCGGACCGGCTCTCAAACGGCTTGCTATGGTGCGGTGCGGAAGGCAAACAAATCGACAAGCCAGCATGCGGGCAATGTACACCGGCGCGTAGCTGTCGACAAACCCGGATAGCGGGCGGGAGAAATTACGCGACGATAAACAAGAAACGCGCGGTCACAGGGTCCGACGTGATTAGCCTGCGTCTTTCACCGGAACAGCACTAGGCATCGGAGTAGCTCACCGTGCTGCCGGTAAGCGTCACCATGCCGGCAAGCTTCCATTCCGCGAGGATGGTTTCCGGGATTGGCTCGGGGGTCATGTGCAAACTCTTCACATGGCTTTTCAGCCAGCTCAGAATTCTGGCTTTGGATTTTGGCCGGTTGGCGCCGGTCACTTGCAACTGCGCGAACAATTTGCTGGCGGCTTCTGACAGGGCAGCGGCGTTGTTGGCCTTGATTTTTACTTTGGTGACGGGTTTTGGTTTGGTTTTGGCTGATGCCTTGGTGCCAGCAGCAGCCTTGTTTGACGTAGATTTTGCAACTTGTGTTGCCGCTTTGCCCGCTGGCTCAGACTTGGCGGCCGGTTTTTTGGCTGGCGACTTCTTGGCCGTCACTTTGCTTGCGGCATTTGGTTCAACCAACTTGCAACTGCGGCCCAGCAATTCCAGATGGTTGATCAAGCCCTGATAGCCTTTGTCATTCGAGATCACATGAAAGTTGATGTCGGTGGCAGCGCGCTGGTGCTCGATACCCATATGAAATGCCAAATGAAAGTCGACGTTGTTTTTGCTGGAGGTCGGCACGGTGATGAGATCAACGTGGCACACGCCTGAGGCGGGCAAGGCATCAAACTTGATGCTCTTGTTCTGCGGCCCGCAGAACACCAACACCCGCTGGTAGGCGGCAAGGTTTACCGACTCCAGCGACCGGACGTTTTCATAGTCGACAAAGGCCCAGTTCATAGCTGCATCCTTTCAACGTGCCGTAGCGCCTGCGTTGGGCAAGACTACGGCAGTCCGGTGCCGGCTGACAATTCCCCCGGCGAGCGGTTCTGGTTGACCGTGCATGGAATGCAATCAGCGCGGCCTATAGCAAATCCAACCCCAACCTCAACCGAACCCTAAGCTCAACCCCATGCTTAACCCAACCAGGTCTTGATGAAAGGCGCCAGATTGGGAATCAAATCCGTCCAGCCATGCAGCAGCACCAGCAACAACAGATTCCGGGTGCGCGCCCACAGCACACCGAACATCAGGCCAATCGGCGAGACCACGACAACGGTATAAGCCATGGCGGTGAACACATCGGGCGCGCCGGACATGCCTTCCATGGCATAAGCACCGCGCAATACATAGCCGGGGGCATGGGCGAGGCCGAACAACAGCGCCATCACGACAATGCCGACTGTTTCGGAACGAAAGAATTGGGCAGCGCGGGTTTGCAGCAACACCCGGAACAGAAATTCTTCGGTCAGGCCGGCTTCGAGGCTCATCCACAGCAATGCCAGCGGCGCCATGACGGCAACAAGCCAGCCCGGCTGCTCCAGTGCCGCGATACGCTTGGGCCCCTGCCCGATCAACAACTGCAGGCCAAGTAGCAAAACGGCCATGATGATCAGCACGCGCCAGCCACTGCGGCCGGAACCGAGTGAACCCAAACTGAATCTGCCAAACAGGTCGCGCCAACGATAACCCATGCGGGTGAAGAGCCACGCCGGAATCAGTACCATGGCCGCCAGCTTTGCCAACAAGATAACAACTTCTTGCGGTTGCTCTGCGGTCACCAAGGCTTTCAGTGCGCTCAAGCCCCAACCCAGAAACAGTAAGGAAAACAGCAGCAGATAGCCGGCGATTGCGCCGAATTCCTTGCCCGGCTGATGCACCACGGCAGCAACCGGTTTGATGCCGATGGTGACGAGCCAGGCGGCAACGGACAGGCCAATGCCAAAGATCAGCAACACAGCAAGGTATTCACCGGCTTCAAACGACTGTGAACGACCAAGCAGTAACAGTGACAACGCATAAATGCCGAGATAGCTGAGCACAGCTACCGGCGCGATGAGATTCCGCTTCATGACATCTTTACCTTGAAGACTGCGATGTGATCTTTGCCTGACCGGACGCGGTCATGCTGATTCACGCCAGCGCGCACTTGCGCGAGCGGCGCCTAGCTGAACACAAGCCGAGCGTTCAGGTTCGCGACGGCCGTGCGAAAACTGTTACCGATGATTTCCGCTGCCGGCTGGCTGAGCTTCCGGTCTGCTGTGATTCGATGACAGCAGGATATACCAATGGCACGAGCTCACCACAAACGGCGGCCGGGGCCTCATGATTGATGTCTGGTTCAGCACCGTCATGGCGTGCTCGGATCATTCACGCGTTCGGTCACACGAGCTCAGGCTTTGGTGGCAAGCTGGTTCAACAGATCGCTCACGGCCATGGGCTTGGCGAACAGCCAGCCTTGGGCATATTGCACACCGTGCGCGCGCAGGAAGCTGGCTTGTTCGCCGGTCTCAACGCCTTCAGCAATCATCAGATAGTTCAGGGATTTCGCCATCTCGATGATATGGCGGACCACTTGACTGGTCGGGGCGTCGGTGCCGAGCGTATCGACGAAGGATTTGTCGATCTTCAGATAATCAACGGCGAATTTTTCAAGGTAGGCAAGGCTGGAATAGCCAGTACCAAAATCATCAATCGCGACCTTGCAACCCATTGCCCGCAGCGCCGTCACCCGGGACCGCGCGACCTCGGCGTCGAGAAAGCCGCGCTCGGTCGCTTCGATCACGATGTTGTGCGGTTCGGCAGCACCGTCCTGCAGCAGATTGCCGAGCGCCGGCAACAGTTGCGGCGACTCGATGTCTTTTGCCGACACGTTGATCGCGACATGAAATTCGGGATAACGGGCAAAAACCGGTTTCATGTCGTTACCGGCCAGCTGCAAGACCCGCTCGGTCAGGCGCAGGATCAAATCCGATTCTTCCGCCACCGGGATAAACACATCGGGTCGCACCCATTCGCCATCACTGCGCCGCCAGCGGATTAACGCTTCGGCGCCCACCCAGCGACCGCTTTGCAATTCCACCAGCGGTTGATACTGCAGGAAAAATTCGTTGCGTCGCAGCGCTGCCCGGATCTGGTTTGGCATGGACGACTGCGCCACCGCCAGCCGCCAGATGATCAGCGCCAGAACCAAGCCACACAGCACGCCGATAGGTACCATGCGCAGCGCCAGTTGTTGCTGACGAAGCGCCAACTGGCGAGCGGGAATGGCCGCGTACGAGGCATAGTCGCCAACAGTCGAACGAATGATGGCGACCGTGTAGTCGCCACCCCAAAAGGCCACCCGCTCGCGCTCGCCCAGCCGGTCAATCCAGCGCGCATCAAACGGGCCGCGTGACAGCAGCGTCTTCTTGCTGCTGCGGGCAAAACTGCCGAGCGCAATGCCGGGGTCGTCGACAA
Source organism: Permianibacter fluminis (assembly GCF_013179735.1). NCBI lineage: Bacteria > Pseudomonadati > Pseudomonadota > Gammaproteobacteria > Pseudomonadales > Pseudomonadaceae > Permianibacter > Permianibacter fluminis. The sequence continues at coordinate 1,583,270 of NZ_JABMEG010000001.1, read as the reverse complement.
ATACTTCGGTACTCAGGCCGCGATGAACCACGGCGGCAAAGCCGCCTTTTTCCGACATGGCGTAGAAATGCCCCGAGCCCGGCGGCAACTCGACATTGATGCGCGTTGCATAGCCATTACCACTGATGTAATCGGGGGCACCGACCGGGAAGCGCTCGCCATGCAAGCCGTAGGCGCTGCATTCGAGGTAGTTGTTGCGAACATGACCCACGGTTTGCAGATACGGTGAAGCACTGTCGATATCGGCCATCGCTTTCAGATTGACGGCAGAACACGGGTGCGCCGGATCCAGGTTTTGCAGCGTATCGATGGCGGCAATGATTTGTCGACTGGACTCATCACTGCGCCGCAAGACCTCCGTTGCCAACACCTCGGCATAATGCTGCTCCTCTTTGATGCTTTGGCTGTTAGCCAGGTAAAGCGAGATGAGTGCCGGTGCGATACTCGCCACCAGCCCCACTGTCAGCGCCAATGCTGCCACTCGCTTTACCACGCTAAAAAACCCCTGTTCTTTTGCCATGCTGCGGCGACTGTCACCACCGCATTTCGTGGCAATGCGCTAATCGATTACAGTTCAGAAAACCCTTTCGGTCAGCGATTTCTCATAACGAAGCATCTGCGGCCATGCTCACGTTCAACTGCTGCGCCAGATCTGCTGCCGTCATCGGCTGACCGAACCACTGCCCCTGGGCGTAGCGCACGCCGGCACGTTGCATCTGTTCAAGTTGGGACTGGCTATCAATGCCTTCGGCAATCATTTCCAGCTGCAACGCCTTGCCGATGGCGATGATGTGCTGCACCACCTGGCTGGTCGCGGCGTCGGTGCCTACTGTACTGACGAACGCGCGATCAATTTTTAGAAAGTCCAGCGTGAACCGTTCGAGATGCGACAGCGTGGAAAAGCCGGTGCCAAAATCATTGACCGCGACCCGGCAGCCGACCGCACGAATGGCGGCCACCTGCGGCTGCACTTGCTCGGCATGCAGAAAACCGCGTTCGGTAATTTCCACCAGCAGCTGTGCCGGCGGTAAACCCAGCTTTGCCGTCAGTTGCTGCAGCTGCGCCGGCAACGCCGGGTTTTCGATGTCGATGGCCGAAACATTGACGGCAACCCAGAACTCGGGCCGTTGTTGCAACAGCCGGCGCAGATCGTGACCGATCAAATTCAGCACGCGCTCGGTAATGGCGGGCATCAGGCCAACGGATTCCGCCACCGGCAAAAACAACCCGGGCCGGACAATGGCGCCGTCACGCCTACGCCAGCGCACAACGGCCTCGACCCCGCAGCAGCGGCCGGTTGCCAGTTCAAACAAGGGCTTGTATTGCAGGAACAGTTCGTTGCGCGCCAATGCAGTTTGCAGCTGTGCTTTCATTGAGCTTTGCGCGCGCGCCGTGCGCAAGATCAGCACTGTCAACAGCACACCAACCACCAGACCGAGCGGCAAGGACCAAAGCGCCAACTCCCACATGCGGCCATGCAAATGTTGGGCGGGAATGCTGGCATAGGCGACGAAATCGCCCACCGTCGAGCGCACCATGGCAATAGTGTGCTTGCCATCAAAGAAATGCGTGCTGCCTTGGGCCGGCATGTGCGCCAACCACTCAGCGGAAAAGTCGCCGCGATTGGCGACCAGTTGCCGGCTGGTGTAGCCCACCAAGCCGACCCCAATGTCAGCTTCGCTGGCGAACACGTCGATGGCCAGATCGCGATGTACCAATGCGGCAAAGCCATTTACTTCCGAGACAAAGAAATGCCGCCCTGACCCCGGCACCAGCTCGACCGACCGGCGAATGGAATAGCCCTTGCCGCTGACGTAATCCGGCGGCCCGAGATAAATCCCTTTTTCGTGTAAACCTTGAGATGAACAGCGCAAATGGTTGTCACTGATATGGCCGACCAACTGCAAATAGCTGGCGCCCAGATCAATGGCCTGCATGGCCGCCAGACTGGCCGGTGAACAACTGTGATCGGGATCGACTTGCTTGAGGTGCGCCAGCGCAGCGTAAATTTGCTCGGCCACGTTATCACTGCGCCGGCGAACTTCATTGGCAATGGCGAGCGCCCGCTGCTGCTCATCTTCGACACTTTGCCGGTTGGCCAGATACACCGACACGGCCAGCGGAATCGTGGTGGCCACCAAGCCCACGGCCAGCGCGAGCACCACCATGCCCTTGTTCACAGCGCGAACACCTTGCATCGCACAGGGCCGGACCGCTTGCTGCGTTCGCAGACCAGTCCGTGGTGATGGTGACTGCCTATCGCCGGCACAAACTGCCCTCTCGCTGCTGATGACGGCGACCGCGTGGTGCCGACTGCCATTCGCCCCGTGCGGGCTGGCACCGAGTATAGACAGCCACTTCAGGCGGCGGCGAGCCGCTTGGACACTTTGTCACAATTGTGCCTGCGCTCATTGGCAGCGGTGCGCAAGCCAATTGTCTGACCTTCAGACAAAGGCCCGAATGACAGCAATCACGCGCTCGATATCGGCGGCGCTGACATCCAGATGGGTGACTAGTCGCAAGCGATACAGGCCGGTGCTGACAATGCCGTGTTGCTTCAAATGCTCCGTAAAAGCGGACGCGCGCTCCGGCGCGACATTCAGAAACACCATATTGGTCTGCACCGGTTCGGCCGTGATGCCGGGCAAACCGGCGAGGCCCTCGGCCAAGCGTTTGGCGTTGGCGTGATCATCTGCCAACCGCGCAACATTGTGCTGCAGTGCATACAAACCGGCGGCAGCCAGAATGCCGGCCTGACGCATGCCGCCGCCGACCATCTTGCGCCAACGTTTGGCGCTGTGGATGAAGTCCTTGTTGCCAAGCAGCACCGAGCCTACCGGTGCGCCCAAGCCTTTGGACAGGCAGATCGACACGCTGTCAAACGGCTGCGCCAGCGCGCGTTCCGATTTGCCACTGGCGACCACGGCATTGAAAAAACGCGCGCCATCCAGATGACAGCTCAAGCCTTTTTTGCGCGCCAGCGCGGTCGCCTGCTCGACGTAGTCTTGCGGCAGCACTTTTCCGTGCCAGGTATTTTCCAATGCCAGCAAGCGTGTGCGGGCAAAGTGGGCATCGTCTGGTTTGACTGCCGCTTCGATTTTATTGAGCGGCAGTGTGCCATCGGCGGCATGTTCAATCGGCTGCGGCTGAATGCTGCCGAGCACCGCGGCGCCGCCGGCTTCGTATTTGTAGGTGTGGGCATCCTGGCCGACGATATATTCATCACCGCGCTGGCAATGGCTAAGCAGGGCGATGAGATTGGATTGAGTGCCGCTCGGGACAAACAGACCGGCCTCGAAGCCGAGCCGCTCCGCCAATGTGGCCTGCAGCCGGTTGACGGTGGGATCGTCACCAAAAACATCGTCACCGACTTCGGCATCGGCCATGGCCAGGCGCATGGCATTGCTGGGACGGGTGACGGTGTCACTGCGCAGATCGATCAGTTTTTCAGACATGGGAGCACACGGTGTTGGCAGGCGTGCGCAGAGAGTAACACTGGGCCGGTGTGTGACTCAAAAAGTGGTGGATGGTGTTGGATGGTCTCGGAGAGTCTGGGATGGTTTGGACCGACGGGAGCTTTCAGTATTGCGAGCAACCAATGGTCGGCGGGGCTCGTCGCGATATCACCCCACCCCGGCCCTCCCCTTTGCAGGGGAGGGGGTGCTGTCGAATCGTTAGCTCGAGCGGCAACGTTTCAGTAGAGGGCTATTGCAGAAAATACGGAGCTGCTCGTTCCCCAGTTGGCGCAGCTGGGCAAATGCTGCAGTTTGCTGTTGAGACAAACCCACGTTTTCAACAAGCGCCGCTATCCAGATCACAGGTCAATGGCGCTTGATCACCTTGCACACCGACAACATGCAATTGATTCTGCAAGAATTCGCGCCATTGCTCCGGCTTGCCGAGATACTGACTCCATGGCAGCACGGTCAATGTGCCGCCGGTTTCCAGTACCAGGGTCGGAAAACCGCGACCGCCGACATCACTGAGCAAGCGTCGGCTTTGTTCGACATGTTGCAGCGTCGCGTTGCCTTGCAGGCTGGCAAACATCGGCGTGAACTGGGCAGCAGCCAAACCGATTTCCTCGGCGCAGTTGATCAGTACATCCGCATTCGCAATGCGCCGACCTTGAACGTAGTGCGCACGTTGCAGATGCTTGAGCAACGCAAGACCAGCACCCGCGAGTTGCTCGGCAGCGAGGATGGCGGTGATCGGCGGTTCGGAATCGAAAACCGCGCTGGGGTCGCGCAACAAGCCGTCGCGATAGGCTGCACCAAATGGCTGGCCGGTCATGGCCTCGATGCGGGCATCGTGCGGCAGCACGTAGTCGCGCAATCGCGGCGTCACCGTTTGCCGCTGGCGGCCCATCATCATGCCGCCGGCGTGCAACACAACGCGAAAACGGCTGGCTGTTTCTGTGGCTGAGCCCGTTGTGACTGAACCTGCTGTACCTGAACCTGCTGAGCCCAATCCTGCCGCGGCCAACTGCGCTGCCACTTCAAGTAGCGGCGCGGCGGCGTAACACCAACCGCAGAGCGGATCGAAAATATAGTGCAGACTCGCGCCGCCAGTGGCGACGCGAGTCTTTTCGGTTTCGGACGTCGTTTCGGGCGTCGTATCTGACGTTGGGCCGGTCGTACTGACACTTACCATTTCATTTCACCTGTGTTCACTTTGGCGCCGATATCGAGCGCAATCGGCAAACCGGCATCCGGGTATTTCTGCTGCATGGTGGCGATCAGCGCAGCGCTGTCTTTGGCGCCGGCCAGCTCGCGTTCGAAGGTCGCCAGATAGGCCTGACTGTAGCGCACGGCGGACAGATCATGCGCAGCGCCAACTTGGGCATGGCCGGGCACCACGATGGCCGGTTGCAGCGCTGCTATCCGCTCCAGTGCCCGACTCCAGGCGGCGCGCAGTTCCGGGGTTTGGGTATCAGCGGTCCACAGATGCAAACCGGCAAAAACGTTGACGCCACCGAGCACTGCGCGCAAGTCCGGGACCCAGACAAAACTGCGCGCTGGCAGCTCGCTATCCAGACCTTTGATTTCCAGCCGATGACCTTCGAGCAGGATCACATCACCCGTCAACACCGACGGAATGATCGGCTGTTGCGGACCGTTGGCGCCGAGCTTCGGGCCCCAGAACGCGACTTTCTTGGCGACGGTATTGCGAATCCAGTCGACGGTGGGCTGGCTCGCGACAACTTTTGCCTGCGGGAAAGCTTGGGTGATTACTTCGAGCCCGAAGTAGTAATCCGGATCACCGTGGCTGATGTAAATCGTGGTCAGATTTTTCTGGCTGGCGAGAATATCAGCGACCAGACGGTGGGCATCGACGCGGGTGAATTGACCGTCGATCAACACGGCGTCGCGCTCGCCGGCCAGCAACACCGAATTGACGTGAAAACTGTTGCTGTCGGCGTTGTAGACCTTGAGTGTCAGAGCGGCGGTTTTGCTGGGTGTGGCTTCCGTGGCGTTAGCCAAGTTGGCCATAGCAGTGTTGGTCAGCGCCAGCGCGAACAGGCCGGGCAGCAGGGTGCGTTGCAGGGTAAGGCTGGTCATGGCAGGACTCCGTTAATCCGTTGGGGCTGGGGCGCGGGGGTTGAAGCGTTAAGGCCGGTGCGGCGGTGAACGTCGGTGGTCGCCGCGGCATGGACGGCACTGTAGGCGCTTGATTCGACCGGATATAGCCGCCAAACTGCGCTTGTTTGTTGCATAAATCGAGCGAATGGGGCGAACGAGATGGATCGGTTGATGGCCATGCGGGTCTTTGTCGAAGTCGCCCAGCGCGGCAGCCTGACGGCAGCGGCTGACAAACTGGAGCTGTCGCGGGCGATGACGACCCGCTACGTCGCCGAGCTGGAGCGCTGGCTCGGCACCCGCTTGCTGCAACGGACGACGCGGCGGTTGTCGCTGACCGAGGCCGGCGACGCCTGCCTGCAGCGCTGCCGGCAGATGCTGGAACTGGCCGATGATGTCGAGCAGATCGCCGGTCAGCGTGACGTCGAGCCGCGCGGGCTCATCCGTGTCACTACCAGCTCGTCGTTCGGGCAGACCCAGCTGGCGCCGGCCATCAGCCGTTATTTGCGTCGCTACCCGCAAACCCGAGTCGATCTGCTGATGGTCGATCGCACAGTCAATCTGGTCGAGGAACGGATTGATCTGGCAGTGCGCATCAGCAATGAACTCGACCCGGCGCTGATCGCGCGAAGGCTGGCGCCCTGCCATTCGGTGCTGTGCGCCACGCCAGCGTATCTGGCCGAACGGGGCCAACCGCAGACGCCGGCGGAACTCAGCGAACACGACTGCCTGACCTATTCCTACTTTGGCAAAAGTCAGTGGCGGCTGCGCTGTGGCGATGACGAGCAGCTGATCAGCGTTGCCGGCAAATTGAGCGCCAACGAAGCCACGGTCTTGTTGCACGCCACGCTTGCCGACGCCGGCATTGCAATGCAACCGACCTATCTGGTGGCGCCGCTGCTCAACGCGGGCAGCCTGGTGCGGGTGCTGCCGGACTGGCAACCGGTGTCGATGAACATTTACGGCGTTTACGCCTCACGCCGGCATGTCCCGGCGACCCTGCGCACCCTGCTCGACTTTCTGGTCGAACAATTTGGCCCGCACCCCAGTTGGGACCGGGTATTGCAAAACTCCCGCTAATAGCTCGCGGCAATCAAACCGTGACAACCCGCTCGCGCCAAGCAGACCGCGCCAGCACGCTGTCAGCAGCGACAGTGCGTCGCCAGCAAAGCGCCAGCCAAAGCCGTATCATCAGCGCCAATCCTTCCTCGGTAACGCCTGCTCATGACTGCCTCCGCCACACCCGATATGACCCTGGTCAAGCCCGACCAACACGGCAAGACCGGCCGTGCCGTGATCCGCACCTTGTTGCCTTTTCTGAAACCGTATCGCTGGCGCATTGCCTTGGCGCTCAGCTGCCTGCTGGGCTCCAAGCTCGCCAACCTCGGCGTGCCGATGCTGATGAAATCGCTGGTCGATGGCCTGAACGTGGCGCCGAGTCTGCTGGTGTTGCCGGTGGCGCTATTGATTGCTTACGGCGCCTCGCGGGTGTCGGTCAGCTTCTTCAATGAAATGCGCCAGATTGTTTTTGCCCGGGTCATGGCCCGCAGCGCCCGCACGGTGACGCTGCTGGTGTTCCGGCATTTGCACGCGCTGTCCTTGCGCTTTCATCTGGCCCGGCGCACTGGCGGCGTCTCGCGTGATGTCGAGCGCGGCGGCACTGCCATTTCCGATCTGCTGGATTGGACGCTGTATACGATTGTGCCGACCATTCTGGAAGTGAGCCTGGTCACCATTGTTCTGGTCATCAAGTACGACGCTGGCTTTGCTGTGATTACCCTGCTGACACTAATGGCCTATATCTATTGGACCTTCCGGATCACACGCTGGCGCAACAAGTTTTATCAACAAGCGGTGGAAGCCAACACCGCCGCCAGCGCCAAGGCGGTCGACTCGCTGCTCAATTACGAAACCGTCAAATACTTCAACAACGAGGAGCACGAAGCCCGTCGTTACGATGAAACGCTGATCCGGCAGGAAGATGCCAACGTCAAGGCGTTGAAGTCGCTGGCTATCTTGAATACCGGTCAGGTTGCGATCATCAGCCTCGGCGTTACCGCGATGATGTGGCGCGCCTCGGCCGGGGTGGTTTCGGGCGCGATGACAATCGGCGATCTGGTGCTGGTCAATGCCTATTTGCTGCAATTGGCCAGTCCGCTGAATTTTCTCGGCATGATGTACCGCGAAGTGAAGCAGGCACTGACCAATATCGAGCGGCTGTTCGGTCTGCTTGATGAACCGCAAGAAGTCGCCGACAAACCCGATGCCAGGCAGCTACAGACCCAGAATGCCGAGGTCCGTTTTGATGATGTCCACTTCGGTTACGACAGCCGGCGGGAAATTTTGCACGGCGTCAGCTTTCGCGTGGCGCCGGGCGAAACGATTGCTGTGGTCGGCCATTCCGGTAGCGGCAAATCCACGCTCGCCCGCTTGCTGTACCGGTTTTACGATGTTGGTAGCGGCAGCATCCGGATTGATGGTCAGGATATCCGTGATCTGACCCAAGATTCGGTGCGCAGCGCCATCGCCATCGTGCCGCAGGACACCGTGCTGTTTAACGACAATATTCTGTACAACATCCGCTACGGCCGGCCGGACGCAACCGACGAGGAAGTGTATGCCGCCGCGCGTGCCGCCCACATTCACAATTTCATCACCACCTTGCCGGACGGTTATCAAACCGAGGTCGGCGAGCGTGGCCTGAAACTCTCAGGCGGTGAGAAGCAGCGAGTGGCGATTGCCCGCGCCTTGCTGAAAAATCCGGCGATTCTGATTTTTGATGAAGCGACCTCAGCGCTGGATTCACGCTCGGAGAAAGCGATTCAGGAAGAGCTGGATCGGATCGCGGTCGGGCGCACCACGCTGGTGATCGCCCACCGCTTGTCCACGGTGATGAATGCCGACGAGATTCTGGTGCTGGATCATGGCCGGATCATCGAGCGTGGCAAGCACGCCGATCTGCTCGCGGCCAACAGCCATTACGCGGCGATGTGGCGGCTGCAATTGCAGGCTGCCGAAAAAGCGGCCGACGGCATCGAGTCGCCGGTAACGGGCTGAGCGCGGTCGCATTGCACGCCGCCGTTCGGCGGCGTGCAAGACTCAATGTGCAACACTCGACTTGTGACGATCAAAGTTCAACGTTCAACGTTCAACCGAAGTCTTGCTTCAGCGCGGCCAGTGTCGGTGCCGGAATCGGCATCGATGCCGGATAATGCGGATGGTCGCAGCCGACCAGCACCGGCCGGCCGTCACGGATGGCCGTGATTTCATCGGCGCTGAATTCAAAGCGCAGAAAATGCACGGATGAGGTCTTCTCGGCGGTTTCCCGCTCCAGATCTTCATCGGCGATGGCGTAGATCTTGGCGAACCCCTGAACCTGGACGTAGACCTTGTCCTCGACGCCAATCAAGCGCGCCAACTCCCGCTGCCGCTGCTCGACTTCCGGGTATTCAATCAGCAGTGTGGCTTTCCAGTTTTTACCTTCCGGCACCAGCGGGTTGTAGGCGTCCAGTTCATCCTGAATGCCGGCTTCTTCAAAGATTTTCTCCACCCGCAGCATCTCCTGAATCTGGTAACGGATGGTTTTTTCATCTTCGAACTGAAAGGTCAGGTGCTCACCCAGATGCACGGTGCGCAGGCGCCGGTGCGGAATCACCTCGGCGCGAAACTGCGGCCGAATCTTGGTGTAGCTTTCCAGTGACAGCAGACTCTCACGCGGGATCATGCTCGACTCCTCCGGAACTCTGGGTTCCGTTTGTCAGTGATACCAACGGCTGTGCTCACGACAGTCCATACGCAATACGCAGCAGACTGATCGGATGCTGCAACGCCGGTTTCGGTAATTGCTGCTCATCCATGCCCTGGGCAAGATGGTGGCCGGCCAGTGGGCAATCGGACGCCATGTAATCGGCCTCAGCAGTGGCCATGGCCTTGACCACCGGCTTGCCGATCTTCATTGCCGTTGCATGGTGCTCGGTTTTCACGCCATAAGTGCCGGCATGACCGGAGCAGCGTTCGATGACGGTCATTTTTGTGCCGGGCACCAGCTTGAACAGTTCTTCGGTTTTGCGGCCCATGTTCTGCACCCGGCCGTGACAGGGCACGTGGTAGGAGACGTTGCCGAGTTCGGTTTTGAAATCGGTTTGCAACAGCCGGTCCTTGTGCCGGGCCACCAGATACTCGAACGGGTCCCACATCGCGTCTTGCACCAGCTTGACCTCCGGATCATCCGGGAACAGCAGCGGCAACTCTTGCTTGAACATCAGCGTACAGGACGGCACCGGCGACATCAGCGCGTAGCCTTCGCGCGCCTTCTGCGCGAGCAGCGGAATATTGGCCTCCTTGGCCTTGCGCACCGCCGCCAGATCACCGAGTTCCAGTTTTGGCATGCCGCAGCAGCGGGCCTCGTTGACCAGCTGATAGGCGATGCCGTTGTGGCTCAGCACCTTCAGCAAATCGTGGCCAATTTGCGGCTCGTTGTTGTTGACATAGCAGGTGGCAAAAATCGCCACCTTGCCCGGTGTCCGTTCACCGTTCCTCGGTGTCAGATCAGGTTGACTGGGTGCGGCCGACTGGCTCAACGTGCGCGTCGCCAGTTTCGGCAGCCAGGCTTTGTGGTGAACTCCAAGTGCGCGCTGCATCAGCTTGCGCACCGGCTTCAGATCCGTGAAGGCATTGGCCGCCTGCACCACTATCGGGACGCCGGCGATCTGGCCTTGCAGATCGGTGCTGGCGAGCAGCTGCTCGCTTTTCTTGACCTCACCGTTGTTGAACTTGATCGCCTTGGCCCGCAGCATCAGATGCGGAAAATCCAGATTCCATGGATGCGGCGGCACATACGGGCATTTGGTCATGTAGCAGAGGTCGCAGAGATAACATTGATCAACGACCTTGATGAAATCTTTCTTGTCGACGCCATCGACCTCTAGTGTGCTGCTGTTGTCGACCAGATCAAATAGCGTCGGGAAGCTGTTGCACAGCGAGACGCAGCGGCGACAGCCATGGCAGATGTCGAAGACGCGTTCGAGTTCTTTGTCGCAATCGGCTGCGTCGTGGTATTTCGGGTCCTGCCAGTCAATCGCATGACGGGTTGGCGCTTCCAGATTGCCTTCACGGGTTGACATGCGAGCTCCTTGCCTATCAATCAGACGGTGAATGCAGCCGGCGGCGTCCCGGTCACAACCTCGATCACAAGCGCGACCTCAAACTCGATCGCGAACGATGCCGGCTGCCGACAGTCAATCTGCCAGCGCGTCGAGCGCTTTCTGGAACCGGTTGGCGTGCGAACGCTCGGCTTTCGCCAGCGTTTCGAACCAGTCGGCAATTTCCTCAAAGCCTTCGCTGCGGGCGGTTTTGGCCATGCCCGGATACATGTCGGTGTATTCATGGGTTTCGCCGGCCACCGCCGCTTTCAGATTTTGCCGCGAACTGCCGATCGGCAAACCGGTGGCGGGATCACCTACCGCCTCGAGAAATTCCAGATGACCGTGAGCGTGGCCGGTTTCGCCTTCGGCAGTGGAGCGGAACAATGCCGAGACATCATTCTGGCCTTCGATATCGGCTTTGTTGGCAAAGTAGAGATAACGGCGATTGGCTTGCGACTCACCGGCGAATGCGGCTTTCAGATTGTCTTCGGTTTTGGACCCTTTGAGATTGGCCATGATGACCTCCTGCTGCGGTTGAAGGTGATAACACCGGCCGCGCCAGCTTCATGCTGATCGCAACCAGACCCTACCCCTGCTGTCAGGATCTGCCCTGACAACGACAACACGTGATTCAGGAACGTCGACGACATGATTCTGCGCCACCACGGCGGCACAAAATTACGGCGCTCATACGACAGTGGCGGATGGCGTGCTGTTGCACCAGCCGACTGACCTCTCCGCCATGAATTGGCTTTGCATTCAAACGTGAACCTACAGGCCGACTGCAGCTATCGCCACATCAGTAAACGACAAACTGGCGAGCGACCAGCTGACGAACGACCAACCACCGGCCCAGCCGATTCCCGGCAGCGCAGACTGCCCGGTCTTGATTGAAGCGCTCCGGATAGCGTTTGGCCAATAGGTGCTGGCAGTCGTTCCGATAGGGGCCGCCTATCGGCTGCACCGGGCATCACGCTACAAAACGCTACGCGCTGTCATGGCACCGTCGTCCGGTTGTCACACCTGCCCCCTACCCTCGCCGCGGACCCGGCAGCAAATGCCGGTGGTATTTCGCATCGGAGGAGCATGGTTCATGCACGCACAGTTGAAGCAGGAACAACCGAATCAGGGACGGTTGGAGCAAACACAGTGTAGGCGGATTTTCGCCCATGACCGCTTGCACCATGGCGGCCGCATCGCATTGCTGCTTGCCGGCAGCATGGCGTTTGCAGGCAACGCCATGGCAGCCGTGGTGATCAGTCAGGTGTACGGCGGTGGTGGCAACAGCGGCGCCAACCTGCGTAACGATTTCATCGAACTGCACAACAACGGCAACGAAGCGGTCACGCTCGATGGCTGGACCGTGCAGTACGCTTCCAGCACTGGCAGCAGTTGGCAAAAGACCAATCTGGCGGGCGTCATCGCCGCCGGCCAGTACTTACTTGTTCAGCAGGCCAGCGGCGCCGGTGGCAGCGAAGCACTGCCCACACCGGATTTCATCGGCAATATCGCGATGTCGGCGTCGAGCGGCAAAGTGGCGCTGGTCAACAACAGCACAGCGCTGAACTGCGCCAATGGTTGCGACGTGGTCAGTGGCGTTATCGATCTGGTCGGCTTCGGCAGCGCCAGCAGCAGCGAAACCACGCCGGCACCGACGCTTGGCAACACGCTGGCAGCGCTGCGCAAAGACAACGGCTGCAGCGACAGCAACAACAACAGCAGCGATTTCCAGACTGGCGCGCCCAGCCCGCGCAACGGCGGCAGCAGCTTCTTGCTTTGCGGCACCGGTAATGGTGGCGGTGGTGGTGGAGGTGGTAATGGCAGTGATAACGACAAACGGATTCGCGAGATTCAGGGCAGCGCGCATTTGTCGCCACTTGTTGGTCAGCACGTGACCCGCGTGCCCGGCATTGTCACCGCCGTCCGCAGCAACGGCTTCTTTATGCAGGATGATGTGCCAGATGCGGATCCGGCAACATCTGAAGCTGTGTTCGTGTTCACCGGCACTGCGCCGACGGTGACCACAGGCGATCGCGTTGAAGTGGCGGGAACGGTGACGGAATTTCGTCCGGGCGGCAGCGGCGGCAGCACGAATCTGACCATCACCGAACTGAGCTCACCGACGGTCACCAAGCTGGCCAGCGCCCAGCCGTTACCGGCGGCGATCATGCTCGGTGCCGGCGGCCGGCAACCGCCGAGTGCGATCATTGCTGCCGGAATTGCCGGCAATGTCGAAGACCGCGCCAGCTTGATTCTGAGTCAGGGCATCGACTTCTATGAAAGCCTCGAAGGCATGCGGGTGCAGATCAATGGCGCCCTGGCCACCGGCCCTACCAGCAGCTTCGGCGAACTGCCGGTCATCGCCGACAACGGACTCGATGCCAGCCTGCGCACGGCGCGCAATGGTCTGGTCATTCGCGCCAACGACTTCAATCCGGAGCGGATCATTCTTGACGATGGTTTTGTCAGCTTGCCGCTGGCCAATGTCGGCGACAGTTTTGCCAGCGTCAGTGGCGTCATCGATTACAGCTTCGGCAATTACAAGCTGGCGGTAACGGCATTGTCGCCGCTGCAAAGCGCTGGCCTCACCGCTGAAGTGGCGCGCGCCGCGGCCATCGGTGAAACCACCATTGCCTCGTACAACGTCGAGAATCTGGCAGCCACCAATGATCCGGCCAAGTTCGCCCGGCTGGCCCAGCAAATCGTCGCGGCTTTGCGCGCACCGGACATCATCGCGGTGATGGAAGTGCAAGACAACAACGGTGCCAGCAATGACAGCGTGGTCAGCGCCGATCAGACCTATGCGACGCTGATTAATGCCATTGTCGCCGCCGGCGGTCCGCGCTATCAATTCCGCAGCATCAATCCCGCTGACGATCAGGATGGTGGTCAGCCCGGCGGCAACATTCGCCAGGGCTTTCTGTTCAATGCCACCAAAGTGCGCTTCGTCGATCGCCCCGGTGCTGACGCGCTGACCGCCAATGCTGTTGTCAGTGACAGCAGCGGCGCACATCTGCAATACAGCCCCGGCCGCATCGCGCCGACCGACAGCGCTTTTGACGACAGCCGCAAACCGCTGGCCGCCGAGTTTCTGATCAACGGCAATCGGGTCGTTGTCATTGCCAATCACTTCAACTCGAAAGGTGGCGATCAACCGCTGTTCGGCCGCTACCAGCTGCCGGCGCGCAACTCGGAAATCCAGCGCCACGCGCAGGCGACCTTGGTTGCGGCATTTGTTGCCGAGCTTCGCGCGGCCGACCCGACCGCCAAGGTTGTGGTACTGGGCGACATCAATGACTTCCAGTTCTCCGACACGATGGCAATTCTGAAATCGGCTGGCCTGCATGACTTGATCGAAACGCTGCCCGAAAGCGAACGGTACAGTTATGTGTTCGAGGGTAATGCACAAGCACTCGATCACATTCTGGTCAGCGACACGCTGCGACTGCAGAGCAATGAATACGACGTGGTGCATGTCAATGCCGAATTCGCCGACCAGGCCAGCGATCACGACCCGGAAGTGGCTTACCTGCAATTTCCCATCGCCGGCACCAACGTCAGCAGTCAATTCAGCTTGTACAAATCGGGGCTGAGCTACAACCGCTGCACCGATCTGTACACCGGCACCCTGACCTTGACCGCAAAAGCCAGCGTCAGTGGCCCGCTGATCGTCACACTGACCGGACTGCCCACCGGCGTCAGCTTGCACAACGCCGCTGGCGACGTTGCCGGTGTGCCCTTTTTGCGCCTCAACGATGTCAGCGCTGGCCAACAAATCAAGCTGACGCTGCAGATCCGCAATCCGAACCGGGTCAGCATTGGTTACAGTCCGGTGGTTTATCAGGGCAGTTTCTGATTCAGGCAGTTTTTGATTCCGTCATTTTGCGATGACTACTGGTCATCGTTGATTCCGTAGTGCCGCGCCAATGCAACTGCAACGCCCTGGCGCGGCTCGACGCAAAACCTCGTCACAGGACGATAGGGAGAAATACCGTGTACCCATTGGCAATCCGTCTGCTGCTGACGCTGACACTGGTACTGAGCAGTGCCGTCAGCCATGCCGACCTGTTTTACCGCATTGATATCGATACCCGCAGCGTGACCGGCAGCAGCGGCCTGATCGAGTTGTCGCTGGCAGGTCTCGAGGACTCGCCGCTGGCGGCCGCAGAACTGCAAAGCCTTTATGGTGGTGCTGGTGAGGTGCTGGATCAATTCGGCAACGTTGCCGGCGATCTGTCGAGCACACTGACGCTGGCCAGCGATATGGGCTTTGCCGACATACTGCAACAGCAACAGTTCGGCGACGTGCTGTCGTTGCAACTGCGGCTTGCTGGTGACTGGCTCGACACGCTGGCCGACGCCGGCCTGACCTTCGCCATCAAATTATGGAGCGCCGACTTTCAGCCGCTGCTGAATGTGGACGAAACCGGCGATCTGCTGCGTCTGCAACTGCAACCCGGCAACGGTGTGCAAGTGGAATTGCTCAGTGAATTCGTCATGGTGCGACCTATCGCGATCGCATCACCACCAATATTGTCGCTGGCTTTTATTGGTTTGGTCGCTTTATTGTGCTACCGAAGGACAGCAACCTAAAGGCCGCAACTGCAGCCAATAAACAGAGATACTACAAGCAAAACATAGCACAACCGACTCATATTAAGCGAAATAAAAAAGCGCCACCTCGTTTCGGTGGCGCTTTATTCCTAGCGAATAACCAGACGTTTAACTATTTAACACCGTCCAATTAAATCAGAACTTGTATCGCGCGGTAATCAAAACAGACCGTGGACTCTGATAGTTCACATCGTTCAGATAGTTTGGATTGACTTCCAACGCCCCCGCCACCTTCCGGTCATGGGTTTCATTGTATTCGGTCACATGCTGCCAATTGAATACGTTGAAGATATCAAGCTTCAGAGACAGCTTGTCATCTGCCCAATCCGGTGTGTATTTCACTCCTAAATCAAATCGATAGACCCATGGCGTCCGCCCCTCACTGCCACGATGGGTCAGCTCGGAATCGTAGATGTCATCGCCATTAGCGTCGACCAAGGGGTCCTTAACGCAATAGAAGCTTGAAGCGCCATAACCTTGCAAGCTGGAGTCATCCTCGCCGCTAAATCCCTCCGGGACGTAACCATTACAGCTGACCGGACGGCCAGATTGGGCAAGGAAATTGCCTGACAAACTCAATTGTGGTGTTAGCTCATAGGCACCAAATACTTTGACTGTATGGCGGCGGTCATTGGGCAAGTAGCCGTTACTACCATCGGTGAACAATGCATGATCAAAGTCTTGGGTCAAACCTGCGTCGTCCTGCTCAAGCGTCGAGTTTACATAGCCTTCCATGTTGCCTTCGCTCTTTGCCCAAGTATATGACCCCTGAAGGAACCAACCATCACCACCGGACCGCTCCCAGAACAACTCCACAGCTTTGTATGTACGCTCATAGTCCGGCAATCCAAGATAGCTATTGGAGACGGTCACTTCGGAAAAATTGCCGTCGTTCTCAAGATCCATGTTGATGGTGACATCTTGACCAGGGTTTATGATGACGCACTGAGCCATGGAAGCGGTGTCGAAATTGGTGTAGCCATGGTCAGTCGCCCAATCGGCAAAACCTTGATGGCTGCAATAGTCATCCATACCATTTTTGACTTCACGGTAAATGCCCCGTGCGCCGACGGTCCAGTTGTCCGCCATCTGCATTTGCAGTCCAATGATCAACTCATCCTGAAACATTGGCTCCAGGTCGGTCGATGCTACTGTCGATGGATCCGGCGCCGTTAATGGTAAGGAGCCATTTTCGGTCATCGGCGCAATTGGAGTACCAGCACTCGGCTGGCCATTCGCCGGGTCAATAACGCCGTCATAGGTGAAAAACTGCTCGTTTGAATATTCAGCACCTGACGCACGAATATTTGAGTTTGAAGCCACTGGAATGTAATAGCGACCAAGAGTAGTAAATACCTTCAAGCTACCGTCGCCATTTACATCCCACGAAGCACCCAGTCGAGGAGCGATTAAATTGCTGGCGTCAACAAATGAGACCCCGTCACCATTTTTATTGTCAAACGACTCGCTGCGCAAGCCGGCATACAGCAGCACATCATTTATTTGCCAGCTGTCTTCCAAGTAAAGCGCAGAGTTTTCTACCTCATAAGTGCCGGATGAGGTTTGCCGCGTACGTAAACGGTAATACTCGGTTCCTGTTGGCAACGTTACGCCCCGAACCACCCGCCCACCGGCTTCGGTTACAGTAAACAATCGATAGTAGCCGCCACCTTCATATGCTTGTCCGGCAGCTCCGGATGTGAATTTCTCTTCGTCTATACCGAAACGAATCTGATGCTCGCCAAGCTGCCACTCCAAGTCCAGACGCTTTGCTACGCGCTCGTCAGTATCCTTCCCAAAACTTTCATCACGGGCCAATGCAAAGTTATCCTCATCCCAGCACCCGAGATAGATGACTGAATTTCGATCGGCACGGCTGTCGTAAATGGTCGGACAACTGGAGACGCTTCCGGAGTCGGTGTAAATCGTTTTATTAAATTCGAAGTTATCCGTGTGCTTGAGCTTGCCATAACTCGCTGACAGGGTAAGGTCACTTGTTAGATAGCCTGTGTACTTGGCGACCCAGAGATTGCCCCCGTCACGAATGGTCGATGACTTTTCCAAATTGCCATGGTGACCTGTATAAAACTCGATCGGCACACCTGCTCCGTCGGTTGGATTTCGATAGAATCGGCGATCGGTTTCTTGCTCGTTATCGATCGCGGTCAACTCCAACAAATGGTCGTCGGTGATATTCCAGTCTAGCTTTAACAAGTAATTGGGTGACCTGTTCGATGTGCTCGTGCTGGTGTCATTGCCATACGAATCGACTGATTCATCTCGCCCCTCTACCAAGGCGAACACGAAAAGACGATCAGAAACGATCGGGCCGCCACCGTAAATATTGTATGACAAATCATCTACTTTATTGTCTTCACGGTAGACGAAGTATTTGCTCGATTCATCTTGATCTGGGTCGCGAGACCTAACATTTGAGCTGTGCTCACGCAGGCTTTCTGGCTCCCATACAACGCTAGCACCGCCTTGCCATTCGTTCGTTCCTCGCTTGGTCACGAGACTAACGACACCACCCAGTGAACGTCCATACTCTGCACCATAACCCCCGGTCTTTATTTGCTGTTCAGCAATTGCGTCAAACGGGAGCGTGGCATAGGAGACGAAATTTCGAATGTTAGTTACATCGAAACCATTGATGTAATAGCCATTTTCAGCAACTGATGCACCACCGAATGATGCCAAGTTGCCGAACCCAGTGTCGCCTTTGGTGGTGCCAGGCGCAAGCAAGGCGACATCGGTAATGTCGCGCTCAACAGTGAGACGCTCCAACTGCTGTGATGAAAAGACAGTATTTGACTCAACAGATGAAGTGTCGATAGGTGAAATTCGCGAGCCGGAAACGGTCAGAACATTTTCATCCGCCCCGAAGTTGACTGAGGTGCCAGTGCCCGTACTAACAACAACTTCGTGAGTTTCGTCTCCTGAAGTGATTTTATACCGTCCAGACTGCAGCTGCGGAAAGCTATAGCGGCCGTCGGCATCCGCTTCGATTTCTCGTTTTAGTCCCGAATCGAGACTTTGAATCGCAACCTTTCCTCCAGCCCGCGTATGACCAAAGATTGAACCAGCGGCGATGTCTGCGATTGCAACCCCGGCAGTGCCTGTCAAAACTGCAGACACAGCTATCGCCAAGACGCGTTTGCGCCATAGTGTACTTTTCATCAAATTGTCCCCTAGCAATAAAATCCGAACACCTCGGTTTGCACTTCTGTCGTCTCCGCTATCCGACCTATTGTTTGGCGGTATATTGGGACGAGTTACAAGCTAATTTGTACCAGCATAGACTGTCAACGAATTAGAATGTGTAGGGCTAGATGTGGTGTCGCCATCGGAGTGGTCATTCCAGTAGTGCTTTGCGCTCCGATGTCAGCCAACCCAAGACCAATGAAACCAAACCAAATCAAAGGCCTGCCATCTATTGGATATCCGCAATGCCAGTTAGAAGTCCATCAAGAACCGAGGCGTTCGCCTTCTGGCTGAAACTCGGCTTCATCAGCTTTGGCGGCCCAGCCGGGCAGATTGCCGTGATGCATCAGGAGTTGGTCGAACGCAAACGCTGGTTGTCGGAGCGGCGGTTTTTGCACGGCTTGAATTACTGCATGATGTTGCCGGGGCCGGAAGCGCAGCAGCACGCGACGTATATCGGTTGGCTGATGCATGGCACCTGGGGCGGTATCGTTGCCGGTGGTTTGTTTGTCTTGCCATCGCTGCTGATTCTGATTGCGCTGTCCTGGCTGTATGTCAGCTTTGGTGATGTCAGCTGGGTGGCCGGTATTTTCTACGGCATCAAACCGGCGGTAACGGCAATTGTTGTCCACGCCTGCCACCGCATCGGATCGCGGGCGCTGAAAAATGGCTGGCAGCTGGCGATTGCCGCCGCGGCATTTGTGGCGTTGTTTGCCTTGCACGCGCCGTTTCCGCTGGTGGTGGTAGGGGCCGGTATCATCGGCGCTCTCGGTGGCCGCTACGCGCCGGAGAAATTCCAGCCGGCCGGCAAACATGAAAGTCACCAGCAATACGGACCGGCGCTGCTCGATGACGATACGCCCATTCCGGCGCACGCCCAGTTTCGCTGGATCCGACTGGCGCGCACGCTGATTGTCTGTGCGCTGTTGTGGGCCTTGCCGATGCTGATGTTGACGGCGCTGTTCGGTTGGCAGGGTGCGCTGACGCAAATGGCCTGTTTTTTTACCAAGGCCGCCTTGCTGACCTTTGGTGGTGCCTATGCGGTGCTACCGTATGTGTATCAGGGTGCGGTCGAACAGTTTCGCTGGTTGACCGCGCCACAAATGATTGATGGTCTGGCGCTCGGTGAAACCACGCCGGGACCGCTGATCATGGTGGTGGCGTTTGTCGGTTTTCTCGGAGGCGCCAACAGCGAACTGTTCGCCGGCCAGCAACCGCTGCTCGCCGGCGCCATCGCCGCAGCCGTGGTGACCTGGTTTACCTTTCTGCCGTCCTTTCTGTTTATTTTTGCTGGCGCACCGTTTATTGAAACGACCCGCGATCAATTGCATTTTACTGCACCGCTGACGGCGATCACCGCCGCCGTGGTAGGCGTGATCCTGAATCTGGCGCTGTTCTTTGCCTATCACGTCTGGTGGCCACAGGGTTTTGCCGGCGCCGTTGACTGGCCATCGGTGGCGATTACCGGTCTGGCCGTGCTGGCGTTGTTCCGGTTCAAGCTCGGGGTGATTGCGTTGATTTTCAGCAGCGCCCTGCTGGGTTTGTTGCTGACTGCGCTACGGACATTGACCTGAAAGAAACGAGCCCGCGATGGATCATCGCGGGCTCGTTTGAACGACGGGAAAAAACATGGTGCGAAAAAGCGGATCTGATCAGTTTGCTACTAACCGCACCCGCAACACTTAACTCTGCACCGCCGGTGCGATCGGTTTGGCGCGGGTCGGCAGTTTCAGAATGCCGGCGGCCAACGCAACTCCCAACAAGATCACCAGACAGCCGAGGATCATGTTGCTGGTGACCGATTCCGACAGGAACAGCGTGCCCCACAGCATGCCGAACACCGGCAGCAAATACGTCACCGCGACGGCTTTCAGCGGCCCGACATGGGCAATCAAACGGAAGAACAGAATGTAAGCGATGCCGGTGCAGGCGATGCCGAGCGCCAGCACGCTGAACCAGCTTTTCGCCGACGGCATGCTGTCCGGCCAATACAGCGCAGCCAGCGGCAACAACAGAATCGTCGCGGCAATCTGGCTACCGGTAGCAATGGCCAGCGGACTGACGCCAGTCAGGAAGCGCTTGGTGTAATTGGCCGAGATGCCATACGACAGCGAGGCCACCAGCGCGGCGACCACGGCCCAGCCACTGCCATTGTCCTTGAACGAAATCTTGCCCCAGACCAAAACCAGCACACCGAGAAAGCCGACGATCAACCCGACAATGCGCGGCAATGACAGTTTGTCGGCCAGCCAGAAGTAGGCAACCAAAGCACCAAACAGCGGCACACTGGCATTGAGCACAGCGGTGAAGCCGGCCGTCAGCGACAGCGTGGCAAACGCGAACAGCGAAAACGGAATCGCCGAGTTGATGGCGCCAACGAGAGCAAAATGTCCCGTTTTGCCGCGCAAGCTGGCCAAGCCGCCCTGCCAACTCAGGATGGCCAGCAAAAACACCATCGCAATGCCAACCCGAATGAAAATCAACGGCACCGGACCAAATTCAGGCGCGGCAACGCGCATGAACAGGAACGACGAACCCCATATCGCTGCCAGCACCAGCAGCTCGATCAAATCACGTGGTTTCATGATGAATCCTTTGTCTCAACATAACAGCAGCGAATCAGGCGGCGTTTGCTGCCGACCGTGAGTCTGCGGTGGTCGGCGTTCAGATGCCGCCGAAAATTGAACAAGTCGTTTGACCAGAAATAAGCGTCATCAACGTGGAAATCCTCCTCTGGTCAGCGGCGCGCACGGCGGGGGCCGCAAGATGACTCGCTGCAGGCGGCCGATGCCCCCTGCCCGTCTTGAGTCACGAATCACGAATTACGAATTACGAATGGCCTTGCACAAACCAGCCATCAGCAATGGCATTGGTCGTTGGCCAGCACTTCATCCCAGTACGGGTTGTCGCCATAGGCTTCGAGAAAGAAATCGACCGCCGCTTTGACTTTGGCCGGCAGATGTTTGCGATGCGGGTACAGGGCGTAAATGCCTTCCGATTTATGGGTCCAGTCGTCGAACAGGCATTTCAACCGACCACTGGCCAAATCGTCGGCGACGCAGAAGCTCGGCATCCGGGCGATGCCCTGACCGGCCAGTGCCGCTTCGCGCATGCCCATCAGGAAATTGCTGCGGAACGGGCCCGAGACATAGACCGATTCGCTGCGGCCGTGACCAACAAACTCCCACATGCCGTCGAACTGGCAGAACGTCATCAGACACGGGTGCCGGGCCAGATCGGCCGGTGTTTGCGGCGCGCCATTGCGGGCGATGTAATCGGGGCTGGCAACGATGACATTGCGCGACGTAGTCAGCCGACGGGCAATCAAACTGGAGTCGGCCGGCTCGCCCACTTCGATCGCCAGATCGAATGCACCGGCGACCATGTCGAGGGCGCCGTCGATGAACACCAGATCCACTTCCACTTCCGGATAGCGGTGCTGGAAATTCGGCAACACCTTGGTGACCTGGGCGAGACCAAACGACAGCGGCACCGCCAGCCGCAGCGTGCCGCGCGGCGCCGACTGCAGCTGACCCAGATGCTGCTCGGCCTCTTCGGCTTGGGTGACCACCTGCCGGCAATAGGCATGGAAGGCGATGCCGGCTTCGGTCGGCGTCAGCTTGCGGGTGGTCCGGTTCAGCAGCCGGACCCCGAGGTGGGTTTCCAGCCGGGCCACCGCCTTGCTGACCGCGGCCTTGGACAAGTCCAGATCGCGGGCGGCAGTGGAAAAGCCGGAGGCATCCACCACCTTGGCGAAAACGGCCATGTCGGCCAGACGGTCGGTCAGTGCCATGTTGGGGTACTCCCTCGTATGGATTAGCCCGCTTGCTCAGCCGGTTCGCCCGGCAGGGGCCGCAGCGTTGGCGGTATCGATGGGGCGCACTCTACGCCGACCGGGACGCCGAATCAGCACCTAATTGGAAACAGTGCTGTGATTTATCACCGGATTGTGCCGCAAACGCAGCAGGTAGAGACTTTGCAGCGTCCCCTGACCGGCCACTGTTGACCGGCCACGACCTGACCAACAGGAGTGTTGCCATGAAACTGTTCAATCCGCCCCCCACCACCCTGCCAGCCACTCCGGCCAGCCGTCCGACGGAACCGGACCGCTTCCGGCAGGCGCTGGCTCAGCAAAGCATCGGCATGCTGGCCGCCGGCGGCTATTTCAGCCCGGCTCTGGCGAAGCAACTGCTCACTGCCGGGCAAACCGACGGCGCCACTGCACCGGCGCCGCGACGGGCCGCACCGATGCTGGTCGGCCGCCAGGCCGGCGCAAATAGCTGCCCGAGCAATGTCTGCTGCGCCTGAGGCGAATCGGCTGGTTTTGCATAGGGCATTGCACTGTGTTGCCAACACCGATTGGCTTGCCGTGACGATTGCCCGAACCGCGATGAACCGAAATAAATTTGATTAAGGCTCAGCCGTGACGGCTGAGCCTTGCTTTTTTCAATCATGCCTCGTTCTCCCAATCATTCCTCACGCCGTTTCCCGCATCATCCCCCACATCATTGCTCCACATCCGAACAGCAACACCTGCTCCGAGCGGCAATCACCGGTCCGAACCACAGCCGCTATTCATCAACACCCGAGCCGTCGAATGTCGGCCTGTCACCGCCTTTTTACCGTCCTGTTGCCGCAGAAATGCCCGGCTGACTGGTACTCGCGCAGCTCATCGACTATCCCTAAGTCTGTACTCGCGTCCTGCTCAGACGGTGCCGGCTTTGGCTTCCCCCTCCTCACAACGGCTCGATTTCAAAACCCAGCAACTGCTGATCACGCTGGTCGCCTTGCTGTTTGGCATCGTTTGCTCGGTGTTGATCAGCAGCAGCATCATCCGCAATCGCGAAAGCGCGCTGACCTCCGACTTGCAAATTCTGGCCGGTCGCATCGATGGCGAAACCATCAACGGTCGCATTTTCGGCGCCATCGAAACGCTGGCGCGCACCAATCTGCCGATCAAAGCCAGCGCGCTCGGCAACAACGGTCTTGATGCGCCAGAAACCCTGCAGGCACTGCGCGAGCTGTCGGAGCTGGTCAACAGCGACAATGCCTTTGTGATGGATCGCACGGGCCTCATCACGGCGTTTTATCTGCGCAGTGGCGAATACGGCGCCGGCCGCAATTTTGGCCAGCGGCCGTATTTTCAATTGGCCATGCAGGGCAAAACCAATCTGTATCCGGCCATCAGCGCGTTGACCCAGGATCGCGGCATTTTTGTCGCCGCACCCATTCGCGAGCAAAATCAGATCGTTGGAGTGCTGGTCGGCAAAATCGACTTCACCGGCATCGACAACTTGCTGCAATCGCAGCGGCTGCCGCTGGCGCTGCTGTCGCCGGAAAACGTGGTGTTTGCCAGCAATCAACCGGACTGGAAGTATGCCGTGCTCGGTGACACCGCTGCGGTCGAGCGAGTGAAGGCCGATGCCCGTTACAGCCATTACTACGACAGCACGACGGCGCTGCAGCTGCTGCCGGAAGGCAAGCGCGCAGCGCGCGTCAACAACCAGCACTATCAGCTGCTCGGCACCTCACTGCAGTGGCGCGACAATGCCGGCGACTGGCGACTGGTCGCGTTTGCCGAACCGAATCTGGGCTGGAGTCTGAGCCACCGTCTGCTGAGTGGCGTGTTGCCGCTGCTGTTGATCGCGCTGGCCGGTTCCTGGTGGCTGAGCCGGCAAATCCAGCTCGGCATACGCCAACGTTACGAAGATCGGCTGCGCACCTTGTCGCGCGCCGTTGAACAAAGCCCGCAAGCGATGTTTGTCACCGACAGTGACGGCAAGCTGCTCTACGTCAATCCGCAATTCCGACAAATGTTGGGCTATACCGCCGAGCAATTGCCGGGCATTGCCATCGCCGACTTTCTGCGCAGCCCGAAATTGGCCGACAAAATGCTGCTGGTCGCCGCCAAGCGCGAGCCCTGGCGCGGTGAACTGGAGCTGCAGCACTGTTCCGGCAAACGGTTCTGGGCCGAACTGTCGCTGGCGACGCTGCACGATGACGCGGGCGAGGTGCACCAGACCATCGGCCTGTTCAATGACATCAGCACCCGCAAAGCGATGGAAGCCGAGCTGCGCCATTACATCGATGCTGCTGACGCCAACCGGCGCCGGCTGGCCGAAATGACCGACGCGCTGCCGGTCGCAGTATTCCAGTATGTCAACGGCAGCAACGGCGTGCAGTTTCGTTTTGTCAGCCGGCAAAGCGAGCAGGTGCTCGGCGTCGCCATGCACGATCTGCTGGTCGAGCCGGACAGCATCTGGCCGGTCATCGATGGCGACGATGTTGCAACGCTGGAAGCGATGTTCAACAGCAGCGAGACCAGCGCCGAATGCGAATTCCGTGTACACCGGCGCGGCGAGGTTCGCTGGATACGCATGCTGGCCAAGGCCAACAGCAAAACCGACGAACAGGTGTGGAACGGCTATTGGCTCGACATCACCGAAGAACGCCAGCGAGATCAAGCGCTGGCCGATCAACTGGCGTTCCAACAGGCATTGATCAACACCATCCCGAATCCGATTTTCGTCAAAGACAGCGACAGTCGCTTTGTCCTGTTCAATCTGGCGTATGAGCAAGCTTTTGGTGTCGAACGTCAACACCTGATCGGCAAGCGAGTGCTGGATCTGGACTTTCTGCCCGAAGCCGACCGGCAGGCCTTTCAGGCTGAAGATGAACGGGTGATCCGGGAGACGCGGACCATCAATCGCGAGCTGAGCCTGAGCTTCGCCGATGGCAAAAATCATCACACGCTGTACTGGGTCAGCGGCTTTCGCAAAGCCGACGGCAGCCCCGGCGGTCTGGTCGGGGTCATTGTCGATATCTCGGCGCAGAAACACGCCGAGCAAGCGGCGCAGGCTGTGCGCCAGCAACTGGTCGACATGACCAACGCACTGCCGCTGACCGTGTTCCAGTTCCGCGCCAGCGCCGACGGCGAGGTCGGCTACACCTTCATTGCCGACAGCATCGAGCAAGTGCTCGGCGTCAGCGCAGAAAGTGTGCATCGGGATCGGGCTGAACGCTGGCGTCATGTCGTTCCGGACGATCGCGCCGAGCTGGAGCAACTGGTCGAGAAAGCCATCCGCACCGGCGGCAACACCGAATTGCATTTCCGGGTCCGCATTCATGATCAGCTGCACTGGATCCACAGCAAGTCGGTCGGCCGTCGACTACCCGATGGCAGTACCGTCTGGAACGGTTTCTGGATGGATGAAACGCTGGCCCATCAGCAAGGCGAAGCGCTGCAGCACGCCAAGGACATCGCCGAAGAGGCAACCAATGCCAAATCGCTGTTCCTCGCCAACATGAGCCATGAAATCCGCACGCCGATGAACGCCATCATCGGCCTGTCGCATCTGCTGCTGAAAACCGCGCTGCAAAAACGCCAGCGCGAATACGTCGGGAAAATCCAGAGCTCGGGCCAGTTGCTGCTTGGCGTCATCAATGATGTGCTGGATTTTTCCAAGATCGAATCCGGCAAGTTCGAAATCGAGCAGGTCGAGTTCGAGCTGGAGCGGGTGCTGGATACGGTCGCCAACCTGATCGCCGAGAAAGCTGCCGGCAAAGGCCTGGAGTTTATTTTCGATGTCGACCCACGGTTGCCGCACACGCTGATCGGCGATCCGTTACGGCTCGGCCAGATTTTGATCAACTACACCAGCAACGCGGTCAAATTTACCGAGCGCGGCGACGTCACCATCATCATCCGGCTGCAGCGCGAAGATGCCAACCAACTGCTGCTGTACTGCGCGGTGCGCGACAGCGGCATTGGTCTCGACGCGGAGCAGAAAGCCAAGCTGTTTCAATCGTTCCAGCAAGCCGACAGTTCAACCACCCGCAAATACGGCGGCACCGGTCTGGGCCTTGCGATTTCGCGCAAACTGGCCGAGCTGATGGGCGGCGAAGTCGGCGTCGACAGCGAGCCCGGTCGCGGCAGCACGTTCTGGTTCACCGCCTCGGTCGGCAAAGGTAAACAGGAAGCACCGGTGCTGGTACCGCAACCGGATCTGCGCGGCTTGCGCGCACTGGTGGTGGATGATCACAGCACTGCCCGGCATGTTCTGACCGAGCTGTTGAAGAGCATGACCTTTCGCAGTGACGAAGCCGAGAGCGGTCAGGACGCGCTGCAACGCATTCAGGCCGCCGATGCCACCGGCGCGCCGTTTGATCTGGTGTTTCTCGACTGGAAAATGCCCGGCATGGATGGCATCACCACGGCGCGCCGGCTGCGCCATCTGCCACTGAGCAAACCACCGGCCGTGGTCATGGTGACCTCGTATGGCCGCGAAGAAGTATTCCGCGACGCCGCCCATGCCGGCATTGCCGATGTGCTGGTCAAGCCGGTGCATGCATCGCTGCTGTTCGATACCACCATGCGCGCGCTGGCACCAGAGCGGTCGATCAGCATGACCGTCACCGACAGCGACGACAGTGCCGAGCCGCGTGCTCATGACGGCGTCAGCAATGCGCAACTGGCGCGACTGGCCGGACGCCGCGTGCTGTTGGTGGAAGACAACGAACTGAATCAGGATGTCGCCTGCGGCTTGCTGGCTGAAGTGGCCATGCAGGTTGATATTGCCGCTGATGGCGAGCAGGCCTTGGCGGCGCTGGCCAAGCAAACCTACGATCTTGTGCTTATGGACATGCAGATGCCGGTCATGGATGGCATTACCGCCACCCAGGCGCTGCGTCGGCAGCCGCAATTTGCCACGCTGCCGGTGATTGCGATGACCGCCAATGCGCTGGCCAGTGATCGCGAACGCTGCCTCGCGGCTGGCATGAATGATCACGTCGCCAAGCCGATTGATCCCGATGAACTGTTTCGCGCCATGCTGCGCTGGTTGCCGGATGCCGGCACTACCAACGACACCGGTGTCAGTGCACCAGCAAACGGTGGCAACACAAACAACAAAACCGGCAAAACCATCGCGATCAGTTTGCCGGTAGTCGCCGGCCTGAACACCCGGCAAGGCCTGCGCCGCACCTTGAACAAGCCGCAGAGCTATTTGCGTTTGCTGGAAAAATTTGTCGAACGGCAAGCCGACAGCGCCGACCGACTTGCCGAGACGCTGAGCCAACGCGATTACCGCACCGCCGAGCGACTCGCGCACACCGACAAGGCGCTTGCCGGCAACATCGGCGCCGAAGCGCTGGCGGCGCTGGCAGCCGAACTGGAACAGATGGCCAGAGAACAGGTACCGGCGGCCATCTGGCAGCCGGTACTGCAACACTACGGCAGCGCACTGCAAGCCCTGCTGGAACCGCTGCGTCAACAATTGCAGCCTGCAACGGCCCGTGACGCTGCCAACGCAACGGCGAGTGTTGGAGCCGCAAGCGATGGCGAAAGGGGCGTTGAACCGCCGGCAGCGCCGCCGGATCGCCACGCCGTCACCGAGCTGCAGCATCAGCTGGCCGGTGGCGACAGCGAGGCAACCGACAGTTTTACCCATCTGCGCGCCAGCCTGCAGGGCTGGCTGGGCGATGACGCAACCCGCGCGATCGATCGGGCCATTCAGGACTATGATTTCGACAGCGCAGCGGCGACCTTGGCCACCGCGCTGGCCAAGCGGCCACTCTGAGCGCGTTCACGCGCAGCCGGCAAAGCCAATCGCCATATCAATACCAGTATCAATACCAGTACGAGCACGAACCCGAACATCAAAGCCGGATCAGGGAATCCGTACGGAGCGTGTCGATGACCACCATCACCGAGCAGGGAAAACCGATCAGCGGCAACCGGCCGGTGATCCTGATCGTCGACGACACACCTGACAATCTGACCTTGATGAGCGGTTTGCTGCGCGAACATTACCGGGTCAAAGTGGCCAACAGCGGTGCCAAGGCGCTGCAGCTGGTTTCAGATCAGGTGCCGGATCTGATTCTGCTCGACATCATGATGCCGGATCTTGATGGCTACGCTGTGCTGCGGCAATTGAAAGCCGCTGCCAGCAGCCGGCAGGTGCCGGTCATTTTCCTGACCGCGAAATCGGAAATTGAAGATGAGCGGCTCGGCCTCGAACTCGGCGCAGTCGATTACATCACCAAACCGATCAGCCCACCGATTGTGCTGGCGCGCGTGCACACCCATCTGCAATTGAAAGCGGCCGCTGATTTTCTGCGCGACAAGAATGCCTATCTGGAAGCGGAAGTCGCGCGCCGCACCCGCGACGTGCAAGCGCTGCAGGATGTCACCATTCTGGCAATGGCCTCGCTGGCCGAAACCCGCGACAACGAGACCGGTCATCACATTCGCCGGACCCAGCATTACGTCCGGGTGCTGGCCCGGCATCTGCAGAAACAGGAGAAGTACGCCAGCATGCTCAGCGATGAAGTTATCGCGATGCTGTTCAAGTCGGCGCCGCTGCATGACATCGGCAAGGTCGGCATACCGGACCGCATCCTGCTGAAGCCGGCCAAACTGACCGACGAAGAATTCGCCATCATGAAAACCCATACCACGCTCGGCTGTCTCGCCATTGAACATGCCGAGCAAGAGCTCGGCATGTCGGTCGAGTTTCTGCGCTATGCCAAGGAAATTGCCCAGTCGCATCAGGAAAAATGGGATGGCAGTGGCTACCCAGACAGTCTGGCCGGCGACGCCATTCCGCTGTCGGCGCGGCTGATGGCACTGGCCGATGTTTACGACGCGCTGATTTCGGTGCGCGTATACAAACCGGCGATGCCACACGAGCAGGCCCGGCAGATCATCATTGCCGGACGTGGCAGCCATTTTGATCCGGACGTGGTCGACGCCTTTGTCGCTGAGGAAGCACAGTTCCGGCAAATTGCGGCACAATGGGCCGATGACCTGGCCGCCTGAGCGCGTTTGCGCTAATCATGATCTGCGTTATCTATGCCCATCCGTATCCGGCCCGCTCGCGCACCGGTCGCGCCCTGCTCGATGCCGTGGGCGATTTGCCCAGCGTGCACATCCGCTCGCTGTACCAGCTCTATCCGGATTTTGATATCGATGTCGACACCGAGCAGCAAGCGCTGGTGCAGGCGCAGCTGATCGTTTGGATGCATCCTTTGTATTGGTACAGCACGCCGGCGTTGCTGACACTGTGGTTTGAAAAAGTGTTGGCCCGCGACTGGGCCTACGGTGACGATGGCAACGCCCTGCGCGGCAAGGATGTGCTGTGGGTCACCACCACCGGCGCGCCGGCCGAGTCGTATCAGCGCGAAGCTGAGCACGGTCATCCCTTCGCCACGTTTGTGCCGCCGTTATCACAAACCGCGCGCTTCTGTGGTATGCGCTGGCATCCACCGATCGTCGTGCATCAGGGGCATCGCTGCGCCGAACACACTCTGCAGCAACAAGCCCAGCAATTCCGCGCACGCTTGCAAAGCTATCCGCACTGGCCGGAGCCTGACCATGCTGGTTGAAGTGCTGATCTATCTGAGTGTGGCGGTCATTTGCGTTGGCCTTGCCAGTTGGAGCCGGCTCGGCGCCGTGCTCGGCTATCTGGTGGCCGGCATCGTGGTCGGGCCTTGGGGTTTTGCCTGGATCCAGGACAGCACACATGTGCTGCACATTTCCGAACTCGGCATTGTGCTGATGCTGTTTTTGATCGGCCTTGAGCTGGACCCGAAACGGCTCTGGCAAATGCGCGGACAAGTGTTTCTCGGCGGCAGCGGCCAGTTGTTGCTGTGCGCACTGGCCTTGACGGCCGCGGTCTGGCCGCTGCTGCCGGATTGGCGCAGCGCCTTGATCGCCGGTTGCGCACTGGCGTTGTCATCAACCGCAGTGGCGATGCAGGCGATGACGGAACGCAATCTGCTGACGACACCGATGGGCCGCAGCGGCTTCGCGATTCTGCTGTTTCAGGACATTGCAGCGATTCCGCTGCTGGCGCTCGTTGCAGCGTTGGCACCGACCACCAGTGCGCCGGTCAGTTCGGCATGGCTCGCCACTGGCAAAGCGATTGCCGCGATACTCATCGTCATTGTGCTGGGCAGTTTTCTGATTCGGCCGTTGCTGCGACTGGTGGCGCGCACGCATTTGCGCGAACTGTTCACCGCCACCGCGCTGCTGCTGGTGCTGGGCGTTGCCGCGCTGATGGCAGCGGCCGGCTTGTCGATGGCGCTCGGGGCGTTTCTCGCCGGGGTGCTGCTGGCAAGTTCGGAATACCGACACGCGCTGGAAACCGATCTGGAGCCGTTCAAAGGTCTGTTGCTCGGTTTGTTTTTTGTCGCGGTCGGCATGACCATGGATTTTGCCTTGCTGTTGTCACGGCCGATCATCGTCGCCGGTTTGCTGCTCGGCCTGCTGTTCATCAAATTTTTGTTGCTGTGGTGGCTGGCAAAACGGCTGGACATCACCGCCGCGCATCGGCCGTGGTTTGCCGTGCTGCTCAGTCAGGGCAGCGAGTTTGCCTTTGTCATCTTCACGCTGGCCCAGCAACAGCAGGTGTTGAGCAGCAACTGGGCCGGGGCACTCAGTCTCACCGTTGCGCTGTCGATGGCGAGTACACCGCTGCTACTGATGGCCGTTGCCCGTTGGCAGCGCGCGCGGCCATCACAACGCGCCGCGGATACCATCGAGCCGCCGGCGGATGCCACGGTGATCATCGCCGGCTTTGGCCGCTTTGGTCAGGTTATCGGTCGGCTGTTGTTTGCCAGTGGCATCAAGGCGGTGGTGCTCGATCACGATCCGGATCAGATTCAGTTTTTGCGCAAATTCGGTTTCACCGTGCATTACGGTGATGCGACCCGGCTCGATCTGCTGCAGGCCGCCGGCGCCGACCGGGCCCGGCTGCTGATCAATGCCATCGATGACGTCAACGACAATCTCGCGCTGGTTGACAAGGTGCGGGCACATTTTCCGCAGCTGGCCATTCTGGCGCGCGCCCGCAACGTCAGCCACTACTACGAATTGCGTCAGCGCGGCGTCGAAGTGCTGGAGCGGGAAACGTTTGAGTCGGCGCTGCGGCTCGGTCGGCGCGCGCTGGAACAATTGGGCCACGACGCCCATCACGCCCGCGAACTGGCGGACCGTTTCCGTCGGCACAATCTGCAAACACTGACCGCACTGCAACGCCACCTGACCGACGAAGCCAGCCGGCTCAGTCTGGCAAAAGCCGCGCGCACGGAACTGGAAGCGCAATTTGAACGCGACCGCCAGCAGCTGGTCAGAGCGCATGGCGAGATCTGGACAGCGGCCGTTTCCCGCGCGCCCGAATCCGAATCCGGTAAGGCAGAATCCGTCGTGCGCCCTACGGCAACGGAATAACGTGAACGGCGGGCACCCGGCCCGCCGGTCAGCGAAACCACGCTGCCGCTGCTACAGTGGTGGAAGTTCATCGCAAAGGAGTCTGCAGATGAAACCGGTTCATCTCTTGTTGGTGGTCACCAGTGCCAGTCGCATGAGCACGGGTAAAGCCACCGGTCTGTGGCTGGAAGAATTTGCCGTGCCGTATCTGCAGTTCCGCCAGTCAGCGGTGCGGCTGACAGTGGCGAGCCCGGCTGGCGGCGCGGCGCCGATCGATCCCGCCAGCGCAGCCGAGCTGGATGCCCACCCGGAGTGGCAACCGGCTGTCGCCGCGTTGGCGCACACCGACGTACTCAGCAACGTGCATGCCAGTCAGTTCGATGCCGTGTTCATTCCCGGTGGCCATGGCTGCATGTTTGATCTGGCGACCAGCAGCGCCATGAGCCGATTGCTGCGGGAATTTTTTCAGCAGAAAAAAATGATTGCAGCGGTTTGTCACGGCCCGGCTGCGCTGGTCAATGCCCGCGATGACAACGAGCTGCCGCTGGTGCATGGCAAACGCTTGACTGCCTTCACCAATGCCGAAGAGCGCGCCGTCGCGCTCGATACCTCAATGCCCTTCCTGCTGGAATCGCAACTGCGCGAATGCGGTGCCCGTTTTGTTGCCGCGGAAAATTTTCAGGCCCATGTCGTGCGCGATGGCTGGCTCATCACCGGTCAGAATCCCGCCTCCAGCGCCGTCACCGCCACCTTGCTGCTGCAGGCGCTGGCAGTGCACTGAAGCGGCCAGCGGGCCGCCTCATGTCATCCACTGCGGCCCGCACGCAGCCATCAGATCTGCGGCAATTCCGCCGCATCCGTCAATGGCTCGCCCTCGGCCCGGAAGTGCATCGCGATCGAATTCAAGCAATAGCGCCAGCCCGTTTCCTTCGGCCCATCCGGAAAAACATGACCGAGATGACTGTCGCAGCGCTGGCAACGGATTTCAATGCGGATCATGCCGTGGCTGGTGTCGCGAATATAGCGAATATGGTGCGGATCAAACGGGGCAAAAAAACTGGGCCAGCCGGTGCCGGAATCAAATTTTGCCTGCGACGAGAACAGCGGCAAACCGCACAGCCGACAGCAATAACTGCCGGCCTGCTTGTTATCGAGCAGGGTGCCGCAAAACGGCCGCTCGGTGCCATGATCCAACAACACCCGACGCTCATCCGCACTGAGTGCGGCCGCCAGCTGGTTACGCTGTTCGCCGCTTAGCCCTTGTAACTGGTAGCCACTGGCGGAGCGGACGGGCGCCGGGCCATCGGGCAAGGCGATGGGTTTCATCGGGATGTCTCCTGTCGAGTTCAATTGTCTGTTGGCCAACACGCAGCACGATCAAGTACA
Organism: Permianibacter fluminis; assembly: GCF_013179735.1. Classification (NCBI taxonomy): domain Bacteria; kingdom Pseudomonadati; phylum Pseudomonadota; class Gammaproteobacteria; order Pseudomonadales; family Pseudomonadaceae; genus Permianibacter; species Permianibacter fluminis. The sequence goes on along the minus strand of NZ_JABMEG010000001.1, from coordinate 1,550,136 downwards.
CGCTTCATTCGGATTCAGCATCGGCTTTGATCGCGGCGGCAAAATAGTGCTGCAATTTTTCCATCTTCGGCACCGCGACGGCCTGGATATACGGTTGCCAGGGATTGCGCGCTGCATATTGCTGGTGATACGCCTCGGCGCGATAGAACGTCGTCAACGGCTCCACCGTGGTGGCGATCGGACCGGTGAAAATTCCGGCCTGATCCAGTTGTCGGATATAGCGTTCAACAAATTCGCGCTCGGCCGCATCGTGGACGAACACAGCCGAACGATACTGCGTGCCGCGATCATGGCCTTGCCGATCTTTCTGGGTCGGGTCGTGGGCCACGGCAAAGAAGATTTTCAGCAACTCGCCGGCACTGATCTGCTGGCCATCGAACTGAATCCGTATGGCCTCGGCATGGCCGGTATCGCCATTGCACACCCGGCGATAATCGGCCGACTCGGCACTGCCACCGACGTAACCGGACTCGACGCTGTGCACGCCCTTGAGCGCGGCAAACACCGCCTCGGTACACCAGAAGCAGCCGCCGGCGAGAATCAGTTCGGCTGTCGCTCCGGCAGGTGGCGGCGCGCTTTCCGGCAGCGGTACCGCATTGGGGGCAACGCGCAAGCCTTGGCCGGGTATTGCACAAGCTTCAGACATCACAAACTCCTTTGGTGCACGGTCAGCAACGTCCGTTTGGACGCACGCCCGGCCGTTTCATTACAAAAACGCCGCGACCTGATGGTACCGATGTTCAGCCCGATGGCCGCGGCTCTATACTGTGCGCCACGCAGTCAGCGTCGGTTGTACGGAGTCGCACGATGTCGAGGTTCACTGGCCATCTGCTCACACGCGGCAGCCGCGCTGCGCTATTCGGCGCGTTGTTGCTGATCAGCGCCCTGCCGTTCGGCCGGGCCAGCGCCGGCACGGACGACTCGCTGTCCGTTGCCGTTGCCGCCAACCTGCAGGGCGCGTTCACCGAGTTGGCCAGTGCCTTCGAAAAGGAGACCGGCATTGTCGCCCGAGGCAGCTTCGGTGCCACCGGCAAACTGAGCACCCAGATTCGCCAGGGTGCGCCCTTTCATCTGCTGCTGGCCGCCGACAGCGATTACCCCAAAGCGCTGCACAGCGACGGTTTTGCCTTGCTGCCGCCGCGCCCTTACGCCATCGGCACTCTGATCGTCTGGACCACTCGCGAGCTGCCAATCGACGACTGGCAGGCGCTGCTGCGGAGCGAGCGTGTCCAGCATATCGCAATCGCCAATCCGGACACCGCGCCCTATGGTCGCGAAGCAGCGCGGGCGCTGCAGCACTTCCAATTGCTGCGCGACGTGCAAACCAAACTGGTCTATGGCGAAAGCATCGGCCAGACCAGCCAGTTCATCGTCAGCGGTGCGGCCGATATCGGCTTCACCGCCAAATCGGTGGTGATCGCCCAAGGCGATGCGGTGCCCGGACAATGGCGCGAAGTCGCCGCCGACAGCTACGCGCCGATCGTCCAGTCGGCCGTGCTGCTGCGCTATGCCGAGGGCCATGAGCGCGCCCGCGCCGAACGCTTTTACGCGTTTTTGTTCAGCCCGACGGCGCGCGCCATTTTTCAGCGCTACGGCTATTTGTTGCCATAACACGCTCCACTCTTCACTACGGTACTGCGATGAACGAATTACCCGGCCAGCTGCTGGCGCTGGAGCAGGAACATGGCGTGCTGCTGGCCGATGTCGCGGTCGATGGCGCGCCGTTCACGGCGCTGCTGCTGCATGCCGGCGCCCAACCACAGTGGCCACTCGGCGCAGCGGTTCGACTCAGCTTCAAGGAAACCGAAATCGCGTTGGCAAAAAACCTGCGTGGTGAATTGTCCTTTCGCAATCGCCATCCGGCGACGGTCACCGGTATCGGCCACGGCAAATTGCTGACCGCGGTGCAACTGCAGTTTGGCCCGCATGCACTGACCAGCGTGATCACCAGCGGCTCAGCGCGCCGGCTGCAATTGCAGGTAGGTGATCAGGTGGAGTGGTTGGTCAAAGCCAACGAAATGCAGATCGAACTGCTGGCGACGACGAGCCCATGAACTGGCATCCGTTCTGGTTGACGGCGCAACTGGCGACGCTGACCACCAGCCTGTTGCTGCTGCTGTGCGTGCCACTGGCCGGCTGGCTGGCATTCGATCCGCCCGGTCAGGTGCGGCGACGCAAATGGCTGGTCGAAGTGTTGTGCAATTTGCCACTGGTGTTACCGCCCACCGTACTCGGATTTTACCTGTTGCTGGCATTCAGCCCGGCCTCCTGGTTCGGAAGCTGGCTGCAGGAAACCCTTTCGCTACGGTTGGCGTTCAGTTTTTCGGGTTTGGTCATCGGCTCCTGCCTGTTCAGCTTGCCGTTCATGCTGCAACCCTTGCTCGGCAGTTTCCGGCAAGTGCCTTGGTCGCAAATCGAAGCGGCGCGCTGCTGCGGCAAAACCGACCGCACCACGCTGTGGCGGGTGGTGCTGCCGCAGTGCCGGCCGGCGCTGCTGTCCGGCATCGTGCTGAGCTTTGCCCATACGGTGGGCGAGTTCGGTGTGGTGCTGATGCTGGGTGGCAACATTCCCGGCCAGACCCGGGTAGTGTCGATCGCGCTGTATCAGGAAGTAGAGGCGCTGAATTACGCCGCTGCCCACCGATACGCCCTGCTGCTGGTGCTGTTTGCCTTTGTCGTACTGCTTGGCATCCGTTGGCTACAGCAACAGCAGGAACGCTGCTGATGCTGCGCGTGCAACTGGAAAAACGCATCGGCCCGCGCGAACAGCAGCGGTCGCTGAGCGTTGCGTTTGAGCTGGCTGCCGGCGACGTGCTGGCACTGTCAGGTCCATCAGGCGTTGGCAAGACCACGCTGCTGCGTCTGCTCGCGGGTCTGGAACAACCGGATCGGGGCCTGATCCATTTTGCCGACCAATGCTGGCTCGATACCCCCCATCAGCGCCGCGTGAACACCGTACACCGCCGCATCGGTTTTGTCTTTCAAGACTATGCGCTGTTCCCACATATGACCGTCAGCGAACAGTTGCGTTTTGCCCAGCGCCAACCAGATCTGAAACGCACACAAGAGTGGCTGGATCGGCTTGAGCTAGGCGCGCACCGCGATCAGCTGCCCCGACAATTGTCGGGGGGTCAGCGCCAGCGACTGGCACTGGCACGAGCGCTGATTGGCGAGCCGCAATTGCTGTTGCTGGATGAACCGCTGTCAGCGCTGGACGCCGACTTGCGGCAGGACTTGCAGCAGATGCTGGCGCGGATTTTTCGCGAACAGAAGATCACCACGGTGCTGGTCAGTCACGATCCGGGGGAAATTTTTCAATTGGCGCAGCGCTTGCTGCTGCTGAGTGAAACGGCAGCATCGCAGCTCGGCACGCCGACTGAATTGCTGCTCGGCGCGCTGACGCCGGGCCGCTGCACGCTGCACGCCACGGTGCTGGCGCTGCAGGCCAGCGACGTGATGGTGACGGCGGTGCTCGGCATCGGCGCGGATCGCATCACCACCCTGATCACGCCGGCAGAGGCAGCCGCGCTGCGCATCGGCCAAACCGTACAGGTGCAGCTCAATGGCACCAGCGCGACCTTGCGTCACCCGTCGTGACATTGCTTAAGAAAAATATCAGTGCCTGACAGTATCTACCGGGACATTACCGTTTTTTTTGCCAAAGGGCTTTCTTAACAAAATTAGCAGTACCATGACGACACTTGCCACAGGCATCGAGCCGCCGCCGTCACCGCCACCGCTGCTGTCGTTATTGGTGGCTACCGTTGCTGTAAACACAACCCGTGTCTCGTGTACACCATCAGTGACGAAAAGAGCGAGTTGCGCGCTCCCCTTACCGCTGCCTCTTACTCGCAACTGTCGCATCGCACCGCTGCCAATCAGTTCAACATCCTGAGCGGATACAACAGTCGGAATACTGGATTCGATGCGAATGACCAGTGTCTCAGGGGTTGTGTCACCATCAGCAAGCACAATTGACTGAGGCTCCGACCAAGCGCCCTTTAGAACCTGCACATCGCCGGGCTTGGACAAGCTGGGAATCGTTCCCGGCACCAGTGGCACACTCCACAATTCGTGACCTGCTTCATCAGCCTCCGCGCTGATAAAAACAGTTCCTGCGGTTATTCCGAGAACAGATGAACCTTGTTGAAACGGCAATGTCGCGCGCTCAACCGAAAACCCGTTCTCAGACGTAGGCGAACGAGCGATTCGCAATACATATTCTTGTCGACTTTCGTTGCCAGCAATCAAGTACAGAGCGTCGCTCGCCACCTGTCTGGCATTGAGCCAATCTTTCGGTTCCAGGTTGTCAGGCAAAGGAATTTTGCGAGTGCCTGAACTGCTTCCATCCGATACCCACAACTCCCGATGCCCATCCTGCCCGTAGGGTGTAAATGCGACATGACCGGCCAGCGAAACCAGGGCCGACTCTGCCGACATGCTGGCGTTCTGAAACTTGCCAAGCTCAGTAAATCCAGCTCCGTTGACGCTGGCCCGGACTGAAGTATTGTCATTGTCCGATACGTGGAAGAACAACCGAGACCCCAGCATATGACTTGGAGAAGATGGTCCGCCCGACACAAATGCTTGCTGTCCTCCGTTTCTGAAAAAATACCAACCACTGCCCTTGGCGCCGGTACCAGCTACTACCAGTTGCTCGCCGGCAGTCTGCATACTGAATACACTAAGTGAACTCGCTTCAGGAATGAGCGCAGACAGAGGCATCGTTCCGGATTCACTACCATCGCTCAGCCAAACCTGCGAATTGGAATTTGAGCTTTTTGCTGGAAAAACAGTGCGTCCTTGCCAATATGTAGGCCCCAGCTGGTAATAGCTTTGGCCAGGCTCGGAGGAAGCAGCCCCCTCCGCCAAATCACGGAGCAAATGGGTCCCAGAGGCAGTGCCGTCGGCAAGCCAAAGTTCAGCCCCTATCGCCGGTGTATAGGTACAAAGCAAAAGCCCCGCGTCAGTCACTCCAACGAAGGGCTGGGAGCAATGTTCCGCCTTGTTGCTGTCGTTATAAATCTGACTCGCCTCAGCAGTGACGGGGTCGATGCGCCAGAGGTCGCCAGCCAACGGACCACTCTGCCGCATCATGAACAATTGATTGTGCCAAGCCGTCAATGCCGAATAGTCAAACCAACTTTCCCCCATAGCAGGAACAGACGTGACTTGCCGTGTGCCAGTTGCGGAACCATCGCTCAACCATAGCACGGCGCCAAGCTGATCTTTGTCGGCGATAAAAGCCAGTTGATTATCAACAATAACAGCGCTGCGAGGATTGCCGTCCGCTGATGGATCACTTACAACATCAGAAAATGCAATAACGCTCTTGCTGTTCAAGCTGAATTTGTCTGCTTCCCACAAGCCGTAAGAGCCAGATGCCGGGCGACCACTGAAATACCATTTTTCGTCATGACGAATCGGATAGTTTCTGTAGTCATGATTGGGCTCGATTTGGGCAACATACTTGGCACTATCGGAACCATTCTTAAGCGCGAACAAATATGTCAAAGCAAATTCGCCGTAACGTGCGGTAAAAAAAACCGAGTCCTCATCGCCGAAGAATGGCTGAGGACCATACAGCAAATTTTGGCTTGTTGCCTCCGCCAGAGCTTTGGTGCCAACAAAAGTTCCATTCGACTTCCAGATCGCGAACCCTTGCTGCGAAATGTCATCACACTTCGCGAAATACAACTCCCCAGAAACAGGCGTTTCATTCAGCAACATGACGCCCCCCTGCGAGGAAGCTTCGATCAACGTAGTAACAGCTCCAGACGACCAATCAATTGCACTAAAACCATAGCCGCCACTCCTGGTCTCCCCCTCAATGACCAAGGCTTGTGGCAACGAAATCAATGTCTCCGCATCATCAAAACCGGAACCGCTGCCGGCGATCATGTCAACATGCAATTGAGTTCCATTACTTGTGCCATCACTTCGCCATAACTCGACTCCATTTTGCTGTGACTGGCAAACAAAGTAGATCTTTCCTTGATGAAGCAGCGGAGAAGAGCTTGAGTATGCGGAACACCGTCCATCAGTCAGATTTATCGCGGCGGCCACGCCATCCAAGCGGAAGTACCACAAGTCATTTCCTAGAAACAGATAGGCGGAAGCTCCGTCAACCAATATTTTTGGTGTGGACTGAAGCTGCCATTGCGTTACGGGCAAGTCGTTCGGTGCTTTGACATAATTACCATTGGCCTCCCGCCACCACAACGCAGGCCCCGACCCATCGTCAAAAAAATGGAACTGTAGGCCAGCAATGAGAGCGCCCGTTTCTGCTGCGAATTGACGCTCGTCGTCGAGCGATGTCGCTAGGTATGTGCCACCCTCTGTTCCGTCACTTCGATACAGCAGATACGAAGAGCTACTGTCTCCTGCAACACGAATCAAGAAGGCAGCGTCATCGGCCTTCACGGCCTTCACTGAGACAAAACCGCCACTTCCCAAACCTGGGATACGATCAAGCAATAGATGGGACCCTGTCGAAGTTCCGTCCGTCACCCAAAGTTCGAGTCCGTGTACGCCATCGTCAGCGTAGAAAAAAACTTTGTCATCAACAAGAGCCATATCATGCGTGTACGAAATACCGCTACCACTTCCGAGTTTGATATCCCGTACCAAAGATCCTGCATGTATGGACTCGTTATAAACCCATAGTTCACGACCATGCACACCATCGTCGGCGCTAAAGAAAATCTTGTCACCAACCCGCTGCATGCCTTCAGGATTGCCCCCATTCAGGTCAGCTATTCGTTGATTCAGATCGGCTATTCGTTGTGGGTTCAGATCCGCACCAACTGGCACGAAGCTGCTGGCAGACAGCAGCAAAAATAACATGGTGACCGAACGCATAACTGCATCCTGTGAAATTTGAGTGGTTGACAAGGTGAATCGCTTGGCAATTTAGCGGTCGGACACCATATGATGCAACCCATATATAGGATTAAATGAGAATTGTTTCTGCAGGACTCACACAGATGCGCTGAGACCATTGCCTTTGCTGGCATACATCGCGTGATCGGCCGCGCTCATCAGCTCATCGATGCTGCTGCCGTTTTCCGGATAGCTGGCGATACCGATACTGACTCCGACGCTGAGGCTCTCAACACCAAACAGCAGCGGCCGCGACACCGCCCGGTGCACCCGATCCACCACGGCATTGAGCGAACTGCCCGGTTCAGTATCCGGGAGCAACACCAGAAACTCATCGCCACCGATACGTGCCATGAAATCGGTTTCACGCAGGCATTCCTGTAATTGTCTGGCCACGTGCACCAACAAGGCATCGCCCGCTGCGTGACCGAAATCGTCGTTGATGCGCTTGAAGCCATTCAGATCCAGATTGAGCAACACAAACTTGCGCTGACTACGCCGCGCCAGTGCCATGATTTCAAATGCCCGCTCGTCAAAGCGCAGCCGGTTGGCGGCACCGGTCAGCGGATCGTGGCGGGCCAGCCGCTGAATTTTTTTCCGGTCTGCGATCAGCATGCCAACCATCACGCCCATCGCCAGCGACAGCAAACTGCTGAGCGTATACATCGCAAAAATCTGCGTGGCACTGCGGGTTCCGGTCCAGCCTGCGCGGGGTCGCGCTGCCAGTTGCCAATTGCCGCCCGGCAGTGACACATCCAGCAGCTCGGCATCGGCCTGCTCGAACAAGCTGGCCGCACCCAAAAACACATCTCCGTTGGCGCCGAGGCCATCGCGACCGCGCAGGGCAAATTCGACCTGGCCTTCCTTGTCGAGTCCGGCGCTGGCAAAAATCGGCCGGGTGTCCAGCGCCACCGACACCAGCCCCCAGTATTTGATGGTGCCATCAGGCTGACTCAGCAACACCGGAATGCGGTTGATCAAACCGAGCCCGCCTTGCGCCAGCTCGATGGGGCCGTTGAGGATAGGCTTCCAGTCACGCATCAGCCGCTCGATCGATTCACGCTGGCCGGGCGTGTCGAGATAACGCAAACCGAGCGCGCGTTCATTGCCGGCCAAGGGGTAGACGTAACGGATGACATTGTCCGGCGCCAGCGCCAGATTGCGGATGTTCGGCCGCAACCGCAGCAGGGTGGCAGCGACCTTGTCGAATTGGCTCAGCGTGAAATCCGGATTGGCCGAAACAAAAGCCACGATGCCCCAACCGAGGTACAGCGAGCTGTTCAGCTCCGACTCCAGCTTCGAGCGGACCGCACCCGCCTCCGCCAACACGGTGCCACGTTGCTCCTCGCGGCCACGTTGCACTTCCAGCCAGACCAGATAGCTGCCGAGCACCAAGGCCAGCAGCCCGGCCAACAGGCCGGCCGCAATCGCCAGATAATCCCATTTCTCGCTGGCCGCGCTGGGTTGCCGCGCCATGGGCGCAGCGGGTCTGTTCTGCACGCGGCAGGCCTCCTGCCCGCGGAATTCCGGTCACGCCCACAGCATAGCTCAGGGCAACAGGCCCGGCCTGAGCACCCGGTCGCAGGGCCGTGGCAACGTCCGCTTACAAGCGCTTACCGGCTTAGCAAGTATTTAAGGTTTCCTTAGCCGCTATTTAGCAACGCCGGAAACACCTGCTGGCTAGCATAACCACCGTCGACAGCGAACACGGAACGCCCGCCATCGACGATTGACGCACTGCGACAGGCCGGGCGTCTGCGATCTCACAGGAGTGAAACACCATGACTTTCCCGAAAACCGAAACTTTGCCGAAAACAGACGCGCGCCGCAGCGACGTTGCGAACACCGCCGTCCGCTACAACATCTACGGTCTGGTCCACAAAGGTCTGCGGGCCCAGATGGCACAGACCCTGGTGGTGGCCGGCCGCACCGATTGGAGCGATCGCGATGATGCCAATTCGGCGCTCGCCGAAATCCGCGCGCTGGCGCAATCCTGCCGCAGCCATCTGCAGCACGAAAACCATTTCATTCATCCGGCCATGGAAGCGCGCCAACCCGGCTCCGCCAACGCCGCCGCGCTCGATCATCACGAACACGAACAGGCCATCGCCGGTCTGCTGGCCGATTGCGATCGGGTCGAGCGCAGCGCATTGACTGAACGGACCCCGGTCGCGGCAACGCTGTACAGCCGGCTAGCACTGTTCATTGCGGAAAACTTCGAGCATATGGCGATGGAAGAAGTGGATCACAATGCCGTGCTCTGGCGTCACTATAACGATGGCGAGATCCACGCCATCGAACAGGCACTGGTCGCCTCGATTGAGCCGGAAAAAGCCATGGGCTCCCTGCGCTGGATGATGACGGCGGCAACGCCGACCGAGCGCGCCGAAAAACTGCGCGGTATGCAACAACACGCGCCGGCCCCGGTGTTCATGGGCGTGCTGACCATGCTGCAACCGGCGCTGCGTGCCAGCGATTGGCGCAAGCTGCAGATCGCGTTGCAATTGCCGACCGTTGACGAACGCGATCCGGCTGAACTGGATGCGGTCAGCAACCAGCAACGCTCCGCACGGCAGCAGCAGCAAAGCGCCAGCGTGGCTGCCTGAAACGAGTGCCGGCGCGTGACGCAAGGTAAGCGCGTCCGCAGTGACAGCATTGAAAGCAGCACCAACAACAAAGGCGACCGGAGTCGCCTTTGTTTTATTTCACGTCGTGCACCAGCCGGCACACGCTCAGGTAAACTCAATGACCCGAGCGCAGCTGCAGCGGCCGATCAACACGCAGGCGGAACCGGCCACGGCCGGTTTTTTCTATCGCCAGATAATCGCAGCGCTCCGCGAGCCGGCGCGCCAGCAAAATCAGCCGCGCTTCCAGATTGTCCGACAACTCCGGCAAGCCAATCGCAGGATCCAGCCGCAATTCGCGGTTGCTGAATTCGTCGCGGCCACTGCTTTGATGGCAGCTGACCAGCTTCCACAGAATCGCCCCGGCGACGCCCTTGATGAGGTAGTTGTCATCAAGAAAGATGATGTCGTTTTCCGGGTAGTGCTGCAACACTACCGGCACGCCCGGCGTCGCAGCACTGTTCTCTGCACCGGTGGCTTTGCTGGCCGTGGCCAGCTCGGCCGCATTCGGTATCGACGCCGGATCGGTTTCGTCACAACCGGCTTGCAAAATCTGTTGCAGCAACATGCCGAGTTGCCGGGTCAGCGTGACCAGGGCATCTTCATCGTCATAGCTGAAGCGACACGGCTGCTCACTTTCGACAAACAACACGCCGAGCAATTGCGTGCCGGACAGAATCGGAATCGCCATCTGGCTTTCTGATGCCGGCAAACCGGGAAACGGAATTTCGGCCGCCAGTTCGTTACCACGACCGGCTTCGGTGAGGTTTTGCCGAATGGCCTGACCGTAAGCGTACTCGCTGGTCTTGAAGGCAATCCGCACCGGAATGTGATGCGCCGCGGCCAAACCAATCAGCCCTTCACCGACCGGAATTTCCCAACCGATGCCGGCCGCCGCGTAGCCGTGACTGGCCACGGTATACAAGCGCTTGCCGACTTCATCGACCAGCAGAATCATGCTTTGCTCAATGCCGAAACCGCAGGCCAGCAGCGCCAGCGTTTCATCGAGCAAACACGCTACATCATTACACTGTTGTAATTGCTCGCAGCCATGGCGCAGCGCTGTCAGCAGCGCTCGCGGCGGCATCGGTGGCAGCGCAGCAACCGGCACTTTCTCGATGGCTTGCACCTGATAAATGTCGGCGCCCTGCAGTTTGAAAATGCCGGTCATGCCGGAGTGGGCCGCGATACCAGCCAGTTTGACTTTCATCCGCTCGAACAACCGGCCACTGTGTTCGGTGCGCAGATAATGCAAGGAGAGGCTATAGGCCTGACCGGTCATCGGGTTGATCACGTACACGGTGGCGTACGGATTGGCGAGAATGTTTTCCCGGGTCTTGTTGAAAAACTGGAACGACAACGCGACATGCTCGCGGTCAACGTAATCGACTTGCGACACATAGGTGACATTGGGTGTGCCATCGGCGGCGCAGGTGGCAATGGCGCTGGGAATAAAACCTTCCAGACAATCGCGAATGCTGTCGACGGTCAGTGCGGCGGCGGTCGGAAACATCAGACGCGCTCCCCGGCCCGTGGCCCCGGCGTTTGATCAAATGCCGCCAGCGGCGTGAAGCACAGCGCGACCAGATCACCATCATCACCGGCAAACAATTGGCGACCGAGTTCGGCCGGTTCATTGATGAGCGCGATGTCATCACCAAAAGCTTGCGCACTGGCCTGCACCAGAAACCGATCCGATGGCAGCGGCGGCAACAGCCGGGCATCGCGAGCTTTCAGTTGCAGCGTTTTGTGCGTGCTCGGCAGGCAGAACGCCACCGCAACCTGACCGTCACGGCGAATGTCCGCCAGCAAGGCCGGACAATGCGATGGCCGCAGCAACACCGTCACTTCACTGCCCGTTTCGCCGGCCTGAACCCGGCAACCGACGGCGTGCAGCACCGAGGTACGCCGCGCTGGATTGCTGGTTGCCACCAGAATCGACACACCGCGTTGCATGAAGGCGATTTCCGCCTCGGTCAATTGCCGCGTTGGCGTATGGCTCTGCCCGCTCATGTTCTGGCAACTCCCCCGCGCCGGTATTCGTCAATGGCCCCGGCCCGGCGCTACCGGCCGGGCGCGTGCCGATTGGCGCGATTGTACCTGCGGATGCCGATTGCGCCAGATCCCGGTTGCGTCAGAGCCCGATTGCTCCTGACCCCGGCTTCACCTGACCCAGACTGCGACCATTCCGGCCATGCCGCCGGCAGCAGCGACCGGCGCGAGCAGGCGACGGCGGCGGTTGGTTCAAGGGTCGCTTTCGGCGACAATAGCGCCCCTCGAATGCCCCCCACCCGCCGCCCTGCCGGAGTCGCCATGCGCCGCATCACCCTGTCCCGTTACCTGATTGAGCAACAACGCGAGAAAGGCTCGCTGCCCGGCGATCTGCGGCTGCTGATCGAAGTGGTCGCCCGTGCCTGCAAGACCATCAGTGTCGCCATTGGCAAAGGCGAGTTGGCCGGCGTGCTCGGCGGCGCCGGCAGCGACAACGTGCAAGGCGAAGCGCAGAAGAAACTCGATGTGCTATCGAACGACATTCTGCTGGAAGCCAACGAATGGGGTGGCCACTTGGCAGCGATGGCGTCGGAAGAAATGGATGACCCGCATCCGATCCCGAACCGCTATCCGAAAGGCGAATACCTGCTGGTGTTCGATCCGCTCGACGGCTCGTCCAATATCGACGTGAACCTGTCGGTCGGCACCATTTTCTCGGTGCTGCGCTGCGCCGAGGGCATGGAACCAACCGAGCAGGCCTTTCTGCAACCGGGCACCAAACAGGTCGCGGCCGGTTACGCCGTTTATGGCCCGTCAACCATTCTGGTGCTGACCACCGGCGATGGCGTCGATTGCTTCACGCTGGACCGCGAGCAAGGTTCGTTTGTGCTGACCCAACCCAAAATGTCGATTCCGGAAGACACCAAAGAGTTCGCCATCAACATGTCGAACCAACGGTTCTGGGAGCCACCGATGCAGCGCTATGTCAACGATCTGCTGCTCGGCAAAGAAGGCCCTCGCGGCAAAGACTTCAACATGCGCTGGGTCGCGTCAATGGTCGCCGATGTGCACCGCATCCTGACCCGCGGCGGCATTTTCATGTACCCGCTCGACAGCAAAATGAAAGACAAGGGCGGCAAACTGCGCCTGATGTATGAAGCCAATCCGATGGCCTTCATCGTCGAGCAGGCCGGCGGCGCCGCGACGACCGCGCGGCAACGAATTATGGACGTGCAACCGAGCAGCCTGCATCAGCGCGTACCGGTGGTGTTGGGGTCGAAGAATGAAGTGGCGATGGTGACGAAATATCACCAATCCTGATTCTGGAATGATGCATACGCTCCATGCTGGCTTAGGAGATCAGCTAATCATGTGGCAACTTATAGCCATTGCTCTTGCGCTATTTATCGTCCCGATCCTGTTGCCGCGCGGTAGCGCATTCAAGATCGGAGCCAGCGTGCTGTCATTACCGTTTATTGCGTTCTGGTCTTACTATGTCTTTCGTCAGCATGCCGGTAACGCGGTTTATGATGGTTCTAACACATTGGGTGAAGCGTTTGTTTTAGCGGGTTGCTATATCCTGACTTGGGCATTGATATTCGGGTTTATGGCGCGAATCGTAGTTCGTGGCTTTTTGAAAGAATCGATTGCAATGAAGAACACCCAGTATCGAAGCTAGCTCCATGTGCAGGAGCGAATGGAAGCGAGTGTAGGTGCGAATCCGCGCAGCGGCTTCGTACGAATTAACAACCTATACGCCCGATAGACTCTTTGGTTGGCAATTCATCATCAGTAACCGGCTACCTATCCATCGCAGCGGGCTTTAGAGGCGGATATGAAACGAGCAGCGCAGCTATCGACACGGTTCATCATGGCCTTGATAGCTGCCGTGTGGCTGAACGCACCCGCTGCACTGGCCGCCGAACCACAAGTCTATCGCTGCGGCGACAGCTACAGTCAGGTGCCCTGTGGCGACAACGCCAGCCAGCCGAAACTGTATGGCGCGCGCGGCGGTGCGGAGTTGAGCGCGCTGGAAAAGGCCAGGAGCTGTGCAGCGGCGGTCGCGACGTCCCGGCCACCGCAGGAAGATGGCAGCGACTGGCAATTGCTTGACGCCAGCGAAGCCAAGCCCGATCTGATTGCAGTCAATGGTGCGCAGGTGCTGGGCTTTCGGCTCAGCGTGACCATGGCGCAGCGAACCGCGCACGGCCAGCTACAGGGACGCCAGCAGTTTCTGTGCGCGGTCAGTCAGGATTTTCAGCGCGTGTTGTCAGTGCAGGCTTCGCCCTGATTGCCCCGCAGACTCGCCGGCAGCGGTCGGTACCATCGCAATACCCCTGTAAAAAATGCTAGAATTGCCGCCCTACTCCGGGCTTGTCACTGACTGTCTCTGCAGGCCCGGTTCGCGCTGTTCTCTTATCGAAATCCAGGTGTCGCATGAGCCAATTGCCACAGTGTCCGAAATGCCATTCCGAATTTACCTATGAAGACGGCGCCATGCTGATCTGCCCGGAATGCGCCCACGAATGGCCAAAGCAGGCCGCTGCCGAAGCCGCTGAAGAAAAGAAAGTGGTACGCGACGCAGTGGGCAATGTCTTGAACGACGGCGACACCGTTACCGTGATCAAGGACCTGAAAGTGAAAGGGTCGTCACTGGTGGTGAAGGTGGGCAGCAAGGCCAAGAACATCCGGCTGGTCGATGGCGATCACGATATCGATTGCAAAATCGACGGCATCGGCGCGATGCAGTTGAAATCCGAGTTTGTCAAAAAGGCCTGATGGATCGGGCTACCCGCCCCGCTTGCCAAAGACACCGCCGATCATTCGGTCTTCTTGACCAGCCGTTGCTGCGAGTCACTGGCCGCTTTGACGTTGTCATTGAAGACATGACGGTAGCGCTGGAAATCCTCGCTGGTTTCCAGCTGCAATTGCGTCGCCAGCCCCAGCACTTTTTCACTGAACCACAACTGATGCGATTCGCCGGTGCCGTCACCGGTGACAAACCCATCAGCGATGTCGACGAACAAGAGATGGCAGTAATAGGCCTGCAAGGTGTCACGAAACAGCACCGTGGCGTCGCCGCGATCCAGCATGCCAGCGGCGATGAAGTCGTGCAGATCGGCAAAGAAATGATCGACTCTGGCGATGCTTTTGTAAGCCTCGGCCTTGTCCGTGCGCAAATGGCCGATGCGTTTCTTGCCGTTGTTGAACGGCTCGCTGCGCAGCGCTTCCCAGGCCATTTCCCGACAGCGAATCATCTCCGGCTCGGACCAGACCTCCCATAGCTTCATGGCGAAATTCAGCGTCAGTTGCCGGCGCTGTTCGCCAATGGTCCAGACCGCCACCAGCAACGCGACGATAACGCCGAAACCGGACAGCACGATCGGCAGCCAGTCCTTGTTCGGCATCTGGCCATATAGCCAACCGCTGACGACAAACCAGGCCAGCGTCAGCAACAACAGCGGCCAGGCCACCCAGGGCTTCGCCAGCTGCCGTGCCCGCGCCGAGGAAGCGGATTTGGAAGAGAAGCGGGAAGAAGAAACCAGCGCCATGACCATGCTCCTTGTCGTTGGCGGCCACAGTGACCGCCTCCCGCCGGCGACATCCGCTTGCACCAGCGTCTACACAGAACTGCCGTTCACTGCCTGACGCTTCGCGGCCGCGCACGTCACCGCCCTAAACGTCATGCCCCGAAAATGCAGCTGACAGACCGCTGTCAGTGTCATCCCGTTGCGCAACTCGCTGCACGCACCGCCTGCGCTAGGCTGGTGCCATCACGCAATGAGGGTACCGACATGGCCGCACCCGTGACGCTGTTCATCGCCATGAGTCTCGATGGTTTTATCGCCGGCCCCAATGACGAAATCGATTGGCTGTTCACCGATCAGGATTACGGCTTCACGCCGTTTTTTGATTCCGTTGATACCCTGATCATGGGCCGGCGCAGCTACGACTTGTCCTGTTCCTTTGATGAATGGCCTTACCCCGGCAAACGCACCATAGTCTGGACGCGCGAAGCCGGCAAACGCTGGGACCCGCGCGTGCGTTTCGCGACGGCTGCACCGGAGTTGCTGATCGCCGAGGCGCATGCTCGCGGCAGCCGTGGCATCTGGCTACTCGGCGGCGGCCAACTGGTGCGGGCGGCGTTGGCCGCACAGCAGATTGACGAAATACGGCTGGCGATTCATCCGGTGATACTCGGCGCCGGCATTCCGCTGTTTCCGCCCGGCACCGCTCGCACCTCGCTGCAACTGCTGCAGAGCACCGCTTATGATTCCGGTCTGTTGATTGCGCATTACCGGGTAGTTCGTCCGCTCGTGGCAGAATCCGCGCACTAGGCGATACGAAGTTGCATGCAGCAAGCAAAATCCTGATAGCGGCAAGAATAGTTCAGCTTAGTCAAAGCCGGGCTGCTAAGGGCAGGAGTTTTCTGGCTGCCAATTGGCCGGCTTGTAGAACCAGACCAGACCTTCACGACCATTTTGCAGCGCCACGAAGACATCCAGCTCTGGCGCATAATGCCATTTGCCGAGCACACCATTGCCACGCTCGGGCTCCGGAATCATCAGCGAATGATCAGGCAACAAACTCAGCCGCCACGGCGTGCGACTTTCGCTGTCGTCAGCGATGTCGGCTGTACTCGCTGTCAATTCTGTATTGGTTGTTGATGTTTCATTTCCCGGGGCGCTTTTTGGCGTGCCTTTGTTTGACATGTCAGTCGCCGTGGCTTTCGACGTGTCCGCCGAAGGCGCCAACACCCAGACCGCTTGGCCGCCGCACCAGAGCGCGAACCGGTTGCGCTTGCGATCGTAATCCAGACCACAGTCGCGCGGCCGAAACCGTTTTTGCGCCAACGCTCGTTTGAAACTGCCATCGGTATCGGTGTACGGCATGACCTGCTGACGGTTTTCGGGACCGGGCTGTTGCAACGACCAGAACAGAAATGGCGCCTTGCTGGAGCCGGTGCGCACCAGCAATTGATGCACCGGGTCGTAGCCACACGCGGTTTGGTCGCTCGGCCCCTGCCAATAGCCGCCGACGTGTTGCCAGCTGTCGGCGGTTGGTTTGGCGATATCCAGAATGCGATAGCGGAACAGATTCAGCGCGGTGCCCTTGCCCACTCGCGCGGCTACGTAAACCACGTCTTCGGCATTTTCCTCGCTGTAAGCAGTGCATCCGTTGACATGATTGCTCGGCGTCAGCGTGCCTTCCTGCGGTGCCTCGTAGCTGTCACGGTTTTGCCAGAGCTGAGCACCTTCGGGCGCGGGTGCGTTCGGCTCCCGCTGCACCTGCGAACCGCTGCTGCCGCCGAGCTTGCTACCATCGGCTCGCGCCACATCAAACAGATACGGACCGGTGCGAACCACTTTTCCGTCTGCTGTACTGCGCCGCCAGGCATCGCCGTTGTTGTACGCGGCGCCTCCAAAACTGAGCAGCCGATCGAGCCGCGGCAGATACACGTTGTTGTCGTAGGTGTGACTGGCAATCGGTGCCATGTCCACCCCATCGATGGCCATCTCGATACCGTGTTCGTCACGGCGGATTTCACTCGGCAGCGCCGCCCGTTGCCAGCGACCGTCCTGCGCCTGCCAGACATAGACATCGTTGCCGCTGTAGTCACCGTGACCGCCGCCGAACAGCCACAGACTGCTGCGCTTGCTGTCCCAGGCAAATCCGCCCCACGCCGTAATGAGCCGTGACGGTTCGGCCGACCGGCCGCGATTGAGTGGCCGCTGCGCCGCCGGCGTCCAGACCTCGTGAAAGGCATTGCGACTGGCCAGCCACCAACTGTTTTCCGGTAATCCCGCCACCTGCGACAGCAATTGCTGCTGCGCTGCGTTGCATGTCGGCGTCTGTGGCGAAGTTTGTATTGAAGACGGTGGCGGAGTTTGTATTGACGACTGTGCGGAAAGCGGTGCCGACGTTTGCACTGCCGGCTCTGCTGCGAACGAACGGCCTAGCAACAGCATCACCAGTAACACGCGCACTGAAAACCAGCACGAACGTGGGTCTGTGTGGCGAACGGAACCGTTCATGATGCAGGCGCCGCCGCTGCGATCAGCGCTCCGGCAACGGAATGAATTCCTGCTCGCCCGGTACCTGGGCAAACGTGCGCGCCTGCCACTGCGCTTTCGCGGTCTCGATCAGCGCTTTGTCGGAGGCGACAAAATTCCACCAGAGAAAGCGCGGGCCATCGAGTGGTGCGCCGCCCAGCAACAGACAGCGGGCAGCCGCGTCGCTGCTGACGGTGAAATCCGCGTACTCCGGCAACACAGCCAGTTCGCCGGCGCTGATCACGGTGCCGGCGACGCGTACACTGCCCTGCGCCACATACAATGCCCGCTCCTGATACTCGGCCGCGAGATGAACATGAGCTGCCGCGAGGAATTGCAGATCGGCAAACAACGTTGGTGATGGCACCTGCACCGGCGAATGCTGCTCGTTGACGGTGCCAATCAACACGCGCAGCCGCGACCCATTTTGGCTAATCAATGGCAACACGGCTTGCGGATAATGAACAAAACCCGGCTCACCCTGTTCTTGCGCGCGCGGCAACGCCAGCCACATCTGAATGCCTTCGACCGGGTGCGCCGCCGCGCGAATGTCGGCGGGAATGCGTTCAGAATGCGCGACACCGTGACCTGCGCTCATGACATTGACCGCGCCCGGCTCGATGCGCTGCAGATTGCCCAGCGAATCGCGATGGTCAAACGCGCCGCTGCACAGATAGGTCACGGTCGCCAAGCCGATATGCGGATGCGGCCGGACATCGCCTTCGGTGCTGCCGGCCGGGAAAGTCGCCGGGCCCATGTGATCGAGAAACACAAACGGCCCCACCGCCTGCCGACTGGCTGCCGGCAGCAGACGCCGGACCATGAAACCGATATCGCGGGAACGACCGTGAATAATTGTCATTACAGTCATGCTGGCGTGCTCCGATTTCGACCCGGGCTCAGGGCGGGACAACGGCGTCCTGCAACATAGCACAGCCATATTTGTCGCGCTGACACGACCCCGGCGGAAACGAAACAGGCGCCGAATGGCGCCTGTTATCGTTACTTCCCACACCGGCCTTATGGCGCCGCGTAAGTCACTTCCAGAATCGGCCGCTTGCCCGGATCGGTACTCAGTTCGCGGGTGTAGAAACGTTTCAGGTTGGCGTTGTCGCCGCTGACCCGGCGCAGCCGCCAGCCGTAATTCGGTTCACCGTTCTGCATGGCCTGCACACCAACCGTGACATCGAAATCGAGCCAGCCGGCGCTCCATGGCGCAGTCACCTCAGCATCAGCGGGCGCAAGGTAGTCCGTGCCGGCGCCACCGGCACCGGGTACGGTCCAGGCTTCGCCACTGCGCGCGTTGTTCCAGCTACTGAGTTTTTCATCCCAGTCGCGCAGCAGTCGGTGCATGGCGTAGCGCGGATCGTAGCTGCTGTATTTATAAATCTTCAGTCGCACCGATTGAATGACCGAATTGTCCGGCACCGGGCCGCCTTCGCGCTGGAAGATCGCAAAGCGCAGCATCGGCGTGTAATAGCCGCCCTGCTCCTGCACCAGCGTCGAGCTGCCGTAGTTGCTGGCCTTGCTGTAACTCGACAGATAGTTGTCGCGGGTGCCGGCATAACCACCAACACCGTCCTGCAAAATCACCGTGCCGCTTTGCCCGGCCTGCACCGTGATGCTGACCACTGCCGAGTTGCCCTGACCATTGCGATCATCGTACGCACGCGCGAGCAGATTGCGGTTGCCGGACGGCGCCCCGTTCCAGACAAATTGATACGGCGCTTCGTTGTCGGTCGCCAACAAACTGCTGCCGTCGTAGAACTCGACCCGGGCGATGTTGCCGTCGCTGTCGGTCGCCGTGGCGGTCAGCGTGATCGGTTCGTCAGCGGCAAATTGCTGACCGTTGTAAGGCGTATCCAGACTGACGCTTGGCCGGATGTTGTCATCACCGAGTGGTGGCTGCCAGCCAATCGGTTTGTAAATCCAGATATTGCCCTGGCTGGAGTCCTGCAGCGCCATGAATGCATTCAGGTTCGGAATGAATTTCCACTTGCCCAGAATGCCGGTACCCATGACCGTGCTCGGCCCGGTACCGATGGGTGCTGGCGCCTTGTCGAGTTGCCAACCGCTGCTGCTGAACGTTGCCGGCGGCGTCAGTAACCACAGCTGGTTGCCACCGCACCAGAGCGCGTAGCGACGCGCAACCGGATCAAAGTCCAGCCCGCAGTCGCGCATCTTGATGGTGCCGGCGCTGAGCAAACTTAAGAACTGACCGCTGCTGTCAGTGAACGACACATATTTTTCGTAATTGGTCGGTCCGGGCGTGTTCAGATTCCAGAACACAAACGGCCGCGTTGCCGAGCCGGTGCGCAGGAACACTTTCTGCTGGGCATCGTAAGCACACGTTGCCTGACCTTGCGGGCCATCCCAATAGCCACCCACTTGCTGCCAGACATCGAGCGCAGGATTGGCCAGATCGGTAATCACATAACGAAACACCGAGGTCGCGGTACCACCGCCCAAACGGGCACCGACATACACCACATCGCGACCGTCTTCTTCGGCGTAACCGGTGCAACCTTCGACATGACTGCCGGGCAGTTTCGGATTGCCAACCAGATTCAAAAACATTTCCCGGTTCTGCCACATGTCGCCGCCAAGCACATCCGGATACGGCCCAACCCGTTTGACATGCGAACCGTTGCTGCCACCGACTTTGTTCGGATCCGCCTTGGCCGGATCAAACAGGTACGGCCCGGTTTTGCGACTGGTCAGGGCATCCACTGCCGACAGGAACATGCCGCCGTTGTTGTAGGCGGCACCTCCGAAGGCCAGCATCTTGTCGTGCAGTGGCAGGAAAATATTGTTGTCGTAGGTATGAGCCGAGGCCGGGGCGTGGCTGACGCCATCGATGGCGACAAAATTGCCGCGGATGTCTTTCACCACTTCGCTGGGCAACGACGCCCGCTCCCACATCCGGGTGCTGCCGCGCCAACGGTACACATCATTGCCGCTGTAATTGGCGTGACCGCCGCCGTACAGCAGCAAATCACCACGGTTGCTGTCCCAGGCAAAGCCGCTCCAGGCACCGATGATTTTAGACGGGTCCGGATTGCCGCCGTTGTTCAACGGCCGCAGCACCGCCGGCGTCCAGACATCGGAATACAAATTCTGATTGGCGTGCAGCCACTCGCCTTCCGGCAGCGCCGTCAGGTCGGCGAGCAGGCCGGACAGATCGCCGTCGCCAGTATAACTGCGGGCATCGCCGCCCTCGATTTTGCTGCGGTTCGGGTTTGCGTTCAGGCTCCGGCCGGCTTGCTGCGTTTCGCTGCGTGCAGCGCTGGCGAGTACCGGATCACCTTCAATCACATCCAGTTGCAGATGACCGCTGCCGCGCACGCCACGGGCGTCCTTGACGGTCACAATCAGATCATGATGACCGATGTCCTGAGCACGACCGCGCACTTCACCAGTGCGCGCATCGAGCACTAGGCCCGCCGGCAACCGGCCGCTGACAATGGCAAATTCAAACGGTGCGACACCGCCACTGACCGGAATTTTTTCCCGATAGGCGATTCCGGTTTCCACCAGCGGCAATTTGTTCTGTTCAAGTTTCAGTGCGGGCGCTTTGTTGCCGAGGTATTCGATGCGCAGTGCATCGACCAGCAGCAGGCCTTTGCTTTCGGCAAACTCGATCCGGGCCGGACCGGCGGCAAAATCATAACTGCCCAGATCACGCCACTGACCGCCATCACTGCGCTGCTCGATGAGTTGGCGATGACTGCCATCGCGATCCATCACGGTCACGGTCGCCGTGCCGGCCATCGCCTCGATGGGCCACCAGGCGTAAACGCGGTAGAAACCGGCGTACGGTAACTGCGGCAAAAAACTGAACCGGTCCAGCCCCTTGCCAACGGCCTTCAGCACTTCATCGCTGTGGCCAAGATAAGCGCGCACCGGCACAAAGCTGCCACGCTTTTCAACAGCGGCATCGGTGCTGAGATAAACCTGATTGAATGCCGGAACCGGTTTTGCTGATGTTGCTGATATCGGCGCTGCCGATGCTTGTGTTGAAGTGCCGCGATTCAACTCTTGCGCGTGCGCGGATTGCACGGCAACTGGCAAGGTGGCGACAACGGCCAGCAACATGCCGGCACCGATCCCCTTGTTCATGCGTCCTCCCTGACGAGACGTTTTCTGGTGGCGGGGAAATTCTGCCACAACGTCGCGGCGCTGACATGACGCGCTGCGCCAGCGGTCGCTCTGCGCACAAAAAATGCAATGAAACGTCAGCTAATTTTACAAGCCGGCGCGATCTGCCAGTGACACCTGTCCCGGATAGCGACTGGCTTCCGCTTCAGGCAAGGGTTTGGCGAACAAGTAGCCTTGCACGCAATCACAGTCAATCGATTGCAGCCAACGCAATTGCTCGGTGGTTTCAACGCCTTCGGCGACCACCTCCATACCGAGATGATGACTGAGCTGGATCAGCGTTTCGACGATGGCGGCGTCCTTGCCATTGGTCAGGGCGTTGGCGATAAACATCCGGTCAATTTTCAAGGTATCGATTTCAAACTGGCGCAAATAGGCCAGCGACGAATAGCCGGTGCCAAAGTCATCGATGGCAATGCGAAAGCCTTGTTGGCGCAACTCGCGCAGCACCCGCTGACTGTGCTCCAGATCCTGCATCAGCGAGCTTTCGGTGACTTCCAGTTCCAGCTGGTTTGGTCGCAGCTGGCATTGCTCCACTATCCGGGCAATTTGGGTGACCAACTCGGCAATGCCAAATTGCCGGGCCGACAGATTGACCGAGATGATCAGATCCCCGGCAAACTGCGCTTGCCAGCGTTGCCGCTGCTGACAGGCCCGTTCAATCACCCAGCCACCGATACTGTTGATGAGCCCGGTTTCTTCCAGCAACGGGACAAAAATAGCGGGCGATACCAACCCGGCCTGATGATGCTGCCAACGCAGCAAGGCTTCGAAGCCGCGCAGACGACCGTCGCTCAACATCAGCTGCGGTTGATAGTGCAGCAGAAACTCTTCGGTGGCGACCGCCTGGCGTAGGCTCTCTTCCAGCAACAATCGGGCGCGGGCGCGACCATTCATTTCGGCGGTAAAAAATCGGTATTGATTGCGGCCTTCCGATTTGGCCTGATACATCGCCAGATCGGCCGCTTGCAGCAGGGCGTCGACGCTGTCGCCGCAATCCGGCCAGGTCGCGATACCGATGCTGACGCTGACCGCAATCTGCAGGCCCTGTAATTCGAGTGGTGCGACTATCGTTTCGAGAATTTTTTCCGCGATGCGGGCTGCATCCTCCGGGCTATCGAGGCCGTCGAGTATCACCGTGAATTCGTCACCGCCGAGCCGAGCCAGCGTGTCATAGCTGCGGGTACAGCGGCGCAAGCGCTCGGCCATCCGCCGAAGCAACTGATCGCCCGCGGCGTGACCGAGCGTGTCGTTGATCCGTTTGAACCCGTCCAAATCCAGATACAGCACCGCCAGCGATTTGCTGTTGCGCTGGCTGCGCGCGACCGCGGCATGCAGCGCCTGCAGAAAGCCGTGCCGGTTGAACAACTCGGTCAGCGAATCGGTTATCGCCTGCTTCAACAGTTGTTCCTGCAACTGCTTGGGCACCCGGTTATCCTGAAACACCACCACCAGACCACGGTGAGGTGGCGGCAGTGGCGCGCTTGACAGCGTCACCGGCAGCCGCTGGCCAGTTGGCGAGAACAGCAGGGCGTCATGAGCCCGGTAAGTCATCTTCTTGTGCCAATGCTGAAAGAACAGACTGTTCTCCCATGGCACCACATTGGAATCCGGTGCTGTCGCGAGCTTTTGCAGCGGCTCGCTTTCCAGCATGATCAGTGGACAATCCAGCAACTGACAGGCGGCTGGATTGGCGTAGCTGATGATGCCCTGCTCATCGACCACCAGAATGCCTTCGGCAGCGGTACTGAGAATGGCGGCGTAATAGCTGCGTGCTTCATCAAGGTTTCGGTTCATCAGTGAAAGCCGCTGCCGCGACAATTGCAGCTCCTGCAGCACGGCGACTTTACGCTGCAGCACGTCGGGGCTGAACGGTTTGTACAGGTAATCGATCGCGCCGGACTCGTAGCCGCGCAGCATCGCCCGCTCGTCGCGCTCGGTGGCGGTAATGAACAAAATGGGAATGTCGCGCGTGCGTGCCTTGGCGCGCATCAACCGCGCGACCTCGTAACCATCCATGCCCGGCATCTGGACATCGAGCAGCACCAGCGTCACGTCATGACTTAACAACAGTGACAGCGCCTGCTCGCCCGACTGGGCAGACAGCAGCTGACGCTCACCGTCTTCCAGCACCGCTTCCAGACTGGCCAGATTTTCTGGCCGGTCATCGACCAGCAGCAGCACCGGTTGGTGTTTCAGTTTTTTTGCCGACAGCATGTCAACACTCCTGGCCAGGGCTGAGCCAGCGCGCCAGCAGCTCGCGCATGCCGGCCTCATCGACCGGCTTGGCCAGATAGTCATCGGCGCCGGCCTGCAGGCATTTCTCCCGATCACCTTTCATGGCATGTGCAGTCAGCGCGACAATCGGCAGATGCAGCTTGCGCTCACGCTTCAGAATTCGGGTGGCGGTGTAACCGTCCATGACCGGCATCGCCATATCCATCAGCACCAGAGCAAAGTTGCTGTCGCGACTGAGCACGCTGATGGCTTCCTGACCGTCGCGCGCCACTTCCACTTCCAGCTGGAACTGTTCGAGCAAGGCTGACATGGCGTAGATATTGCGGACATCATCGTCGACCAGCAGCACGCGCTGATCGCGAGCAGTAAACGGCAGCGCCGCCCGATCCTCGCCACTCGGTGCCGGCAACACCGCGCCGAGAAACGGTTGCACGGCCTGGGTCAGCAATTGATCGGCCTGAGCGCCTTTTTGAATGACGCTGCCGCTGAATTGGCGCAGCCATTGCTGTTGCTGGGCCGACAAATCCATGCCGGTGTTGATGATGACGTGCACCCCGGTCAGCGGTCGGATCTCAGCCATTTGCTGCAACAGCTCAAAACCCGATTGGTCAGGCAGCTGCAGATCAATGACCAGACAGCGATATTCGTCAGCCGTATACGCTGCCAGCGCTTCCGCTGCGGTGGCACAGCCATGCACCATTGCGCCGAATTGGCTCAGCACTTCACCGCAATGTTCGCGTTCAACGGCATTGTCTTCGACCAGCAGAATCGACAGCTCACTGCCACCGCTTGGCGCCAACTGGCGCAGCAGCTTGTGCAACTCATCGTGACTGACCGGCTTGACCAGATAACAGACATTCTCGTCATCCCAGCTCATCGGCTGTTGCACGCAAGAAATGATGTGCACTGGCAACAAGCGCGTTTGCGGCCGGTTTCGGATTTCGCGCAGCACTTGCCAGCCGCTGATGTCTGGCAACAAAAGGTCCAGAATGATGGCATCAAACCGCAACCGTTCGAGCAACTCCAGCGCTTCGCTGCCGCGTTCGGTGCGATAGCTGGTGAAGCCGTAATGGTTGGCGGTATCGACCAGAATCTGGGCGAATGACGGATCGTCTTCGACAATCAGCAGGCGCGGCGCACCTTCGCTGGCGCCACTGATTTGCAAGGTCGAATGGCTGTTCGCGACCGGCACTGCATTAAGCGGCAGAAACAACTTGAACACGCTGCCGACGCCGAGCGTACTCTCAAGCGTCAGCACGCCGCCGAGCAGTTCGGTCAATTGCCGCGAGATGGTCAAGCCAAGCCCGGTGCCACCGAAGCGGCGGCTGGTGGAACCGTCGGCCTGGCGGAAGGCCTGAAAAATGGTTTCGTGCTGACCAGGCGCAATGCCAATGCCGGTATCGCGCACGGCAATGCAAATCGCTTCCGGCGTCAGCACCCGACTGGGCACGTCCTCATGCTGGCGAGTAATGCTGAGTTCAATCCGGCCGACATCGGTGAACTTGATGGCATTGGACAACAGGTTGCGCAGAATCTGGTGCAGGCGCTGCGGGTCGGTTTGGCACAGCGGAGGCACGTCGTCGGCCACAGTGAAGCGCAACTGCAGGTTCTTGGCCTCGGCCAAGGGCCGGAACGACGTTTCCAGCGCCACCGTCAGCTCGCGAATGTTGACGGCCTCCATCACCAGTGTCATCCGGCCCGCTTCGACTTTCGACAGATCCAGAATGTCGTTGATCAGGTTCAGCAGATCGCCGCCGGAGCGGCGAATGATATCGGCATGCGCGACTTGCTTGCTGGTCAGATTGCCGGCCGGGTTGCGGGTCAGCTGCTCACTCAGGATCATGATGCTATTGAGCGGTGTGCGCAGCTCGTGCGACATATTGGCCAGAAATTCCGATTTGTAGCGATTGGCCAGCGCCAGTTGTTCGGCTTGTTCACGCAGTTTAAGTTCGGCGGCTTTGCGCGCGGTGATGTCGATGATCACCGCTTGAATTGAGCGCTGACCACCGGCCACAATTGGCGCCAAACCGACCTCCACCGGAATGGCAAATCCGGACTTGTGTCGGGCGAACAGTTCGCGATTGCTGCCCATTTGCCGCTGGCTGGGCGCCCGGTGATAGCTTTCCCGCAGCCCCGGATGTTTTTCCCTGAGCGATTCCGGAATCAGCACCTCCACTGACTGGCCAAGCAATTCGGCGCGGCTGTAGCCAAACAATTGTTCGGTCTGACTGTTGACCAGTTCAATCTGGCCCTTGCCATTGACCAACACAATCGCATTCGGTGCGGCCTCGACCAGCATGCGCGCCCGCTCTTCGGCGTGCCGGCGCGCACTGAGATCAATGATCGAGCCGATGGTCTTGACGCCGTCGTCGGTTTGCACCGGACTCAGGCCAATCTCGACCGGCACTTCGCTGCCATCCTGACGCCGGGCAAACAGCTCGCGACCGCTGCCCATTTGGCGCGGCGAAGGCGCGGCCTGAAAGCCGCGCCGCCAGCCATTGTGCTGATTGCGATACCGCTCCGGCAGCAGCACTTCGATCGGTTGATTCTGCAGCGACGCCCGATCGTAACCAAACAATTGTTCGGCCTGCGGATTGAGCCACTCGATGCGGCCCTCCGCGTCAACGATCAGCATGGCGTTGGGCGCGCCATCAATCAGCATCTGGAAGCGTTCTTCGCGCTGCTGCAACTGCTGGGTCAGCCGGGTTTGCTGGCTGTGCAAACGCTCACGCTGACGGGCGTAGAACACCACGAGCAGCGCCAGCAACAGCGCGACACAGGTGCCAGACAACAGCAGCGGACCGGCATTGCCGCGCGGCAGACTTTGCTCAAATTGCGGCGTGCTGAGCACCTGCAGCTGCCACTCCCGACCGGGCACCTTGAGAATCTGCGTTGACTTAAAGCGTGGCGCCGCCGTCGCCGCTGCCGATTGAAACAGTAGCGCTTGTGCCGTGCTTGCAGCCGAATCATGGGGATTGCTGGCAGCGCTAGAGGAGCTGGTGGAATTGGCTGCGCTGATCGCGCCGTTGTCGGTCAGCGTCAGCTGCAGACGCGCCAACTGCCCGGCCAGAATACCGGTCAACAGATCACCGAGCCGAAGCGGACTGTAGACATAGCCCTGCACGCGTTCGGCACCATCTTCCGAATTGTTGCCCGGCCGATACAGCGGCCAAACCATCACGACACCGGTCTGTATGCCCTGCTCGGTTTCCTGTTTCAAAATCAGCGGTGCGGTCAGCACGGCGCGGCCTTCATCGCGCGCCTGTTTCAGCGCGGCGGCGCGCGCCGGTTCTGAGCCCATGTCAAAACCGAACGCGCGCAAATTGCGCCAGTCGATGGGCTCCAGATAAAACACCGGGAAGTATTCGTGTGCGGGGTCGGTTGCCAACGGCGTGACTTGATACTGCGGCAACCCTTCGGCGTGGGCCTGGGCGATGTGGGCAGCCAACGCGCGCGCTGGCACGCGCGGCAGATAGCCAATGCCCTGCAAACCGGGATTACTCAGATCCAGTCGCAAGGCGGCGGTGAACTCACGCCATTCGGCCCGCGACACCGCATCGGACGCGGCGAACAAGGCCGCCGCACTACGCAACACGCCTTCGTAGTTGTGCAGCTGTTGGGCGATGCTGGTGCTGAGCTGGTCGGTCTCACTGGCAAATTGGCGACCGGCAATCAGCTCATCCTGCTGGCGCACTTGCTGCCAGACCAACAGGGTGGCGAGCATGACCACGCCGAAGACCAGGCTGAACAGGCCCACCAAGCGCCAGAATGCGGTTTGCCGCGGCACATCCATGCCGACCCCCGATATCCACAAAATCACTGCTACTGACTAGCTAAGCAGCTGTGTCGGTTTTTTGCCATGCTGCTCCGCGCCAAAAGCTCGACGGAGCAATTGGTACTTTCACTCCAGCTCGAACCGGCTCAGATGGCGTCGGGATGCGCCACTGAGCACCGGTACCGGCGTCTAGCGCCAGGCCCGCGGCGCCGGCCACTCATAATCGGTCGCGGCGGGGTACTCGCTTTCGCAACGCTTATGGAACCAGGTCTCGTAACAATCGAGCCCGCAGTAATACTCAACGTATTGCTCGCCTTCCGGGTTCATGGCGGCACTGAGCGGAATCTCTTTGCGGCAGATGTTGCAGGCCACCGGCGCCTGCTCTTCCGTGCTCGCCGGTTGCGGTGCTGACTCGGCCATTGCCGTTCTCCTGATGGCGGCACACCGGGTTGGTGCTTCCTGCTTGATAGGCCGAAACCACCATCCCTGCACGGTTTTCCGAGTGGTAGGAACAATCTCTTCTAAGCCGTAGCCACGCCCAGCAAACGCGTGAACTAGCCCCTGCCGCCAAGACGCATTCGATCCGGCCGACGAGTCCGTGTCGCAGCAGGCTCAATCCGCGGCTTAATCCGGACTTAAGCGCGTCGCTCTTATCGTGCACCTGTCCCAAGTGCTGCATGAGACGAGCCCGTGTTCGACAAATCCCTGGTGCCGCAATGGCTGAATCTGGCGCTGTGGCCGATGTGCCTGCTGCTGGCCTTGCTGCTGCTGTTCAGCCTGCTGCGCATCGACGCCAAATTGGCGGCGTCGCTGTATGCGATCGGCCACGCATTTCCGTATCAGGGCTCGGCCAGTTACGAACTGTGGTTGCACGAATGGCCGAAGAAAATTGCCGTCGGCGCGTTCTTTGTGCTGTTGCTGGTGTCGCTGACTCCGTGGCGCGGCCGGTCACTGCGGCGCTGGTACATTCCGCTGTGGCTTAGCCTGGCGGCGATGCTGATTTCCGGTTCAGTGATTGGCACCCTGAAACGGGAAACCGATGTCTATTGCCCGGTCCAGATCGCCAATTACGGCGGCAGCCATGCCGCCACGGTCGAAGGCCCGTTCCCGACGTTTGCCGGCAGTGGCGGTCATTGCTGGCCGGCCGGTCACGCCACCTCGGGCATGAGTTTCATCGCGCTGTATTTTGGTTTGTTGATGATGGCCAAACCGCGACTGGCGCAAGTGGCGCTATGGGGCAGTTTGGTCAGCGGTCATTTTCTTGGCTTGGCGCAAGTGCTGCGCGGCCAGCACTTTCTGTCACACCAATTGTGGACCACGGCGATCTGCTGGTTCGTCAGTCTGGCGCTGTTCTGGTTATGGCATGAGTTCGTTGCCGAGCGGGTATTGCAGCCACGATCGATTTCGCAGACAGCAAGTTGAGTCGGGCACAAACAACAAGGGCGACCATGAGGTCGCCCTTGTTGCTTTCAAGCATAGCTCACAGGCACGGTTCAGCCTTGCGACCAACCGCCACCAAGCGCGCGATACAGATCAACCGTTGCCGTCAGTTGATCGAGCTGCGCTTGCACTTGCTCCTGTTCAACCTGACGCAACTGCCGCTCGACATCGAGCAATTCCAGATAGCCGATACGGCCGGCATCGTAACGCAGCTTGGCGACGCGATAACCGTTGCTGAGTGCTTCCACCCGGCGCTGCTGGGCCTGCTGAATTTCGCGGGTGCTGGTCAACGTGCTGAGCGAATCCAGCGTTTCCTTGAACGCGGTTTGCACCGTGTTCACATAGGCAGCGGTTTGTGCCTGCGCCTGCGCTTCGGCGCTGCTGACATTGGCGTTGACCCGATACAGGCTGGTCAGCGGCTGCGACAAACCGAGCGCGACTTCCCAGGCTTTCGCCGGTGCATCGAGAACGTCGGCCAGCGCATCGGACACGCCGCCGGCAAAACCGGTCAGCGACAAGGACGGCAGGTACGCCGCCTTGGCAACACCGATGCGGGCATTGGCCGCTTGCAAGCGTGCTTCTGCTTGCCGCACATCCGGACGCCGAGACAGCAATTGCGCCGGCAAATCCATCGGCACGGCTGGCGCTGCCGGCAACGCCGCGGCGTTCAACGCATCGGCGCTCAGTGCAGCACCGTTTTGCCACGCCGCCACCATCGCTTTCGGTGACTGACCACGCAGCACCGCCAGTGCGGTTTGCACTTTCGCCCGCGCCGCTTTTTGCGCCGGCAATTGTGCAGCCACCGCTTCCGCTTCGCTGCGCGCCTGTTCGAAATCGTACGGCGAGATCAACCCGCTATCGAGCCGCTTCTGCTGCAACCGGACGTTTTCGGTGCGTGTGTTCAGCGTCTGTTCGGCCAGCGCAATCTGCCGGTCCAGCGCCCGAGCCTGAAAGTAGGCTTGCGCGACATTGGCGGCGAGCGCGGCCTGCACGGCATCGCGCGCGGCAACGTTGGCTTCAAGCTCGGCCAATGCAGCTTCGTTGGCACGGCGGATCTTGCCCCAGAGGTCAAACTCGTAATCCAGCTTGAGCCCGGCCTGATAGACCGTACTGTTCAACGCTTGCCCGGCCGGTGTCACCGCCTCGCTGTTGCGCGTCTTGGTGCCGCTGACACCGAGATCAACCGTCGGCCAGTAATCGGCACGCGCCAATTGCAGCTGGGCCGCTGCGGCATCGACTGCCGCGACCGCCACTTTCAGATTGCTGTTCTGTTGCAGGCTTTCGTTGATCAGAGTTTCCAGCACCGGATCATTGAAGCTGCGCCACCACTGTGCCAGCTCGACTTGCGCGGTCAGCGGCGCGCTGGTTTGCCATTGCTCCGGCAGGTCCAGGTCCGGCCTTTGATAGTCCGGACCGATGGCACAACCCGCGAGCACCGACAAGGCCAGCAGCGAACCGACAAAGCGCGTGCGCCGCACCGATTTGATCATTGCATTAGTCATGAGCCACCCCCGGTTTCGTCGGGCTGATCGCAGGCGATTTGCCAAGACGGAAATCGGTAATCAATTTGAAGAACAAGGGCACGAAGAAGATCGCCAGGAAAGTCGCGGCCAGCATGCCGCCCATCACCCCGGTACCAACCGCGACCCGCGCACCGGCACCGGCGCCGTGCGAGAACGCCAGCGGCAACACGCCCAGAATGAACGCCAGCGACGTCATCAGAATCGGCCGGAAGCGCAGTCGCGCTGCTTCCATGGCCGCCTCGACGGTTCCCATGCCTTCGTGCTTTTTCATCATCGCGAATTCGACAATCAAAATCGCATTCTTGGCGGCAAGGCCGAGCAGCGTCACCAGACCAATCTGGAAATACACGTCATTGCTCATGCCACGCGCCCACACAGCCACCAGCGCACCGAAGGTGCCGAACGGCAGCGCCAGCAGCACCGACAACGGCAGCGTCCATTTCTCGTATTGCGCCGCCAGAATCAGGAACACCATCACAGCGGCCAGACCGATCGCGAAACCGCTCGAACCGGAGGATTTCTTTTCCTGGAACGAGGCGCCGGTCCAGTCGTAACTGAAGTCTGCCGGCAGCGTTTCTTTCAGCAATTGCTCGACCCTGGCGATGGCTTCACCAGTTGACACGCCCGGCTTGCCGCTGCCGAAAATCTTTGCAGCGGGCAAATTGTTGTAGCGATCCTGCGAGTCCGGGCCAGCGGTGTATTTGACCGTGGCGAACGCCGACAGCGGAATCATCCGGCCGCGATCGGAGCGGACGTAGATGGCACCGATATCGTCCGGCCGGGTTTTGTAATCCGGATGCGCCGACATCAGCACCTGCCAGGTGCGGCCGTATTTGTTGAAGTCGTTGACGTAGTACGTGCCCAACGTTGCCGACAGCGTGTTGAAGGCTTCGTCAACGGAGACGCCGAGCGATTTGGCCTTCTCGCGATCGACATCGACAAACAGTTGCGGTGTGCCGGCGCGCCACAGGGTCGCGACATTCATCAGCAGCGGATCCTGATTGGCTTTCGCCAGGAATTGCTGGGTCACTTCCTGCAGGCGATGGGCACCACCTTCACCGCGGTTCTGGATGAACACTTCAAAGCCACCGGCCGAACCCAGGCCGAAAATCGGCGGCGGGTTGAAGGCCAGCACCAAAGCTTCCTTGATGTGCGCGGTCTTCATATAGACCTCGCCAACCAGCATGTCGGTGTTGACGCCCGGACGCTCATCCCAATGTTTCTGGGTCACGAAGATTGTCGCAGCACTGTTCTTGTAGCCGCCACCGAGGAAATCAAAGCCGGTGAAAGCAATCGCGTAGGCGTTGGCATCGTTTGATTTGATCGCATCGACCACTTCTTTGACGACCGCATCGGTCCGATCCAGCGTCGCGCCGTCCGGCAACATCACCGCGGTCATGAACCAGCCTTGATCTTCATTTGGCACCAGCGAGCCCGGCGTGGTTTTCCACAAGCCGCCGGTCAAGGCCACCATGCCGCCGAACAGCAGCACACCAACGACGCCGCGCTTCAGCATCCAGGCCACACCTTGGCCGTAGCGCTGGGTCACGCGCTCGAACCAGTGATTGAACCAGTCGAAGAAGCGATTCGGTTGTTTGTGCTCGTGCTTCAGAATCAGCACGCACAGCGCCGGAGTCAGCGTCAGCGCGACGACCCCGGAAATGATCACGGCAATCGAAATGGTGATCGAGAATTGGCGATACAACTCGCCGGCCAGACCGCCGAGGAAAGCGATAGGCACGAATACCGCGGTCAGCACCAGTACAATGGCGATCACCGGGCCGGTGACTTCGGTCATTGCCTTGATCGCGGCCTGATACGCCGACAACTTTTCTTCATGCATGATCCGTTCGACGTTTTCCAGCACCACGATGGCGTCGTCAACAACGATACCAATCGCCAGCACCATGCCGAACAGGGTTAGCGTGTTGATCGAATAGCCAAGCAGATGCAAACCGGCGAACGTACCAATCAGTGATACCGGCACCGCAATGGTCGGAATCAGCGTCGCCCGCCAGTTCTGCAGGAACAGGAACACCACCAGGAACACCAGCACCATCGCTTCGGCCAGCGTCTTGCCCACTTCCTTGATCGACACTTCAACAAAGCGGGTGGTATCAAACACCACGGTTTTGGTCAGGCCTTGCGGAAAGCGCGAAGCCAGATCGTCCATGTTGCTGTTCACTTCATCGGCAACGGCCAGCGCGTTCGCGCCCGGTTGCAGGAAGATACCGACCAACACCGCGTTCTGGCCGTTGACCCGGCCGCGGAATTCGTAATCCTTGGAACCGAGTTCAACTTTTGCGACATCTTTCAGCCGCACCAGTGAACCGTCCGGATTGGCGCGAACAATAATCTGCTCGAACTCGGCCGCGTCAGCCAGGCGGCCTTTTGCCGTGATGGTGTAAACCAGTTGCTGGCCATCACCGACCGGCGGTTGACCGACTTTGCCCGGCGCGAACTGCGCGTTCTGCTCTTGAATCGCCGCAGCAACATCCGTCGTGGTCAGCTTCAGCTTGGTCAGTTGGTCCGGCTTCAGCCAGATCCGCATGGCGTAATCTTTGGCACCGAAAATCTGCACGTTAGTGGTGCCGGGGATACGCTTGATGCGATCGAGCACGTTCATCGTGACGTAGTTGGAAATGGTCAGATCATCGAGGCTGCCATCGGGCGAGGCAAATGCCACCACCTGCAGGAATGACGAGGAACCTTTTTCAACAGTTACGCCTTGCCGACGCACTTCCTGCGGCAAGCGCGCTTCCGCCTGCTTGACCCGGTTGTTGACGTTGAGCGCAGCCTTGTCGACATCGGCGCCGATTTCGAAGGTGACTTCGATTTGCACAACGCCGTTGGAAGCCGAGGTCGACTTCATGTAGAGCATGTCTTCGACGCCGTTGATCTGGTTTTCCAGCGGCGCGGCAACCGTTTGCTCCAGCACTTCGGCCGAAGCGCCCGGATACACCGCCATCACCGTCACAACAGGCGGGGCGATTTCCGGGTATTGCGCAATCGGCAGACTGCGCATCGCCGCGAGACCGGCGATCACAATGAACAATGAAATGACCGTGGCGAAGATCGGCCGGTCAATGAAAAAACGCGAGAACATAATCAGAATTCCTTACGCGCGAATGGGCGGGTGGCGGCTGGGCACAAGCACCAAGGCTCAGCTGGCCGGCGCGGCTGCAACAGCAGCATCGGCCGTGGCCGGCGCCGCGATTTGCACCGGCGCCCCCGGGCGGATCTTGATCAGGTTGTCGAGAATGACCTGATCGCCGTCGTGCAAACCTTTGCGAATGACCCATGCGCGCTGTTCGCCAGCGCCGGTCCATTCACCGACTTCCACCGGCCGGAATTCAGCAACCGCAGCGCCGCCTTCACCCTTGCCAATCACATAAACAAATTTGCCGTTCGGGCCTTCGAGCACCGCTTTTTGCGGCACCACAATCGCATCCGGGCGGACCGCGCCGTTGACCACAACGCGAACGAACTGACCGGACTTCAATACGCCATCGCTATTCGGCAAACGCGCACGCATGGCAACGGTGCCGGTTTCGGTGTCGATGCGGGCATCGTTGAAATTCACTTTGCCAACGCGGTCCAACACTCGGCCATCCGCCAGCTTCACTTGCACGCTGAGCGCGGTTTCGGTTGGCGCCTGCAGACTGCCGTTGGCCAGCTCTTGCTGGCGCGCCAGCCACTCGTTTTCCGACACCGAGAAATACACGTCCATCGGATCGGTTTGGGTCAGCGTGGTCAGCATGTCGGTACCGGCATTGACCAGCGCCCCTTCAAACTTTTGCGCCAGACCGGTGACGCCGCTGATCGGCGCGGTGACCTTGGTGTAACCCAATTGAATGCGTGCTTCGCGCAGATGCGCTTCAGCGGCTTTCAGCGCGGCTTCGGCCAAATCGTGTGCGGATTGGGCGTCGTCCAGTTCCTTCCGGCTGGTGGCGTTTTCTGCGGCCAGCGGTTTCAACCGATTGAGTTCCCGTTCGGCCTGGGCGAACTGCGCCTTGGCGCGCGCGGCTTCGGCATCGGCGGCGGCAAATGCCGCTTCGAACGGTTTGGCATCGAGCTGGAACAGCACTTGGCCGGCTTTGACGACCGAGCCTTCTTCATAAACACGCTGTTCGATGATGCCGCCGACCCGGGCGCGGATTTCGACTTCCCGCGAGCCTTTGGTCTGGCCGATGTATTCACGGGCGACCGGCAGGTTCTGGCCGGCCACGGCGACGACCGAGACTTGCGGCGCCGGGAATGCCATGCCGCCGCCTTCTTGGGCGTTGCCGGAGCAACCGGCGAGGGCAATCAGCAACGGCAGGGCGGCCAGCGCAAACGGCAGCCGCGAGCGGAGGTTTTGACGGGTTTTCATGGTGTGACTCCATTCTTGCAAAGACAAATTGGTGAAGGTTTGAATTCGGTACGGCGGGGACAGACCGGTCGGCGCAGTGGCGGCAGGGTCTGAAACGGGTTCATAAGACGACCGGTCATCCGAATTTGGATGGCATCTTACATACAACCATGCATGTTTGTAAATTCCAAGATAGAATGCTTCCCACGTGGCGCTTATAGCGTCGTGAAATCAAGTACTTATGTACAGGTTTGTTCGATGAGCCATGCCGACAGCGTGGCGAAGACAATCGCAAGCAGGCCTTAAGACGGCCGTCAGTATCCTCCAGTGCTACTGACAACGAGGTGACAGGTGGCTAGACGTACCAAAGAGGAAGCCCTCGAAACCCGTTCGCAGCTGCTCGATGCGGCCGAACGGGTATTCAGCGACAAAGGTGTCACCAACACCTCGCTGAACGAGATTGCCGAAAACGCCGGGCTGACCCGCGGCGCCATCTATTGGCATTTCCGCAACAAAATGGATCTGATCGATGCGCTGATGGAACGGGTACGGTTGCCGCTGGAAGACATGCGGGAGCAAGCGGAAGCCATGGTGCCGGATGATCTGCTCGGGCAAATCCGGCTCAACGCCATTGCCGTGCTGCGGCAAACGGTGCGCGACCCGCACCACCGCGCTATCGCCACCATCATTTTGCAGAAGTGCGAATACGTCGATGACGTGCTGCCGCTGAAACAGCGTCATCTGGAATCGCGCAATGAATGTGCAACCGAAGTGGAGCAACGCTTTCAGGAAGCGATTGCGGCCGGTGTATTGCCGGCAAACTGCAACGCCCGCCTGGCGACCATGGCGCTGTTCAGCTATGTCGATGGTCTGGTCTACAACTGGCTGCTGGAGCCGGAGTATTTTGATCTGGATGCCGACGCGGAAAAACTGGTTGATCTGTTTTTCGAGGGCCTGCGCCGACAGCCGGTGTGAGGCGCAGGCAACAAGCTGATTTCGGGAATCAACCGCGATCTAGCGTGCGATACCGGCACGGCGTTTATCATGCAGCATGCTGCCCACTTTGCAACCTACTAAACCGGCCACAAAATACGTCAGCGGTGCCGCCCAGTTCAGCCACGCCGGATGCGCCACCTGCAGCAGCATCAGCGCCGCCACCAGCAACAATATCGCCACCACAATGAAGCCGTGGCGCCAGGGTTGTTGTGGCGCCCACCACGCCGCGATCAGAGCACCGTCACAGCCACCAAAGAACCAGGCCAGCGACATCAGCACGCTACCAGCCGGCGCATTACGAAGGTAATCGGCCATGGCGGCGTCGACGTCGGCCAAACCTATCGGCACTGGATACAACTGATAGCCAGCCCACTCGATCAAGGCTGTCACCATCGCTCCCATCAATAGCCCTGCAAACACCGCCAAGATACTGCGCCCCATTTTCGTTCACTCAGTTGCGTGTAGTTGTTACGTGTAGTTGTTGTGTGTAGTTGTTGTGTTCAGGTGTCGTGTTCCGCTGTTGTGTTCAGGCGGTAGTTCAGCTGCTGTATTTAGCGGCTCAATTGCCACAAAACCGCAGCAAAATTTTGCCAAGAAAAAGGCGACCCGAGGGTCGCCTTTTTCTTGCTCGGGAAATTCCCGGCCAATTGCTTACCGCTTATTGCTTACGCGGACGACGCATCGCGAAACCGACCAGACCGAGGCCAAGCAGCGCCAAGGTTTCCGGAGTCGGGACGATGTAGTCGATGCGAGCCTGGGTGATCAGGCGGCTGAAGCCCGGCGCATAAGTTTCGCCAGCGCCGCAACCGGCTTGACCATCGGTCGAGCAAGCTTCGGTGGTATAGATGGTGAAGGTGCCGTCACCGTTATCCACAATGGTGGTGCCCACGCCAGCGAAGAACTGGAAGGACAGGATGTAGCAACCGCCGCCATCGCAGAACAACGGAGCTGAACCATTCAGGCCGCCGGTGACGAAAATGTCATCGCAGGCGCTGCCGTTCGGGTTCGGGCCCGGGCAGTTAACCGAGTTCATGTTGGTGGTTTCGTCGAAATAGACGCTGTTCACACCCGGGATACCAACCGAGATTGGCGAGGTGATTTCGAACAGACCGGAGATATTAACGGTCTCCATGTTGCCGCCAGCATTGGTGATGATGTGGTTGTAGTGGTCGAAATAGTTGATATCAACCCAACCGCCGTTGGTGATGATGGAACCAACGATATTGGTGATATTCAGGAAGCTTTGGGAATCATCCGGATTCGATTCCGTACCCCAAGCCAGCGTGTCATAGCTGCCATTGCCATTGAGGTTGCCGAAATTCATGCTGCAGGTGTTGTTACCGGCAGCACTGCCTTGGCACGTCCAAGCGCCATCATCAAGAAAACCGGTCGTGGTTTCAAAACCGAACGCCGGAATACTTGGGTCGGCACTGGCAGTGCCAGCACCAGCCAGCATCAAGCCGGCCAACAACAGTTTCTTGAGTTGCATAGTCCACTCCTTGGGATCACGGGTTGAAACTGACGGTATCAGAGCATCTACCATGCCAGCTCGACGAATCACCTTATGAACCAATGAGTTAGCGAAATAACCGGAATTCCGGTTGGGTGGATTTGTAAACCCGCCTGACAGCGGTAAACCGGTCATATCCGGTACACATGCGCCGCTAATCAATCCGGACGCAGGCCGACCAAGGGGATTGGCCCGTCGCCAAAGGGCCGTGAACGGCCTGTCATTGAAGCAAGAATTGGCGCAAGAAAAAGGCGACCCGAAGGTCGCCTTTCAGTACTGCAACAAATATCAATCGCGCGGGATTAGCCTTGTTTACGCGGACGGCGCAGGGCAAAACCCATCAGACCCAGGCCGAGCAGCGCCAAGGTTTCCGGAGCCGGAACCGGGATGGCGATGTAGTCGATACGAGCCTGGGTGATCAGGCGGCTGAAGCCTGGAACATAGGTTTCACCGACCCCACAACCGGCCAAACCGTCAGTCGAGCAGGCTTCGGTGGTGTAAATGGTAAAAGTGCCGTCACCGTTGTCGACAATCGTAGTGCCCGCGCCAGCAAAGAACTGGAAGGACAGGATGTACCAGCCGTTGCCGTCATTGAAAATCGGTGCCGAGCCGTTCAGGCCGCTGGTGACGAAAATATCATCGCAGGCGCTGTGGTTCGGGTTCGGGCCCGGGCAGTTACGGGCGTTCAGGTTCGGGGTCTCGTCGAAATAGACGCTGTTGACGCCCGGGATACCCACCGAAATCGGCGAGGTGATTTCGAACAGGCCGGAGATGTTGACCCCTTCCATGTTGCCGCCGGCGATGGTGATGATGTGGTTGTAGTGGTCGAAATAGTTGATGTCGACCCAACCGCCGTTGGTGATGATCGAGCCAGCCAGATTGGTGATCTGCAAATAGCTCTGCGAGCGATTGGCAGGAAGTCCGCCCTGAATTGACGAAGGCACACCCCAGGCCAGCCGGTCATAGCTGCCATTGCCGTTCAGCTGGCTGAAATTCATGTTGCAGATGTTGGCATCAATGCCACCGCCTTCGCAGTGCCAGCCAGTGTTCAGAAAACCAGTGGTGGTTTCGAAACCGAAAGCCGGGATAGCCGGATCTGCGCTTGCTACGCTGGCACCAGCCAGGGCGACACCAGCAATGAAGAGTTGTTTGATAAAGCGCATGGTCCACTCCGTGGGTTAGAAATACAGGACACCGAAAACAAAGCAAGCCCCATGCCAAAAATAAATCACCCTTTAAAATGAACAAGTTAAAAAGGAATTCCCGTCGCTTTTTACAACGACTGTAAAGCCCGTTGACTAATGACCACGGCCAAATCTCCCGGCCGTGGTCCGCCTCACTCACCCGCTACTTGCCCGGCGCAGTCCACGGCGCCAGTTTCTTCTTCACCGCCCGGTTCTTCAGCTGGACGTAGGCCGGCAAGCCATCCTGATACGGCGGATAGGCTTCGCCTTGTATCAACGGCAGCAAATACCGTCGGCAGGCGGCGGTGATGTGAAAACCGTCCGAACTGATGAAGTTGGCCGGCATCTTGCGCTCGACATTGGCGATATCGCTGAGCTGGGCCATGCCGATTTCCCAGGCGTATTTCGCTCCTTTCTTGCGGACAATCACCGGCATCACCGCGCTGTGGCCTTTGACCGCGAACTCGACCGCCGCCTTGCCGACCGCGTAGGCCTGCTCCAGATCGGTTTTCGCGGCGATATGGCGGGCCGAACGCTGCAGGTAATCGGCGACCGCGTAGTGATACTTGTAGCCGAGCTTATCCTTGATGAGCTGGGCGATCACCGGCGCCACGCCGCCAAGCTGGCTGTGGCCAAACGCATCGACGGTGCCGGCCTCGGCCAGGAATTTGCCATCGGCATTCTTGACCCCCTCCGACACCACCAGCGCGCAGTAACCGTATTGCTTGACGCAGGCATCCACCCGCGCCAGAAATTTCTCCGGGTCAAACGCCACTTCCGGAAACAGGATGATGTGCGGCGGCTGGCCGGCTTTTTCACTGGCAAGGCCACCCGCAGCCGCGATCCAGCCGGCATGCCGGCCCATCACTTCCAGCACGAAAATCTTGGTCGAGCTGCTGGCCATCGAGGCCACATCGAGACCAGCCTCCCGAATCGACACCGCGACATACTTGGCGACCGAGCCGAAACCCGGGCTGTTGTCGGTAATCGGCAAATCATTGTCGACCGTTTTCGGAATACCGACGCAGGTCAGCGGATAACCGTGTTCAGCGGCCACTTGAGCGACCTTGTTGGCGGTATCCATGGAGTCATTGCCGCCGTTGTAAAAGAAGTAGCGAATATCGTGGGCGGCAAACACCTCCAGCAAACGCTCGTATTCGGCCCGGCTCTGGCTGATGGATTTCAGCTTGTAGCGGCAGGAGCCAAAGGCGCCGCCCGGGGTGTGCTTGA
This sequence comes from Permianibacter fluminis, assembly GCF_013179735.1. NCBI lineage: Bacteria > Pseudomonadati > Pseudomonadota > Gammaproteobacteria > Pseudomonadales > Pseudomonadaceae > Permianibacter > Permianibacter fluminis. The sequence continues at coordinate 1,510,180 of NZ_JABMEG010000001.1, read as the reverse complement.
GTCCGGCGATCGCCGCCACGCTCTCGCCGCTGGTGTCGATCAGGTTTTCCTGCAGCGCGCCGATGATGCCGTCGCGACCGGCAAACACTTTGCCGATTTTCTTCGGGTATTTGCGCGCGGTTTCCAGCACCCCGGCCGCCGAGGCATTGATGACGGCTGTGACGCCACCGGATTGGGCATAAAACGCGTTGTACACCTTGGCCTTGCTGCGACTGCTCGCCATACCGTCTGCTCCCTCGCTGCCGCCGGGCCTGAATCCCGGCAGAAAATGTTGAGACCGCCCCTGACAATTCCGCCAGCATCCGTCGCTCGCATGGACGCTGATCACCGGCACCCGGCATAATAGCGCAGGCTTTTCACCACTGCGGTAGCGTCCATGTTCTCGTTGTTGCAGCTGTTTTGGCGGCTCCATTGGCCGATTTGCCAGCTGCAGCGCGGACCACAGGATCTCCCTGCCGCGCCCGCCTTGCTGCGCTTCGCCATGCTGGCCTGCTTTCTGAGCGGCGTGTTGGTGTTCACGCTCAGCGTGTCGGTTGCCGACGCCATGCTGCGCACCGGTTTTTCCCTGGCCATCAGTTTGCTGATCTGGCCCTTGCTGCTGCACGCCGCCGGCCAACAAGCGCGCTTATTGCAAACGCTGACGGCAGTACTCGGCTGCGCCGCCATCCTCAATTTTCTGCTGTGGCCGCTGAGCTGGCTCATCCGCTCGCTCGGTGATCGCGCCGGCCTGCTGCCGCTGCTATTGATCGCCCTGCTGCTGTGGAGCGTAACCGTCAGCGGTCATATTCTGCGCCATGCACTGGACTGGCCGTTGCCGCGCGCACTGGCGCTGGCCGTGCTGCTGTTCGCGCTACGCTACGGCCTTTATCAGCTCATTTTTGCTTAACGGAATCGACTCGTCACATCATGCATATTCATATCCTCGGCATTTGCGGCACCTTCATGGGCGGCCTCGCGCTGCTGGCGCGCGAGCTCGGCCACACCGTCAGCGGCTCGGATGAAAACGTCTACCCGCCGATGAGCACACAGTTGGCTGATGCCGGCATCCGTCTGCACAGCGGCTACGATCCGGCGGCGCTCAATCCGGCACCGGATCTCGTTTTGATCGGCAATGCGCTGTCGCGCGGCAATTCGGCGGTCGAATATGTGCTGAATCGCGGTTTGCGTTATCAATCCGGCGCCGCGTGGCTGGCCGACGCCGTGCTGCAGCAGCGCTGGGTCGTTGGCGTTGCCGGCACCCACGGCAAAACCACCACCACCAGCCTGGTCGCCTGGATACTCGATTACGCCGGTTTGCAACCCGGCTTTTTGATTGGTGGCGTCGCCAGCAATTTTGGTATTTCAGCCCGGCTCGGCAACGCGCCGTTTTTTGTCATCGAAGCCGACGAATACGACACCGCGTTTTTCGACAAGCGCTCCAAATTTGTTCATTACCACGCCCGCACGGCCATTCTGAACAATCTGGAATTTGATCACGCCGACATCTATCCGGATCTCGCCGCCATCGAAACCCAGTTTCACCATCTGCTGCGCACCGTGCCCGGCGAAGGCAAAGTGATTTATCCGGCCGACGATGCCGCGCTGGCGCGAGTATTGGCACGCGGCTGCTGGAGCGCGCAGGAAAAACTGCACGATGAGCTCGGCTGGCAGGCACGCAACATCAACGAGCGCGACAACAGCTTTGATGTCTATTGGCAGAACCAGCTGCAAGGTCGGGTCAACTGGTCGCTGCTCGGCGGCCACAACCGGCACAACGCCTTGGCCGCACTCGCCGCAGCCCGTCATTGTGGCGTGCCAGTGGCGCAAGGCATCGCGGCACTGGCGCACTTCAACGGCATCAAACGCCGACTGGAATTGCGCGGCGAAGCCAACGGCATTCGCGTTTACGATGACTTCGCCCACCACCCCACTGCCATCGCGACGACGCTGGCCGGTTTGCGGGCGCAAGTCGGCGCGGCACGTATCATCGCGATTGTCGATCCGCGTTCCGCCACAATGAAGATGGGCGTGCACAAAGACACGTTGGCGCCCTCGCTGGCCGGCGCCGATGCCGTGCTGCTGCACAAACCCGGCAACCTGGCGTGGCAAGCGAACGTGCCGACGGATTTCGGCAAGCCATGGCAAACCTATGCCGAGGTCGATGCTATTGTTGAAGCAGCCAAAGCCATGTGCCGACCCGGCGATCACGTGCTGGTGATGAGCAATGGCGGTTTCGGCGGCATCCACGACAAATTGCTGGCGGCCTTTGCCGCATGACAGTGCGTGCCCCATGCTTCCGAGCAGCGCAACACCGAATTTCGTAGGAGCGGCCTTGGCCGCGATTTAGGTCAAGATTCAAATCGCGATTCAGGCCACGTCACACCTAAGCTTTCGCGGCCAAGGCCGCTCCTACAGACTTTTGCAGCGAAATGAACCGGTATTCAAGTTTCGCGCTGGTTGACGCAAGCGTTTCTATCGCAGCCCGCGCAACACGACTCCCTCTCCCCTCGCGGGAGAGGGTTGGGGTGAGGGGGCTGTCTACGAGACCAGCGAGCTGGTATTTCGCGGCCAAGGCCACTGCAGAAACCGACAAACTGCACCAAGAACGGCGGAGAACCTCACATGACTGAACGCGCCATCACCCTCGCCATTACCGGCGCTTCCGGCGCACCGTACGCATTGCGCTTGCTGCAATGTCTCGCCAGTCATTACGACAAAATCTATGTGCTGCTGTCGCCACCAGCGCGCGTGGTGCTGGCAACGGAATCCGGTCTGAAACTGCCGGAAGCGACCCGCGAATGCCAGTTGAAACTGCAGCAGCATCTGCAATTGCCGGACAACAAAATCGAAGTGCTGGCGCGTGACAACTGGTTCAGCGCCGTCGCCAGCGGCTCCAGCGCCCCCAAACAAATGGTCGTGTGTCCCTGCAGCACCGGCACACTGTCCGCCATTGCGGTCGGTGCCAGCGATAACTTGATCGAACGCGCCGCCGATGTCGTGATCAAGGAAAAAGGCCAGCTGATTCTGGTGCCGCGCGAAACGCCGTTCTCGGCAATACATCTGGAAAACATGCTCAAGCTCGCCCAGCTCGGCGTGACGATCATGCCGGCCGCACCGGGCTTTTATCACACCCCGAAATCAGTCGATGACCTGGTAGATTTTATGGTCGCCCGCATTCTCGACCATCTCGGCGTGCCGCAGGCCTTGGCGCCGCGCTGGGGCTATGGCGGCGAACAGGGGTAGCGAGGATGGCTTGGGCTGAGGCTCAAAGCCAAACGACTTGCTAACCGGATTCACTAACGGTTGGGCCTTGCGACCCGGACTGCCTCATCTCATGACGTTTGGAAGTTCATAGATATGCATGTGCATAAAATTATTTTTTCATTCGATCGAAGCTTCTTATTGGAAAATCTTGCTGACCTGCTGAATGGATACCTATCAGCATTGCGAATGAATGGCCAAGTTTGTGGACGAGAATGGACATCGCACATTGAAAAAGACAAGTGCTGTGTTTTTGCTAACACACCGGAACCATTCGCTTTAGACGAACGTTTTTCTAGCGAATTTGTTCGAAAGGCCGTAGCAACCGCTGCAACTAATGGAGTAGAAATCACTTCCCAGCGTGTCGGCGAGAGTATCGAAGGAGCGAAGCTCTGCTCGTGTACCGACCCGAGCGGATTTGCACTTTTTACAACATTTCTATCGCTCGAGTCGCCAATCCGCTGCATGGACTGCTTTGGCGTGATTCCGTTATATCGATTTTCGCCATTGCAAAGTGGAGAATTCTATGAGGTCATCTGTTGGCAGTCAGACTATCAGTCTTGTGACAGCCTTCAGATGAATTGTAGCGTCCTAGAGGAACCCGCGACCGCGCAGCTCTCAGAGCTGGATAGCAGCCTCACCAGCACTGGCCGAGATATATGCGCGACCATGTCAAACGCTACAGGCAAACCGTTTTACTACTACCTCTATCGAGCTAGCGGCAGCGATTTTTTGACTGAGCAGCAACGTCGTTGTCCATCGTGTGGCGGAGCTTGGAGCACGAACAGACCAATTCACAACCTGTTCGATTTTAAATGTGACCATTGTCATTTGCTGTCGAACATTGCGTGGGATGTGCAGAAATAATGAACGCATGGCATTGCACCCCACTGCAGTCTGGTGTCAGCCAATAATTTCCGGCAAATCGCGCATCAAATCCGAGGCCGGTACTGGCACGCCGACAAAATAACCCTGCACTTCTTCACAGCCGAGCTGACGCAGGCGTTCGCGCTGGACGCTGTTTTCGACCCCTTCGGCAACCACGGTCATGCCGAGTTTGTGGCCAAGTTCGATCAGCGTGGCAGTGATGGCGACGGCGCTGGCGTCGCGATCCATGTCGGTGACGAAATCGCGGGCGATTTTCAGGGTGTCGAAGCCATAACGGCGCAGGTAAGCAAACGCCGAATAGCCGGTGCCGAAATCATCCAGTGCCAGCCGCACACCCAAACCACGCAGCGCTTGCAGTGGCAGATGATGCAGTGGTGCCGACAGCAAAATGCTTTCGGTCAGTTCCAGTTCCAGTGCCGCAGGTTTCAGGCCGTATTCGCGCAGCAGGGCACTGACCCGGTCCGGCAAATCAGCGCGCTGCAATTGCCGGGCGCTGAGGTTGACCGAAACGCGCCAGGGCTTGCCTTGTCGCCACCATGAGGCGGCCTCGCGACAGGCTTCGCGCAGCACCCATTCGCCAATGGCGTCAATCAGACCGCTGTCTTCGGCAATGGCAATGAATTCATCCGGCGGTATCGCCCCGAGCGTGCTCGATTGCCAGCGCACCAGTGCTTCAAATCCGGTCACCCGGTTTTCGTTCAAATCCCAGCGCGGCTGAAACCACAGCTCAAGCTCGTCGCGCTCGAGCGCGCGCCGCAACGCCGATTCCAGCTGCAGGCGCCGCACCGCCGGCTCGTCCATGTCGCGTTCGTAAATCTGCCAGACGCCGCGGCCGCGGTGCTTGGCGCGGTACATGGCAATGTCGGCGAATTTCAGCAAGTTGCCGGCGTCGGTGCCGTGCTGCGGATACAAGCTGATGCCGATGCTGGGCGAGACACCGATTTCCTGTTCGGCCAGCATGAACGGCTCGCGGAAACTGGCAACGATATGCGCCGCCAGCGCTTCAGCCTGATTGAGCTGACCCGGCAGCAGCACAATGAATTCATCGCCGCCGAGCCGCGCCACCAAGGTTTCATCGGCCACGCACTGACGCAAGCGATTGGCCACTTGCTGCAGCAGATGATCGCCGTGACCATGGCCGAGCGTGTCATTGACGTGCTTGAAGTGATCAACATCCAGAAACAGCAAGGCAAACGCCGGTGAGCCGGCTTGCATCAGCGCGCTTTGCAGCCGTTCCTGAAATTGTTTGCGATTGGGCAGACCGGTCAGAAAATCGTAATTGGCCAGATAGCGCAGTTCGTTTTCAGCCCGACGCCGTTCGGTGATATCGGACATCACGCCGACATAGCAATCCTGGCCAGTCAGTTGGTCGGTCACCGCTTGCAGATCCAGCGACATCAGGCGCTCGCTGCCGTCCTTGAGCCGTTGCCACAACTCGCCCAGCCAGCGACCGTCGCGCTCCAGCTGATCGCGCAGTTGATGATAAACCGCGTGCTCATGCTGGCTGGAATTGAACAAGGCAGTGTCGGCACCGAGCACTTCGTCAGCGCTGTAACCAAAATGACGGCAGAACGCCTGATTGACCCGGACAATCCGGAATCGGGTGTCGGTGATGACCACACTCTCGGCCATGTGCTCAAGCACGGTCGCCGACAACTGCAATTCCTGTTCGATTTGTTTGCGGGCGGTGATGTTCTTGGTGGTGCCGGCGAAACGCAGCGGTGCACCGTTTTCATCGCGTGCGACCAAGCGGCCGCGATCAAGCACCCAGCACCAACTGCCGTCCTTGTGCCGGAGCCGGTATTCCAGTTCGAAGTTGTCACGACGACCGGCCAGATGGCCGCCGATGCTGCGCAGCACCCGTTCGCGATCATCCGGGTGAATCAGGGAATAAATGGCGGTGCTGGTCGGCGCCAGCTCGGCGGCCGGGTAGCCGAGCATCTCGGCAACGCCCATGCGGGTGATGGTCGCGGTCTTGAGATTCCAGTCCCAGACACCATCACCGGAACCCCAGAGCGCCGATTGCAGATGTTCGCGCGTGGTTTGCAGTTGCTGCCATTCGCGTTCGCGTTGCTGGCGGCTGCGCCGTTCCCAGAACAGCACGCCGGTCAGAATGCCGGCGATCAGCAACAGCCCGGACGCCGACACGCTGAGCACAGTATCGGCCGCCTGCGCGGTTGGCACCGACAGCGCTGCCAGCCCGCCGGTGATCCGCGAGAGTGACAAGTGAGAAGTCCCAAAAAGGAAAGGCTTTGTGGCCATTATCATCAGTGTTGGTTGGCGGCCCGGCCGGACTATAGCGGCTATAATCCGGCGCTCGCAATCACATTGGCGCTTTTTTCGCCAATTGCTGCCGCGATCACAGTTTCGCGGCAATTCGGCAGTGTCGGCGGCAAGCGTACGACAGCAAGCGGACCCGCCAGCTGATCGCAGACAAGTTTTCCGAATTCACCGCAAGCGTCACAGCCTGGCACCTCGGCAGTAGCGTCAGCAGGCCCGCCCGGACATCAACGATGTATCGGGATGTAGCAAGCGCTGAATGAAGCAGAACCACAGAGGTTAAGGGCCCGGAGATGTAGCAGGCCCCAAAATGAATATGGTCTCGATATGAGGAAAGTCCCGGCATGAGCAAGGCCCCGGCACTGCAGATCACCGGTCTGCGCAAGATCTACAGCAATGGCGTTGAGGCGCTGAAAGGCATCGACCTGACGGTCGCAGCAGGGGACTTCTATGCCCTGCTCGGTCCGAACGGCGCCGGCAAATCGACCACGCTCGGCATCATCAGCTCGCTGGTGCGCAAGAGCGGCGGTGCGATCAAGGTTTTTGGCATCGATATCGATACGGATTTCAACGCCGCCAAACGTCAGCTCGGTTTGGTGCCGCAGGAATTCAATTTCAGCCAGTTTGAAACCGTGCTGCAAATCGTGGTCAATCAGGCCGGCTTTTATGGCGTGCCACGACCGCTGGCGTTGCAACGCGCCGAAGTGTTGTTGACCCAGCTCAGCCTGTGGGACAAGCGCAATAGTCAGTCGCGACAACTTTCTGGCGGCATGAAGCGGCGATTGATGATCGCGCGGGCGCTGATGCATCAACCCAAGCTGCTGATTCTCGATGAGCCAACGGCAGGCGTCGACATTGAACTGCGCCGGTCGATGTGGACCTTTCTGCGCGAGTTGAACCAGGCCGGCACCACCATTGTGCTGACCACGCATTATCTGGAAGAAGCGGAAATGCTTTGTCGCAACATCGGCATCATCGACAAAGGCCAGATCATCGAGAACACCAGCATGAAGCAATTGCTGGCCCGCCTGCATCAGGAAACCTTCATTCTGGATTCACCGCAGTTGCCGCCGATTTTGCCGACACTGTCCGGCTATCCGCTGCGCCGGCTCGACGAGCACAGTCTGGAAGTCGACGTCGAACGCAGTCAGGGTCTCAATGAATTGTTCACCCTGCTCGGCCAGCATGGCATCACCATCACATCGATGCGCAACAAGGCCAATCGACTGGAGGAATTGTTTGTGAATCTGGTGCAGGGCAATACCGGGGCGGCGCCCAACCCGCTGCCGCCCGCCGCGGGAGCCGCGTCATGAGTCGTCATCTGTTCAGCACCTCGCTCAGCCACAACAACCGCATTGCGCTGCATGCCATTCTGAGCAAGGAAATCGCCCGCTATGTCCGCATCTGGCCGCAGACGCTGCTGCCACCGGCCATTACCACGACGCTGTATTTCATGATTTTCGGCAATTTTGTCGGCAGCCGGATTGGCTCGGCGGGCGGCGTCAGCTACATGGAATACATCCTGCCGGGATTGGTGATGATGTCGGTGATCACCAACTCCTACGCCAACGTGGTGTCATCGTTTTTCAGCGCCAAGTTCCAGCGCAGCATTGAAGAACTGCTGGTGGCGCCGGTGCCGGATGGCATTCTGCTGCTCGGTTATGTGCTCGGCGGTGTCAGCCGTGGCCTGCTGACCGCCATCATCGTGACGACCTTGTCCTTGTTGTTCGTGCCACTGCAGGTTCAGCATTGGGGCTTGATGCTGGCGCTGGTGCTGCTCGCATCGGCGCTGTTCTCGCTCGGCGGGTTCATCAATGCCGTGTACGCCAAGAAGTTTGACGACACCTCGATCATTCCGACTTTTGTGCTAACTCCGCTGACCTATTTGGGCGGCGTGTTTTATTCGATCAGCTGGCTGCCGCCGGTCTGGCAGACCATTTCACATTTCAACCCGGTGCTGTATCTGGTCAATGCCTTTCGTTACAGCTTCATGGGCCATTCCGATGTCAACATTGGCTTGGCCTTTGGCCTGCTCAGCGCCGGCTTGGTGGTGCTGACGGTGTACGCCATGTGGCTGTTGCGTCGCGGTACCGGCCTGCGTAGTTAATGGCACGTGCAACACCGAAACAAAAAAACCGAGACAAAAAAATGGCCACCTGCAGATGGCCATTTTTTATTGCGAAGTCTTGTTCTACAAACCAGGTCAGGCAAACCGCTTCTTGCAAATCAGGTCTGGCACACCGGGCCCGTCACACGCAGGCATTCACGAATGCGCGCGCAAGCTCTTGTCGTCGCTCAGCTTGTCGTTGCTGATCCGGCTGCTGCCCATCGTGTTCTTGCCGGTATTGTTGCTGCCCTCGCCGACCAGCTCGCGGTACATGGTCCGGCAGCGCCGGCACTGCCAGCGCTCGAACCGGTGCACGCCCAGCCACAGGCCGGCCAGAAACGCGACCACGCCGAACGGCCAGCCATGGGCTTCCATGACACTGAGAATGGTGGCGCCGGTAACCATCAGCGCGATGCTGGCGGCGGCCCACAACGGCATGCCACCGGCGATGGGGCGCCGATGCACCCGCATAAGCTGACCCCCGCAGTGCGTGCAGGCACCACGCCAGGGAGAAGGAGCAGGTTCGTGACGGACTTCAGACATTTAACATGTACTCTCGCGGAACAGCCGTGCTTTGATCGGTGTTGTAAAGCAAGCTGAATGCCGTTTCGGCAAGTTGTTGAAATCAAACCGCATTTTTTCTGCGTCCCAATTTGGCCCAGGATTGGTGGTAAAGAATGCTGACAACATCTGTCGGTACCGCAATCTGCCCGCCATTGCTCAAAAGATCGCCGGCTTTGTCCACAATTCCGGCAACTGCTGCATCGCACAACAACAAAGCGGCAAAGAATTGGCCTGGCCCGTCCTGCCGGTAAGTATTTTCAGGTATAACCACCGCAGACCGACCGACAAGGGGTGTTGCGCGCCTGCGTGCAACAACGGCCGGCCTGACGTACGGAGAGCCCGCTCTCCAACCCTTGGAGCACAGAGAAACCGCTGTTTCGCATAACAAACAGTTTGGAAAAATAATCAGCTGCTCCGGGAAGTTCAGGCGTTGTCGTGAACTGGGGTCAGGTGCGCGTATGGGCACCGGCAACAGCTTGCGATGGTTGTCGCCACGTTTTGTGGGGGACTGGCATCGCTGCGTTCGCGCGGCACCGCCAGGCACAGCGTTCTTCTCGATGTTCTTCTCGCAGTGGCTGAGCAGAACGATCCACCACCGTGGATCCGGTTTGTACTGCCTGAAGGAGAACGTTGGATGGCTTTTGCAGCAAATGCAGGTCTCATTTTCGCGCTGATTTGCGCCGGCGTCGCCGTGGTCTACGGCGCGCTGATGAGCAAGTGGATTCTGGGTCAAGCGGCCGGCGATGAGCGGATGCGAGAAATCGCCGCTGCCATTCAGCAAGGCGCGCAAGCCTATCTCAATCGCCAATACACCACGATTGGCGCCGTCGGTGTCGTGCTGTTCCTGATCATCGGCTTCGTGCCGGCTCTGGGCTGGACGACTGCGGTCGGCTTTCTGGTCGGCGCCGTGCTGTCGGGCCTGGCCGGTTACATCGGCATGAACGTATCGGTGCGCGCCAACGTCCGCACCGCCGAAGCGGCCAAGAGCGGCATCAATGCCGCGCTCAATGTCGCCTTCCGTGGCGGTGCCATCACCGGCATGCTGGTGGTTGGTTTGGGTCTGGGTGGCGTCGCCGGTTACTACGCGTATCTGCAAGCCACTGCCGCCGAAGGCGCCGTGCTCAGCGATGTCATTCATCCGCTGATTGGCCTCGGTTTCGGCTCCTCGCTGATTTCCATTTTCGCCCGTCTCGGTGGCGGCATCTTCACCAAGGGCGCTGATGTCGGTGCCGATCTGGTCGGCAAAGTCGAAGCCGGCATTCCGGAAGATGATCCGCGCAACCCGGCCGTGATCGCCGACAACGTTGGCGACAACGTCGGTGACTGCGCCGGCATGGCCGCTGACTTGTTTGAAACCTATGCGGTGACCATTGTCGCGACCATGCTGCTCGGCGCGCTGATGCTGAAAGGTTTCGCCAGCGAAGCGGTGTTGTATCCGCTGGTGCTCGGCGGCGCGTCGATTCTGCTCAGCATCGTCGGCTGCTTCTTCGTCAAGCACACGCCCGGTCAGAAGATCATGACCGCGCTGTATAAAGGCCTGATCGTGTCGGGCTTGCTGGCGATTCCGGTGTTCTGGTATGTCACCGGCAAGGTGATTCCAGACAACGCGCTGGACAGCGTGATGGGTATCAGTGGCGGCGGTCAGCTGCGCTTGTTCCTGTCATCTGTTATCGGTCTGGCGTTGACCGGCCTGCTGGTCATCATTACCGAGTACTACACCGGCACCGATTTCCATCCGGTCAAACACATCGCACAAGCATCCACTACTGGTCACGGCACCAACATCATTGCCGGTCTCGGTGTCTCGATGAAATCGACCGCGTGGCCGGTGCTGGCAGTGTGCGTTTCGATCTGGGCGGCGTACGCGCTGGCCGGTCTGTACGGCATTGCCATCGCAGCAACCGCGATGCTGTCGATGGCCGGCATCATCGTTGCACTCGATGCTTACGGTCCGATCACCGACAACGCTGGCGGTATTGCCGAAATGGCCGAACTGCCGAAAGCCGTACGTGATGTCACCGACCCGCTCGACGCGGTTGGCAACACCACCAAGGCGGTCACCAAAGGTTATGCAATCGGCTCTGCTGCGCTGGCCGCACTGGTGCTGTTTGCCGACTTTACTCACGCGCTTGAAGGCGTTGGTAAATCGTTTGCGTTCAGCCTGAACGATCCGGCCGTCATCATCGGTTTGTTTATCGGTGGTCTGATTCCTTATCTGTTCGGTGCCATGGCCATGGAAGCGGTCGGCCGTAGCGCCGGCGCCGTCGTGGTCGAAGTGCGTCGTCAGTTCAAGGAAATCGCCGGCATCATGGAAGGCACCGCCAAGCCGGATTATTCCCGCGCGGTCGACATGCTGACCAAAGCGGCGATCAAGGAAATGATGATCCCGTCCTTGCTGCCGGTATTGGTGCCGATCATCACCGCGTTTGCCCTGAACTGGCTGATGGGCCCCGGTGCAGGCGTGCGTGCACTTGGTGGCGTGTTGATGGGCACCATCGTCACCGGCCTGTTCGTCGCCATCTCGATGACCACCGGTGGTGGTGCTTGGGATAACGCCAAGAAGTACATCGAAGAAGGTCATTTCGGTGGCAAAGGCAGCGAAGCCCACAAAGCCGCTGTCACCGGCGACACCGTCGGCGACCCCTACAAGGACACCGCCGGCCCCGCCGTCAACCCGCTGATCAAAATCATCAACATCGTTGCGTTGCTGATTGTGCCGCTGGTTGCGTAAGGTCTTACGCTGAAACAAAAAGGGCAGCTTCGGCTGCCCTTTTTGTTTCGCTCGAATATTCCGGAATTTGCGATATGCGCTTGCTTCAGTGCATATGCGTGTCCCGCCGATTGAAGCTGAGCGACAGGAACAAACCCAGCTGACCATCGAAGCCCACCAGCAAGAGATGAGAGCCTATGAGCCAGCGCAGATATCGACCAAACGTAGCTCGGATGCAGCGTAGCGAACTCCTGGGTCTATTCGAACCCAGCCCCGGATTCCAAATCACTCCATCCGGGCGCAGCCTAACCGCCAGACTTTCCCATCGAAACGCTCTGTTCAGCGGGATGATCAATCCGCAGCAGACTTAAATCCGAACCCCATACCATCATCGATCAGGTAGCCTCGCAAACGAATCCCGGTAATTGCCCCTTTCGTTCGCAGCATCACACCGGCATATTCGGGAATTACAATGGGACTTACCAGCCGTTCACGAACATTAACGCGCTGGGCATCGTCGAAATGCGAACGATAGACTTGGATCGTGTTTGGTGTTTTACCCTCACTGAACAAACTGAGACTTAAGCTGTTCGCATAGGGTGCAGAGGCGCTCAAATTGATGTATTCAATATCAGTGACCACCAGCTTTAGCCCTTTGAAGAGAGTGAAGCGAGTCGCGTAATAGCCATCACTCTCAGCAACTGTCGCCGCATGCAACTCAAATGTCATCCAACTATCAGTCATACTGACTTTTGCCGCTGGCATCAATTCACCCGCCATAGGTAGGTCGATAATGACACTGCGCTCAACTGGAATGGCACTCAATGGCGTTGTCGACCTGACGTCTGCAGCACGGCTCTCGCCGACAAGTACGCAGAGCAACAGTAAGCCTGCGACCGTCAGATTCAATGAGCGCACCATCTTCCCAATAACTTTCTTCATAAAACTCCCTAATGTGAGCTGGACCATTCTTATGCCGGCACGAATAGCCTGTATTGCGCTGACAAGGGGAGGAAACGTTGGCGTCAATTGAAACCCGCCAAAGCCATTAGCTGATGCACCATGCAAATAAAAATCCCCGTTTAAACGGGGATTTTTCTCGGGAGCCCATTAGTGGCTATTTGCTGGTATGGGTAAACACACCATCCCAGTCATTCGGTGGTGGGTTGTCGCGATAGTGCTGAATGCGTTGCAGATAGAGTTTGTAAATGTAGCGGTTGGGTTCGTCGCGCAGAAAATCCTTCAGGCGCTTTTCGGCCAGATCCCATTGCTGGGCGCGGTATTGGGTCAGCACGTGATGGAAGCGGGCCAGGCCTTCTTTTACGGCAGCGGAGGATTGTTCGGCCAGTGCCACCGGTTCATAAATGGTGACTGGCGCGTCTTTGCCTTTGACCCGGACCCGATCCAGTTCACGGAACAGAAACTCCGGCATCCGTTCCTTGGTGGTTTCGCTGAGGATGATGTCGACGCCGTACAGCTTGGTCAGCCCTTCGAGCCGCGAGCCGAGGTTGACGGCATCGCCGAGCACGGTATAGGCCATGCGGAATTGCGAGCCCATGTTGCCGACGCTCATCACGCCGGTATTCAAACCGACGCCAATGGAAATCGGCGGCCAGCCGCGTTGCTTGAATTCATCGTTGAGCCGAACCACGACTTGCTGCATTTCAATCGCGGCCAGCAGAGCGTTGCGGGCATGCTGCGGATCATCGAGCGGCGCGCCCCAGAAGGCCATCACCGCATCGCCCATGTATTTGTCGATGGTGCCGCGGTGGCGGTGGATCACTTGCGTCAACGGCGTCAGCAGTGCCTGCATCAATTTGCTGAGCTCTTTCGGCGGCACTTTTTCTGACAGCGTGGTGAAGCCGCGGACATCGGAGAACAGCACGGTCATGTCACGGGCCTGACCTTCCAGCGTGATTTTCTCCGGATTTTCCGACATTTCGCTGACCAGTTCCGGCGGCACATATTGGCCGAACAGGCGCGCCAGCGAACGCTTGGAACGTGACTCGACAAAATAACCGTACGAGACGTTCATCAGGTACAAGAGCGCAATCAGCAGAATCGAATTGACCACCGGCACCAACACGCCACCATTCCAGGCAACGATGCGGATCAGCAGCACAATGCCGATCAGGGCCAAAGCAAACCCGACACTGAGCAGCGGCGGCAGCCGGGCTCCGAGAAAAATCATCAGCAGGGTTGCGGTCAGCAGCAGCAGCACTTCGGCGGCCAGCATGTATTCCGGTTGGTACAGCAAGCGTTGGTCGAGAATGCCGGCGATCAGGTTGGCATGCACCTCAACGCCGGGGTAAACGTTTTGCACGGGCGTGGGCCGCAGATCAACCAGGCCGGGCGCCGTGGTGCCGACCAACACAATCTTGCCCTGCAGACTCGCGTCGGGCAGGGTGCGATTGAGAATGTCGCTGATCGACACATAAGCAAAGCTGTTGCGCAGGCCACGGAATGGCACCAGCACAGAACCGGCTGCATCGACCGGAATGCGGTACTGACCGAGCTGCACCGATTCAACGGCAAACAGATCGTCGGTCACCGCTTGCACATCAACCTGCAGTTCCGGATTGGGCAATACCGCCTTGGCCGTTACCAATGCCAGCGACGGATACAGCTGACCCGCATATTCCTGCAGCAACGGCACCCGACGATAAATGCCATCGACGTCAACGGCGGGGTTATCAAAGAAGCCGACATTGCTGACTTCGGTTTGCAGCGTCGGCAGGTTGGCGGTGTAGCCTTTCGGTTGCGGCACCGGCAAACGGCCGTGTAAATCCGCCGGCAGTTCGGCCACCGAAGCCGGCAGAGCATTCAGCTGGCTGGCGTGGGCCTGATCAAAAACATAGCCCAGCACGACATTGCGACCATGCAGGCTGTCAGCAAATTTGTGGTCGTAATCGACCTCAGTCAGCAAGCCGGCCAGCACGGCTTGGGCCGCTGGGTCCTGATTGAAAGCACCGTCGTGCAGACGCTGCAGAATCGGTCCGGCATCACTGCGATCGGCTTCCGGAAACACGATGTCGAACGCAACGACTTTGGCCTTGTAATTATCGAGCAGCACTTTGACCAGATTGGCCAATCGATCACGCCGCCACGGCCATTGTCCCAATTCGCCAATGCTTTTTTCATCGATATCGGCGATGACAATCCGATCATCCACCGTATTGCTGAGCGTGTGGTTCAGATGCAGATCGTAGGCATCCAGTTCCAGCTCGGCTAGCAATGGCACCCGGAACGCACCGACCACGTGCAGCAAAAAGAAAACCAGCAGCGCAAAACCGGTCAGGATGCGCAACCACGATGACGGACTGACCCGGCGCAATGCAAGCATGAATCGGAACATGATGGGTTCTTGTTGTTGGTGTCGATACGCCGGTCATGGCCCCTGCCCTGCGCCATGACCTCCCTTGTCGTCTTTGCTCAGTAACCTTTGCGCGGTGATTTGTAACCTTTGACCGAGGCGAACGGCGGTGCCCGGCCCACCAGCGCTTCGATCAGCATCAATTCTTCGTCGGTGTGGTTCTTCATGGGCGCCGGCGTAATCAGGGTGCCGGTGCGACCGTCAGCGGCAATGTAGCGCGGTGCGTCATGATGCGCCGAGACGATGTCTTCCTTGCTGCCGGCATCGTTGATGGCGCCCAAATCGACCGCGCCATAGCAGGTGCAAACATAGCTGTGATCAGATGCTGACTCGGTGTAGACACCCGTGCCGCGGATGCCGATGGTGGCGGTGGTGGTTCGCAGATTGTAGCGTTTGGTCGCCTCGCGGCGGCCGAACACCGACAGCAATTTACCGGTCAACAGTTGCAGGCCGTCGGTCAGGATGTTGCCTTCTTCCTTGACCGCAACGCTGGCGCGATTGCCGGAAAACTGCACGCGGGTATTTTCCCGCACCAAGTGCGCATCACTGCCAATGACAAAGCTGATGAAGCTGTTGCTGCCAGTTTCAACGAGCGCGTTGGCGCCGATCAAGGTGGTCTCCGTAGCGGGAATGCCATCGACGCGAACATCACCACGGTAATCAAAAATGGAGCGTCCCGGCGGCAGCAAATAACCACCCTTGGCCTCGGCACTGCGTGGCAGCAGCAAGCCGGAACCGGCTGCCATGCCAAACAAGCCAGTCTGGATCGCGCGCATCAGAAACTCGCGGCGGGCATTTTCATCATGACGTTTCACAGCTCTCTCCTTGGTCGCCAGCGTGATGGCAAGCGGCCGTTTGTTGCAATCATCAACGGTTGCGAACTGCAACCGGTACATTTATCAAATGCTGCATTCAGGGACAAACGCCCGGCGAGTTGCCGCAAACGGCACCTTCGCGGATCCAGTTCAGCAGCGTGTTGTAAGTGGCGCGGCCCTCATCGGTACTGCGATCAATCTGCATGCCGCCGCCGTGACGAACGCTGGTGGGTTTGCGCAGCAAGCGACTGTTTTCCGGGTCGGCAAAATTGATCCGCGCCAGCACATCGCGATAGACGTTCGGATTGCCATCGTCGTAGCGCACCGGAATGCCGACGTTCAAGGTCGGGCTGGTGTGGCAAGTGGCGCAGCGGGTGTTGGTCGCACTACCGAGCAGCGGTCGGATGTCGTCAACAAAGGTCAGCTGATGCTGATCGCTGGCCGCACTGTCAACGGTCAAAACCAATTGCGCGGCAGCGCTGTCGCCACGTGGGCCGCTGACTACCAGCTCCAGCACATAGTCGCCGTCCATGTCCGCACTCAACACCGGTGCGCTGCTGGCCGCATCGCTGAGCGCGGCGGTGGCACCAACCGGTGTCGTCACGATGCGCCAGCGATAGCTGTCGGCAAACAGGCTGGCCGAGCCGTCCAGCTGCACCGGCGCATGCACAATGCGATCGGCACCGGGCTTGGCAACCGGATTGCCGGGCGGCTGCACATTGCCATTGCTGTCGAACAGCGGAAAATCGTGCAGATAGCTCGCCAGCAAGGCCGGCGCGCCGGTCGGGTCGCGCCAGAAACTTTCGTAATTGCGCAAACTCAGCGGCATGAAGCCGCGGCGATAAACGTAATCGATGATCTGATCGTTGTAGGCCATGAACTTCTCGTAACTGGAGAAGTTCACCGAATTCGCCAGCGCGACCATTTGGCCATCGACATCAATCAATTCGTTCTCGCCGGCCTGATTGCCCTGCAAGGCATGGCAGCTGCTGCAATGCGGTTCCACCACCCGTTTGTACAACAGCTCAACGCCTTCCGGCCGGAACGCGGTTTGTTGCCAGCCAGCCGGGACGTAATCGTCGTCTGCAGTCGTGAGCGGCAGGCCATCGCCACCGTAACGACCGGCCGCCGTATCAATGGCGAAATCGGCGCTCCATTTCGCGGCTTCATCGGCCGGTCGGTCGCGCAGCACAACGTGGGTGCCGTGAACAAATTCGTTGAGCTCGCGCAGGCCGGCTTCCAGATCGGCACGTCGATAACCCGTCTGGCTGGAGAATTCGAGTGCGTTGACTTCCAGCGCGTTGTATTTGGCGCTGCGGGCAGTGATCAGCGGAAAGCTGCCATCGCTTTCGAGTGGCAGCATGCGACCACCGTGGCACGCCAGACACGGACCCGGCATGAACTTTTTGCCGCGACCATCCAGATTGGTTTCCAGCACCCGATTCTGGGTCGCACCGGCTGTAGTCCCGGTCGGCTCAAAGGTGAAGAACTTCATGATCTTTTCCGAATCCGGATCATCCGGATCGATCGGGCTGAACTCGATCGCATTGGTGCCGACATGGTATTGCCGGTCTTCCCGAATGGCCGCTTCTAGATTCAGTGGCCCGTAATTGGTGGCACTTTCCGGTACCAGCTCGACCAGATAGTTCTCGACAAAAATGGCGACGCTGCCGTCATCATTGCGGCGTGCCCGCATGTTGCGACCGTAACCAAGATCCTTGGCGTCGCGAAACACCACGTGCACTTGTTCGCCGGCATCAAAGCCGTTCTTGTGCTTCCAGTCGGCCAGCGTGGTGCGCTCATTGTTCGGGTCCACCAGCCGGTAATACGCCTCGGCATAGGCCTGACTGTTGACTGCATTAGCCGCCAACTCCAACGCCGCATTGCTGCCGCCGCCGCTGTTGTCATCCTGGGCGATGATCTGATCATTTTTCAGCAGATACAGATACGCATCGACGGAACTGGTCAGTAGCAGCTTGGCACCACCCGCTTTTGTCAGCGTGAAACTGTGGCGCGGATTACCAGCAGCCAGCGGTTCCTGACCAGCGGAACTGGTCCAGCTGCCGGAAAACTGCTGCACGCTGCCATCATCGAGTGTCAACTGCAGTTGATAGCTGCCGGCGAGTCCGGCGTTGGCAGTTGCAGCGACAACGGTATAGCTGCCGGCGGCCAAGGCCGGCATGGCATCGGGGAAAACCAGAAACGTATTCGGCGTATCGGCGGTGACGACGACCGGCGTCGGCTCGGTATCGTCGCGCTTGCCGCATCCAACCAGCGTCAGCGCCGTCAAGGCTAGCAACGGCCATCCATAGCGCATGATCAAAACCTCATCAAAATGCTGGCACGAACAATCTGGCGGTCATACTCCACCGCGCTGTCGTCCTTGGCTTCAGAACGGATTGTCATCACCGACAGATCGAACGAATAGGTATCGGCAAACGACCGATTCAAACCGAGCGTCGCGGTGATGGTGTGGGCATCAAGCCTATATGCCAGCCAGCTGCCGCAGAACATGTCGGCGAAGGCCTGATCCGGTTCGATTTGGTCGGACACCGCAACGAGCGGATAGATGTCGGTTGCCGGCAGATCGTTACAGAACCGGTTCTGCGCGGTTGACGATATCTGGCCATCGATATAACTGAGCGTGCCGTAGCTGATCCAATCGGCATCGATGCGGTAATCCAGATTGCCAAACACGCGGCTGCTGGCCAGATCAAAAACGCTGCCGTCGCTGTCAGCCACCTTGCGTTCCAGACCGACCAGATAAGTCCAGCGGTCGGTCAACCGCTGGGTGCGCTGGGCTTGCAGCGTCACCACAGTCGAGTCGCGCTGATCGACATCGATATTGTCATCCTGTCCGCGCAGGGTCAGCTGGTAAAACGGTTCAAAAAAACCGAACTCCCCCTGCCAGCGATAAACCAGTTCACCGCCGGCACTGACCCGTTCCAGCGGTTTCATTACCGCGTGGTGTTCCGATTCGAACAGTACCCGCGCCGTCAACGCCTGGGTAGCGCCGAGATCAAAATCATAGTTCACGGCGGCGCCGAGATTGCCGATGTACTCGCCGACGATGTCCCGGCGAAACTGGCTGCGACCGACGTTGTCGTCATAACCGCCGGTGACATCCAGATCCACTGACCATGATGATTCCTCCGCCCATAGCGGCATCGCCATTGGCGCAAGCGTTAGCAGCAAAAGTGTCAGCAGCCATTTGTTTTGCCCACTCATGCTGAATGCCTCCCACGGCGACGGCGAATGATCATCAAGCTGGCGCTGACCAGCAGCAGTGCGATGGCAGCGGGGCCGCCGCCACCATTGGGTCCGTCATCGGGCGGGGAATCGGCTGGTGTGCTGCGCGCAATCGCGATGCCACCTGGATCGGCGACCACGCCATTGACGATGCCATCGGCGTCGTTGCTGCCGCCATCGAGAATGGTCAGCCGCAAACATTGCTCGCCGGTGTTCAAACCGCTGTGCCAGCTGTTGGCATCAAGCGCCGGACACCGGCCATCAACCATCAACGCACTGGCAATTTCATCACCGTCGGCGACCCGGAAACTGCGCCAGCTGCCGGCAATCAATTTGCGATACACCGCCTGCGGTGGAATGTTGATGGCCAGCGGTATGATTACCCGGGCATAACGCTGGGTGTCGCTCAGCCCGACCAGCTCGAAGTCATACAGCTCACCGAGTGGAGCGTAATCGGCATCGCTGATCACATCGCCATTGCTGTCGGTGATCTCGGTGCTCAGCAAGCGGGCGCCTTGTCGCTGTGCTGTCAGTGCGCGTTCACCGAGCCGCAGTTGCAGACCCGGGTCAGTACTGATCAGTCGGCTCATCCGATCGGCGGCGTTGGCATTGATCACCAGCAGATTACGCGCATCAACCGGGTCACGATAATCCGAGCTGCCATCGCCATCGCTGTCAGCCAATCCTTCCGCCAAGTCATCGAGGCCGTCGCCATCGCTGTCATTGCTGTCGAGCAAGACCGGCGCAACACCGGCCACCCGAATCGACAAACTCTGCGTCACTTGATGGCTGCCGTCACTGACCACCACCGTCACCGCAAAGGTGCCCGTTGCCAGCGCGGACGGATCAATGGTCAGCAAATTGCCAGCGGCGTTGCTGCTGATGCTGTCGTCGCTGACTTGCCACTCATAAGTCAGCGTGTTGGCATTGGCGTCGGTTGCCAGTGCCCGCACACTGAGCAGGCCCAGATCGGTGTAGATGATCTGGGTCGGGTCACCGGCCTGCTCGGCTTGCAAACGCACTTCCGGTGGTACCGGCCGATCGACAATGGTGATCGTCGCTTGCCGGCTGTCACCAAGGGTGGCGTTGGCGGTGCTGCTGGTCAGCGTCACCACAATCGTTTCGTCGGCTTCTGGCGCGGCGTCTGCTGTGGTCGTGAATTGAATGTTGCCGAGCTGGCCGCTGCTGATGGTGACCGTGCCATTGGCGAGATTGTGATCGCTGCTGCTGGCGCTACCAGCGACGTTGTACACCAACAGCACCGGATACTCTGGTGCCTCACCGTTCAGTTGCACGGCCAGATCCACGATCTGACCTTCGCCAACCTGCAACGCGTGGACAATTTCGGCACGTGGCAACACCCGGATAATTTGCTCGCTGGTGGCGGTGTTGCCGACGGCATCTTGTGCCGTCCAGGTGATGGTATACAAACCGGGCCGGAACGGACCGTGAACATCCGCCGTCACCGCCACGGTGCCGTCAACACCATCTTCGGCGCTGGCGGTTTCGCCGGCATCGGTCAGATAACCGGTGGCGTTGACAGTCAGATCGCCGTTGGTGGTGATGACCGGTGCGACCGAATCCACCGCAATCGCGTCGCAAACCGGATCGGCATTGGCGACGCAGTTCAGATACTCGGCCAGGTTGCTGAGACCGTCACCATCGAGATCAGCATTGGCATCGGCCGGATCAAACGGATCCAGACCGCGCGCCAACTCAATGCTGTCGGGCAGACCATCGTTGTCATCGTCTTCATCGCAGGCATCGCCGCTGTTGTCGACATCGTTGTCGGCCTGATTGGTGTTGGCAAGCAGCGGGCAATTGTCATCGTAATCGGCAATGGTATCGGCATCGCCGTCGAGTTTCTGCACCGTGATGGTGAAGCTGCTGGTGGCGGGACCGGCACCATTTTCACCGCCATCCACCACCCGCACGGTCACGGGATAACTGCCATCGGTGTGTTGGCCCGGTGTCCAGTTGATGATGCCGGTTGCGCCGATGGTCATGCCGGCCGGCGCTACTGGCAGCGAGAATGTCAGCGCGCCGCTACCATCGTTGTTGTCATCCGGATCAGTCACGCTCGCCGCCAAGGCAAACGGACTCAGTTCGGTAACCGTTTGACTGCTGATGGTCGCCAGTGACGGCGCATCGTTGATGGCAACAATGGTCAGGACATAAACATCCGACGCGGCTGCCAACTGGGCATCACGAACCGTAACGGTAATCGTGCTGCTGCCGTTCTGGTTGGCAAGCGGCGTTGCCGTCAAGTTGCGGTTGGCACCGCTGCCACCAAACACCAGATTGCTGTTCGGCACCAGCGCGGTATTGCTCGACGTGGCGCTGACCGTCAGTGAACCGGCGGCGGTTTCATTGTCGGCTACCGTGAACGACACCGTGTTGCTGTTGTCTTCGTTGCTGCTCTGGTTGCTGATGTTGGAAATGGTCGGATTGTCGTTGACCGCTGACACCAGCACGACAAAAGTATCCGAGCTGGTATCGACACCATCGAACACCGACACGGTGATGGTGGCCGATCCGGTTTGATCCAGCGCCGGCGTCAGGCTCAGCGTGCGCGAACCACCGCTGCCACCAAAGCTGATATTGGCATTCGGAATCAGGGTCTGATTGGACGAGCTGGCCGACACCACCAGCGAGCCGGCGGCGGTCTCGATGTCACTGATCGAAAAGGCAATCGGGCCCAGCGGGGTATCTTCGGAGGTGCCTTGATCACTGATATCGGAAATGCTCGGCGCATCGTTGACCGAGTTGACGGTCACCACATAGGTGTCGGTATCGGTCGTGGTGCCGTCGCTGACGGTGACGGTAATGGTGCTGCTGCCAAACTGATTAGCCGCTGGCGTTGCCGTGATCGTGCGCGCCGCACAGGAACCGCCGAACACCAGACTGCCATTCGGAATCAACGTGGTGTTGGACGAGCTCGCCCCGAGACTCAGGCCGCAGGTACTGCTGCCATCAGCCAGCGTGAATGCTACCGCGCCGGTTGAACTGTCTTCATTGATGCTGCGGTCGGCGATATTGCTGATGCTCGGGCAAGCCAAGGTATTGAAGTTGCTGCCATTGGCGCTGGTGGTGGTGTTGACTGCGTTAACACCCTGGGCAAAGAAGTTGTACGTGGTGCCGCAATTGCCGGCGCCGCTTAAACTGATGGTTTTGCTGATTGCCTTGCTGGCACCGTTGCCATCGGAATCGGTGCTGAAGTCACCTTCTTCCGTGCCGGTGACCGTGGCCGTGGTATAGCCACCGGCCGAACTCTTCTTGTAATGAAAACTGAACGACGACTCGGCGCCATTTTCGCTGACATTGGTATTGAGCGTGACCGAGTATTTGCCGATGGCGGAAGACGTTGGTGTCTGGACAAAGGGCGCGCTCTGCAGCGGCCGGCTGTCGGCGATCCAGCTGGTCAGCAGCGACTTTTGACTGGCGGTCAGGCAATCGACGCCGGGGGTACAGGCAAACGGCATCAGGTTGGCATCGATCAGCGTTTTCGCACACTGATAAACCGGTTGCGACGAGCCGCCGCAACTGCCGATACCAGTACCGGATACCGGAGTGAAATTGGCCGTCACTGCGGCATAGGAATCCAGGAATGGTGTCTGGCCGCCACCGGCACTATGGCAACCGGTGCAGCTGGCAAAAACATTGTTGGCTGTGCCATCGGTACCGTTGTAAGTGGCATCGGCCGCACCAGCAGCATGCACTGGCGCGGGCATAGCGATGATCAGCAGCAGGCCGATCAGCAAGGCACAGAGGCTGATCAGTCGCGACCGGCCACCACCTTGAGCAATGGATCGCGGCTGCCCGCTCGGCATGGAGCAAGCAAGGTTGCGGTCAGTGACTTGGCTGTCCCCGTCCCCCCGGTACTGCAAACATCCCCAGAGCATCGGTCAAACTCCCTTCGCCGGCTTCGTGTTATCGACCCAGTGTAACCCAGCCGTGCCGGTACGGATAATCCCGGCCAGGGCCGCCAATCAAGGCTGTCGCCGAATCTGCCGGGCGGTGTTCGACTGCGACGACAACAGCCGTCAATCAGCGGTTTCGATAGAAACGAAGCGGCGGCCAGCTTACCGCCACGATCTGCGCAATTTTCCGCGGGCTGCACCGACCAGTGGGCAGCGCCCGTTCGACAGAACTGCGACCGATGTCGCCACGCCTTGCATATCAAGGCCGATCAAGAGCCCATCAATGGCTGGCCAACACATGCGCAAACTGGCGCCACCAGACGACAGCACGGATGGACAAAAGCTTACGACGGCGTGCGAAAACGCCGCACATTCGCCTCAACCGACGCTCCGATACGGGCACCGTCTGACAACGTTGCGGCAACAAAAAGGGGCGGTGTTGGCCGCCCCTTTTTGTTGTGCTGACACGCACGGGAATTAACTGACTGCGCGTCATTTTTTCCGGAAGGCAATCTCGCCGCTGACCACCGAGGCCTGGATCCGGCCACCGCCATTGCCGACCTTGATGTCCAGACTTTCGGCGCCGGTGAACTCCGCCTCATCCGGGACTTCGTTGGTCAGCTCGTTGGTGATATCGCCACCGGGGCCGGTTTCGGCTTCGATGCGGGCATTGACTGCACCACGGGCGAACAACACCAGATTGCCGCTGACACTTTCCATTTCCACATCGGTGTCATCAGACAGCGCGCCTTCGATGCTGACGTCACCCGACACCGAGGAAAAATCGCCTTTGCGCAAGGTGCCTTCGTTGCGGACCTTGACATTGCCGGACACGCTTTCGGCGTGCAGGCGTTCAGTGGTGATGTAGGCATCGATATCGCCACTGACGGTTTCCAGATCCACTTCCTTGCCGGCACCGCGCAGCTCGATATTGCCGCTGACGCTTTCGACATCAACATCATGACCAAGCTTTTCCAGCTTCAGATCACCGCTGACGGTACTCAGATCGCTACGCCCAGCGACATCGCGAACGTTGAGATTGGCCGAGACCAGTTCGACCCGCAGACTGTTTGTCCGCGGAATCTTCACGGTAAGTTTACTGCCCTCGCCACGATGAACATTGTTCGGCAGTTTGTCTTCGATATGAATGGTGTTGCCGCTGCGTTCAAAGACAAAAGCTTCGCTCTTGTCATCGCGATTACCTTCCACGCTGACCTTGTTTTGCTCCCAGCCGATCACAGTGATGTCACCGCGAACGATGTCGATGGTGACTTCGCCTTTGCCATCGGCATCCAGGCTCAGGTTGACCGCTTCACCGGCTTGGGCGGCCGCGCTCAGCAGCGGTGCCAGAGCCAGCGCGATCAGACTCAGCAGCATCTTGTTCATGTCCAACTCCTGTTAAGTGCTGGCGCCGCACAGGCTTTGCGCTAACGCCGGTTTGCATGGTGTCGGTAGCGCGGTGCTACCGTCGGGGTTCTGATACTGAGACGCGAACCGCTTGCGTCGGGTTTGAATCGTTTTCGCGGCCCGGTGTTTTTTTCCGGCCGCTGTTCTGGCTTTCTTGCCGGGAAAATTCCGGCATAACTCAAATCGATACCCGGGAGGCGTTTTCCGCCAGCTGGTAAACCTCGATCTCTTTTGCCAGCGTTTGCCGCAGCAATTGTTGCAGCGCCGGATCATCCGGCTGCTTGTTCAGCGCCTTGGCCAGTTGCTCGTGCGCCGTCCGGATGATTTGCAGATTGCGCTCGACAGTGGCTGCTGTTTCCGGATCCAGATTGGTTTTCAAGGTCGGCCACTGCTCGGCATAACTGGTGCGTGCCAATTGATACGGCGACTCAATCTGCTGCAGCAGTTGCTGGCTGCTGGCCAGCGCTGCATCATCAGAGCGCTGTTGATACAACTGCCAGGTGAATACCGCTGACATGGCACTGACCAGTACACTGGCCGCGACCGCAGCGGGCAGCCAACGCTGCCGAGCCGGCTTGCTGATTTGCTGGGCGATTTCCGGCCACAGATCGCGCTCTGGCGCCAGTTCACTCGGCAGCTGCTTGAGCTCGGCTTGCAACCACTCCGGCTTGCTTGCGCCAGCGTGTTCGTGATGAATTGATTCATGGCTCATTGCAGCATTCCTCTCAACAGCTCGCGGGCCCGAAACAACTGCGCTTTGCTGGTGCCTTCGGCAATGCCAAGCGCGGCGGCGGTTTCTTCGTGGCTATAACCTTCAATATCCATCAGTACAAACACTTGCCGGGCACGCACTGGCAGCTGCGCAATCGCGGCTTCCAGATCACGGGCCTCGCCCGGCGTTTCGTGACTCAGCGTTTCCGGAATCTCGTCATCGCCGCCGCCTTTTTTCAACCAGCGCAGCCACGGTCCATGTTTGCGCTGATAGGAAATCACGGCATTGGCGGTGACCCGGTGCAGCCAGGTAGAAAACTTGGCCTCACCGCGAAAACTGTGCAGCTGCTGCCAGGCTTTGACAAAGGCATCCTGGGTCAGCTCTTCCGCCAGCTGCCGATCCCCCAACAGGCGCACGCACAGGGCGTAGACGCGCCGATGCTGGCTGCGATAGAGCTGTGCGAACGCCGCTTTGTCGCCTGCCTGGGCACGGGCAACGGTCAGCGCCAATTGCTCATCGGCTTGCTCTTGCTCGGTCATACCGGCGCCGGCAGCAGGCCGGATTGGGGTGACATTGGCGGGTTGGTCCAAAACGGTCGCCTCCAAGGCGGCTGATACCTGCACGATGGTCCCCCATTTTTGCACAGCTTTGCTGTACCAATGCCCTTCGGACGCGTTTATCGCGGTCTGGGTTTGAAGGCGTGCGGGAAATTTATTCAGCCCACCCGACTGGCGGCTCAACGCCATCGGGCAGCTTGCGCGACAGTCAGTCGCGGTTGGGAATGCGCTGCGGGTAGTGCCGGCAGAGCCAGGCCTCGCCCCAGCCATCAGCGTCTTCGGCGCGGCAAGCCGGTTGCAGGGTGTCCGGGTTGGCGCAGCCACGCACATCTTCGCGGCAATAGGCGCGCATTACCTCGGTTTTGCGGGTCGCCTGCTCGATCGACAGGTTGGCCGGCAGATCCTGAATGGGATAGTCGTCATGCAAGCGCACCACCCGCACCCGTGGCTGTCCGATCAGCGCCGTCAGCACCAACCGGGCAACGATGACGTGATCAGGGTGAGCGCCTTCGCCGCCGGGCCGGCTGTGCCGGACCGGGAAGGGCCGATTGGGCTGCAGGGTATAGAGCGTGTCGGGGTCCCAGTCGTTTATGAGCGCCTTCAACACGGCAACCAATGCGATCTCATCGTAGTCGACGCCGGCTTGCGGCCCGATGGTGTGGCTGCGTTCGTGTTCGGTGTAAAGCTCGTACAAGGTCGCGGGCTGGCGCGGCCGGATGTCGTCGTGAGCGCCACAGGGCAGGTGCAGAAAACTCAGCTGGATTTTCGGCTGGCCGGCCAGTGTCAGTCGCTGCACCGGTTTGCCGGCGACGAGCAACCATTGTTCCTGCCAGTCCTGACGCGCGGGGGCATCAGGCCGCTGCGCCATGAAGGAATACGCCGCTTTCAATCCGGCCAAGCGTTTGCTGTTGTCCGGTTCATCGACATAGCCAGCCGTGACGATCACGGTGTGGACACAGGCGCCGCGCGCAATGGCGGCATCGATCGCCGGATTGATGAAATACAGATCGTCATCGGCATGCGCGACGATGGACAGAATCCGGCTGCCGACACAGGCATCTTCCGGTTCGACGGCCGGCGCTTTCTGCTTGGCGAAGGTGCTGGTGCTGGTGCTTGCCAGCAACAGCACCGACAGCGCGAGCAGCGCCCGGCCCACGAAGCCGGATCTCGGCGTGCGGTAACAATCAGGTTGGCAACGCACAACAGGCTCAGCGTGCTTGCACAGGCAGCGTGATGGCGAGCGTATCGCCATCGGCAAATTTCAGAGTCAGCTGCACCGAATCGCCGAGTTTCAGTGGCGTCTGCAGGCGCATCATCATCACATGCAGACCACCCGGCTTCAGCACCAGCTCGCCGCCTTGTGGCAGCGGCGCACTATCAACATGGCGCATGGTGGCCATGCCATTTTTCTCGGCTGATTCATGAATCATGGTCATGCCGGCACAGGCACAGTCAGCATCAACCAGCGCCCGCGCGGCACCGGCATTTTTCAGCGTGAAGTAAGCCGCGGCCGGACTGCCCGGTGGCGGCAACCGGACATAACCGTCCTGCACCGTGATGCCGGTGGCTTCGGCGGCCAACAATGGCGGCGCCAGAACCGGCAAAACCGTTATCAATAACAGCGAGAACAGGGTACGCATCAAGGCAAACTCCGCGCGCTCACCGAAATCGGCGAGCGACCGCAAGACGGGCTTCGGATCAGGCAACCCGAAGCGGGGACCGGTCAGATTCTGGCCGCGGATTATAGTTCAGGGCAGCCGGCCGGTCTGCGGCAATTGGTCGCGGACCGGCGGCTGAAGAGGATGACGGGAAAAGCCGAGTTGGGTAGAACTCAGACGTCGTAATGCGGCTCGTGCTCACGGTCGAGCAGCAGCGCCGCCAGGAAGTAGGCAATCAGCGTCGCCGGGAAGAAAAACACCAACGCCAGAATGGTCACTAGTCGGACGGAAAACCGCGACCAACCAAAATGGTCGGCAATGCCGGCGCAAACGCCAAACACCTTGCCACCATGGGCGGCCCGGAATGGCCCACGACCACTGTAACGCTCGTCCGCATTTTTGCGGCCACAGTAGGGACATTCACTCATGTTCACACTCCTCGATTGCGCCAATAACGGTCCCAAACGGAAACCAGGGCCGCACAGCAACTGAACACCAACACCGGACTGAACATCACCACCAACAATTGATACGCTGCATTCATGGTGCGCGCTCCTGTTTGTCAGTTGACGAGGCAGCTGTAACAAAATCTGCATCGGCGATTGGTTCGGCGTTTTCCGCGGCGCTTGTTGCAGAGTCTGTCGCAGCGTCTGTTTTGGCCGCGGTTGCCGCCACCGTGGTCGCCTGCGGGGTGAGCTCGGTTGACGACAATTCTGTCGCGGGTCCAACGTCCGGCTCTGTCCGGGTAAACGGCACAGGCGTTGTCATGTCGCTTGCGGCACCGGCCAGCGGCGCGTCCCATTGCAAGCGCTGACGCTGCAATTGCTGTTCGGATTCGGCAAAGCGCTGCTCGCGCTGCGCCAGTTCCGCCAAGGTGCTGGCAATCAGCAGCGCCGGCCGGCGCGGCATGTGGTGTTGCTCACTCGCCGTGACAAACCGCGCTTCCATCGCCGTCAGTTTTTCTGTCAGCGTCTGGACCAGCTCGCTTTGCTTGGCCAGCACCACTTGAATCGCCTCGACTTCGGCAGCGCGGCGCTGCACTTCCACCGCGGCCGCCTCAGCCAATTCGGTACGCGGCAAACCGGCTGCAACATCGCGACGGGCTTGCCAACTGGCCAGCGCGGCACGGGCATTCGCCAGTTCGGATTGCAACACCCGTTCGCGGGCGCGCTCACGCCGATGCAGCGCCTGCACGCGCACCAGCTCATGCCGCATCGCCTGCAACCAGCGCTGGCCTTGTGGCCACAGCGCGCGCATTTCCTGTTTGAACCATTCCAGCGCCATCGCCGGACTCCTGTGCGGGCTCATGCCGGAGACGGCATGACGGAAGACAACTGACCGATAGCAGTCATATCGCAACCACCATGCCAACCCGCAAGGCGCAGGCAACTGCTTGATTTACAAGGACTGACAGGGAAAGGTGACAGCGGCACATGAGCATGGCCACCATCGAATGGCGAATTTCACCATTCGCTTGCAAGAAGCTGGGCAGCGCGGACTAACCCGCGCCACCAATGAAGACAATACAGAGAAAGGGCGCGCTAACAGTCGAGCGCGGCAGCGCCAACCCTACTCGGTCGCCGCCGCCTCTTCGCGCTGTTGCGCCTCAACGGCAGCCAGCGCAACAAACAAGACCTCGACGCCGGCGCCGCGCTTGTGTGCCTGTTCCGACAGCACACGGCGGAACAAGCGGCCGCCCTTCTGGCCATGATACAGGCCGAGAATGTGCCGACTCAGATGCTGCAAGCCACTGCCATGCGCGAGTTGATAACGGGCATATTCGGCAAATTCGCGCAGCACGTCAGCACGCGTGGTAGCGGTACTGTGATCACCAAATAACTGCGCATCAACGTCGGCGAGAAACCAGGGATTGTGATACGCCTCGCGGCCGATCATCACGCCATCGACATGCTGCAAATGTTCCGCAACAGCGGACCACTGGGTGATGCCGCCATTGATGATGATTTCCAGTTGCGGAAAGGTTTGCTTGAGCCGGTACACCGTGTCGTATTGCAGCGGCGGAATTTCCCGGTTTTCTTTTGGCGACAAACCGTTGAGCCAAGCCTTGCGGGCATGCACGGTAAAACTGCGGCAACCGGCCGCCGCGACGACTTCGACAAAGCGGACCAACTCGGCCCAGGAATCCTTGTCATCAATCCCGATGCGGTGCTTCACCGTTACCGGAATCGCCACGGCGCTGTTCATCGCCGCCACACATTCCGCGACCAGCTCCGGCTCGGCCATCAAACAGGCACCGAACTTGCCCTCCTGCACCCGATCCGAAGGACAGCCGACATTCAGGTTGATCTCGTCGTAACCATAATCGACCGCAATGCGGGCACATTGCGCCAATTGCTGCGGATTCGAACCACCCAGCTGCAAGGCCACCGGATGTTCAAACCGATCAAATTTCAATTGGGCATCGCGACTGCCGTGCAAAATCGCACCGCAGGTGACCATCTCGGTGTATAGCAAAGCATGCTTGCTGATCAGCCGGAGAAAATACCGGCAATGCCGATCCGTCCAATCCATCATCGGCGCAACACTGAAGCGGCGGGAAAGCTCTACAGACACTCGTGCTACCTCTAGGCGGCCACAACCGGCCGACGAAACCCGGCGCGTATGTTAACGCCTCCCGGCTCCTGTTGCAGTTTCTAAACAACGGTGAATTTACGAAAGTCTTAGCAACGGCCGGCGGCGCAGCGCGCTAGTGTTCGCGGCGCTGGAGCTGCCGGTTTGCCACCCGGGCCGAACCGTCAGTTGGGGCTGTTCCCGCCAGCTTGTTCGCAAAAGGAAAGGAATCATGCTTAGGTTCGTCAATTTGTCGCGCGCGCTGGCGCTCGCCGGTGTGCTTGTGTTGCCGCTGATGGTGCCGCAGATCGCGCAGGCTGATCCGCGCGGCAAGGCCGAGAATGCCGACATCAGTCGCGGCCGTTATCTCGCCACGATTGGTGGCTGCAATGACTGCCACACCCCGAATTATCCGGAAACGGCCGGCAAGGTGCCGGAGTCGGCCTGGCTGACGGGGAATTCGGTGGGCTGGAAAGGACCGTGGGGCGTGAGCTACCCGGCCAATTTGCGGCTGTCGGTGCAACAGCACAGCGAGGATGAGTGGATCGCGCTGGCATCGTCGCCGCTGCGGCCACCGATGCCGTGGTTCAATCTGCGCGAGATGGCCGAGCCGGACAAACGCGCGCTGTATCGTTTCATTCGCAGCCTTGGCCCGGCCGGACAAGCCGCACCGCTGGCATTGCCGCCGGGCGCGGTGGCTGCCACTCCGGTCATTTCGTTCGAGTGATGGCAACGCTGGCGGCAGCGGTTGCTTGCTGTCGCCAGCCTTGGCTGCATCCGTCGGACAAATCAGTGGTGGTAATGGCTGTGCTATGTTGTCAGTAACCGCCGCCACGATGATCATCATGCACAAGCTCTATACCGCTGACAATCCGTTCGAGGCGCATCTGTTGCGCGGCTTTCTGGAAGCGCAAGGCATCAGCGTACAGGTGCAGGGCGATGCCCTGTTTTCGATGCGCGGCGAATTGCCGATGGGTTTCGATACCCTGCCCAGCGTCTGGGTGCTGCATGCCAACGAAACCGCGCGCGCCGAATTGCTGCTGGAAGAATGGCGAACGCAGCAACACAGCAACGAACCGAATTGGCATTGCCAGCATTGCGGCGAAGATTGTGAAGCGACTTTTGATGCCTGCTGGTCTTGCGGCACGGTGCGGGCGTGAGCGAAACGCGCAACCAGCACCAATAACCAAGCGCCATCCCGCTTCTCTACCTCGTTATCGATTCACCGTGCGGACAAACGCTGCCACCTGCGCGGCCAGTCGCTCGCGTTGACGACCGACCAGCACACCGATATGACCGGCCGGCAAGCGTTCGATTTGCACCGGCGACGCCATCAAGACCGACACGGCAAGTGACGCTGCCGGCGGCACAATGTGATCCTGATCGGCAATCAGCACTTGCAGCGGACATTGCACCGCGTCCAACGTCATCGTTTGCGACTCACCCTTCTGGGCATTTCGACACAGGATATTGTGCTGATAGTACCGCTCCAGATAAGTCGCCAGCGCCGGCCCACTGAGCAGCGGGCCACTGAGCAGCCAATGTTCCAGACGCAAAAAATTCGCCAGCGCCGCCGCCGAACACGGCTGCGTGAGCAGCGACAGATATTTCCCGGTGCGCAGGCTGTACGGCTTCAGGTTGAGAAATGCGAGATTGAGCGTCGCGGGCGAATGCGCTTGCACGGTTGCCAGACTGGCGGCTGGCAACGTTTGCGACCACGCCGACAAACGATCGTCCGCACTGTGAAAATCAATCGGCGTCACCGCCAATGACAGCGACGCGATGGTGCTGTCATTTTTCGCCGTCTGCTTTAACGCGAGACTCAGCGCCAGCGTACCGCCCTGACAGATACCAAGCACCGAAACCCGCGAACGCTGGCTCGCCAGACAAACTTCTTGCAGCGCCGGTTGCAGCAATTGCTCGACATAGTCATCGAGTGTCAAACCGTGCGCGCCGCTGTCGGCCCAATCCAGCAACCACACGGCCAGCCCTTGTGCCTGCAAGCACGCGATCAGCGATTGCTGCGGACTTAAGTCAAGCACGTCCGGCCGGTTGATCCAGGCATACACCAGCAGAATCGGCGTGGCATCGGCTGGCGCCGGATAGCGAATCAAGCGGGCGCCATGTTGCTGCCAATGCACGGCGCGTTCGCCCGGCTCGGCGCTGGCCGGTTGCTGAATGGCTTGCGCTGACAAACGGCCTGCTTGTTGCGCCATTGTCTGCAGGGTTTGTTGCCAACTGGCGGGTAAAGACTGCTGCGACGCGCGAGACAAGATGCTCGGGTTGGCGCTCGGATTGACTCTCAACATGGCGTCGAAGCCGGGCCAGCTGGCGGCGATCAATAATTGCGCGGTTTCGTTCGCCGACAGCGCCTGCCAGCACCGTTCATGTTCGCGTTGCCAGACACGCAATGCGGTGGTCAGCGACGGCAAATCCGCGTCAGTATGTTGCCCCGATGGAGCTCTCGCCTCTTCGTTCGAGCGCTCATGCTCAGCGAGTACCGCAGCGCGCCAGCGCGACCAGAGTTGTTGCAGGAAGGCGTGCCACGGATGGCCGGCAAACGCCGCCAGAATCTCTGCCGTAACGATCGGCGACTGCAGACTTGCCGCCCACAGCGGCGTCACCGCCAACAGCTGCCGCAGGCTTTGCTGCAGGCGCCATACGGTCAGCGCCGCGCTCGCTGCCGGCGTCAACGCCGGTCCGCTTTGACCGAGCACCCAAGCGTCATCGTCCGGCTGGCAACCGAGCATCGCAAGCACGGCAGTGACCGGAGACAGTGGCGAGAAATCAATTTGAGGAAGCGATGACATGCCCGGCCAGTATAGCCGGGCATGTTGGCAGAGCGCGCGTTTAGATCACGTTGAAATCGTCGAGCAGAATCACGCCCAGCGGACCACCGCCACCGACTTCATCACGGGCGATTGCGGTGTAGATGCCGCCGGCTTCGACGCTGATCGCGAGCGGACCGATGGCTGCCGTTTTGCTGCCGGTCGGCGTGATCACCACATCGTAATCACCGGCCGGCAAGGACACGTAACCGGTGTCCGCCTTGAACGGCACGTTGCTGAAGTTCGGCGTCACCGTGTTCAGATCGGTGCCCGGTGCGACGACGTAAATGTCGACGGCTCCAGCCGCCGGGCTGCCGTGCACCAAGCGCACCCGCGCTTCGGTGGCAATGCGACGCGGATTGTCGGTCAGCACCAGCGGTTCGATGTCGGCGAGTTCGCCAACCGCGAGCACACTGCTGACACTGCCGGCGGACAGATCCAGATCGGCGTCGATAGCAACGATATCGTTGTCGGCATCGGCCGCGACTTTGACGTTGTAGCTGTCCGCCGGTACCCGGACGTAACCGGTGAAGTCCGGATAGGTGAGCGCATCGACCAGCGGTTCGGCGAAGTTGTCATTGACCACAACATCCACCGCCGGCGCGTCTGGCGAGGCATGCACCACGCGCAGCGCCGCCGGCGTGTTGACGTCACGAATGACGCTGCTCGGGTTGCTGCCATCGCTGACCAGCAAATTAATCGGCGAATAATCGCTGCCGTATTCGCTGTTCAGGATGTTTTCGCTCGCCACCAGCAGCAGATCGCCACCGGCGAGCGGCACCGTGCCGCTGTCGAACACCACGGAGTCCTTGTCGCCGGCCAACGTCACCCGGATGCGGTAGTCGGCATTGGCGACCGTGACCGGACCGAGCGTTTCCCGGAACGCGAAACTGCCAAGCGCGGAGGCATCGGCAAGCGCGGCGTCCGGCGCAGTGACGTAGACATCGACCTGCGGTGCGGCCGGCGCGCCGTGGAACACGGTGACCCGGGTCTGGCCGCTGGCGACGGCGGTGTCATCGGCCTCGATAAGCTCCAAACCGATGTCGGCGACGTAATCCACCGCAATGGCGGTGTAGATCTTGTCGGCGGCCAGCGTCAGCGTGGCCGGTCCGATCACGGTCGGCGTGCTACCCGGCAGGATGCCGTTGACCGCGACCTGCAAATCGCCGGTGCCGATTTCGACCAGCGGTGAAATAGCTTCGTAATCGAAGTTGCTCAGCAGCGTGGTGCTGCCGCTGACCACGACGTTGACCGGCGGGGCGTCCGGCGAGGCATGCACCACCCGGACCTTGGCGGTGGTTGGCGCCGGCAACGGGTCCGGATCGTCATCATCGCCATCGAATACGCCGCAGCCAGACACGGCAAAGGCCAGCACCGGCACGCTGAGCCAGCTCAGCAGCTTCCTGCCCATCAACATAGACATGATTTGCTTACCCCCTGTTATCCCTAAGGTTTCCCCGCACACAACAGCTGGCGGTCGGGGCAGGAATACGGGGCAAGGCCGGCAGGGCGATCACTTTGCTCGGGGCCAGTGCGCGAAAAATCCGACTGGCGGCACAGATTCGGCAATTTGCCGAGTTCAGCGCTCGACAGCACTGATCCGGCCGGGCCTCAGGACCGTAACAGTGAGCATCAGACCGCCAGCCGAGCACGAGACATGGCAAGCAGCGATTCACGCACTTCAGCACCGGGCGCCGCATCACGCCCGGGTTACAATGCGGCCACTTCTTCCGCTGCCCGGTTTGCCCCTCGCATGGTGGTCAACAACGTCGACAAGGGTAAGGCCGACACCTTCGCCGCCTGCCTGCAACGGGTCGCCCGCGAGCGCTGCACCGAGTCGTTCGGCACGCTGTTCCAGTATTTCGGCCCGCGCATCAAGGCCTACTTTGTCCGGCTCGGCGCCGATCCGGCCTCTGCCGAAGAATTGACCCAGGACACCATGCTGCTGGTCTGGCGCCGCGCAGAGACTTATCAGCAAAGCAAAGCCGGGGTCAGTACCTGGATGTTCACCATCGCCCGTAACCGCTACATCGACGCCAAATGCCGGCGCATCGGTCCAACCGAGCTGTTGCCCGTTGACGATTTGTGGCCGGTGCTGGAAGACGACAGCATGCCGACCGATGAACAGGCCGACTTGCTGCTGCGCGGTGGCGAGTTGCGGCTGTCAATGGCGCAACTGCCGGCGGCTCAAGCCGAAGTGATTGAGAAAGCTTACTTCGAAGATAAATCCCATCAGGAAATCGCCACGGAACTCGGCGTGCCGGTGGGCACGGTCAAATCGCGTATCCGGCTCGCACTGCAGCGGCTGCACGCCAGTTTTGGCCAAGGATAAACACATATGTCTGCAAGCCATCACCCGAGCGCGGACTGGTTACTGGCCTATGCCAGTGGTCACATGGCCAGCGCCCATGCGCTCGCCACCGCCGCGCATTTGTCGAACTGCCCGCACTGCCAGTTGCAACTGAGCACGCTCAATGAGCTCGGTGGCAATTTGCTGGAGCAATTGCCACCGAGCGCCATGAGCGGCGACAGCTGGCAAAAAATGTTGCGCCGACTGGAGCCGGGTTCCGACCGCGCGCACTCGCCCGCTACCGGCAATGCCGCCAATGCCATTAACACCGGATCGACAGCGACAGCGAGCCGTTCGGCGCTGCCGGCGCCACTGCAAAAACTGTTGCCCAATGGCTTGCCGCGCAAATGGACCCGGCTCAGCGGCAGTGTCCGGCAAGCGACCTTGAAGCAGTTGCCGGATGGCACGCTGATCGCGCTGCATCATATTCGGGCCGGTGGCAAAGTACCGCAGCACACCCACGACGGCACCGAAATCACGCTGGTGCTGAATGGTTCGTTTTCGGATCAACACGGCTTGTATCAGAGCAGCGATTTTCTGGTCGTCGATGACAGCGTTGAGCACACGCCGACCGCAGTGCAAAACGAAGACTGCCTGTGCCTGACCGTGCAGTCGGCACCGCTGCGACTGACCGGCCCGGTGGGCCGCTGGTTCAATCCGCTGATTCGCGCGTTGTATTGATCAGCCGGCAAAAAGAACGGAAAAACAAACGGCGCCATTGGCGCCGTTTGTTTTTACTGGCTCAGACCCGGAAGTGGGCCACCTCGCTTTGCAGGGCCTCGGCATAACCCGCCAGCCGGTTGCCGGTTTCAGCGCTGGCGCGTGCCGCTTCCGCGCTGTGGCCGGCAATGCCGCGAATGGCTTCGACATTGCGCGCGATGTCATCGGTCACCGCCGTTTGCTCTTCTGCGGCCGTGGCGATCTGGGTGTTCATGTCGGTCAGTTTCAAAACCGATTCGGTAATCTTGCTGAGCGACGTTTCGGCAGCCTTGGCGCGCTCGACACTGGTATCGGCCTTGCTGCGACCACGCTCCATGATGCTGACGGCATTGCGGGCACCGCCTTGCAGACTCTGGATCATTGATTGGATTTCCAGTGTGCTTTGCTGGGTGCGTGCCGCCAGCGTCCGCACCTCATCGGCCACCACGGCAAACCCGCGGCCCTGCTCACCGGCACGCGCCGCTTCAATCGCTGCATTCAGCGCCAGCAGATTGGTTTGCTCGGCGATGCCCTGAATGACATCGAGCACTTTGCCGATGTTGGCGGTTTCCAATTCCAGCTTGTGGATGGTTTCCGAGGCATTGCCGACATCGCTGGCCAAATCCTCAATGGCTTTTACGCTCTGGCCCACCACTGTGCGGCCATCTTTGGCATCTGCATCGGCACTGTGCGCAGCTTGCGCGGCCGATGAGGTGGTTTGGGCAATGGCCTGCACCGTGCTCGACATTTCGTGCACCGCTGTGGCCACCTGTTCGGTTGCGCTGCGTTGATCGCCAATCAGGTTGTCCGCGCGTTTGGTGATGCCGGACAACTGACCGGCGGCGTCACTGACTTCATTGGCGTGGCCGATCAAGCGCTGCAAGGTCTGCTGCAACTTGGCGACAAACTGGTTGAACGCCGCCGCGACTTTGCCGAGCTCATCTTCGCTTTGCACGTCCAGCCGCTGGGTCAGATCGCCATCGCCGTGCGAAATGTCTTCGATACGACTCAGCAGCGTTGCCAACGGCCCGACGATCATGGGCGGGAAAATCCAAGCCAGCAGAGCGCAGACGGCCAGACCGATCAACAACAGAATGATTTGCAGCGTGGCGCTGCTGCTGCGGGTGCTGGCGACTTCTTCATCAGCGGCGGTCGCCGCTTTCATGATCAGATCGCCCATCCGATCAATGGTATCGCGGGTACTCTGAAACTGGCCGGCAGCCTGTTCTATCGCCACACTGTCGGCACCGCCATTCATCAGCGCCGACGAGCTCTGCTTCCAGGTGGCAAAATTCTGCTCGAAACTGCGCAGCTCGGCCTGAATCTCTTTGCTGTCCGGATGCAGGGCGGCCGCCTTGTGGATCCGATCAGTCGCCTGCTGCAAATTTTCGCTGTGATCGCTGCGTTGCTTGTTGGCATCACCGAGCCCGGCGGTCAGTGCGCGCTCGGCAACCAGCGCCTGATACAGATCGCGATCCGCTTCCAGCACCAGATTGACGCTGGGCAGCAAGCGGCCGGAAATATCATTGGCCAGGCCACCGATACGGTTGGTCGCGCCCATGCCGACCCACATCATGATGGCCAGCATGGCGGCCAACACGATAATCGGCACCAGCAATTTGCGGCGGAAAGGCCAATCGCGAAATCCGAACATGGTGAAACTCCCTGTGCCAAACCTCAGGGAGTATAGGAAAGCGTGCGGAATTTGCCCGCTACCGCGGGCATCTGGACAGGAGAAGCAAAGCTAGCGCGGCAAGGCGCCAAGTCACGCGCAGCGGGGTGTGTGAGAACGGCTGCAGTTGGCTCAGTAGCCCTTCACCGTGTAATCAACCGTAAATTCCATGTGGTCAATTCGGCGCACGCTGGTCTCGATGCGGCCGTCGTCGTGCAGACGCAGCAGGCGATAACCCGGGCTTTCGGTATCGGCCTGGAAATCCTCCGAATGCGGTTTGAACTGAACGCAGGTCGAGGGCGTCGCCAGCAGCCGGATGCCGTCCTGCTCTTGGTCAAAGGCCTGATGGATATGGCCCCACAGCACCACCGACTTGGCGTTGTGCGCCCGCAGCATGGCCAGCAAGGGCTCGGGATTGTTCAGACCAATGGTGTCGAGCCAGAAGCAGTCGACCGGCACCGGATGATGGTGCAGCACAACCAGCGCATGGTGCTGCGGAAATTCCTGCAATGACTGTTCGACCAATGCCAGTTGCTCGTCTTTCAGCTTGCCGTAAACCCGGCGCGGCACCATCGAGTCGAGCAGAATGATCTGCCAGTTGCCAACCAGGATGCGCTTGGCTGCCGACCAATTGCCGCCGGTCAGTTCGGTCGCCATCAGGGTCGGTTCATCGTGATTGCCAGGGATCCAGAATGCCGGCATGGCGAAGCGGTTGACGCCTTCGCGCAGGCGCCGGTAAGACTCGGGCGTGCCGTCCTGGGACAGATCGCCGGTCGCCAGCAACAAGTCCTGCGGCGGCAGGGTCGCGACATCGTCGAGCACCGCATTCAGCGAGTGGACGGTTTGCAATCCCAGCAGCTTGCCACTGTCATCCTTGAACAGGTGACAGTCGGTGATTTGGACCAGCTCGACCACGCCATTCTGGCGAGCCGCAAGCCGATGAACAGGGACAGTTCCATGTCGCATTCAGGAGGCTCCGGTGCGCACCACGGGTGCGCGTACAGAAGTAAGCCGAACACAATGGACAGGCACGCGCCGACGCTGGCAGGACGCCAGCCATTCGGTCAGGAAGTCAGTCACTCGCTGTTTTTCGTCGCGCTGCGCCATCTGTGCGTTCGGGTAAGGATAACTACCCTGCATCACTCGTCGGTTGTGCCACTGTAGCACCTCCGCCAAACGGGCATCATGGTACAAACGCACAATCATGCGTCGGGCGCCGACGCCCCACTGTGAAGCACTGCCCAAAGCGACCGAATCGAACTCCTGAACCTTCAGGGTGGTGGTGTAGCGGTCTTCGTCCAGCGTCGCCAGTTCCAGTGCACGCTTGCCACCGGCGCGGCCACCGACATCGCCGACGGCCACTAGCGCAGTCAGCGTCTGGTAATTGCGTTCACAGCCGGCCAGTAACCGGTCGAGATCCGGTACGTAACGGCGCGGCTGTTGTTTGGCTCGAAACAACACAGCGTTCATGCCACAACCTTAGCGCGAAAAGGCAGCGATTGCTAACCAGCGCAGCGTTACCGAATGCTACCGGCGTACCGTCGATGAGCGTGTTACCAATCGGTGCCGTGGATGCGCAGCCACTGCAGCGCCAACACCGTCATGGCATTTTCGATATGACCGGCGTCGAGCCAGTCGAACGCCGTTTGCCGAGGTACCACGTGAATGCGGATATCCTCGTGCTCCTCTGGCAAACCGCCATGCGCAGCCAGACCGGAGGCATCGACTTTGGCTGCATAGACATGGAACAGTTCATTGCAGCAGCCGGGGGTGGTGAAAAAGCGGCCAACGAAATGCAGATCTTCAACCCGGCAGCCGGCCTCCTCCATGGCTTCACGCCGGGCAATTTCTGCCGGTGGCAGCGCCTTGTCCAACATGCCGGCGACCATTTCCAGCTGCCAAGGTGAGCGTTGGCTGGCCAGCGCGCCTATGCGGAACTGTTCAACAAACACCAGCGCATCGAGCGCCGGGTCGTACAGCAGCACCGACACGGCACCGCGGGTCATGAACACTTCCCGCGTCACCGGCTCGCTGACGCCACCGGCAAAGCGCTGATGCCGGAACACCACTTTTTCGACCCGAAAGTAGTTTTTGTACAAATCTTCCTGACTCAGGAT
Source organism: Permianibacter fluminis (assembly GCF_013179735.1). Classification (NCBI taxonomy): domain Bacteria; kingdom Pseudomonadati; phylum Pseudomonadota; class Gammaproteobacteria; order Pseudomonadales; family Pseudomonadaceae; genus Permianibacter; species Permianibacter fluminis. The sequence continues at coordinate 1,470,463 of NZ_JABMEG010000001.1, read as the reverse complement.
TTCCACATCGTCTTTGCCGAATTGCGGTTTCATGGTGGCCGCTGTCTCTCGTTTTGTTGACTGGTTTTGCTGACTGGTTTTGCTAACGGGCCCCGCTGACTGCCAGGGTCAAGCGGCTGCGACCAGCAAAAAGGGCAGGTTGGTTGACCTGCCCTGTTGTTGATGACCCGACTGCAGCCTCAGGCTTTGTTGAAGACATCCGCGCCGGAGTCGCGGAATTGCCGGGCTTTTTCCTCCATGCCAGACTCCAGCACCACCTCGATATTCTGGGTGGCAATGGTCTCCATGCCGTGTTCAGCGGCGTAGTCGCGGACATCCTGGGTGATTTTCATCGAGCAGAACTGCGGGCCGCACATCGAGCAGAAATGCGCCGCCTTGTGGGCATCCTTCGGCAGCGTTTCGTCGTGGAATTCGCGGGCAGTGTCCGGATCCAAGGCCAGGTTGAACTGATCTTCCCAGCGGAATTCAAAGCGCGCTTTCGACAAGGCATTGTCACGCACCTGCGCGCCCGGATGGCCCTTGGCCAAATCGGCGGCGTGGGCCGCGATCTTGTAAGCGATCACGCCATCCTTGACGTCTTTCTTGTTCGGCAGGCCAAGGTGCTCTTTGGGCGTGACGTAACAGAGCATCGAGGTGCCAAACCAACCGATCATCGCGGCGCCGATGGCGCTGGTGATGTGGTCGTAGCCCGGAGCGATATCGGTGGTCAATGGCCCGAGCGTGTAGAACGGCGCCTCGTGGCACAGCTCCAGCTGCTTGTCCATGTTCTCTTTGATGAGGTGCATCGGCACGTGGCCGGGGCCTTCGATCATGGTCTGGACATCGTGCTTCCAGGCGATTTGGGTCAGCTCACCCAGCGTTTTCAATTCGCCGAACTGGGCTTCGTCGTTGGCGTCGTAAATCGAGCCCGGGCGCAGGCCATCGCCGAGCGAGAAGCTGACGTCGTAGGCCTTCATGATTTCGCAGATCTCTTCGAAATGCGTGTACAGGAAATTCTCTTTGTGGTGCGCAAGGCACCACTTGGCCATGATCGAGCCGCCGCGCGACACGATGCCGGTCATCCGCTTGGCGGTTAACGGCACATAGCGCAGCAGCACGCCGGCGTGAATGGTGAAGTAATCGACACCCTGCTCGGCCTGTTCGATCAGCGTGTCGCGGAAAATGTCCCAGTTCAGCTCTTCGGCCTTGCCGCCGACTTTTTCCAGCGCCTGATAAATCGGCACGGTACCGACCGGCACCGGCGAGTTGCGGATGATCCATTCGCGGGTTTCGTGAATGTTTTTGCCGGTGCTGAGATCCATCATGGTGTCGGCGCCCCAGCGGATGCCCCAGACCAGCTTTTCCACTTCTTCTTCAATGCTGGAACCAAGCGCCGAGTTGCCGATATTCCCGTTGATTTTCACCAGGAAGTTGCGGCCGATGATCATCGGCTCCAGTTCCGGGTGATTGATGTTGGCCGGAATAATCGCCCGGCCGCGCGCTACTTCTTCCCGAACAAAATCAGCAGTAATCAGTTTCGGGATCGCGGCGCCGAATGACTGGCCCGGGTGCTGGCGCAGCAACATTGCCTCACGCACCGCTTCGATACGCGAATTCTCGCGAATGGCGATGTATTCCATTTCCGGCGTGATGATGCCCCGACGGGCGTAATGCATCTGGCTGACGTTGGCGCCGGCTTTGGCTTTGCGCGGCGTATGCAGAAACTCGAAGCGCATGTGCTTGAGGCTGGCATCAGCATTGCGCTCACGGCCGTAGCGCGAGCTGAAATCACTGAGCAGCTCGGTGTCGGCGCGCTCAGTGATCCAGCTTTCGCGCAGCCGCGGCAGCCCGCGACGGATGTCGATTTGGGCAGACGGGTCGGTGTACGGGCCCGAGCTGTCGTAAACGGTGATCGCCGAATTGGCTTCCGGGCCGCGTTCGGTCGGGGTGTCGGTGACGCTGATTTCGCGCATCGGCACCTGCAAATCCGGCCGGCTACCGGTCACATAAATCTTGCGCGAGCGCGGAAACGGGCGGGTGCAATCCTCGGAGACGGTGGCGGTCTGGGCGAGAAATTGATCCGGCATGGCATTCATCAGCAACAACCTCGGGGGGCAAGCTAGCGCCGACCGTCGCGGTGACAATCGGCAAAAGGCGGGAAAGACTGGTCGCAACTATACCGAGCCGGTGCCAACCCCGGCAAACTGCAGGGTCTCTTTCGGCCGCTGGTCGGAGGCTCGTCGCGGCGGCCAAACGGCTGCCGAAACCGTCGCGGGCAGCGCTGCTAAACCCCGGCCAATCAAGGCAAAACGGCTGCGAAATGCCCACAATCTGTTACACTTGCCGTCTTGTTTGTCGCCCCCCCGCCCCCTAACCTGCCGGCCATTGATGCAGTGCGGTCAGCCGGTTCGGAACGGGATCTCAACGATAAGTCCGAATGCCATGAACATTGAAAAAGCCCGCTTCAACATGGTCGAGCAACAAGTGCGTCCTTGGGATGTGCTCGACGGCCGTGTCCTTGACCTGATGGCCAGTTTGCCGCGCGAACAGTTTGTGCCCGGCGAGTACGCTTCGTTGGCATTTGCCGACGTCCGCATCCCGCTTGGCCATGGTCAGGACATGATGCCGCCGCGGGAAGAGGGTCGGTTGTTGCAGGCCCTGAATGTTCAGGCGGGCGATACCGCACTGGAAGTCGGCACCGGTAGCGGCTATGTCACCGCGCTGCTGGCGAGCTCTGCCCGCCAGGTGTACAGCGTCGACATCATTCCGGAATTCGTGACCAGCGCCCAGACCAAGCTGAACAGCTTGAATCTGGGCAGCAAGGTGACGCTGGAAGTAGGCGATGCCTCGGCTGGCTGGGACCACTACGGTCCGTATGACGTGATTGCGATTACCGGTTCGTTGGTCAAAGTGCCGGACAGCTTCAAGCGCAGCCTGAAAATCGGCGGCCGGCTGTTCTGCATCGAAGGCGACCTGCCGGCCATGACCGCCAAGCTCATCACCCGCACCGGTGAGCAAAGCTGGAATGAAGAAAGCTTGTTTGAAACGGTGGTTGCGCGGTTGATCAATGCGCCGCAAAGCCCGCAGTTCCGGTTTTGATTGTCTCTGATTGAGCGGCGCTCGCCGGGCGCCGGTTCGGTCCGGACCGGCGCCGCTTCATCGCGTTTCATTTGGCCGCTGTTGTATTGACAGTCAGGCCCAAGCTTTCACATGTCAGCAAACGATTTCCGCGCGGTTTGCGTCAACGCTTACTGGGTCAGCCGACCCTTGCGCCCGCAAACCGTTCGACCGTTGATTGAAAGTTGCATTGAGAAGGAAGCTACTGATGTTCAAGCGCACGCTTAGCCAAACCCTGACCCCGGTCGCTGCCACCGTGGCACTGCTGATCAGCAGTGCCGGTCATGCCGAAAACCTGATTGATGTCTATCGCGCTGCGCTGCAGAACGACCCTCAGTTTTTGGCCTCAGAAGCACGGGCCAATGCCGCCAAAGAAGGCGTGACGATTGCCCGCTCGGTGCTATTGCCACAAATCAGCGGCACGGTATCGAAGAGCAAAATCGACAGCCGCACAGAAAGCTCGCCCATTTCGCCGAACGACGATGACAGCGACACCAATCGTGACGTCGTCAGCCTGCGGCTGGATCAGCAGCTCTATCACCACGACAGTTGGGTTGGCTTGTCACAAGCGGAGAAACGCTCCACGCAAGCAGAATTGGCCTTCAAAGCGGAGCTGCAGGGACTGGTCGTCCGCTCGGCAGAAGCCTACTTCAATGTGCTGTCAGCACAAGACGGCGTTCAGCTGGCCCAATCCGAGCTGGAGTCGATCGGCAAGCAACTGGAGCAGACCAAACAGCGGTTCAATGTCGGCCTGATTGCCATTACCGACGTCCATGAAGCCCAGGCCCGCTACGATCAAGCGCAAGCCAATATGATCTCAGCGCAGAATACGCTCGACAACGCCAATGAGTCGCTGCGTCAGATCACCAGCGCCTACTACGCATCCATCAATCGTTTGAAGACAGATTTGCCGTTGACCTCACCGGATCCGGCCAGCGCTGACGACTGGGTCAAGGTTGCCCAGGAAAGCAACCTGAGCCTGAAGGCCCAGCGGCTCGCCGCTGAAGTCGCCCACGACGAAGTCAAACGGCAGCGGGCAGGTCATTACCCGACCCTAGATTTGTCTGCGTCGTACACCGATACCGATAGCGATGGCGACAGAACCGCGCTGCTGACCGACACCACCAGCCCGTTCGACAATTCGAACGAAACCAAGTCCATCGGAGTGACCTTGTCGGTGCCGATTTTTTCCGGCTTCCGCACCAGCGCCTCGACCGATCAGGCGTCAGCCAATTATGTCGTGGCCGCGCAGGACATGGAAAAGCAGCATCGCCAGACCGTGCGTGATGCCCGCAGTGCCTACCTCGGCCTGCAAGCGGCAATCAGTTCGGTGAAAGCGCTGACTCAAGCGGAAATTTCCGCACAGAGCGCGCTGGAAGCCACGCAGGCTGGTTTCGAAGTCGGCACCCGCACCATTGTCGATGTGCTGCAAGCCACTTCAAACCTGTACCAGGCCAAACGCAACCTGTGGCGCGCCCGTTACGATTACGCCTTGAACGTGTTGCGATTGAAAGCCGCGGCCGGCACCCTGGTCGAAGACGATCTGGTCAAGGTTAACAGCTGGCTGGAGTGAGCTACAGGCTCGCCGCATCGGCAATAAAAAAACGCGCTTCGTCGCGTTTTTTTATTGCCGGAGAAACGTAGCACGCCAGCTACAAATGCAGGCCTCACGATACCTTTCGATACAGTTCGATCGCACGCCGATACAAGCCAGACGATTTTTGCTGATTGCTGCGGATTCATGCCGGGTAAGGATTGCCTCGACATAATCAACAGTGATATCAAACGGCGTCGCTGCAAGCTGGGCCGTCTGCAGCCACACCGGAGGAATCTGCCGCAACGCAGATCACAGCAAAAACAAAATCACTGAGGTCCCCATGAAACGTTACTCCCTGCTCAGCCTCGCGCTGACCGGCAGTCTGTTGTCGGCTGGCTCGCTGTATGCCGCCGATGACTTGTTCATCAGCACGCAAAACAATTTCAAAGCAGCCAGCGCTACTGACATGGCGCAACTCAGCCGGCTCCGCTCCGACCGCAAAGTCGAAGCAATGGCAGAAGGCCTGCGCGCCAATCCGAGCCTGATGAAGAGTGCCGAGCTGCACTTGAATCTGATGGCTGGCGCCGAGGCCAATGCCAAGCTGAAAAAGAGCTACCGCACCAATGATGGCGGCGACGTCTGGATTGGCGATGTTCAAACGCTTGCCAGCAAGAAAAACGGCGCGGTCAGCAATGGCGACCAAGCCATTCTGGTTCAGCGCAATGGTCTGGTGACGGGCAACGTTCGCCTGAACGGCAAGCTGTACAGCATTCGTCCGCTCAGCAATGGCGATCACGTCGTTACCAAGATCGATGAAAGCCAATTGCCGCCGGATCACCCGGAGGGCGAGTACCGCTCGATTTTCGATAGCGCCCAGCGCCAGTTCAATGCCCAGCGTAGCCAAATGAACAAAGGCATTACCACCAATGCCGTGGCGCTGGCCAACAGCACTATCCGCCTGCTGGTCAACTACACCCAGGGCGCTGCCGCTGCGGTCACCGACATCAGCAGCATGATCGATCTGGCAGTTGCCGAATCGAACCAGGGCTATGTCAATTCCGGCATCAACATCACCTTTGAATTGGCCGCCAAGTCGCAGGTGACCTACACCGAATCGACCAGCATCACCACCGATCGTGATCGCTATGCTGGCAAGACCGACGGCTACATGGACAGCATTCACTCGCAGCGGGACAGCGTCGCCGCTGACGTCGGCGTGCTGATTCTGAATAACAGCGAAGCCTGCGGTATTGCCAAGGCCATTGGCGCCACCGAGTCGACCGCGTTTGCTGTCGTGCACTACGATTGCGCCACCGGTTACTACTCGTTCGCGCACGAAATCGGTCACCTGCAAGGTGCCCGCCACGATCCAGCGAACGATCCGACCACCACCCCGTATGCCTACGGTCATGGTTATCAGGCGCCGAACAAAGCCTGGCGCACCGTGATGGCCTACAACTGCTCGCCGTCTTGCACCCGGATCAACTACTGGTCGAATCCGAACAAGACTTACAGCGATGGCCAAGCGATGGGCACAGCTTCGCAATCGGATAACGTCCGCGTGTTGAACGCTACCGCTGCGACCGTTGCGGCATTCCGTGGCGGCACACCGCCGCCGAGCGAAAGCTACAGCAACACCGCCGACTACAACATTCCGGACAACAACGCGACTGGCATTCAAAGCCCGATCAGCGTGCCGACATCCGGCACCGCCGGCACTGTCACGGTTGACGTGAATATTGTGCACCCGTACATCGGTGATTTGATCGTCGACCTGATCGCGCCAGATGGCAGCGTTTACAACCTGCAAAACCGCAGCGGCGGCAGCGCCGACAACATCGTGAAAACCTTCACGGTCAGCGGCGCCAGTGCCGAACAGAAAAACGGCAGCTGGAAACTGCGTGCCGCCGACCGTGCGTCGGCCGACACCGGCTACATCAACTCGTGGACGCTGAAGTTCAACTAAGCACGCCATGTCGTAGCTCAACTGCAGTCAAACAAAAGGCCAGCTTTGCTGGCCTTTTTTCTTTCCAGGTCACGGTGATTAGGGCTGCTGAATCACACCCGGTTCAAAGCCGGCGTCAACAATGGCGGCGCGAATGTCCTGCTCGGACAGATCGCCGGCAATCTTGACCTGCTTCTTTGGCAGATCGACTTGAACGATCGCCTCCGGATCGCGTTGCTGGATCGCGCGGGTCAGCGCGCGGGCGCAATGGCCGCAGGTCATGCCGTCAACATTGGCGGTATACATAGCAAAACTCCTCAGTCGCTCGGACCGTCGCGGTCCGGTTCGACCAATAGTCTCCAGCTTGCCACGGCGGCAGGGTCAAGCGGACAACAGTGGCAATTTTTCGGCTCCGGCCCATCACCAACGTTATTCCGACACCAGAAAGGGGGTCTTCGAATTGTCGCGCATTCGGGCAACCACCGCCTTGCGCCGGGACAAGCCGGCGCGCCCCAACCACTCCGACCCTGCAAAAAACGCTTGACCTTGCCACAATGGGAAGGCGGACAGTGCCGTCCAACGGGCTAGCCCATTGCCAACCGGCCGCCCCTTTGGAGGTCAATATGAACGCCGTCTGCGAGATTCCCGTCACCCCCGGTCAAGCTGGTCGCCACCAAGAGGCCCAGCCCGAGATGCCCATGAACGACTCCGGTAGCCGTCAGCTGCAGTTGCCCATCGGCGGCATGACCTGCGCCAGCTGCGTTGGCCGGGTCGAGAAAGCCTTGGCCAAGGTGCCGGGGGTGCGGGCCGTCCGGGTGAACCTCGCCAATGAAACGGCTTATTTGGACACCGAAGCCAGTGTTAGCCGCGATGCGCTGGTAGCTGCCGTGATTGATGCCGGCTACGAAGTCCCTGCGCCGGCCGCTGCCACGACCGTCAATCTGATCATCGGCGGCATGACCTGCGCCAGCTGCGTCGGCCGGGTTGAAAAAGCCTTGCGCGGCGTCGCCGGCGTTATCGAGGCCTCGGTCAATCTCGCCAGCGAAACCGCGACGGTCAGCCTTGCTGCCGACGTCGATGTCAGCGCCCTGCTGAACGCCGTGCAGGCTGCCGGTTACGAAGCCAGCGTCAAAACCACGGAACCGCTTGCCAGCCAAGCCCGCACTGCCGACAGCGACAAAACCGCCCGCGAAAAACGCGCCGTGCTCATCGCCAGCCTGCTGTCACTGCCGCTGGTCATTCCGATGATCGGCGATCTGTTCGGCCAGCACTGGATGCTCAACGGCTGGCTGCAGCTGCTGCTGGCAACGCCGGTGCAATTCTGGCTCGGTGCGCGCTTTTATCGCGCCGGTTGGAAAGCGCTGAAAGCGAAAGCCGGCAACATGGATTTGCTGGTCGCCATCGGCACCAGTGCCGCGTTCGGTTTGTCGCTTTACCATTTGCTGTTCGTGAATCACGGCCCGCATACCGTGCTGTATTTTGAAGCGGCCGCCGTGGTCATTACGCTGGTGCTGCTCGGCAAATATTTGGAAGCACGCGCCAAGCGGCAAACCACCGATGCCATTCGCGCGCTCGCCGCACTGCGGCCGGATACCGCCCGGGTGCTGCGCGCCGGTAGCGAACAAACGCTGGCGATTGCTGAGGTGATCATTGGTGATCGGGTCATCGTCAAACCCGGCGAACGCATTCCGGTCGATGGCGTCATCGCCGATGGCGCCAGCCATGTCGACGAATCGCTGATCACCGGTGAGAGCCTGCCAGTCGCGAAAGCGGTTGGCGACCGGGTCACCGGCGGCGCCATCAACGGCGAAGGTTTGCTACAGCTCACCACGACCGCGGTCGGCACCGAAACCGTACTCGCCCGCATCATCCGCATGGTCGAAACCGCGCAAGGCGCGAAAGCCCCGATCCAGCGGCTGGTCGACAAAGTCAGCGCCGTGTTCGTGCCAGTCGTCATCGCGATTGCGCTGCTGACCTTCATCGCCTGGTGGGCCTACAGCGGCAACGTTGAAAGCGCCATTCTGAATGCTGTCGCCGTGCTGGTGATTGCCTGTCCGTGTGCGCTTGGCCTCGCGACACCGGCTGCGCTGATGGCCGGCACCGGCGTCGCCGCCAAGCATGGCATTTTGATCAAGGACGCCGAAGCGCTGGAGATTGCCCACCGCGTGCAAGTCGTCGCCTTCGACAAAACCGGCACGCTGACGCTGGGCAAACCGCAAGTGGTCGCGATTGAAGCCGCAGCGACGGAACGGAAAGAAATTCTCGCGCTCGCCGCCGCGCTGAATCAGGGCAGCGAACACCCGCTGGCCAAAGCCATGCTGGCCGCCGCCGAAGTGGAGTTTGTCTCGATTCCGGACGCGAGCAACATCCGCGCTTTGCCGGGTCGCGGTATTGCAGGCCAGGTCGGCCTGCTTGATTTGCGGCTCGGCAGTGGCCGCTTGATGCAGGAACTCGGCGTCAGTGTCAGCGCGCTGCAAAGCCGTGCACTGGCGCTCGCCGGTCAAGGCTACACCTGCTCGTGGCTGGCGACCGCTGGTGACAAACCGCGCCTGCTCGGTCTGGTTGCGTTTGGTGACACCTTGAAGCCGGAATCGGCACCGGCCATCACCGGTCTGAATGCGCGCGGCATCCGCACGGTGCTGATCACCGGTGACAACGCCGGCGCTGGCAACGCGGTCGGCGCCAAACTTGGCATCAGCGAAGTGCTCGCCGATGTGTTGCCGGCCGACAAAGCCGCCAAGGTCAATGCATTGCAACAGCCACCGCATACATCAGTGCCCATGAGCGCGCACGCGCGCCACGTGGTCGCGATGGTTGGCGATGGCATTAATGACGCGCCGGCACTCGCCGCAGCCGATGTCGGCATCGCCATGAGCACCGGCACCGATGTCGCGATGCACACCGCCGGCATCACGCTGATGCGCGGCAACCCGCTGTTGGTGCTCGATGCCATCGACATCTCGCGCCGGACCTATCACAAGATTCAGCAGAATTTGTTCTGGGCTTTTATCTACAACATTGTCGGCATTCCACTGGCGGCATTCGGCTTGCTGAATCCGGTCATTGCCGGTGCCGCGATGGCGTTCTCCAGCGTCAGCGTGGTCAGCAATGCGCTGCTGCTGAAGCGCTGGCGGCCCGCCGCTGATCGCCAGCAGGGAGGTGCATCATGATGTGGCTCCTGTCTCGAGCTGAAAGACACCCGGCACAGCGAACCGATTTGCCGCCCCTCCTTGTCAAGAAGAGGCTGGAAGTGGTTGAGCTCACGCCGAGATCAGGCACAGAGCTTGATGCAGCTGTGCTCGTCATACCAACATCTCACCCTATCGCGGGCAAGCCCGCTCCTACAGTCCAAGCCGCTCAGGAGCACCGCTCATGAATATCGGTCAAGCAGCAAAAGCGACCCATGTTTCGGCCAAGATGATCCGCTATTACGAAAGCGTCGGCCTGATTCCAAAAGCGCTGCGCTCGGAAGCGGGCTATCGTCACTACAGCGACGCCGACCTCGGCGCGCTTCGGTTTATTCGTAGCGCCCGTGATCTGGGTTTTCCGCTGGAGAAAATCAGTGAACTGTTGAAGCTCTGGCGCAACGAGCAACGGCCCAGCGCCCAGGTCAAGGCGCTGGCCGAAAAACACATTGGTACACTGAACCAGCAGATTCAGGACCTGATCGCGATGCGCGATTTTCTCCAGCAAGTCGCCAGTGCCTGCCCCGGCAGCGACGACCCGCATTGCCCGATTCTGCAGGAACTGGCACAGCCACATTGCCACGCAAAAGGGACACGTTGAGCCAGGAGCAGCGGGAATCGGTGAGGTTATTCAGAGAGGCCAATACAATGGAGTCAAAGTTTCAAAGTTTTTTGGCTTCGCGTTGCTCTGTCCAGCCTACCTGACTTCGATATACTCCACACTTGAAGCCATTAATAATGGCTCTTTCTCCAAGCCACCATGTGGTACTCACCCCTCACCGTGTGTCTAAAGGCCGTTTCATGTCGATAGAGATACTGGCAGCGTGCGCGAGTGCAGCTCTCCTGTTTTCCGCCTTGTGCCTCTATTTGATGCCGGGTGTTGGAAAACCAGGCCGGCTCAAAAGAACCATTGCGTTTACATGGTTTTTGATTCGCCGCACCACAGGAACAATTGGTACTGTCTTTTTTTTGTCAGGTTCCTTTCACTTTTTTAATACGGCGTTTCATGGGCACGAAATGCTGGCAAACACCCTGGTCGGACTTTTCCTGCTCTCACTTGCCATCTTTCTTCTCCATTTCACTTTTTTTGGAAAGAAAAGCAGAACGTCAACATTCCCTGAGGACAGGGCTGTTTATCACCAAAGGAAGGAAGGCTATCGTAAAGAGTAAGAACAAGAACGCTCGAAATGAACAGGAAATTTTTAATAAAATTAACAAAAAGGCGTGCAGTGCACGCCTTTTTTTATTCGATGGCACAAGCCTCAGGAAACCTTCTCGCCCGCCGCCTGCTTGTCAGCATGATATGACGACCGCACCATCGGGCCCGACGCGACATGAGTGAAGCCGAGGCCGCGGGCGATTTCGCCGAGCTCGTCGAATTCTTTCGGTGTGACGAAGCGCTTGACCGGGTGGTGATGCCGTGACGGCTGCAGGTATTGGCCGAGCGTCAGCATGTCGATGTCGTGGGCGCGCATGTCTTGCAGCGTCTCGATGATTTCCTCGTTGGTTTCGCCGAGGCCTAGCATCAGTCCGGATTTGGTCGGGATGCCGGGGTAACGCTGCTTGAACTCTTTCAGCAGATCCAGTGAGTTCTGATAATCGGAACCGGGCCGAACCGCTTTGTACAGGTGCTTGGCGGTCTCGAGGTTGTGGTTGAACACATCCGGCAATCCATCCTTGAAAATGTCGAGCGCGACTTCACGGCGGCCGCGGAAATCCGGCACCAGCACTTCCAGCTTGGTGTTGGGATTGAGCGCCCGCGATTCGCGGATGCAGTCGACAAAATGCTGGGCACCGCCGTCGCGCAGATCGTCGCGATCGACCGAGGTGATTACGACATATTTGAGCTTCATGTCGCGAATCGATTCGGCCAGATGCTTGGGTTCATCTTGATCCAGCGCCAGCGGCCTGCCGTGGGCGACATCGCAGAACGTACAGCGCCGGGTGCAGATGTCACCCATGATCATGAAGGTCGCGGTGCCGTGGCTGAAACATTCCGGCAGGTTCGGGCAGCTCGCTTCTTCGCAAACGGTGTGCAGCTTCTTGTCGCGCAACATGTGCTTGATGCGGTTGATTTGATCGCCACTCGGCAAGCGCACGCGGATCCAGTCCGGTTTGCGCGGCATTTCGGTGGTCGGTTCAATCTTGACCGGAATGCGGGCCAGCTTGTCGGCGGCGCGCAGCTTTTCACCGGGAACGGCTTTGGCCGGCTTGGTGGCGACGGACTCTTGCGCGGATGTTGACTCACCCGGAACGGCGTTGGCCGGCTTGTCCATTTTGATCAACTCACAACAGCGGAAAGGGGTTGCCCGAGCGCGACATCAGCCGGCGCGGAGCGGGCGGCATTATAGCCCAGCCGGCTCAGCAGAGCCTTTATGAGAACCGGTTCTACCGCGCTGAGGCTCGCTGGTCCGCCCTCGTTGGCCAGCGTGGTCATCTGAAGGCCCTGATAGCCGCAGGGGTTTATCCGGAAAAACGGCTCCAAATCCATGGCGATGTTGAAGGCGATGCCATGAAAGGTACAGCCGTGCCGGACCCGGAGGCCGATGCTGCAAATCTTGGCGCCGGTATTCTTGCCTGCAGTCAGGTAGACGCCGGGCGCATCGGCGCGCGCCGCGACCGCAATGCCGTAGTGAGCACAGGTGTCGACCACGGCATTTTCCAGCGCCGTGACCAGCTCACGGACGCCGAGCTTTTTCCGGCGCAGATCGAGCAGGAAGTACACCACCTGCTGACCGGGACCGTGATAGGTCACCTGACCGCCACGATCGACCTGCACCACCGGAATGTCGCCCGGTGCCAGCACATGCTCGGCCTTGCCGGCCTGGCCCTGGGTGAACACCCGCTCGTGCTCGACCAGCCAGATCTCGTCATGGCTGGTTTCATCACGGGCATCGGTGAGCGTTTTCATAGCCTGCCAGATCGGTTTGTAGGTTTGCCGACCGAGCTGACGCAGGATGACGGTTTCGGTTAAGGACACGTTGGTAGCAAGCTCATTTGTGCGAAGGACTCGTGACAGTGGGCTAAGCGTAGTCGTTTCGCCGCCAGGGTTTTGCTGCAACCCGTTTGCGATGACCGAATTGCTGCGAACTGGCGGTTCTTCACCGCGGCTTACAGAACAATTCGCACGCCGGTCACCTGACGCAGCGCGGCGTACACCGCCTCCACTTCAGCTTTGGCGGTGAAATGCACCGCCACAGTGACCGATTGGTACTTGCCACCGGCGCTCGGCGTGCTGCGATGGTGATAATCGCCGGGCAGAATCGCGTGAATGGCGGCGACCACGTCGTCAGCAAAATCGCCGCGGGCATCCCCGACGACTTTCAGATCCAGTCGGCACGGAAACACCCAGGGATCCTTTTGCTCGGTCATTGCATCACCTCTTGGTTCCAGCTGCATAGTTTCATCTGCATGCTTTCAGCTGTAGGAGCGGCCTTGGCCGCGATAGCGATTTGAAGGCAATCGCGGCCAAGGCCGCTCCTACCAAAAACCTCTTCAGCGCAGTTTGTCTTCGTGAAACCACTGCGCAAATTTGGGATACAACGCCCGGCTGGCATCGTAGTGCCGGTCGACACCATCGAGCCTGCTGATTCGGCGCAGCTCGCGCAGGCTGCTGCTGATCCAGATTTCCTCGGCCTGCTGCAACTCGCTCCGGGCAATGCCACGCTGCTCGACTGGCACGCCGTGCTGGCCGGCCAACTCCAGAATCACCGCCCGGGTAATTCCGGACAGCATGCGCGGCTGCTCCGGCGGCGTGATCAGCCCCCCCTCGCGAACGATATACAAATTGCTGCTGCTGCCTTCGAGCGCTTCACCATCACGAATCAAAATCGCCTCGTCGGCGCCAGCTTCGCGCGCTTGTTGTCTGGCCATCGCATTGGGCAGCAGATTGATGGACTTGATATCGCAGCGCTGCCAGCGCAGGTCCGGCACGGTGATGGCCGTCAGCGCCGGTCGCTCGGGGCCGTCCAACGCTTGTGGCCACGGCGTCACGTAGGCGAATACGCTGGCAACGCAACCCTCGGTATAGAAATGATCGCGTTGGCCGGGTACACCGCCACGGGTGATCTGGAGATAGAGACTGGCGTTTTCTAGCGAATTACGCTGCAGCAGCTGCTGCGTGATCTGTTCCAGTTCGCCATCACCGATGCGGCAATCGAGCGCAATGGCGGCGAGGCTGCGCCGCAACCGGGCCAGATGCAGCGGCCAGCGATGCAAGCGGCCGCGATAAATCGGCACGACTTCATAAATGCCGTCGCCAAACAAAAAGCCGCGATCGAACGCTGACACTTTTGCCTGTTCGGCCGGCAGATACTCGCCATTCAGATACACCGTCGCCATGCCCGCTACCTCGCCTCTGCGTTGATCAGCCGCTCTGCTGCGGTCGGCCCACGTGACAAAAATGACTGACGGGCCGAAGCGGCCCGTCAGTGCTACAACTCAGCCGACGCTGACGCTCATTCAATCACCGAACTTCTTGGCAAACCAATCACTGACCTGACGCACCACGCCGCCTTCCGGCACATCTTTCAACGCCACCAGCGGATGCTCGGCAACGTCCTTGCCATCCAGTTGCAGGAACAATTTGCCGACAACCTGACCTTTGGCCACCGGCGCCTGCAGATCCGGCAGCAAACTGTAATTGGCTTTCAGATCCTGACGCCGACCGCGCGGCAACACCAGCGTCGCCGGCTCGGCCAGGCCGACTTCAACGGTTTCGCTGTCGCCGTACCAGACTCGCGGCCGGGTCAATGGCTCGCCAGCCTTGACCGCCTGCACGGTATCAAAATTGCGGAACGCCCACGTCAGCAATTTTTTGCTCTCGACGGCGCGCGCCGGCATGCTCTTGCCGCCCAGTAATGTTGCCACCAGCCGCATGCCGCCCTGAGTCGCCGAACTGACCAGGCAAAAGCCAGCGGTACTGGTGTGGCCGGTCTTGATGCCGTCCACATTCAGGCTGGTGTCCCACAACAGACTGTTGCGATTCGGCTGCTTGATACCGTTCCATTCAAATTCTTTTGCCGAGTACCAGCGATAGTCATCAGGAAAATCACGGATGATGGCGGCGCCAAGCAGGGCCATGTCGCGCGCAGTGCTGTAATGCTGCTCATGCGGCAGGCCGGTGGCGTTCATGAAGTGGCTGTTGCGCATGCCAAGTTTCTTGGCGTAATTGTTCATCAGCGTGGCAAAGGCTTCTTCACTGCCGGCGATGTGTTCGGCAACCACAATGCTGGCGTCGTTGCCGGACTGGATGATGATGCCTTTGTGCAGATCATCCAGCGATACTTGCTTGCCAACTTCGAGAAACATCAGCGAGTTTTCGCTGGCGTTCTTGTTCAGTTTCCAGGCCTTCTCGCTGACCGTTGCCATATCACTGAGACTGACCCGGCCTTGTTGCACTTCGGCCGCCAACACATAGCTGGTCATCATCTTGGTCAAGCTGGCCGGCTCGCGACGCTCGTCCGGATTCTGCTCGGCCAACACCTGACCGGTATGGTAGTCCATGATGATCCAGGCCGGAGCATCGATCAGTGGTGCCGGCGGTGCACCCGGAGCCAATGAGGTGCCAGCAACAGCCAGCGTGGCAACAGAAAGAGCGAGCGAGAGCAGCAGACGTTTCATTGGCAAATCAACTTTGTTGGAATTACGTTGGAACTGACAGCAGGCGAGGTCCGGGAACCGGGCCGGATTGTAACCAAGCCGGTCGCTGCATAAAACCCTGAGTGCGGTTTTCGCTTAACGGGTCACCATCAGGGCATCAGGCGCGACAGCACATTCAGGGTTGTCTGACTAAAGTTTGCCTGACTCAAGGCTGTCTCATTCAAGACAGCCCGATTCAAGGCAGCCTCATTCACGGACCAACAATGGCGGGACGTTCGTATCCTTTGCCTTCAAGATGGTCGCGCACCTTTTCGGCGTAATCGCGCCGGCTGAGCGGACCGACCCGAACCCGGTACACCCGGCCGTCATCGGTATCGGCTTCGAACACCTTGACCGGATAACCGACCAAAGGTTGCACTTGCGCCGCGACTTCATCGGCGCTGTCTTCATTGCGGAACGAAGCAATCTGGACGAAGAACAGCCCCTCGTCTCCCGCTGCGCTGGTCGTCGTGTTGCGAGGTGCCGTGCCGGCACTGCTGCCTGTTGCGTTGGTGTTGGTTGCGGTGCTGTCATCATCGCCGGTCAGCGCGCTGATTTCGACCCGGGCCGTACCGGTCCCAGTCATGCCAAGCTTGTGCGCCGCCGCGTAAGACAAATCAATGATGCGGCCTTCCTTGAACGGACCGCGATCGTTGACCCGGACAATGATCGATTTGCCATTGTCGAGATTGGTCACCCGGACATGCACCGGAATCGGCAAAGTCTTGTGCGCCGCCGTCATCTTGTACATGTCATACGGCTCGCCGCTCGAAGTGCGCTTGCCATGAAATTTGTTGCCATACCAAGAAGCGATGCCGCGCTGGGAAAAACCCTCTGCGGAATCGAGCACGTGATAGGTCTCGCCAAGCACGGTGTAACTTTCCGGGTTACCAAAGCGACTGCGCGGTTCCTTGCGCGGCACCGGCTCTTGGACATGACGCAAATCCGGCGGTACATCCGGACCGCTGTCGGCCTCATCCTTGGTCGGTGATGATGAACAGGCCATCAGCAGAAAACTGATCGCCAGCACACCACCATGAACCGCTGCGCGAATATCTCTCATCGACTGCCCACTCCTGCACGACTGCTGTTGGCTGGCGGAGTCGTCGCGCTGGTCGCGGTTGCCGTCGATGGCTGCAGATAAGCTGCTTTCAACTGGCCGGCAAACTCCAGCACGGCGCGCGCATACAACGGGCTCTTGTTATAGCGGGTAATGACGCGGAAATTATTGAAGCCAAGATAGTAATGCCGACCATCCGCCTCATCGAATACCAGCAAGGCAGCTTGCCAGTCCGGTTGCAGGGCCACCGGCGCCTGCATGCCGGCGGCGAACAGATCGTTCAGCGGCGCGACGTCACGCTTGGGGTACAGCAGCGAGCCGGCCGGCTCTGCCGCGAAACTGACCGGCAACATCATGGCGCCACCGGTTTGCCAGCCGTGAATCCGAAAATAGTTGCCCACGCTGCCGATGGCATCTGCCGGCGTCTGGAACAGATTTACCTGACCATCACCATCAAAATCGACCGCCCACTTCCGGTAGCTGGTCGGCATGAACTGGCCCATACCCATGGCGCCGGCATACGAACCCATCGGCGTGGTCAAATCCCAGTTCTGTTCACGGGCCAGGACAAAAAACTGCTCCAGCTCGCCGGTGAAATATGGCGACCGCGGCGGGTAATAAAACGCCAGTGTGTTGAGCGCATCCAGCACCCGGTGCTTGCCCATGATGCGGCCGTAATTGGTTTCAACACCGATAATGGCCACGATGTATTCGGCAGGCACGCCAAATTGCTGTTCAGCTTTCGCCAGCGTATCGGCGTGCTCGCGCCAGAACGCCACGCCATTGTTGCGGCGGGCATCGGTCAGGAAAATCGGCGCGTAATCTTTCCAGGGTTTGACCGCTTCGGCGGGTTTGGTCATCAGCGCAATGATGTCGTCTTTCTTTTCCGCTTGCTGGAGTCCAGCCTCTACTTCGCGCTTGTCGATGCCGTATTGCGTTTGCATGCGCGCGGCGAATTGCTGCTGCGGTGTTGGCGTACAGCCGGTCATGACCATAGCGGTCAACAGTGCCGCAAAGACCGAACCGGCATTCAACAGTTTGCATTGTGTATTCATGTTCGACAAAGGATGGCGCCTGTTCAACTCGGTTGGTTCACCCGCAGAAAACGCGGGAGCGAAAAAAACTGGAAATCCTCAACTGGTCAGCAGTCGGCGGTGGGTATGCACCGACATCAGCACACCAAAACCGGCCAGCAAGGTGACCGCGGCGGTGCCACCATAACTGACCAGTGGCAACGGCACGCCCACCACGGGCAGGATACCGGAGACCATGCCCATGTTGACAAACACATAGACAAAGAACGTCAACGCCAGTGCCCCGGCCAGTAACCGGGAAAACGTATCCTGCGCCTGATTGGCAATATACAGACCGCGAATGATGATGAAGGCAAACAGCGCCAGCAGCACCAGCCCGCCGAGCAGACCGAACTCTTCACCGATCACCGCGAAAATGAAATCGGTGTGCCGCTCCGGCACAAACTCCAGCTGCGACTGGGTGCCCTGAAAATACCCTTTGCCGTACAGGCCGCCAGAACCGATGGCGATTTTTGACTGGATGATGTGATAACCAGCACCGAGCGGATCGCTTTCCGGATCCAGAAAAGTCAGCACCCGTTGACGCTGGTAATCGAGCATGTAGAAATACCACAGCAGCGGCGCCAAGCCGGCCACACCGATGCCGCCGGCCAGCAACAGCTGCCACGGCAAACCGGCTAGCC
This sequence comes from Permianibacter fluminis, assembly GCF_013179735.1. Taxonomy (NCBI): domain Bacteria; kingdom Pseudomonadati; phylum Pseudomonadota; class Gammaproteobacteria; order Pseudomonadales; family Pseudomonadaceae; genus Permianibacter; species Permianibacter fluminis. Next base: position 1,452,283 of record NZ_JABMEG010000001.1, on the reverse strand, counting down.
ATAACACCATGAAGCCGGACGCAGCAATCAGCAGCGCAGTGCCCAAGTCCGGCTGCAGGGCAATCAAGCCCACCGGCAACAGAATCAGGCCACCGGCAATGGCGATATGCGTCAACCGCGGCGGCAAGGGTCGGTCGGCAAAATACCAGGCCAGCAACATCGGCACGGCAATCTTCATCAGCTCCGATGGTTGAAACCGGATGAAGCCGAGATCCAGCCAGCGCTGCGCACCTTTGCCGATCACACCAACCACATCAACGATCACCAGCATGATGATGCCGATGACATAGAGCGCTGGCGCCCACAGTTTCAGCAACCGTGGTGGCACTTGCGCAATCACGATCATCGCGGCAATGCCAAGCGCGAAACGCATCGATTGCTGCACCATATAATCCTGACCACCGGCGCTATACACCACCAACAAAGCCACTGACATCAGCGCCAGTAACCCCATCAGCAGTGCCCAATCCAGATGAAAGCGCCAGAGCAAGCCGTAGCGCTCCCGGTGCGTGTGCATGCGTGAGCTGTATTCAGTCATGGGCTGGCTCCTGGTCGCGCTTGGCGTTCGGCTCACGGGATTGGGCGAGATAATGATCCATGACCCGACGGGCAATCGGTGCCGCATTACTGGCGCCACCGCCGATGACGTTCTCGACCAGCACCGCTACCGCGATCTGCGGTTTGTCGAATGGCGCAAAACCGATGAACAGGGCATTGTCGCGAAAGCGTTCGTCAATCTTGGTGGCGTCGTATTTTTCGTTCTGGCCATACGAAGTCACCTGCGCGGTACCGGTCTTGCCGGCGGCATCGTAATTGACGCCGACAAACGCTTTGCGGGCGGTGCCGTTTGAGGCCATGACCACGTCACGCATGCCACCGCGCACCACTTCAAGATAAGCCGGGCTGGCAACTTCCGGCTGCACCGCGGCGAGCGGTGCCGACACTTTCTGCGCATTGTCGAGGCTGCCGATGCTGTCAACCATGCGCAGCTCGCGGCGCACACCACCGTTGGCCAATGTTGCCGCTGCGTTGACCAATTGCAATGAGGTTGCGCTCCAGTAACCTTGGCCAATGCCGACGCTAATCGTTTCGCCCGGATACCAGGCATCTTTGCGTGCGCGCCGCTTCCATTCCCGGGTTGGCAACAAACCGCGCACTTCTTCATCAACATCGATACCGGTCAGCTGGCCAAAACCAAAACGCTGCATCTGCTCCGACAGTTTGTCGATGCCCATGCGATTGGCCAGATCATAGAAATACGTGTCGCAGGATTGGCTGATGGCAAAACGGACATCGAGCCAGCCGTGCGCCGGCAAGCCCTTGTTCAACACCCAGTCGCGATAACGCCGATCATCGCCCGGTAATTTGAACCAGCCCGGATCGAAAATTTTTCGCTCGATGGTGGTGGCACCGGTGTTGAGACCAGCCAGTGCCAGCACCGGTTTGACCGTCGAACCCGGCGGATAAACACCGAGCAACGCGCGGTTGTACAGCGGCACATCCGGCGACTCCAGCAAGCCTTGATAACTCAGCCGATCAATGCCGGTGACAAACGGATTCGGGTCATAGCCCGGCGCACTGACCAACGCCAACACGCCGCCGGTATTCGGGTCCACTGCAATCACCACGCCGCGCTGATCGCCGAGCGCCGACAGCGCGGCCATTTGCAAACCGCTGTCCAAGTGCAGATGCAGATCGCGGCCCGGAATCGGCGGCACCCGGTTCAACACCCGGACCACCCGGTCATGCACATCAGTTTCGACTTCCTGGAAACCGGCGGCGCCGTGCAACACGTCTTCGTAATGTTTTTCCAGGCCGAGTTTGCCGATGTGCTGAGTCGCGGCGTAATTGTTCTGATCGAGCTTTTCCCATTCCTTGTCGTTGATGCGGCCGACATAACCGAGCGCGTGCACCAGCTGCGGTCCGAATGGGTAATAGCGAATCAGGCGCCCGGTCAGGGTGACGCCGGGAAAGCGGTGCTGGTTGCTGGCAAACACCGCCACTTCCCGATCGCTCAGACGCGAGCGAATCGGTACTGGTTGATCGCGCCGGTGTTGTTTGCGCTCGGCGGCGAAACGCTCGCGATCATCGTCGGTGATAGTGACAATGCTCGCCAGCTGATCGAGCGTGGCGGCAATATCGGTCACTTTTGCCGGGATCATTTCCAGCGCAAAGCTGGAGCGATTTTCCGCCAGCAACACGCCGTTGCGGTCATAGATGAGGCCACGGGTCGGCGCGATTGGCTGGACGCTGATGCGGTTGCGGTCCGCCAGGGTCCGGTACTGGTGATGTTCGACGATCTGCAGATAGAACAGCCGGGTTGCCAACACCAGTGTCAGCAAGCCGACCACGCCGGCGGCGATGGTGGCGCGAACAAAGAACAGGCTGGTCTCCGCCACCGGATCTTTCATGCGCATGCGGCGGTTCATGTCAGGCCATTCTCACGATGGTTGGCGGTACGACAAATTCTGTTCAAAGTCCGGTTTCACCAATGTTGATACTGTCGGCCGGCCCGCTGCAGGCAGCGCCCGTCAGGCAAATTCTTTTATTCCGTCTCAAGCCCGGTGATACGGATGATTGCTCAGCAAAGTGTGAGCGCGGTACAGCGCTTCCGCCACCACGATCCGAACCAGCGGATGCGGCAGCGTCAACGCCGACAGCGACCATTTCAGTTCAGCTTTCGCCAACAACTCCGGGGCGATGCCGTCGGGGCCACCAATAATCAGGGCAATATCACGACCATCCTGGCGCCAGCGCTGCATTTCGCCAGCCAACTGTTCGGTACTCCAGTTACGGCCTTTGACATCCAGTGCCAGCAGCCGTTCAGCCGGTTTCAGCTGCGCCAGAATCTGCTCGGCTTCCTGCGCCATCAGCCGGGGAATGTCGCTGTTCTTGGTCCGCTCCGGCAGCTTCAGTTCAACCAGCTCCAGCCGGCACTCATGCGGCATCCGGCCAGCGTATTCCTCGTAGCCTTCGCTAACCCAACCGGGCATTTTGTTGCCGAGCGCAATCAGGCGTATGCGCATGCTTGTGGTTTCACAACCCAGTCCGTGAGGGCACGCGGTTCCTGCAGCCGCTCATTGCTTTTTCCGGGCATCAATTTGGCCGCTGTTCGAACCCCAGTCCGTGTCCCACAATTTCTCCAGCTGGTAGTAATCGCGGGTTTCGCGTTGCATGACATGAACAATCACGTCACCCAAATCGACCAATATCCATTCGCCTTCCTGCTCGCCTTCAACCCCCAGCGGCATGGCACCGGCGGCCTTGGCTTTCTCGACTACATAATGGGCAATCGATTTACAATGACGACTCGAGGTGCCGCAACAGATGACCAGATAGTCAGCGATGCTGGTCAGCTTGCGCACATCCATCGCATTGACATCACGGGCTTTGATTTCTTCCAGTTCGCGCAGAACCAGATCGCGTAACAACTCAGCTTGCATACAGTTTGTGCTCTTCAATGTAGGCCGCCACCGCCGCCGGCAGCCCTTCCGGGCAGCGCACACCAGCGCGCAGCGCCGTTCGTATGGCGGTTGCTGATGCCGGATGTTCCGGCATCGGACACAGTAACACGTCGCCAGCATGGGCCTCGGCGAGGCTGCTGGCGGACAACGGTCGACGTGCTGACCAACCGCGTTGCAACGGCGCCGGCAAACTTGCGCTCGCCTGCGGTCGTGGTACGACGATCAAAATCGCCAACGTCAAGATTGCCTCTGGCTCGCGCCAGCTCGGCAAACCACAGTAGGCATCCCAGCCGAGAATGAGTGCCGGCCGCTCATTGGCCGCGGCACATTCACGCAGCGTCAACACCGAGTAGCTTGGGCCGCTGCGATGCAGTTCGCGATCATCCAGCTGCAACAGCGGTTGATCGGCAATGGCCAGCTGCAACATCGCCAGACGTTGCTGATCGGTGGCACCCGGTTCAGCCCGGTGCGGGGGCAACGCTGCCGGCATCATTCGCACCGGTTGACCAGCTGCCTCGGCAACTGCGCGCGCCACTTGCAGATGACCCTGATGCACCGGATCAAACGTGCCGCCATACAACAGCGGCCCGACTTTCTCACTCGCGAGCGTCACAGCCGACGCATTCGCTGCGCTCATGCGGTCGGTACCGACACGGCGGCCAGACTCATCAGCACTGCTTCCAGCAACAGCCACGGCTCGCCTTTGGCGACGCCTTTGATTTGCTGATCCAGCTGGGCGACGCGCTGCATTTGCTGCTGACAACCTTGCACACCCAGCCGGGCCGCAACGCGCTCGAACAGCGGCAGCCGTGAACTGAACACGCCGACCTCTTTCCAGGCATCACCGATGCGCTGGCCGCGCGCCTTGATATGGGCGACATTGACCAACGCCCGGATGTCCCGATGCAGCAAACCAAACAGGCCGCGCAAATTGCCTTGCTCGTCTTCGTGACGCAGCCCATGCAGCATGCGCAGGCAACGATTGCCGTCACCACGCAGCGCCGTGTCCATCAACTCAAACAGGTTGTAGCGGGCATTGTCGGCAGCCACCGAGGAAATTTGTTCCGCCGTCAGTTTGGCGCCCGGAAACAACAACACCAGCTGACTGATCAGCTGATGCGCGGCCAACAAATTGCCTTCGCACAATTGCACCAACAGCGCCAAGGCATCCGGCTCGGCCTGCAAGCCGGCGGCGCGCAAACGCTGCTGCAACCAACTGCTGATTTCGGCGCTGCCAACGCTGGCAATGGTGACATGGCTGCCACGCTGCTCCAGCGCTTGAAGCCATTTGGCCTCGGCCTCTTTGCGATCCAGTTTGGGCAGCGTGATGACCAGCACGGTGTCGCTGCCGAGCCGTTCGGCCTGCTCGTTCAGCGCGGCTTGCGCCTCGCGATTCGGGTTGCCGGTAAAGCGCAGCTCCAGCAAACGCTGGCTGGCGAACAGACTCAGGGTGCCGGTGTTGGCGAACAGGGCATCGAAATCAAACGACTTGTCGACAACATGGCTTTCCCGCTCGCTGAAACCGCGCGCGCGCGCCGCTTGCCGAATCGCATCCAGCGCTTCCTCGATCAACAGCGGCTCATCACCGCTCAGCAGATACAGCGGCGCCAGTTCGCGTTCGAGGGCGGCGGTCAGGGCCGGTCCGGCAATCTTCATTCAATGCGTTCCGGCGGCCTGATAGGCAATTTGCCGCAACAATCGGGCGGCGATGTCGCGCCGCATTTCCTGCACCAGCAATGCCTCTTCTTCGGCCTTGCCGAGCAGTTCGGCATTGTCAAAGTTGTATTCGCGTCGCGAATCGAGTTTGCGGGTTTCGCTGTCGGTCACCGCATTCGGTGCCGCCAGCGCGTACTCAACGGTCAGGATCAGCTCATAGTCAGCAGCCCGTCCGGTGGTGTTGACGGTTTGCACCCGCCGGGTCATCCGCTCGTCGCGCAGTTGCACCACCATGCCGGCGTCAATCGCGCTGGAACTGATCGTCATGTCGGCTTGCCGGACACTGTCCGCCAGCACCTGCTCGAATTCACCATACGGCGTTTTGCTGTCGATATAGACCTGCAGCCCGGCGACACCGGGCTGCACGCCGCGCAGATGAAAACCGCAGCCGCCGACGCTCGCCAGCATCAGCGTGGTGATCAAGACGCCAGCAAGCCGGCGCATCAGGCCACCACCAGGTTCAGCAACTTGCCCGGCACGTAAATGACTTTGCGCAGGCTCTTGCCCTCCAGCTGGCGCTGCACCGGCTCTTCGTCCAGTGCGGCAGCTTTCGCCTGCTCTTCGGTGGCGCTGACCGCGAGTTCCAGTTTGGCGCGCAGCTTGCCATTGACTTGTACCACCACGGTGACCGAATCGCGCTGCAAGGCCGACTCATCCACTTCCGGCCAGGGCTGCCGGTACAACGACGTATCGTGGCCAAGGTGCTGCCACAACACTTCGCTGATGTGCGGCGTGATCGGCGACAGCACCAGCACCGCAGTTTCCAGTGCGTGTTGCACCACCGCCCGATCCTGTTCATCCATCGCAACAAACTTGTTGATCGCGTTCAGCAGCTCCATCACCGCGGCAATGGCGGTGTTGAACGTGTAGCGACGCTGCATGTCATCGCTGGTTTTCTTCAGCGTCTCATGGGTCTTGGCGTAAAGCTCGCGTTGCTGCGCATTGAGCGCGCTGACGTTGAGCGGCGCCACCAGACCGTTGACGCGGTGACCGTACACCGCCTTCCACAGCCGGCGCAGGAAGCGGTGCGCGCCTTCGACGCCGGCATCGCTCCACTCTAGCTGCAGTTCCGGCGGTGCTGCAAACATCATGAACAGACGGACGGTGTCGGCACCGTATTTGTCGATCATCGCCTGCGGATCAACACCGTTGTTTTTTGATTTCGACATTTTTTCGGTGCCGCCAATGTGCACCGCCTGACCGTCGACTTTGTAGCGGGCCGCAACCGGCCGCGCCTTGTCATCCAGCTCGACGTCGACGTCGGCCGGGTTGTACCAGGTTTTCTTGCCATCCGGGTCCTGCCGATAAAACGTATCGGCGATCACCATGCCCTGGGTCAGCAATTTGGTGAACGGCTCATCGGAGTCGACCAGACCTTCATCGCGCATCAGTTTGTGGAAAAAGCGCGCGTACAGCAGATGCAGAATCGCGTGTTCGATGCCGCCAATGTATTGATCGACCGGGGTCCAGTATTTGGCCCGTTCGTCGAGCATCTTGTCGGTCGCATCCGGGCAGGAATAACGCGCGTAGTACCAGCTCGACTCCATGAAGGTGTCGAAGGTATCGGTTTCGCGTTCGGCCGGCTTGCCACAGCTGGGGCAGCTGCACTGTTTCCACGCGGTCATTTTCTTCAGCGGCGAACCGTCACCGGTGACGGTGACCTCGGTCGGCAACACCACCGGCAGTTGCTCATCCGGTACCGGCACCGCACCGCAATGCGCGCAATTGATCACTGGGATCGGGCAGCCCCAGTAGCGCTGACGCGACACGCCCCAGTCACGCAGGCGGAAATTCACTTTCTTGTCGCCGGCGTTTTTCGCCTTCAGGTGTTTTTCGATTGCCGTGAACGCGGCCGCGAAATCAAGGCCATTGAATTCGCCGGAATTGATCAGGCGGCCTTTTTCTGTGTACGCGGCCTTGCTCAGATCGCAGACTTCACCGTGGCCATTTACGGACGGCATCGGTTCGATGACCTGATCAATCGGCAGACCATATTTGGTCGCGAATTCCCAGTCGCGCTGATCGTGACCCGGTACAGCCATGACCGCACCGGTGCCGTATTCCATCAGCACGAAATTGGCGGCCCAGACCGGCACCTTGCGACCGCTGATCGGGTGAATGGCATACAGACCGGTGGCGACACCTTTTTTCTCCATGGTCGCCATGTCGGCTTCCATGGTGGTTTGGGTTTTGCACGCCTCGATGAACGCGGCGAGTTCGGCATTGCCGCCCGCCATGGCCAAGGCCAACGGGTGCTGCGCCGCAACCGCGACGTAGGTCACGCCGAGCAAGGTGTCCGGCCGGGTGGTGTAGATTTCGAGTTGTTCGCTGCGGCCGTCGATGCCAAAGCGGATGGTCATGCCTTCGGATTTGCCAATCCAGTTGCGCTGCATGGTTTTGACCTGTTCCGGCCAGCCTTCCAGCATGTCCAGATCAGTCAGCAGTTCATCAGCGTAATCGGTGATTTTCAAAAACCACTGCGGAATTTCCCGCCGCTCGACCAGCGCGCCTGAGCGCCAGCCACGGCCGTCGATCACCTGCTCGTTGGCCAGCACGGTTTGGTCGACCGGATCCCAGTTGACCACCGCCATTTTTTTGTAGGCGATGCCCTTCTTCATCAGGCGAGTGAAAAACCACTGTTCCCAGCGGTAGTAATCCGGTTTGCAGGTGGCGAGCTCGCGGTCCCAGTCGTAACCAAAGCCAAGCCGCTTCAGCTGGCCCTTCATGTAGGCCATGTTGTCGTCGGTCCAGGCCGCTGGCGCGACCTGATTCTGGATGGCGGCGTTCTCGGCCGGCAGACCAAAGGCATCGAAACCCATCGGTTGCAGCACGCTCTTGCCCAGCATGCGCTGCACCCGGGAAATGACGTCGCCAATGGTGTAATTGCGGACATGGCCCATGTGCAAGCGGCCGCTCGGGTACGGGAACATCGACAGGCAATAGAATTTTTCTTTTTCACTGTCTTCGCGGGCGGCGAAGGCATTGGCATCGGCCCACTGGCTCTGGACGCGGGGCTCAATCGAATCGGGGCTGTAATGCTCTTCCATAATGGTCATGGCGGGGGGCAACTCGTCGGAAAATCAAGGTTTTACTGATACTGTGAAGCTTACCTTACCGGCCCCTGCCCTTGCCATGGCAGGCTGCCGGCCTTTATGTTGGCCGACTGGCTCGGCCCCACTGCGGAACCGTAAATGAACTGGGACATAGTATTGGTTTACGCCGGCAAAGCTCTGCTGTTGCCGCCCGGCCTGAACCTGCTGCTGATGGCGGTAGCGCTGTTGATTGGCCGGAAATGGCGGCTGCTTGGCGTTGGCCTGTTTGGCCTGGCCGTGCTGTCGCTGGTGGCGCTGAGCTTGCCCATCACCGCCGAAGGCCTGATGGCGCGGCTGCAGCCAACTACCGCGCAAAAACTCAGCCTGCTGCCGCCCGACATGCAGAATGCCGCCATCGTCGTGCTCGGCGGCGGCCGCCGCAGCAGCGCCCCGGAATTCGACAGCGCCGACACGGTCAACGCCCGCACCCTGGAGCGGCTGCGCTACGCCGCCCGCTTGCAGCGCCAGACCCATCTGCCGGTGCTGCTGTCCGGCGGCAAACCGTTTGGCCAGGCCACCGCCGAAGCCGTGCTGATGAACGACAGCTTCATCAGCGATTTCCGCGGCGCCCCCAACTGGCTGGAAGCCGATAGCCGCAACACCGCCGAAAATGCCGAATTCAGCGCCCGCATCCTGAAAGCCAATGGCATCAACACCATCTTTCTGGTCACCCACGCCGCGCACATGCCGCGCGCGCAACATGAATTCGAACAACAGGGATTGAAAGTGCTACCCGCTCCGACCGGCTTCCACCAACCGGGCAGCGGCAAAACCGGCCCGCTGGCCTGGCTGCCGAGCGCCGACGCGCTGGCGCAATCGAGCGAAGCGTTGCATGAACAGTTGGGGCAGATTTGGTATGGCTTGACCGATTGACCGGATCGGCGAATAAAAACAGCAGACCTTGGTCTGCTGTTTTTTCACAGCAACACCTACCAATGCCGCTTCAAAACCTCGGCCACTTCATCAGCCGGCAAGGGTTTTGACAGCCAGTAGCCTTGCATTTCTTCGCAGCCTTCGTCGCGCAGGAATTGCAGTTGTTCGTTGGTTTCGACGCCTTCGGCGACGACGGTGAGTTTAAGTGAGTGCGCCATGGCGATGATGGTGCGGGTGATGGTGGCGTCATCCGGATCGATGGTGATGTCACGGACGAAGGCCTTGTCGATTTTGATGGTGTCAATCGGCAGCCGCTTCAGATAGGACAGCGAGGAATAGCCGGTGCCAAAGTCATCGACCGCCAAGCGCAGGCCGAGTTGACGCAAGGCGTTCAAACGGCCAACGGCTTGCGCGGCATTGGCCATGACCAGCGACTCGGTGATCTCCAATTGCAGCCATTGCGGTGACAGGACAAAGTCATTGAGGATTTGCTCGACCCGGCTGGCCAGATCACCGGCCATCAATTGCCGAATGGAAATGTTGACCGCAATCGGCACCACCGGCAGGTTCTGTTCGCGCCACTGGACGATTTGCCGGCAGGCTTCACGCAGCACCCAATCGCCGATCGGCACAATCAACCCGGTTTCTTCGGCCAGCGGAATGAATTCGTCCGGCATGATTTTGCCGAGCTCAGCACTATTCCAGCGCAGCAGCGCTTCCATGCCGGTCAGCTCGCCGCTGCGAATATCCATTTTGGGTTGGTAGTGCAGCGTGAACTCATCGTGTTCGATGCCACGGCGCAGCGCCGTTTCCAGACTGAGCCGGCGGCGCATAGTTTCGTTCATGGCGCCGACGTAGAACTGGTAATTGTTGCGGCCCTGATCTTTGGCGTGATACATGGCCAGGTCGGCGTTTTTCAGCAGCGTGGCGCTGTCGTCGCCATCATCGGGGAAGACACTGATGCCAATGGATGGCGACACCACCACTTCGGTGCCGTTCAGCAGATACGGCTCGGCAAATGCTTTCAGCACTTTGTCGGCGACCACGCCAACCGATTCCAGCGTCGCCACGCCTTCGAGGATCACGGTGAATTCATCGCCGCCGAGTCGCGACACGGTATCGTCATCGCGCACGCTGATCGACAGCCGGCGCGCCACCTGTTTCAGCAAGCCATCGCCGGCAGAGTGACCGAGCGAATCGTTGATTTGCTTGAACCGGTCCAAATCCAGAAACAAGAGCGCGACCCGTTGATTGTGCCGACGGGCATGCGACAGCGCGTGGCGCAGCCGCTCGTGAAACAGCGTGCGATTGGGCAGGCCGGTGAGCGTGTCGTAATTGGCGAGCTGGCGCAGTTCGTCTTCGTAACGTTTGCGCTCGGTGACATCTTTCATGGTGCCGGCCATGCGCAGCGGTTTGCCAATGCCATCGCGCTCAACCACCCGGCCACGATCCTGGATCCAGACCCAGTTGCCGTCAGCGCCGCGCATGCGGTATTCGGCGTCAAAACTTTCTGATTCACCGGCCAGATGCCGTTGCAGCGCGGCCGGCATCATCAGCGCATCGTCCGGGTGGATGAGGCTGTCGCGCCAGGCTTCAGTCGGTAGAATTTCGGCAGGCGGATAACCGAGCAACCGGTCAATGCCGGAACGCACGATGACGCCGCTGCGCAAATCCCAGTCCCAGAGTGCATCGCCGGACCCCCACAGCGCCCATTTCAATCGCGCTTCGCTGTCGCGCAGGGCAACGTCGGCCAAGGCCCGTTCGCGTTCGCGCGCGCGCCGGGTCAGCGCCCACCAGCCGAGAATGAGCAGCGTCGACAACACATAGCCGAGCTTGGCCAACGGCGATTTCCACAGCGGCGGCACCACCTGTATCGGCACCCGCAGCGGCTGCGTGCTCCAGACGCCGTCGTGATTGGTGGCGGTGACTTCCAGCTCATAACGGCCGGCATCGAGATTGGTGTAGAGCGCCTCGCGCTGATTGCCGGCCTCGACCCAGTCGTGATCAAAACCGGTCAGGCGATAGCGGTAGTGCAGCCGCTGCGGCGCCAGATAGTCGAGCGCGGCAAATTGCACCGCCAGCACCCGGTCTTCGAAATCGAGCCGGACCGGGCCGGACAATTCGCCGAGCACATTGCGCGGCGCTTCGCGGCCGATCTGGATGGCAGTGACATGCAGCGGCGCCGGACGCTGGTCCAGCTGGATGCGGGTCGGGTCGAAGGCGTTGAAACCGTGGGTGCCGCCGAAATAGAGCCGGCCGTCATTGCCGGCGATAGCGGCGGCGCCATTGAACTCGGAGCCTTGCAAGCCGTCCTGGCGGTCATAGCTGACCACCTGACCAGAACTCGGGTCGTAGCGCATGATGCCGCGGTTCGAGCTCAGCCAAAGTAAGCCGTTACTGTCTTCCAGTGCCGCGTAAATGGTCGAGTCAGACAGTCCGGCCCGGCTGTCGACGCTGGCAAAACTCGGTTGCTCGGCGGCCGGGTCGGCCAGCCGGCACAGGCCGCTGTGGGTGGCAATCCAGAGCTCGCCGCGGCGGCTTTCCAGAAAGTGCCGGATCAGGTTGCCGCACAGACTGCCGGCCGAGGCGGGGTCGTGCAGAAACGTCTGCACCCGGCCATCGGGCAGCAAGCGGTTCAGGCCGTTGGCGGTACCGATCCACAGCGCGCCATGACGGTCACGGTGCAGCGCCAACACCATATTGTTGGTCAGCCGCTGACCCGGCAGGCCTTTGCTGTGAAAGTGCCGGGCCAGTGCATTCCACACCGGCATTTCAAACAGACCGGCATTCTGGCTGCCAAACCAGACGGTGCCATCCGGATCGCGCCACAACGAGCGGACATTCGGCAAATCGCCGGCCGCGGTCCAGTCGAGCATGGCCTCGGCTTTGCCCTTGCCGGGTTGGTAGCGCAGCAGACCTTCCGAACTGCCGAGCAGCAGACTGCCATCACCGCCCGGCACGATGGCCTGGACCCGGAACGGTCGCTGCCGGGCAGCAGCCGGCAAGGCCGCCAGCAAGGCCGCGGTGTGATAGGTGTATTCCGACTGACCCGGCGCCAGGCTTTTCAGGCCGCCGCCGTCCATGCCGAGCCAAAGCGTGCCGCTGGGCTCTTGCCACAACGTGCGGATATGGTTGCGCAAGGCATTGCCGCCGGTGCCCGCAGAGGCCACGCCGGAATAGTCACGATAGAGGTCGAAGCGATCGCCGGCGGCATAGGTGCGGGCCAGTCCCTGCAGCGAGGTTCCGACCCAGAGCAGGCCGCCGTTATCGACCATCAAACTGGGCAAATTCAGATCCGGCAGGCTGGCGGCATCGTTGGCTTGCGGGGTGAAATGCTGCAACCGATTGCTGTCCACCTGATAGCGGGCCAAACCGGCATTGTTCAGACTGAGCCAGATGTTGCCGTTGCGATCACCGGCAAGCGCGCGCACGCCGCGTTGCAGGATGTCGGCATCGTTGGCCGGAATGACCGCGCTGATCTTGGCGGGCTCGGCCGGGTTGGCGCTGGACAACAGGGCCAGCCCGCGATCACTGCCGACCCAAATACGCTGCTGCGGGTCGCGCCACAACGAGCTCACCGTGCGGCCGAGACCCGGACCGGTCAGCGGGCGCACCACGTGCTGGGCATCGACATGCAACAGCCCGGCGCCAATGGTGCCAACCCAGACGCCGCCGTGGCCATCAGCCAGCAAACCGCGCGGCGCCGTGCCACGGCCGATATCGAGGCCGACCCCAAGCCCGAGCTCAAGCCGCTGCGGTTGATAATCGCGGAAAGACAGCCAGACCAAACCGTCTTCGGTGATCAGCCAGAGTCCGTCGTCGGCCACCGCCATGGCTTTGATCGCGGCCATACCGGCTTGCAGATTGGCCAGCGGCGACGGCAGCGGCAGGGGTTCGCCATGACTGATGTCGTACAGGCCCAGGCCACCGCTGTTGGTGGCGATCCAGAGTCGGGCTTGCGCGTCTTCGGCGAGCGCGGTGATGAAATTGGCGCGCAGATTCAATGCCGGCACGACGTCTTTATAGACCTCGACCAGCCGGTAGCCATCAAAGCGTTGCAACCCGCCCTGAGTGCCAATCCAGACAAAACCGCGGCTGTCCTGCATGACCGCATTGACGGTGTTCTGCAGCAGGCCTTGCTCGTTATCGACGATATCGAAGACAAGGCTGTTGCCCGCGTGCGCAGGCGTTGTCGTGCCGGCCAGTAACACCAGCACCAACACCGCGAGGAACAGCCTCGCTCGTTTCAGCAGTACCGCGGTTTGCTCCACACCCGTCACAACCTTGGCAGACAGTCGTACAAGGATAGTCGCTGGTGCGTCATTGCACTCAGCGCGGCTCGTTGACTGAAGAGAACGGTACCCGCGGCGTCACTGCGCAAAGCAAATCGTAGGAAATGGTGCCGGCCGCTTCCGCAACCGTTTCGATGGGCAATTCAGGGCCCCAGAGCACCGCGCGTTCGCCGATGGCGATATCCGGATTCGGTCCGAGATCGACCGTCAGCATGTCCATCGACACCCGGCCAACCAGCGGACACAAACGATCCTTGACGAAAACCGGTGTGCCGGCCGGCGCGTGGCGCGGATAACCGTCGCCATAACCCATCGCGACGACACCGATCACGGTGTCGCGCTCGGCCGTCCAAGCGCCGCCGTAACCCACCCGATCGCCTTTTTTCAGTTCGCGCAGCGCAAACACCTGCGACTCCAGCGTCATCACTGGCTGCAAGCCGTGTGCGGCACCGGTGTGACCGGGCAGTGGCGAGCAACCGAATAGCAACAGGCCCGGCCGCACCCAATCAAAATGGGTTTCCGGCCACGCCAACACGGCAGCGGAATTGGCCAAGCTGCGTTCGCCGGTCCAGTTGCGCGTTAACTGCTTGAACAACTGCAACTGATTTTGGGTTTCGCGGTTTTCAATTTCATCGGCGCTGGCCAGATGTGACAGCAAACCGACCGGCTGCTGCACCCAGGCAATCCGGCTCAGCCGCTCGTGCGCGGCCGGCACCTGCTCCGGCGGAAAGCCGAGCCGGTGCATGCCAGTGTCAATCTTCAGCCACACTTTCAGCGGCGTTTCCGTTGGTGTTTCTTCCAGCGCGGCCAGCTGCTTTTCGTGATGGACGACGGTGGTGAAACCGCGCTTGGCCATCAACGGAATTTCCCGCGAGGCAAAAAATCCTTCGAGCACAACGATTTCGTTTTCAATGCCGGCGTCACGCAGCTCGAGCGCTTCTTCCACGCAGGCCACACCCAGCGCATCGGCCGCTTTCAAGGCGTGACCGACCCGGACCAGACCGTGGCCATAACCATTGGCTTTCAGCATCGCCATGACCTTGCGGCCCGGCGCCAGGCGGCGGATATGCGCCAGATTGTGTTGCAGGGCGCTGATGTCAATCAGCGCGCGGGCGGCACGCATTGCAGTATTCCGTAAATGAGAACTACCAGTAGGAGCGAGCTTGCTCGCGAGATGGGATCATCGTCAAAACCATCACGAGCAAGCTCGCTCCTACAAAAAACCGCCACAACATCAGGATCAATAGAATTCGCCCGCGTCCGGGGCAAAGTTCTTGAACCGGGTGTAGCGGCCCTGGAAGGTCAGCTGGATATCGCCAATCGGTCCGTTACGCTGTTTGCGGATCAGGATTTCGGCAATGCCTTTATTGTCCGGTTTGTCCTTGTGATAAACCTCGTCACGATAGATACACAGGATCACATCAGCGTCCTGCTCGATGGCGCCCGATTCGCGCAAGTCGGCCATGACCGGACGCTTGTCGGTGCGCTGTTCCAGCGAACGGTTCAGCTGCGACAGCGCGATGAGCGGCACTTTCAGTTCTTTCGCCAGCGCTTTCAGTGAGCGCGAGATTTCCGAAATTTCGGCGGTGCGGTTTTCCGAGCCGCCATCGGATTGCATCAGCTGCAGGTAGTCGACCATGATGAGGCTAAGGCCGCCGTGTTCACGGTGCAAACGGCGGGCGCGGGCGCGTACTTCCAGCGGCGATAGTCCGGCGGTGTCATCGATGTACAGATTGTTGCGCTCTTTCAGCATCGCCACGACGCTGAACACCCGATCCCAATCCGGCGAATCGAGTTGGCCGGAACGCACTTTCGAAAAATCGATTGAGCCAAGCGAGGCAATCGAACGCATGATCAATTGCTCGGCCGGCATTTCCATCGAGAACACCAGCACCGGCTTGTCGGCGCGCATCATGGCGTTTTCGCACAGGTTCATGGCAAAGGTGGTTTTACCCATCGACGGCCGCGCCGCGACGATGATCAAATCGCCTTTCTGCAAACCGGAGGTTTCCTTGTCGAGATCATCAAAGCCGGTCGACAGGCCGGTCAGGCCACCCGTTTTGCCAACTTCTTCCAGATGATGCACGACGTTTTTCAGCATGCCGCCGACCGCGCGCGGGCCAGTGTCGGCCTTGGTGCGCTTTTCGGCGATCGCCAACATCTTCGCTTCGGCGTGATCGAGCAGCAGATTGGCCGACAGGCCTTTCGGGAAATAGCCGGTGTCGGCAATTTCGTGCGCCGCCGAGATCATTTCCCGCAGCAGCGCCCGCTCACGCAGGATATTGGCGTAGCTGAGAATATTGGCCGCCGATGGCGTGTTCTTGGCGAGCTCGGCCAGATAGCTCAGGCCACCAACGCCGTCGGCTTCGCCTTCGCGTTCGAGCTGCTCGAACACTGTGACCGCATCGATCGGATGGCCTTCGCCGGCCAGTTTGGCCATGGCGCGAAAAATCTTGCGGTGATCGTCGCGATAAAAATCGTCGGCGACCACGGCCTCGGAGACCCGCTCCCAGGCGCCGGTATCGAGCATGATGCCGCCGAGCACGGCCTGCTCGGCTTCCAGCGAATGCGGCGGCGCCTTGATGTCATTGATGTCGCGATCAGCCATCACGGCAATTCTCGGTAATTGAAAGGGATCAGCGCCCGCTCACGGCATGCGGCAGCGGCGGAGGCTTTTGAAGGCCGGCCATTGTAGGGCAAGGCTTCCGACCTGACACCGGAAAGCCGTGCGCCCACATGGGTCCAACAACTTATCCACAGAGTTGTCCCCGCCGCTGGCGCCGCCCGGGTCAGCGGCGGCCGCCATGACGCAACCCGGCTTACTGGAACCGGAACCCGCGCGCCAGCAAACGGCGGGTCAGCGGGGCGAAAATCAGCACCAGCGGAAACGCGATGGGCCAGGCGATAAAAAACGCGTGCAGCCATTTGCCGAGAAAACCCTCCACCCAGCCAAGATTGACCAGGGTCAGCAAGGCCGACATGCAAAAGGCCATGAAACCGGACATGAACCCGGCAAACAGCAGGGGCTGCCAACGGGCAGCAAGCGTGACAGGGCGCACAAAAACACTCCAAGAGGCGACAAAATGGTGAACGGCTAGCGTACCCAAAGCGAACTGGCGGCGATTTTCCCGCACTGACCGCCATCACACCAGCGGCGCAAGCATGGCTGACACCAACACGCGCTACGCTTTACGCTCAGAACGTTTGTTAATCGGAACCGTGGGCGCCTCGCTGCCCGCTCTGCAAGGACTTCGGATGACTCTGCCGCCGCTACCGGATTTGCATGCCCTCGCCGCGCTCGCCTTGACCGGCTTTGCCCTGTATCTGTTCCGGCGCGAAGATCTGCAGCTGGAAACCGCCTGTCTGTTCATCCTGATTGTGCTGGCGGTGAGTTTTGAATACTTCCCCTACAAGGGCCCACTCGGCACGCTGGATGCGATCAGCGTGTTCCAGAATTTCGGCAACGAGGCGCTGATCACCATCTGCGGATTGATCATGGCCGGTGAAGGCATTTCCCGCACCGGTGCGCTCGAACCGATGGGCCGGTTTCTCGCGCGGTTCTGGCGGTTCTCGCCGTCGTTTGCCTTGCTGGCAACCTTGTTGGTCACGGCCGCCGTCTCGCCGTTCGTCAACAACACGCCGACCATGATCGTGATGATCCCGATCCTGGTTTCAGTCAGTCTGCGCGCCGGCCACAGCCCGAGTGCGGTGCTGATGCCGACCAATCACGCCAATCTGCTCGGCGGCATGGTGACTACCATCGGCACGTCCACCAATTTGCTGGTCATCGATGTTGCCCGTCGGCAAGGTCTGGCCGAAATCGGCATGTTCGACTTCGTGTTCCCAGCCTCACTTGCGGCCGGTATTGGGGTCCTTTACCTGTGGTTAATTGCGCCACGACTGCTGCCGACCCGCGCGGTCACCATGGATACGTCGCCACGCATGTACAGCGCGCAATTGCATGTGCACCAGAAGAGTTTGTGCAACGGTCGCAACCTGAAAGAAACCGTGCAGAAAACCGGCGGCTTGCTGCAGGTGGAAAAGATTCTGCGCGGTGACGACATCGTGGTGGCGGCCGTGCCTCACGCGACGCTGCGTGCCGGTGATCGGCTGGTGGTCAGCGAGAGCCCGGCCCAGCTAAAAGAACTGGAGAAAATGCTGCGAGTCACCTTGATTCCGGGTGAGCTGCGCGCCGAATTGCCCGGCACCCTGCAAGCCGATGATCAACAACTGGCAGAAGTGGTGGTGGCGCCGCATTCAACGCTGGTGGGACGCAGCTTGAAAGAGGAACGCTTCCTGGAAAAAAACCAGCTGCTTTGTCTAGCGTTGCATCGTGCCGGCATCAAGCTGGATCGACCGCAAAGCCGGCTCGCCGACGAACCACTGCGCACCGGCGATGTGCTGCTGGTGCAAGGTCCGAAACCACGCCTGCATGCGCTGAAGATGGCTGGTGATCTGCTGGTGCTTGACGGCAGTCTGGATTTGCCGCGTTCACGTCGAGCGCCGCTGGCGTTGCTGATCATGGCCGGTGTGGTGACGGCGGCCGCGCTTGGCTGGTTGCCGATTGCCATCAGCGCGCTGTGCGGTGTGCTGCTGATGGTGTTGTCACGCTGCATGAAATGGCAGGAGGCGGTGCAGGGCTTGAGCTTGCAGGTGATTCTGGTGATGGCGACCAGTTTGTCGCTCGGCAACGCCATTTTGTATTCGGGCGCCGCCGATTGGCTGGCGTCGCTATTTGTGGCGTTCAGTTTTGGCGCACCGGTGGCGGTCAGCCTGTCTGGCTTGATGTTGCTGATCGCGATTTTCACCAATCTGGTCGACAACAATGCCGCCGCGGTGATCGGTACGCCGATCGCTATCGGCGTTGCCCGTCAGCTCGGCGTCGAACCCATTCCGTTTGTCATCGCCACCTTGCTGGCGGCCAATCTGTCGCTGGCAACGCCAACGGCCTACAAGACCAATATTTTGATCTGGAACGCCGGCGGCTACACCTTCAATGATTTTCTGCGAGTCGGCTTGCCGCTGATGTTGCTGATGTGGCTGGCGCTGTCAGTGATTGTGCCGTGGCATTACCAGCTATTCTGACGGTCATTTTGCGGCCAGCGTTTTACTGCACCCGTTTTGCTGCATCCTTTTTGCTGCATCCTTTTTGCTGTAATAACAGCCATTGCAAACGCTCCACTCAGCAATGCCGTGCAGGCAGTGGCTCGCGCTTGCCGCCACCCAGTTCTTGCCAAAACACAGTTCCTGCCCAAACAGCGTTCTTGTAAAAACAGAATTCTTGCCCAAACAAAGTTTGCGAACCTGGCAGCGGCAAACCCCATGCACGCGTCGCTTACTTTGTAGTGTTTTGTACCAATAATCGCGGTATTGCTGCACCGAGAGCGCCGCAATTGTTCAGAAATCAAACAAGCGCAGCCGACGGCGCCACAAATTTGACGTAGCACGCAGTATTCCATCAGCTCGCTGTTTATAACGGTGGCCCGCCCGCTTCCACTGCCCGCGCCGTTACCGATGCCTCGCCTGTTCGCTTCCTGCTGCCACGTTGCTCGCGCTGCCGTATTGGCCGCGATCGCGTTGGCATCACTGCAGGTCAAGGCTGGCGATTCGGAACCGGCCAGCGTGCGCTGGATGCTCTATGGCAGCGGTGAAGAGCTGCCGACGCAAGAAGACGCGGTACGGGTTGGCTGTGAGCGGTTGCGGAAAAATCCGCCAACATCGGTCAACAGCGTGACCCGGGTGAGCGAATGTGGCAAAGCCGTCAGCGTTACCGCCAGCGCTCGCAATTACAAAGTTGCCTATCGATTACAAGCACATGATCCGGCACTCGATCACGATACCAGCACCGAAAGCACGTTTCTGATTCAGCGCAAGGCCGTCTGCACCAGCACCGCTTTTCCCTATCTGCGCGAAGACGATGCCAGCCGCTTTCAGTATTCCTGCTGGCGCTGTCCGGTGGCAGATCTGCGCCCGCAGGCGCCGCGTTTTGTCGCCGAACATACCGTGCAATGGTTTCGTACCAGTCAGTGCCCGTTGCAGTTCGAACAAACCCGCGAAGATGACGGCAGCCCGCTGCGCCCAGCCGCACCAAAATCGGCCAGCAAGATTCCGCTGGCAAACGGTTTGTCCCCCAACGACCACGCCGCCTTCCGGCTGCTGCGCGATGCCGCCTACGGCCGGCTCGCCGAACTGCGTTTTGCCAACGGTGAACGGATTTTTTTTGTCGGCGATGGCGACAGCAATACGCCACTGAGCCCGGAACTGGCGCAGCACGGCCAGCTCGCATTGGTTAACGATGACTGGATCTGGACCACCCCCGACCGCACCCAATACCACTTTGGTCCGGGCAACGATGGCTACAGCAAAGTGGCCAGCAAGCACAGCCGCGATGGCAAGATCTGGCGCTTCAGTTGGCAAGCACCCGCCGCCAAACAAGCACCGGCCAACACGCTGGCGATCGCCGGACAGCTGGAAAGCATGATCGACCCGAGCAACCAGAGTTACCGCTACATTTACGACGGTCAGGGCCGGCTGGCCAGCATCATCATGAAAGGGGCGAATCAGCGCTGACTAATCAGCTCATGCTCATGCTCATGCTCATGCTCATGCTCAAAATAATGCCAGCACAAATATTAGAGCGCCGGCGGCGCTCTGCTAACCAGCCCATTGTTCACGCCTCCGCAGCAAAATCCGAACGAATCTGATCCCCCTCCTTGTCAAGGAGGGGTTAGGGGTGGTTGAAGAATTTCAGTGGTGATGCCCGGATAGTGAACCGTATAGCGGCCTGCGCCTAACCACCCCCGACCCCTCCTTGACAAGGAGGGGGGTAAATCGCCATCACAGCTCGCAAGTGCGCCAATCAGTACCGATTTGGCGACAAGCAAATTGCTTTGGTTGTCCGACACGACAGCAACAAAAAGGGCGCCGACGGCGCCCTTTTTGTTTGCTCCAGAAACCAGACTCAACCTGCCAGGCCGACGTAAACGTTCTGCACGTCATCGTCTTCGTCGATCGCTTCCAGAAACGCTTCGACTTCCGCCAGCGCGGCGGCATCGGTCAGCGTGACCGGATTCTTCGGCACATAACCGAGCTTGGCGGAGCTGACGGTGAAACCGTGTTGGGGCAGCGCTTTTGCTACCGCGTCCAGATCGGTCAACTCGGTCAGGAACAAGACGCTGCCGTCGTCATTGACTTCGACTTCCTGGGCGCCGGCTTCAATCGCAGCTTCTTCCGGATCGAGACCGGCCTTGGTCGGCGTCGCTTCGATCAAACCGAGATGGCGAAAATCCCAGCTCACCGACCCGCTGGCGCCGAGCTGGCCTTTGCGGAACAGCATGCGCACGCTCATCGCGGTGCGGTTTTTGTTGTCGGTCAGGCATTCGACAATGACCGGCACCTGATGCGGGGCAAATCCTTCGTAAACGACGGTTTCGTAGTTGATCACTTCATCAAGCAGGCCAGCGCCTTTCTTGATGGCACGCTCCAGCGTGTCTTTCGGCATCGAGGCTTTTTTGGCCTGATCCACCGCCAGCCGCAGCTTCGGGTTCATGTCAGGGTCAGGGCCACCGCGCGCTGCAACCATGATTTCCTTGACCAGCTTGGTAAATTTCTGGCCTCTGGCATTGGCGGCTTCAACTTTGCCCTTGGTCTTCCACTGTGCACCCATAACACTCTCTCGGTAGTCGCGTATCTGACAGGTTCGACGGCCATGACCGGCCATCGCGGCTGGGCAGTATAAAGGGCCGGCTGGCGGGAATGAACCGAAGGATGCAGCGGGATGCGCCTCGCTTGACCGCTATCAAGCCCGGCGGACCCGGCCGCGCAGCGGCGCAGCCGGGATTCAGGTGCAACCGGGGTTCGGGCTTGGCCGGCCGCCTAGCTGGAAATGGCCCGGACCTGGTTCCGGCCCTGGGCCTTGGCCTGGTACAGCGCGACGTCGGCCTGCTTGAGCATGGACTCGACACTCTGGCCCTTGCTGTATTCGCTGACGCCAAAGCTGGCCGTGACCCGGTGCGGATACCGGTCGATGCGCAGCTTGTCACTGTCCAGCAGCTGCCGCAGCCGCTCGGCCTGCTCGACCGCATCGGCCTGACCGGTGTTCGGCAACAGGATCAGGAATTCCTCACCGCCCCAGCGGGCCACGATGTCCTGCTCGCGCACCGACGCCTCAAACGCCCGCGCCAGCGCTTTCAGCACTTCATCACCGATGTCGTGGCCGAACTGATCGTTGATGTTCTTGAAGTGATCGATATCGACCAGCACCATTGAAAAGGTGCCGCTGGCCGCTTCAACGCGGCCGCTTTCACTGTTGGCCCGCTCCAGCCGCGCCACTTCGGTCTGCAGCGATTGCGCCATCGCCCGGCGGTTGATCAGCTTGGTCAGAAAATCGGTGCGCGCGGTTTGCTCAAGCAATTTTGCCATCCGCTCGCGTTCGCTGATTTCCGCCTGCAGTTGCCGGTTGGCGTCCTGCAGCTCGGCGGTGCGCCGCTCGACCCGCTGCTCCAGCTCGGCCTGCGACTGGCGCAGCTCGCGCATCATGTCGTTGAAGGTCACGGTCAACTGGTCGAGCTCGTCACCGCCGGTCACGGTGCTGCTGCCACCGGACTGACTCACTTCCAGACAGCGCGCATGCAGGGCATCAATCCGGCGCAGAAAACTGCGTGACAGCAAATGCCCGAACAGCAGCGCCATCAGCACCGATAGCACCAGCGAAAACGCACCGGTCCGGCGCAGTGCATTCAATTTGCGTTCGACTTCATCGGCGCGCATGTCGATGCCGATGGCATAGCGGCCATTGCTGCCACGGATCGGGGCATAACCCGACATGAACGTGCCCCACTTGTCGTGGATGAGTTCGCGATCACAACTGGGCGCTTCGAAACCGGCCAGCAACGCCGGCGCGTCGACCAAATACACCTCACCCGGCTGGGCCGGATCGTCCGGATCGGAATCGAGCACAAACTTGATTTGCGCACCGTCGCGCCGAGTCACGTAAATGAAGGCGATGTCCGGATTCGATGCGACCAGCTCGCGCAGCCGGGCGATGCCACTCTGATACGCAGGTTTGGTCTTGTCGGCCGGCGTCAGGATCTGATCCAGATCGGCTGGCGTCACAGCATTGCTGAGCAGCGCGGCGCTGTATTTGAGCCGGGTTTGCAAACTGCCGAGCAAGCTCTCGATGGCGCTGTTGTAGAAGTAACTGCCGATACTGCCTGACACCAGCACAATGGCGAGAAAGTGGCTCAGGAACAGTTTTTTCCGCGTCGAAAATGTCATCCGTTTTATTCTTTTCGGGTGGGCTGAGGCGGCACAGGTCGCGGACCTGTCTCTTACTGAAGTCTGCCGCCGGACGCTGCCCGCAACCCTGCGTCAGCCGGCCAACACACAACAGGGCGGGAGCCTACAGCAAATCCCGGTCACTGCAAGCTCCGATCTGCGTTTGCGCTGGCGACAGCTGCCGGGCCAGTGCCTCGCTGCCGCCACCGTACGGCCTTGGCTCGGCAGGGCAAGACCGCAGCAACGAAACGGCATCCGATCCGCGCAAGCCCGACGGCCGCCAACCCCGGACTATCGTCCCAGCAAATGGCTAATGCCGTTTGCCCAGTGCCGGTTGCCCGTCGACGGTTGTCAGTTGCCGCCGCCAGGCAGTCATCGCATTCGCCCCTTTCATTCAACCATCACATTCAATCGACACATTGAACCGTCGCCTGCTGATGCCGGATTCGCCCACGGTTGCCACACAGTTGCTCCGCATTGCCATGCGTCAATGGCGGTCATGGCCCGTTCCCGCCGCCACCAACGAGTACCGCAATGACTGCCAGTTTCCGGCGTAATTCCGTGCGCACTTACCTGCGCAGCTATCTGCGCAGTCATCAGCGCAACTATCGCCGCAACAGTCTGTGCGCCTGCCTGCCGCTGCTTGCGCTGTGCTGGCTGACGACAACCCAGGCCATGCCGCTCACCGTCGATGATCGATCACCGCCGCCGCCGCGCGGCGATAGTGCCGGCGACAACGCCAACGACAATGCCGACATAAGTGCCGACCTCTATGCCGGTAACCGCGAACAGGACGAAGCCCGTTATTTTCTGAACGGTTTGCCCGACCTGCGCCGACGGCTGTCACTGTCGCCGCTGCAACATGCACCGTGGTATGCCGCCGAAGCCACCAGCAAATCGCTGCTCAGTGCGCTGTGGCAGTCAGAATTGCCACTCGGCCACTGGCGCCAGCAACTGGACAATCCGGAAACCGGCTTTGCCGACATCAGCGCCGACATGCTGAGCTATCAGCAACACCGCGCCGAGCAATGGCAACAGTTTCTGCAAGCCTGGAAAAACCTTGAAGCCAGCTTCGACAGCGCGCAAAGAGAAACGCTACGCCGATTCTGGCGTGACTGGACTGTGCACTGTCAGCTCTTGCAGGCCTACCGCAAGCAAGCACGGGAAGACAACTGGCGTTCCGAAGACCGGCGCCCAAGCGGCGGACCGCCACCCGGTGGCCCGGGTATTCGTGGCTCGTTCTGATTTAGCGACTGGATTGATGAATTGCTGGGTTGATAAATTTGGGGATTGACGCGTTGTTATGCTTCATTCGCCCGCAGACTCAACACTGCACATGTTGCTGCCGACAATAGTCAGCGCCAAAGAAAATTGAGAGAAGACCAGTACTGATCCGTTACGCGCAAAAAGGGAAATAACCGAACGATGCTGATCCCCCTCCTTGTCAAGGAGGGGTTAGGGGTGGTTGAACGCAGGACGCTCTACAGCTGGAAATCTCAGCGCATTACCAATGCGTCGAAGGTGAAGTCATTCAATCAAATCGCACGCAGCAGCGCACACTGAGCTGAACCACCCCCATCCCCTCCTTGACAAGGAGGGGAGCGCCAGCGCGATGCCTTCACCTTATGTGAGTGACATTCGCCTATTGGCGACTTTCTACAAAGCCGATTATTTCAGCGGCAATTCGCTCAGCACATTGAACAGATCGGCCTTGGCCAATGTTCCGTCGGTGTAATACTTTTCGTTGATCACAAACGCCGGCACGCTGTTGACCCGGAACTTCTGGACAAACGCCTTGGCGACATTGACCTTGGTGTTGACGTAAAAACCTTTGATGGTTTCTCGCACCACCGCTTCCGGCTTGCCGAACTTCACCAGAAACGCCACCGCATCATTCTCGTTGCGGATCGGGCTGTGGCCGCCGTTGTCCTTGTGAATCAAATCAAACAGGGGCTTGTGCATCTGTTCGGAAATGCCGAGCGCTTCGGCGGTATAGAACATCTTGATCAACCAGCTGCCTTCATCATGAATGCCGTAATGCGGAATGCGCAGAAACTTGACATTGGCCGGCTTGGTTTTCTTCCAGGCTTCAATGCGCTCATCCAGTCCGTAGCAGACCGGGCAGCCATAGGAAAACACTTCGACCACGGTGGGTTCAGCGGTTTTGCCCATGGGCTCAGCGATTTTGTAATGCACGCCTTCTTTCCAGTCGCCTGGGGCGGCGACCGCGGCCACCGAGAACAACGCTGCTGCAACCACTGCCAAGAATTTCATCTGCCTCTCCGATTTCACTTTGTCATAATCCGGTACGGAACCCGCGCCAGCCGAACCGCGGCCATTTAACCAGCCTGTCTGACCCGGGACAAGCGTTAGCGGTTCCGGCGGCGGCCAAATTCAGGGTTCGAAGGCCAGCAAATCCCGGCCGGTCGCTGCCCGGACAATCTGCTGGTACACCATGCTGCCGCCACCACCGTTGGTCATCACCACCAGAGCCCGGCCCCCGGTCGGCTCGGCAATTGCGAAGGTTTTGAATTGATTGGCGTTGTTGCCACCGTGATACAACACCGGCCCAACACGGGTCTGCTCACGATTCCAGCCGAGCGTTTTGCCACTCCAGTCGGGCCGGGTTTCGATCTGCGTTTCGGTGTAGAGCTGCTGGCTGCTCTCGCTCAATTTCGGTGCATCAGCCATTGCCATCAGCACCCGCAAGAACCGGCCGTAATCCGCTGCGGTGCAACGCAAACTGGCAGCGCAATTGGCCATCAAATCACCGGGCCAGCCCACGGCGTCGGTCGGGACCTTGTCCGCCAACGCTGCGTAGGCCTGTTCGGCATCGGCATAGCGCCATTGGCCAAGTGGCTTTTGCCTGCTACGCGCCAGCGACTCGACCAACTGCCACTGCGCACGCATACCCTGCGGCGGCAGCGGTACCAGCGCACCGGCATCCGGCGCGGCATGGCCAAAAACCGAACGCGCCGCGAGCGCATCATCCCAAGCAAAACTGCTGTCGCGCATACCTGCAGGTGCAAACAGATAGCGCTGGGCAAGCGTCTCCAAACTGGCATTCATCAATTGCTCAACCACCAGTTGCAGCCAAAAATACGCTTCGCCGGAATAGCGAATCTGGGTACCGGGAGTGAACGCCGGTTGCAATTTTTCGGTCAGCGGCTGCTTGCGCCAATTGACCAAGCCGGTGCTGTGGCAAAGCACGTGCCGCGCCGTTATGCGATCACAGTTCGGATCGTTTGCCAGCCATGACGGGCGCAGCAGTGAGGTCAACGGTTGATCGAGATTAAGCCGCTGCTCATCAACCAGCCGCAGCACCAACCAGGCAAACACGGGTTTGCTCAGCGACGCTGCCTCAAACAAGGAATCGCCCGTGACAATGGCGCCGGTTTCAGCGTTGGCCAGCCCGGTGTGATAACACCACGTCAGCTCGCCATCATGCACGGTGGCCATCGCCACACCGGGCACCTGATAGGCGCGCATCAGCCGCGGCAAATCCGCCAGAAAGTCCGCATCCAATTGCCACGGCATTGCCGCGCGCGGTGCCACAGCCCGCGCCGATGCATTGCCGTGCGCGCATGCCGTCAAACCGGGCCCGAGCACCGCACCCAGCAGCGCCAGCCCGGCCGCTTGCACACTGCGGCGGCGCCTCTCATCGACTTCCGACATGGGTTGGTTCCTTTGTCACGGCAGGCTGCCAGTGTGCCTGCCCGCTGCGCCGCTGTAACCGGTCGTCACCGATTGTCGCCAGTCTTCGCGCTTCGGCATCGGGCGCCGCGCGCTTGCGATGCGCCTGGACCACAGGCAGCATGGCTGACCACCTGCTCACTGACCGGATGCCCCATGAATCGTCGTCTTCCGCTGCTGCTGGCCTGTGCCGGCAACCTGTTGCTCGGGCTGTCGGCCAGCCACGCCGAAACCGCCATGGAAAAAAATGCCAGCAATCCGCTGGCGGCTACCGGACAACAACTGGCGGAAATCCTCAACCAGCGTGATCAGGCCGCGTTTGCGCAAATGATCGACATGGATGCGCTCGGCGCGCGCGTGACCGCCGGCATGGGCTTGCCGGAACGCGACCAGAAAGATTTTATCGCCGGCATGAAAAAATCCCGCGAGCGCATGGCCGCCAGCACCATGACCCAAATCGAGGCCAAACACGGTCAGGCAAAACTGGTCAAGACCCTCAAGAAATCCACCGGCAGCGAACAAATCATCCGGATTGACTACAGCAACGCCGAAGGCGAATCCGAAGGCTACGAATACCTGCAGTTTGAAATCGACAACAAACAGAAAATTGGCGACTGGTTTGTGCACAGCCAGGGCAGCCGCATCAGCGATTTCATGCGCCGCTTGGCCGCCAGCATGGTCAAGGACAAAAACCTCATCACCACCCTGTTCGGCACCGTTCAGTTCGACGGCGATGTGCTGAAAATTGTCCAGGAACTGTCTAAGAAAATGCAGGCGCTGGATTATCCCGGCGCCTACAACACCCTGCAGCAATTCCCCGACGGCTACAAAAAGACCGTCAACTGGGCGACGCTGCAAGTTGCCGTGGCAACCAACCTCGACGAAGCCAAATACCGCGCTGCACTGCAATACCTCGCCGACAACCACGGCAACCAGCCCGCGCTGCAATTCATGCTGATCGATCACTATTTTTATCAGCAGCAATACGACCGCATGATCAAGGCGCTTGAGACGTTTGAACGACGCGTGGTCGAAGACGGCGTCAGCAACTTCCTCAAGTGCAACGGTCATTACTTTGCCAAGGACTACGTCAAGGCCCGCGCTGCTTGCCAACGCAGCATCGAACTCGAAGCCGACGTCCGCTCACCGTACTGGACGCTGATCGAAATCGCCCGCAGCACCCAGGACGCCAAACTGGCACTGGCCACGCTGAGCGACTACGAACAACAATTCGAAACCGAATTCGATCCGGACAAACTGGTCGCTCTCGAAAGCTACCAGTGGCTGGCCAATCGCGACGAATTCAAGCGCTGGGCCGCCGAACGGCGATAGCCAGTTTGCGGTGAAAAAATAGTCGGAGCAAAACGCGACCCGGTTTGCTCCGACGAGAACCGAAAAGAAAACACCCGATATCGGCTGTGTTACCGGTATCGGGTGTTGATGCGATATCTGGCTAGGCTTTCAAGCTCTCACGCTGTCACGTGGACGTGCAGCTCGTAGTTCCGAGCAGACTCATTTCGCTCCCGTTAACGCCGGCCGAGCAGTTGCTCTGCCGTCCAACGGGCATCACGTGCGCGCTTCGGCCCGTCCTGCAACGATGCCGAGACGGCACCATCAAACAACACCTGCAGCGCGCCGGCCGTACGCTCCGGGTCGTTTGCGCCGGCCGCCTTTGCCCAACGCTGAAATCGCTCAGCCAGCCATTGCCGCTGGGTCACCGCCAGCACCCGGGCGGGGTGCGTGCAATCGGCTATCTCGCCGACCAAATGCTGAACCGGGCAGCCGCGAAAATCCGGTTTGAGGGTCCATTCCACGACAAAGTCGAAGAAACGCAGCGCCCGCTCCGACTCCGGAAATTGTTCCAGATACTGATCAATATCCGCGCGCGCGGCCTCAATTCGTCGGCCCACATACGCCGCGATCAACTCATCCTTGCCACCAAAATGGGCATACAGCGAGGCCTTCGCAGCGCCCGCCTCCTGCAGCAACCGGTCGACACCGACCGCCCGAATCCCCTCCTGATAGAAGAGCCGGTCAGCCGCATCGAGCAGCCGTTCGCGAACGGGGAAGTCGTTGGTTTTGCTGGGGGTCGTTTTCATGGCTTGACAATACAGAATGGTCTGTCTATAGTCAACCCATCAAACAGACAGACCGTTCTGTTTATCGAAATCACTTCCTTACGCCCGTCCAACTTCAAAGGAGTTTCTCAGATGAGCTTTTCAGTCAAAGGTAAAACCGCACTCGTGACCGGCGCCAACCGCGGTATCGGCGCCGCCATCGTTGATGCACTCATAGCCGCCGGTGCCAGCAAGGTGTACGCCGCAGCTCGCCAACTGTCTGATCTGGCCGAACTGAGCCGTCGCCATGGCAGCAAAATTGTTGCCCTGGAGCTGGATGTGACCAACGCGGAACAGGTCCGTGCGGCGGTCAGCCGCGCCACCGATTTGCAAATGCTGGTCAACAACGCCGGTGTGGCGGCTCACGCCGGTGGTGCTTTCACGGATCCGCAGTGGCTGGTTGCAGGTCGTCAGGAAATGGAAGTCAATTATTTCGGCACGTTCCAGCTGAGTCAGGCCTTTGCGCCGGTACTGGCGGCCAACGGTGGAGGCGCCATTGTCAACATCGGTTCGGTTGCCTCGCTGGTCAACTTTCCGTTGTTCGTCGCCTACAGCGCGTCAAAGGCCGCCACCCACTCCATCACTCAGGCCGCGCGAATTCTGTTGAAGGCGCAAGGCACGCAAGTGTTCGGCGTGTATCCGGGCCCAATCGACACCCGCATGGCCGCTGAAGTGCCGTTCGACAAAACTTCCCCTGCTGACGCCGCGCGCGCCATCGTCACCGCGATTGAAGCCGGCATCGAGGAAATTTTCCCGGACCCGATGAGCCAAAGCATGGGCTCCGCCTACCTCAGCTCGCCGAAAGCACTGGAACAGCAAGTCGCCGCAATGGTCGCGGGTTAACGCTCAAACGCACACCCCGCCGATGAACTCTCTGCGGGGTTTTGCGCAACCTGTTTTCAATTGAAAGTTCTGCTGCGTTGGATCTGGCCTGCCAAGTTTCACCGTCTATGTAACCCCAACATTCTGCCGTCGCGGGCGAAAACTGCGGCACTACGCAGACCCACGGCCACCCCTTCCCCACCGCGCTACAAAATCACTACATAACTCATACAATTCATCGACATAGAGCAACTTGTACGACCTCCTACCATTTGCTAGGTTGCGCAGTCTCGGCGCCTCAATACGCCGAAAGTCATTCGACCGTTTCGCTGTCGGTTATCCACGTAAAAACGAAAGGGTGCCATCACCATGGCGCCAAGGAGAGGTTTTATGTTGAAAAAGCTAATCGCGCTGTCGTTGATCGCTGGAGTTGTCTCGGCACACGCCGAAGACACTCTGAGAAGCCTGGGCGTTCTGCCAAGTAACAAACCGGCGTTTCTGCAAATTGAGAAGCTGCGACCGAGCGAAGATCCCTCGCTCCTGATCAGTTCGTTTCAACCGTTTGGCCGTGATGAAGTGCGGCACATTGCCAACATCGGCAGCTTCGTCAGCAACGTCTCGCTGGCAGCCGAGCAAACGCTCGCCACGACCATTACCTGGCCAAACGGCATGCACACGGTGCCAGAGTCAATCAGCGGCGGCGCGCCGCTGATTGCGGTCGCTGGCGGTTTTCTTGTGCCTGGCAAAGGTACCGGCGCCATCACGCTGCTGGACCGTGACACCAAATCCACGCGCAAACTGACCCGCGACAAGAGCGGTTGGTTCTATCATCGCATTGCGTGGTTCGATGTGGACAACGATGGCCGCCTCGACATTCTGACCGCCCGCGGCAACAAACCGCTCTTTGGCAGTGCCAAGGGCGAATTGTTGTGGCTGAAGCAGCCGAGCAGCAACCCACTCACCGCCACCTGGACCGAACACGTGTTGAAGTCCGGGCCGGACGTTCATTTCGTTATTGACGATCTAAACGGTGACGGCACCCCGGAAATTGTTGCGACCGAGTTCTTTGCGAAAAAACTGTCGTTGCACTGGTTTGAAGGCGGGGTGCTGAAGTCGCGCGTGCTGGACAGCAGTTTAGGCGCCGCTTTTGACGTCAGCATCGAGGACCTGAACAACGATGGCCGCCGCGATCTGCTGGTGACCAACCATGAAAACCAGGCCGCAAAAGCCGCCGTTTTCGCCTATGAAGTGCCGCAAGAAGTGAAGACGGGCACATTCATCCGCCACACCTTGCTCACCAACATCCAGACCCGCAACAGTGGTGCGGGCCAGGCGTCACCGGGTACCGCGTTTGCGTTCCATCCCCAGGTCAGCAACGCCAATGGCAAACCGCAAATCATGGTCTCCGGCGACGGTTCACAGCGCGTACATTGGCTGGCGCCAACCTCAACCTCCAGCAGTGACTGGAATTATCAGGAGCGGATTGTGGTCGATGTCGGCGGCACCGTTGGTCAACTCGCCATTGCCGATGTCAACGGCGATGGCTATGTCGAAGTCTTCGTCCCGGCATACGACGCCAACAAAATTTACGCCTTCACGTTCGCACCGGCGCTTTAACGCGTTGTTGGTGTGTTATTGATGTGCTGTTGATGCGTTGTTGACGCGAAAACAAAAAAGGGAAGTGGCAATGATCTTGCCGCTTCCCTTTATTGAGGAGACCAACGCATAGGCAATTTCGCGCCAACATGATGGCAATTGAATAGAGCGTAGCCCGGAACAAGCGCAGCGGGTTCCGGGAAGCTTTTTGGCTGTTCCCCCAACCCCGAGAAAAGAAAACTCGGGTCATGCCGTTGGCACGACCCAAGCTACGCTAGCTGACGCGAATTCGTACCTACGAGATTTAATCGTGGCTACGCGAGCTTAATCCAAACAGCGCAAGGAGAAAACGGAGCATGTTCCGGAAACTTTAGATCTGCCTCAACAGCAATATCAATTGCTTTTTTTTGATCCGCCAGAATTCTAAACTGGTTTAGCGCAGATACAAGGCAACCACCTGTTGGGCCATATGCCGTCGGAAGAAACTCAGCGCTATGAAGAACGCTAGACTGTGTTCTGATGTCGACAACATCATACCCGGCCAGCATCCACTCTTCATCCAAGCAATGACATCTGGATTTATCGGCAATGCCGAACATATCAGCAATAGGATCAATTAAAGAGTCTGGCATTTGAAATGCTACCGACAAAAACGCTTCGCCGCTTCCAAAAGCCACCTCTCGCATCAATTCATCCAGTAGATTGAAACCATTTCGCATCGGTGCTGGCTCTCCTTGCTCAATTTGAGGCCAAACAGTGCAGTCTATGGTTGCGGGGTAGTCTTGCAGACCCTTCGAGTCGTTAGGCACTCCGCACGAAGTGGCGCGCTCAATCTTTTGGCAAGCAAGAAGCAGGCATCTAACATCGAACCCAACTACTCGCCATTGTGAGTCTTTTGAAAGAGAAGCAGCTGTCCAGCTTGGCATTTTAGCGTCCTATGAATCCGGGATATGTCGAGCATGCCTGCATACCTGGGGGTGGGAGAGCAACCACACCTACCCCAACTTTCCCCCCAAGGTAGCGCCAGAAGCAAGTCGAATGTGCATCTCTCTTTCTTTGCATTTGAAAAAGATGGTAGTGCGTGGTCAACCCTCCATGAAAATGCGAGGTGTCGGGCCCCTCGTAACACAAGGTGCCCTCCGGTGGCGTACATGGTTTTTCGTCATCTTCACATGCTTTGTCGCCTGTCTGTGTCGAGCTAGTACTAGTGGCATGCGTGGCGCTATTGGTATTCACAATCGCGTTTCCGACAGCAATAACAGTGCCACCCACGAGAACTGTACAGGGCAAATACGCTAGGCAGCCAAGCACTAAGGGGACAATTTGTCCTGTAGGGTCTGAATAGAGAATCGAATTATTCAGCGCATAGCTATAAGTATTAATCCCTCCCGTTAACCCAATCGGATCACTCTCCACATACTTCCCCGTCACCGGATCATAATCCCTGAAGTAGTTGTAGTGCAGCCCGATCTCCGCATCAAAAACTTGCCCCGGAAAGCGCAGATTGAAATTCAGCGGCACGCCGTTGCCATCGACATCTTCGTTCGCCAGCGTTTCACCGAACGGCGCGCTGTCCCATTGCCAGACGACGATTTGGCCGCTGGTTGAGATGGCGCGTGGCGTGTTCAGCTGATCGGTTTCGATATTGAACACACCGCTCGGCCGCAGCAGCAGCACTGGCATGTTGCCGAGGTACACCACTTCGTTGATCAGCGAACCATCGGCGTTGTATTCGCCAATCAACTGCCCCGCTTCGTCATAGGCATAGCGGGTATCACCGCTTTGGCTGCCACTGACCAGTTTGCGCACGCGCTGGCCGAGGCCGTTGTAGCCGTTGTCCACGTTCACCGTGCCTTTGCTGACGCGGCTCAGGCGGTTGGCGGTGTTGTAGCTGTAGCTGCGCAGGCCGTCGCTGAGGGTGTTGCCGGCGGCGTCGTAGCTGTAGCTGCGGCTTTCCGCGCCGGTAATGCCCAGAATGCGGTTGCTGGTGCTGGCGTTGTCGTAATCGCTGTAGGCGCTATTTTGCGTCAACGATTCGCGATTGCCGTTGGCGTCGTACGTGAACAACTGGTTGATGACGCTGGTGTAGCCGGTGAGGCGATCGAGCGCGTCGTAACCAAACTGTTTGTTTTGGCTGCCTGTTTGGGTTTGTTCTCCAATCTGACTAGTCAGCCGACCGGCGCGGTCGTAACCGAGCGTGACGGTTTGCTGCGCCAGCGGGTAGCTGGTCAGGCGACCGTCCAGATCGAAGCTGCGGTTGTAGGCGCTGCCATCACTCCAGTTCCAGCCTTTGACGCCACCGAACGCCTGATAGCGCAGGTTGTAAACGCGGTCGCTGCCGTTGACGCTGAGCGCAAGCAGCTGACCGGCGCTGTTGTAACGCAAGGCCACGACATTGCCGGACGGATAGGTGACGCTGGCCAAACGACCGTAGCTGTCGTAAGCATATTGGGTGACCAGCGAGCTGCTCGGGGTAAACGACAGCGTTTGGGTTTTGCGCAGCAGGCGACCGGCTTGATCGTAGCGGTAGGCGGTGCTGCCGCTGCTGTCGGTGACCGAGGTCAGGCGGCCGATACCGTAGTTGCCGCTTGCAACTTCGTCATAAACAAAGTTCACCACGACGCCGTCGTGATACGTGATCTTGGTGACCCGGTTCAACGCGTCGTAGCTGTACGTGGTGGTGTGGCCACGGGCGTTGCTGCTGGTCTTGACGTTGCCGGCGGAATCAAAGGTTTGGCTGGCGACGCCGGTATCCGGACTTACTGTTTGCTTGAGCTGGCCCAGCGCATCGACACCGTATTGGGTGACCAGCGTTTTCGGGTCGGTGACTTGAGTCAGCTGATCCTGACTGTCGTATTGGAACGCGGTGGCGCCGTTCAGCGCATCGGTGATGGCGCTCAGGCGGTTCAGCGGATCGTAACCGTAGCTGCTGTTATTGCTGCCGGTATCGGTAAGGCGGCTAGTGCCGGTCAGATTGCCGTTGGCGTCGTAGGTGTAGCTCGCCACAACTTCATTGGCGGCATTCAAATCCTGCAGCAACTGGTTCAGCGCGTTGAATACCTTGGAGCGGCGCAGCACCACACTGCCATCGGCAGCTTTCACTTCTTCCTTGATGCGATTGCCGGCCCAATCCAGCGTGTACTCGATGCGCTCGCCATTGGCGTTGCTGATGGCCGTGAGCCGGTGCGCGGCATCGTATTCGTACGCAACGAAACTGCCATCCGGCATTGTGACTTTGGTCAGCTGACCGACTTTGTCGTAATCGAACGTCGTGGTCAGCCCGCCGACGGTACGGGTTTTCAGCCAGCCGCGCGGCGTGTAGCTGAGCGTGGTCACCAGACCGTTGGGGTCGGTGATCTGACCGGGTTTGCCGTGGGCGTCGTAGTTGGAAAGATTGGTGATCTGGCCTTTGGCATTGGTCACCGTCAGCAGATTACCTTGGCCATCGTAGCTGTAGCTGGTGATATCGCTGACATCGGTACGCGCACCATCAACAGTCGCGAGTTGACCGGTGGTGGTGTAGGTGTATTTGGTGGTGCGCGTCGTACTCGTTGCACTGTCGTTGTCCGCCAGTTGGGTCAGCTGCCCCTTGCTGTTGTACGTGTGCGTCAGCGTGCGTGTACCGGTCTTAATCTGATACGGCTGGCTATTGATACTGCTCCAGCTGGTGGTGCTGGTGCGCTGCTGCGCGGTGCCAACGCCTTCGGTGCGTGATGTCTCGCGCCCTGAGCTATCCCGAACGTAAGTCGTTATCACGCCATTGCGGTCGGTCGATTTGTTCAAGAAACCATTGCTGTCGTACTCATTGACCACCGCACCAACATTGCAATTGAGACACGGAAAATCTTCATCACGGGTAATGCGGTCCGCGCCATGACTACGGTCGATGACCAGCAAGCGCTCGCGATAGGTGAGGTCATCCTGATGGTATTGGACAAGTGAGTTGCCTGTTTCCAAGTACTCCATTGTCACTTTTTCAGCATGATTACCGAGCTCGCTTAATGTGGCTCGGCCCTGAGCGTCGTAACCATATTGCGAATAGCGATTGCCATTCTCGTCGATGATGCCGGTCAGATGATGCGGCAGTCGGGCATCTTCATAGAGATAGGTCTTGATGGGGTTATCGCCGTCAACGCTGAGGGTATCGTCGGGAAAAGCAACGGCTATTAGATTTCCGTTGCCATCGTAGTCATAACGGTAACGCTGGCCAGCTGGGTCGATTATCGCATTCATCCTTCCTTGCATGTCGTATTCGACCTGAACCCGGCGACCGAATGGTTCAGTCACGCTCGTTAAGCGATAGACTCCTGCGCCATAATCCTGCCATCCATAGCTATATAACTGGCCATTCTTGAGCGTTTTAGTCGCAACCTTACCGCCAGCACCAAAGCCGTATTTTTCCCCTTTCGCATTCGACCAAACCCAGCTGCCGGTGCTGTTCGACAGACTGCCGTGGGCGGCGGAGCTTGAAGTTAGCGTGGTTGCGGTACCGCTGCCAATGAACAGTAACCGACCACCGTCACCAAAGCGCAACTCAGCTATTTGGCCGTGCTCGGCCTTTTTAACGAAGCTAAAGGTTATGTCGTCTGTGGTGAACCATTGCGGCAGCAGCGAAGGCGCACCACCAAGTTGAGGCATGCTGCTGTAGTGACGAGTGAACGACAGTCCAGCCGGGCCGCTGTAGTCGGTTTCAGTTTTCATTTTTTCGCCGGTGCGGCAGGCGATAGGATTAGGAGTTGCGTATTTGGCGAAGCTATTGCCTGTCGCCATACACGAACCCTGTTGACCAAAATCTTCTGGGCACTCCCCTGACTGAAACCAACGAGCATCGGTATTTGAAATAAACTTTGGCGCTATCAAGCTTCGCTCCGCCGTCGAACAGCGCCAGCAAAGGCCGATATCTGGATTTGCCGTCGCGGTTGGGCCAAAAACATATGGAGCAGTTGTACATGTGAGGGAGCTGGTTAGACTCCCTCTGGAGAAACTATCAGTTTCAGTATAATCATTGTCACAACCGTCATTTTTACGGGTGAACGTAAAGTACACAAATGCACCCGTTCCGTTTTGTTCAATCTTGTCAGGGCAAGATTTCAGCTGTCTCCCGTTCATAGCTGTCACATCTCGAGAGCTCGCCGGGCACGCCGATTCGTTACTAAAATAGAAGTCTTGAGCAGCGATGGAGCAAAACGCGTCCACCGCTGTGTCGCGAGTCAAAAAAATATTACCGGAGGCGTGGATATCTACACCATCAGCTTGTAGATTACCAAAACCATGCTGTCTAGCTATCGAGCAGCTTGATTCTATCCCATCACAGGCAAAACTCAGCTTCGAGGCCAGAACAAAAATTAGACCTTGAAAAATTAGCTGTGCGTTTTTACGCCAACAGGCAGCCTCCATTGCGGAGTTTTGCATTGTTTTTATTGGAGAAGCCATTGATAGAATTGAGAGATCTGGGTTCAGCATATTTAACTCATCTATAAACTAACAAAAAGAGTTCAACAGGGTGACTTGGTAATCCCTGCTTTTTTCAACTCGTTCTTAGCATCCGTTGGATTTTGATGACGTCCACCCAACTTACCAATACTGAATCTCCGGCGGAGCGAATGAATAAATACTTACCTAGAGTGTCGCCAGTTTGGCGCCGCACATTAAATGCTGCTATCAGATTTCCCAATTAAATTCTTTCGACTCTGTTCGCCGATGCACGACATTCCCTATTTGTATAGCGTTTTACAGCGACGAGGCTGATAATCTGTGTTGAAAAAAGGGCGAGTCACCGACTCGCCCTTTTTGTTTGACAACCCCTGCTAACCCATCGGTTTGCCATCAATCTTCTTGCGCATCCGGATATTGATCATCTCGACCGTCACCGAAAACGCCATCGCGAAGTAGATATAGGGTTTGGGAATCTTGAAGGCCAGGCCTTCGGCGATCAGTGCCACACCAACCATGATCAAAAATGACAGCGCCAGCACCTTGATGGTCGGGTGACGCTCGACGAATTCGCCGATGGCTTTGGCGGCGAACATCATGACGCCGACGGCCAGCATGATGGCGATGACCATCACTGGAATGTCGTTGGCCATGCCGACGGCGGTGATGACCGAGTCGAGCGAGAACACGATGTCGATGATGGCGATTTGAATCAGCGTGCCGACGTAGTTGGCTTTGCGCAGCTGCGGATTGCTGTCGTCTTCACCTTCGACGGCGGCGTGGATTTCTTTGGTGGCTTTGACCAGCAGGAACAGACCGCCGCCGATCAACACCAGATCGCGGCCAGAAATTTCGTGCCCGACCAATTCAAACAGCGGAGTCACCAGCCGCGCGACCCAGGCCAGGGACAGCAGCAGCAGGATGCGCGAGATCATCGCGAGACCAAGGCCGAGGATGCGCGCCGACGGCCGTTCGCTGGCCGGCAAGCGGCCGACCAGAATGGAAATGAAGATGATGTTGTCGATGCCGAGTACGATTTCCAGGGCAGTCAGGGTACCGAGGGCTATCCAGGCCTCGGGGTTGGCAATCCACTCAAACATGGTTCCACTCAAACGAAGGCTGCCGGTTGGGCAGCAGGAATCGGCAGCGCCGCGGTCATGCGAGCATGCCCGATAGGGTCAGGCCAGTATGCCCGGCGAACCGGGCCGGGCGGGCGGCAAGAATACCGGAGGCCCCCAGACCGGCCAAGGAAATCCGCCATATGACAGCCCGGTTGAATTGCGTTGGCTTGCTTGACCGGAAACAGACCGGGCGCCATGCTCGCGCTCCGGTACGGGGGTTCCGGCGGCCGGGATGCATAAAAGGGTTTGAACTCAGCAGCGCGCTCACCCTTTCCCCTGCCCGATCGGCCAAGCACACTGCGCTTGACGCTCAGCTCGACAAACCGGTCATAGGGACGCTTTGCCATTCCCTGCATCGGCCCCGTCGAGCGGGTGTGGGAACAGGCCCCGCAGCAACAAAATCGATAAATTCATCGCTTTCGGCATGACCCCGCTCTGGCGGGCGCGGTATAAAACCAGAACAAAGGGAGATGGCTATGTCCGAACATGTTTATCCGGTGCCGGCCAGCATGGCCTGCCACGCCAAGGTCACGGCCGCGCTGTATGAGGCGCTGTGCAAGCAACACAGTGAGGACCCGGATCGGTATTGGGCCGAGCTCGGCCGTCGGCTTGACTGGGCGAAGCCGTTTACGCAGGTAAAGGATGTCAGTTACGCCGCCGAGGATTTGCATATCCGCTGGTATGCCGATGGCGAACTGAACGTGTCGGTCAATTGCCTCGACCGCCATCTGGCCAAGCGCGGCAACCAGACCGCGCTGATCTGGGAGCCGGACAATCCGGCTGAAGCAGCCGAATACATTACCTACACCGATCTGCATGCCCGCGTTTGCAAACTGGCCAATGCGCTGAAGCATTTGGGCGTCAAGAAAGGCGACCGGGTCACCATTTACTTGCCGATGATTCCGGAAGCAGCCGTGGCGATGCTGGCCTGCGCGCGCATCGGCGCCGTGCACACGGTGGTGTTTGCCGGTTTTTCACCGGAAGCGCTGGCCGGACGCATTGAAGATTGCCAATCGAAAATCGTCATCACCGCCGACGAAGGTCTGCGCGGCGGCAAAACCATTCCGCTGAAAGCCTGGGTCGATACCGCACTGACCAAGAAAGGCACGGAGTGCG
Source organism: Permianibacter fluminis (assembly GCF_013179735.1). NCBI lineage: Bacteria > Pseudomonadati > Pseudomonadota > Gammaproteobacteria > Pseudomonadales > Pseudomonadaceae > Permianibacter > Permianibacter fluminis. Next base: position 1,413,672 of record NZ_JABMEG010000001.1, on the reverse strand, counting down.
TGCAAAACGTCTTGGTAGTGCAGCGCACTGGCGCGCACTGGCTGCAGCACAGTGGCCGAGATCTGAATTACGAAGCGCTGATCAGCAAGGAATCCTCGCATTGCCCGCCGGAGCAAATGAGCGCGGAAGATCCGCTGTTCATCCTGTACACCTCGGGCTCGACCGGCAAACCGAAAGGCGTGCTGCATACCAGCGCCGGCTATCTGGTCTGGGCCTCGTTCACCCACGAGATTGTGTTTGATTATCACGATGGTGATGTTCACTGGTGCACCGCCGATATTGGCTGGATCACCGGCCACAGTTATGTCGTCTATGGCCCGCTCTGCAACGGCGCGATTTCGCTGATGTTTGAAGGCGTGCCGCAGTACCCGGATTTCTCCCGGTTCTGGCAAGTGGTCGACAAACATCAGGTCAATATTTTCTACACCGCACCGACGGCCATCCGCGCGCTGATGCGCGAAGGAGAAGCGCCGGTGCAGTCGTCATCACGCGCCTCGCTGAAATTGCTCGGCACGGTCGGCGAGCCGATCAACCCGGAAGCCTGGGAGTGGTATCACCGGGTGGTGGGAAACAGCAAACTGGCCATCGTTGATACCTGGTGGCAAACCGAAACCGGCGGCATCCTGATCTCGCCGCTGCCGGGCGCCACGGCGCTCAAGCCGGGCTCGGCGACCAAGCCGCTGCCGGGCGTGTTGCCGGCGATTGTCGATGCCAACGGCGCGCTGCAGGATGGCGCCGTCAGCGGCAATCTGGTGCTGCTCGACTCCTGGCCGGGGCAGATGCGCACGGTTTACGGCGATCACCAGCGCTTCATCGATACCTATTTCAAAACCTATCCGGGCATGTACTTCACCGGCGATGGCGCCCGCCGCGATGCCGATGGCTATTTCTGGATCACCGGCCGGGTCGACGACGTGCTGAACGTGTCCGGCCACCGCATCGGCACGGCCGAAGTGGAGAGCGCGCTGGTGGCGCACCATCTGGTCGCCGAAGCGGCCGTGGTCGGCTGCCCGCACGACATCAAGGGCCAGGGCATCTATGCCTATGTCACGCTGAAGCAGGGCATCGAAGGCTCGCCAGAGCTGGTCGAGACACTGCGTCAGACAGTGGCGCGCGAGATCGGCGCCATCGCCAAGCCCGATTACATTCAGTGGGCGCCCGGCCTGCCGAAGACCCGTTCCGGCAAGATCATGCGGCGCATCCTGCGCAAAATCGCCGAAAACGAGTTCAGCAATCTGGGCGACATCAGCACGCTGGCCGACCCATCGGTGGTGCAGCAGCTGATCGACAACCGGCTGGTCCGCTGAAGCCGGCAGCACCGGGCCGTTATGGCCAAGCCATTGCATTCTGGCCCGGCACGGGCGCCCGACCGCCAGCGCAATATGCCAGCGGGTGCCGGGCGGGGGTGGCCGGCGGCAACTGTCAATAAACCGGCGAACGGGTCCGCACTTAGCGCGACCAAGCCGCGCACGCCAAAGATCTGGCACGCCAGAAAGACTTGTGCCGGCCAGCGGGCCTGAATATGCTCCGGTGCTGCGTCAGGAAACGACGCTTGGTTGGAACGCTTTCCCGAGCACCTGTGTTGACGTTTGCAAGACCGTCAACAAAACAAGACCCGAATAAAAAAGGACCTGGAGCATTAATAGAAATGTCCGACATCAGAACCATCAAGAAGTATCCGAACCGTCGGCTCTACGACACCGCGATCAGCAGTTACATCACCTTGAACGACATCAAGGAACTGGTGATGACCTACACGCCGTTCCGGGTCGTCGATGCCAAGACCGATGACGATCTGACCCGCGCCACGCTGCTGCAAATCATTGCCGAAGAAGAAGAAAAAGGCAGCCCGATTTTCAGTACCGATATTCTTTGTCACTGCATCCGCATGTACGGCGATTCCATGCAGGGTATGGCCGGCCGCTTCCTTGAACAAAGCATGAAGTTGTTCGAAAGCCAGCGCCGCGACGCCACCGACCCGATGAAGGCGGTGTGGTCTGCCAACCCGATGCAGTTCATGCAGAACATCGCCGAGCAGAACCTGAACATGCTGAAAACGATGCAGCGCAATTTTTTCAGCCAGGAAGCGTTCACCGCAGAACCGGCGCGAAAGACCCCGGAGCCAGAAGACAGCGAGAAACCTTGAATGCTCGGGTGCCAACCCCTGCTTAGTGACTCCAAGGCCCTGCATTGCAGGGCCTTTTTACTGGTAGCGCAGACCTGGTGTACAACACGGCTCAACGGCCATCAGCTCGTGACACTGCGCTTTTGCCGGCTCACAGCCCTGCCCCGGTTGCATTGATGGCAACTCCTGCTACGTTCTTTCTGATGGCATTTTCTTGGTGACATTGCTCGGGTGGCATGTTCTGCCGACACAGCTTGCCAGCCAATGCCCGTCAAGTCGCCGTCTTCAACTGCCTGGGATGCTTCTGTGCCGACCACCATTTCGCGTTTCACCATTGCAACCGGCCTTGCCTTCGCCGTTGCCGCCGCAGGCCTGTGGCTGACCGACTCCGGCTGGGTGGCAATTTTCCTGGCGCTGCTGACCCAGGCTACGTTGGCACTCTGGCTGAGCGCAAATGCGCAAAACGCAGCCCCCCCGGAGCCAGCGGCCGACCTCACCCGAGTAACGGACGAACGCCGCGTTATTGGCGAGTCAGCCGCCGTGCTGCAGGCGAGCTCGCAAAGCGCCGGGGCCAATTGCCAGCAACTGAACAGCCTGCTGGCCGATGCCATTGCGCAATTGACCAGTGGCTTTCTGCGCATGGAAGAGTTGGTCCGCCAACAGCATGCGCTGGCCGAACAGCTCACCCACCGCGAAGCGGACAGCTCAGGTGAGGAAATGGACTTTCACCAGTTCATTCAAGAGACATCGAGTACGCTGACGACATTCGTTGAAGCCACGGTCGACATCAGTCACACCTCCGTTCAATTGGTCGAGCGGGTCGGCGCCATCAGCAATTTGATGAAAGGCATTCTGAAAGCACTGCAGGACATCGATGCCATTGCCAGCCAGACCAATTTGCTGGCACTGAATGCGGCCATCGAAGCCGCGCGCGCCGGTGATGCCGGCCGTGGATTTGCCGTGGTCGCTGATGAGGTAAGGGCGCTGTCGAACCGCTCCACCGGTTTCAGTCAGGAAATTCGCAAAGTGGTCGCCGAGGTGGAGCGTGGCGTCAACGAAGTCGAGCAAAGCATCAGCATGCTCGCCTCGCGCGATATGAGTTTTGCCATTACGTCGAAACAGCGAGTGCAATCAATGATGCAAATTCTTGGCAACATTGACGAGGCCGACCGAAAGACCGCCGATCAACTGGCGGCCATTACCGCAGACGTAAACGGCGCCATCCAGAAAACCATCATCAGCCTGCAATTTCAGGACATGGCGCGACAACTGATTGAAAGCACGCAGTCGGAGTTGAAACGAATCGTCTCAGGCACCGACCTCACTCGCGCCAGCCAGATGAACCAGGACTTCGATGCCTTGCGGCGCTGGCTTGATCAGCAAAAAAGCGACCAGCAACATCAACCGGTATCGCAGCAATCCTTGCGCGCCGGCGAAATTGATCTGTTCTGATCGGAAAATGTCACTGAATGAAGATTGCCCGCCAACTTGCCTTTGGCGACCCAACACACAGTTCTTAAGCACCACACCGAATCCGCAACCAGGCCGCCCCTTTAGGCAATACGTATGGCGACGACCGAATGCCCGTCAACAGGAGCCGCGCAATGACCAACCCCGTGTCCGTTATTCGACTTCAAGGCCGCTTCGACTTTTCCTTTTTTGCCCGCTTTCGCGAGCAGTATGAGCCCGCGCTGGGAAATCGCGATATCCGGGAAATTGAGATCAACTTCGCCGATGTGGACTACATCGACAGCTCAGCGCTTGGCATGTTGATGTTACTGAAAGAAAAGGCAGACGCTGCCAACAAAAAAGTCCGGCTGCGGCAGGTACGCGGACTGCCACGCGAACTGCTGACCATTGCCAACTTTCAAACCAAGTTCGATATGGACTAGTCGATGCCAGTCGCACCAGAGCAGCTGCATGTACTCATCATTGAAGATGACTTCTTGCAGCACCAGTTGCTGTCCGCCTTTATCAGCAGTGTCGGCTACCGGGTCGAAGTAGCCGAATCGGGTGCGGAAGCACTGGCGCTGTTTCGCCAATCAGCACCCGACGTGGTCTTGCTTGACTATGAACTCCCCGACATGTCAGGGAAGGAGATTGTTCAGCAGCTGCGTCAGCTGCAAACCGAATGGTTACCGATACTTTTTCTCAGCGCGCACAGCGAGATCGAGGTCCAGCGGGATTGTCTATTGGCTGGTGGCGATGATTACATTACCAAACCACTGGACTTCACCATCCTTGAAGCCAAGATTCAGGCGTTGTCTCGCCTGGCCTTGATGCAGCGAAAAATACGGCAACAAAAGACCCAACTGGAAGCCCACATTGCCCAGGAGGAACGCGAAGCCTCCGCGGCGCTCTATCTGTATGAACGACTGATTACCTCGAACGAAAACCAGGTCCCGGAATGCCAACAACTGCTGATTCCGGCAACCCAATTTAGCGGCGACATGATTTGCACCAGCGTTGGCACTAATGGCCACCGCTACCTGCTGCTGGCTGACGCGACTGGTCATGGCCTGTCAGCGGCAATTGGTCTGATTCCGGTTACCCAGGTATTTCACTCGATGACCCGGAAGGGCCATCACATCAGCACGATTGCCCGCGAGATGAATCGGCAAATTCGCCTGTTTACCCCGAGCTATCGCTTTGTTGCGGCAGTACTCATCGAAATTGATCCGTTTCAACTGCAGTTGGATGTCTGGAATGGCGGCATGCCGACCGGCCTGCTATGTCGACAATCGGGCTTGCCACTGCGCGAGTTTCGCTCTCGTCACGTTGCGCTGGGCTTGTCGTCAGCCAATGAGTTTCATGCCGATGTCGACAGCGAGCGCTACCAGGCCGATGACCGGCTGCTGTTTTTTTCCGATGGTCTTACCGATGCCTGCAATGCCGACAATCAGGTGCTCGGTTCCGCCGCCATTGCCGGGCTCGCCGCCAAACATGGTGCCCGACTTGAGCTTGCGCAGTTGCAGGAACACCTCAGCGGTCATTTGCAGGGCCAGCCCGCACAAGACGATGTCGCGATTATTCTGGCGACGCTACCTTCAGCCAGTTGCGTCGAAACCACAACGAACAGTGGTCATGACGACACGGAGCTGACCGCCTGCGAATTACAGATCACTTTGCATGATCAGCTGATCCCGAACTTTGACTTGCTGCCAATGGCGATCGAATGGCTGCGCCGGGTCGGCTTCCCGGAAGCACGACTCGCCCGGCTGCACACCGTCATGATGGAGCTGGTAACCAATGCCATCGATCACGGTTTGCTGCGCCTGGACAGCAAACTCAAAGAAGGTCCCGATGGCTTCCTCCGCTACCTCAATGAGCGCCAGAACCGAGTGCTGCATCTGAACGAGGCAACGCTGCGGCTGACACTGAGTCTGCACCCCGAATCTCCGAGTCCTTTTGTCAGGATTCAAGTCAGTGACAGCGGCGCCGGCTTTGATGTCAGTCATATTCCCGCAGCCAGCCCCAGTGACGAGCGCAAAGGGGGTCGCGGTTTGCAACTGGTTCGGAGTCTCGCCGCCAATGTCCATTTCAATGCCAGCGGCAATGCGGTGTCCGCGGACATTCCCCTTTGAAGGTTTCATCCGGGCGGCATTTGACCCCTGTCCATGCTCATCTATTCTTGATCAGTAGTCCGGCAATACCCGGCGACATGAGCGGCCGCCAGCAACGCTGTCTTTCACCCCTCTGCATGAGCCTTCGTCCATGAAACACATCCTGATCGTTGACGATTCGACGTCGATTCGACAAATGGTGAGCTTCACGCTGAAAAGCGCCGGCTACCAAACCACTGATGCGGTAGATGGCGTGGACGGTTTGAGCAAGGCAAAGTCCGGCAAATTTGACTGCATCTTCACCGATCAAAACATGCCAAACATGGATGGCCTGACCCTGATCAAGTCGCTGCGCGCGTTACCCAGCTACGGCAAAACCCCCATTCTCGTTCTGACAACGGAAGCCAGCGATGCCATGAAGGTAGCCGGGCGCGCGGCGGGCGCAACCGGCTGGCTGGTCAAGCCATTCGACCCGCAGAAGCTGCTTGAAATTGTCAAAAAAGTGCTGCCCTGATAGCGACACCTGCAAGGACTGGGCGTGAACATCGATCTCTCGCAATTCACCGGCGTCTTCTTTGAGGAAACGGCAGAGCATCTGGCCGAGATGGAGCATCTATTGCTGGCCATTGACACCGACACGCCTGACGCTGACCAGTTGAATAGCATTTTTCGTGCGGCCCACTCGATCAAAGGCAGTGCCGGGGTATTCGGTTTTCAAGCACTGTCGAGCGTCACCCATGTACTGGAAAGCCTGCTCGACAAATTGCGCAACGGCAGCATGTCGCTGCAGCCCGGCATGGTCGACAGCTTCCTGAGTGCCGTTGACACCCTGAAAGATATCGCCACGGCCTATCGCACCGGCCAGGACCCAGACCTCGCTGCGGCAAACCGGATATGTGAGCAACTGGAGCAATTTATCCGGGCGCCACAACAGACTGTCGCCGGCAACGACAGCAGTTATGGTTTGTTCATCGAGCCGGCTGAAACAGAACCGGCTTACGGTATTTTTTCTGCAGAGAACGTTGCTGACGCTGCCACTGCCGCCGTTGATGGCAGCGACTTTGGCTTATTTGCCGACAGCCCGGGCGCACCTGCGAGCGAATCCGACTTTGGCCTTTTTGAACCGACTGCCAGCGACAGCGACCCTGTCGCCCAGTACGTTGATGAGGTTCTGAATCCGCCGCCGGTCGCCACGGCTCGCGCGGTTGTGGAAACGACTCAAAAGCGTGCACCTGCCGCGCCGCGACCAACAACGCAAGCGCCAACACCAACACAAGCAGCAGCAACGACAGCAGCATCAGCAGCCACACAACCGGTCAGCAGTGCGCCGGCTGCTGCTGCCAGCAAAAAAGCGGAGGTCCCGATCGAGTCAACATCGATTCGGGTCAATACCGAAAAAATTGATCAGATCATCAATCTGGTGGGTGAACTCGTCATCACCCAATCGATGCTGGCACAGACAGCAGCAGACTACCAACATGCCAGCGCCGAGCGCCTGCAGAACCGGTTGAACACGCTGGAACGCAATACCCGTGATTTGCAAGATGCAGTGATGTCGATCCGGATGATGCCGGTATCGTTCATTTTCAATCGCTTTCCGCGCGTGGTGCGCGATCTGGCCCAGAAACTCAGCAAGCAGGTTGAGCTGATCATCGAGGGCGAAACCACCGAACTCGATAAAGGCCTGATTGAGAAGCTGGCAGACCCACTGACTCACCTGGTCCGTAACAGCATCGACCACGGCATTGAAATGCCGGCACGTCGACTGGAGCTCGGTAAACCGGAAAAAGGCAGCATCCGGCTGTCCGCGTTTCAGCGCAGCGGCAGCATCGTCATTGAAGTGTCGGATGATGGTGGCGGTCTCAACCGCGAGAAGATTCTTGCCAAGGCGAGTGAACGCGGTCTGCCGGTAGGTCACGACATGGCTGACAGTGATGTCTGGCAACTGATTTTTGCGCCCGGATTTTCCACCGCCGAGCAAGTCACGGATGTCAGCGGCCGCGGTGTCGGCATGGACGTGGTCAAGCGCAACATTCAGGAAATTGGTGGGCGCATCGAGATTCAGTCCAACGAAGGTCTCGGCAGCACGATGAGCATCCGGCTGCCGCTGACTCTCGCCATCCTCGATGGCATGGTGGTCGCGGTGGGTGGCGAGCGCTACATCATTCCGCTGGTGTTCATTAGTGAATCGCTGCAACCGAAGGCCAGCGACATTCGCACGATAAGTGGTAGCGGTCAGGTAGTAATGGTGCGCGACGACTACATCCCGCTCAGCGCGCTGCATTTGCACATGGGCGTCGTCCCCAAATTCACCGACCCGACGCAGGGCTTGCTGGTCGTGCTGGAAAACGAGGGCGGCAAGATCGCCCTGCTGGTCGACGAGCTGCTCGGCCAGCAGCAGGTAGTGATCAAGAGTCTGGAAAGCAATTACCGCCGCGTCGACAGTATTGCCGGTGCCACCATCATGGGTGATGGCCGTGTTGCCCTCATTCTGAATATCGAACAACTTATCCAGCGCTATGGCCAACCGGCCCTGATCCGGGAGCTCAAGGCTGACGCGCAACGAGGTGCTGCATGACGGCTGCCACCACTGCGGTTACTGCGGGCCAGGAAGTGCTGACCTACACTCTTGGCAACGAAGAATATGGCATCGACATCCTGAAGGTGCAGGAGATCCGTGGCTACGAACCGACTACCCACATCGCCAACGCGCCACCGTTCATCAAAGGCGTTATCAATTTGCGCGGCACCATTGTGCCCATCGTTGATTTGCGCATTCGATTCAATGTCGGTGAAGCCACTTACAACGAATTCACGGTGGTGATTGTGCTGAATGTTCACGGCCGTGTGGTTGGGATAGTCGTTGATGGCGTCTCCGATGTGCTGGCCTTGAAGGCCGAGCAGATCAAACCGGCGCCGCAATTCAGCTCTACCGTGAACACCAGTTACATCGACGGCCTCGGCACCATCGACGACCGCATGATCATACTGCTGGATATTGAAGGCCTGCTGGCCAGCGCCGACATGGCGCTGTTCGAAGAGATGGATTCACAAACCTGAAACCGCCGTATTGCGGCAGCCAATGCTGGCGCTGCCAGAACCGATTAGGTGAACAAGGAGTAGCTCATGCGCGTCAACAGCCCGATTACCGGTGTCGAACGCCAGATGCGGGACGGCGAATTCATCGTCTCGAAAACCGATCTGAAGGGGATGATCACCTACATCAATCCCTACTTCTGCGAGATCGCCGATTTCACTGAAACCGAGTTGCTCGGCCAGCCGCACAATATCATCCGCCATCCGGACATGCCGAAAGAAGCATTTGAGGATTTGTGGCGCACGCTGAAAGCGGGCAAGCCATGGACCGGCTACGTCAAAAATCGCACCAAGGACGGCGACCACTATTGGGTGCTCGCCAATGCCACGCCGATCTGGGAAAACGGCAGCGTTACCGGCTATCTGTCGGTGCGCAGCAAGCCGGACCGCAGCATGGTGTCGCAGATCGAAAAGATTTACGGCGACTTTCGCGCCGGCAAAGCCGCCGGCCTGGCCATTGCCGAGGGCAAGATCATCCAGACCGGCCGAGTGGCCCGGTTGCGTTCGGCAATCCACAACCTGCGCATCGCCAGCCGATTGAAACTGACCGCCGGTTTCTTGCTCGCGATGATGCTGGTCATTGGTTCCGCCAGTTATATCGGGCTGCAAAAAGCCAACGAGGCACTGCATTCTGTCGACGAAAACCGATTACACCCCATAACCCAGCTCAAAGCGATTGCTGATGCCTACGCCGTTGACATCATCGACGCGGTAAACAAAGCCAATGCTGGCATATTCACCGCCGAGCAAGCGGCAAGCTCGGTTAAAAAAGCCCAGGCAACGATTAGTGAGAAATGGCGAGAATTCAAGGCAACCGACCAAAGCGAACAGGAGCAACATCTGGTCGCCGAAACCGAGCAACTGTTCAAGCCTGCTGACGAGGCCATCGCCACACTTGAAGGAAAGCTTCGCGGCATGTCCGGCAAAGTGGCAAACGGTCTCAACGACTACGATGGCGCCCTGTACGGCCCCATCGATGCGATTGGCAACAAAATTTCCGAACTGATCGCGATGCAGCTCACCTTGGTCGACGGCGACATTGTTGCGGCCAATGAGCGCCATCGCAACATGACCTGGTTCATCATCGCCGTGATCGCGATTGCAGCAGTGTTGGCCAGCCTGTCGATTGCAGCAGCCATTCGTATCATCACCACTCCAATTGCTACCGTCGGCGGGCAAATGCTCCGCATTGCCGAGGGCCGCTTTGACCAGACCATTGAAAAGACCCGCGACGATGAATTTGGTGCGCTGGTAGATTCGTTCCGTTCACTGTATACCCGGCTGGGTTTTGACCTCGCCGAGGCGCGTGAACAGATCAAGCAAGGAACCATTCTGAAGACAGCGCTCGACAGCGTCACCGCCAACGTGATGATTGCCAATCCCGACTTCGACGTCACCTACATGAACAACGCGGTCATCAGCATGTTCCGCAAGGCGGAGTCCGATATCCGCAAAGAGCTGCCGCAGTTCGACGTCAACAACATCATGGGCGGCAGCATAGATCGCTTCCACAAGAATCCGGCCCATCAACGCGGCTTGCTGTCCCGGTTACAGGATACCTATCGCGGCACCATCCATCTTGGCGGCCGCACCCTGACCGTTGCTGCCAACCCAATCATGGGTGCCAACGGCGCGCGTCTTGGCGCGGTGGTGGAGTGGCAGGACCGCACGCTGGAAGTGGCCGTCGAAAAAGAAGTGGCTGACATCGTCTCGGCGGCCTCCAACGGCGAATTCGGTAACCGGCTGCGGGTCGACAACAAAGACGGTTTCTTCCGCCAGCTTGCCGAGGGCATGAACATGTTGCTGGAAACCTCGGAAGCGGGCATGCGCGATATTCAGTCGGTACTGCAAGCGATGGCGAAAGGCGATCTGACCAAACAGATCAGCAAGGATTATCGCGGCCTGTTCGGCGACATGAAAAACGCGGCAAACGAAACCAGTGCCCAACTGACCGATGTGGTGATGCGCATCCGCGAAGCAACGGACACCATTAACACCGCCGCCAACGAGATTGCCTCCGGTAACGCCGATCTGTCGAGTCGCACCGAAGAACAGGCCTCGAGTCTGGAAGAAACCGCCTCCAGCATGGAAGAACTGACTTCAACCGTGAAGCAGAACGCCGATAACGCCAAACAGGCCAATCAGCTGGCGGTCAGCGCGTCTGACATTGCCCAGCGTGGCGGCACCGTGGTCGGCGATGTTGTCACCACCATGAGTGCCATTCACGAGAGCGCACGCAAAATTGTCGACATCATCACCGTCATCGACGGCATCGCCTTCCAGACCAATATTCTGGCGCTGAATGCCGCGGTCGAGGCCGCCCGCGCCGGCGAACAGGGTCGAGGCTTTGCCGTGGTGGCCGGAGAAGTGCGCAATCTGGCTCAGCGTTCGGCTGCCGCCGCCAAGGAAATCAAAACGCTGATTTCCGATTCGGTGGAAAAAGTCGAAAACGGCAACAAGCTGGTCTCGCAGGCCGGCGATACCATGCAGGAAGTTGTCAACGCCATCCGCCGGGTCACCGACCTGATGTCGGAAATTGCCGCGGCTTCGCAGGAACAGAGTCGTGGCATTGAGCAAGTGGGTTCGGCCATCACCCAAATGGATGAAGTCACCCAGCAAAACGCTGCGCTGGTCGAGCAGGCCGCAGCTGCCGCTGAGTCGCTGGAAGATCAGGCGCGGCAACTGGTCGAAACGGTGCGCTATTTCGAAACCGGTGGCAGCCAGGCACTCAGCTCGGCGCCGACCCGAACCGCGAGCCGCACACCGGCGAAAGCACCTGACAGTAGCCGTAAGCCAAGCACTACCGCGCGCAAATCAACACGAGCAACCAGCAAACCGCCAGCGGATCTGGATGATGAGTGGGAGCAATTCTGAGTGCGAGCATAGAGCGTGACGCAAGGCTTCGATACCGCGCGTGAGTTTGCCTACACCAAGGCGGATTTTGACCAGGTCCGGCAGCGCATTTACCGCATTGCCGGCATATCGCTGAGTGATGGCAAAGCGGATCTGGTCTACAGCCGGCTGGCGCGCCGCTTGCGCGCCACCGGCATTGGCGACTTTCGCGAGTATTTGGCGCAGTTAGATACAGATCCAGAAGAGCAGCGCGAGTTCGTCAACGCGCTCACAACCAATCTGACGTCGTTCTTCCGTGAGCCCCACCACTTCGACATGCTCGCCCAGTTTCTGCCACGCCGATCAAACCCCATTCGGATCTGGTGTGGCGCGGCGTCGACCGGCGAAGAGCCGTATTCCTTGGCAATGACTGCCGTTGAGTCTTTCGGCAGCTTGACGCCACCGGTGAAAATTCTCGCCACTGATCTCGATACTCAGGTCCTGGCGACCGCCGAAGCTGGCATTTACAGTGAGGAAAAAATCGAGCGCCTGTCAACGGGTCGCCGGCAGCAGTTTTTCTTTCGCGGCAAGGGCAGCAAGCAAGGACTGGTGCGCATTCATCCGGCGCTACAGGCGCTGCTGAGCTTTCGGCAACTGAACCTGCTCGATACGAAGTGGCCACTGAAGCCGGGCTTTGATGCCATTTTTTTGCGTAACGTCATGATCTATTTTGACAAGCCGACGCAAGCCGCGGTACTGCAACGCTGTGCGTCTGTGCTGCAACCTGATGGCCTGCTGTTCGTTGGCCATTCCGAGTCGCTCGCCCATGTCGCCAATCTGTTCAGTCCAATTGGCCGGACGGTGTACAAACTGCAATCGACAAGGAAGGCATCGTGAGTGATACCGAGGCCGTTCTTGCTCCCAACCGCTACTTTGATCGCCACTTTGACTGCGAGGCGGTCAAGATTCTTCCCGGCGAGTATTACGCCACCACGCGGGACATGCTGATTGTGACGGTGCTCGGGTCGTGCATTTCGGTCTGTTTGCGCGATCGGGACAGTGGCATCGCCGGCATGAACCACTTCATGCTGCCCAACACAATCGATGCCAGCGACCCGATTGGCGCGTCCGCACGCTACGGCGTGTTTGCTATGGAGCTGCTGATCAACCATCTGATCAAACTGGGGGGCAGGCGGCAGCGCTTTGAGGCCAAGGTTTTTGGCGGCGGCAACGTCCTGCGCGGCCTGACCGCCAGCAACGTCGGCAGTCGCAATGCCGAATTTGCCGAAGAATACCTACGCACTGAAAGGATTCCGGTGGTGGCGCATGACGTCATGGGCGAGTGGCCACGCAAAGTCTATTTCTTCAGCCACGAAGGCCGGGTATTGGTCCGCAAGCTGCGCACGATGCACAACAACACCATCCTCGACCGCGAAGCCGAATACGGCAGCCGTTTGCGCGATGCCCGCGTCGCGGGCGATGTCGATTTGTTCACCTGAGGCGCCCGAATGACCATCAAAGTTCTTGTGGTCGATGACTCGGCACTGATCAGGGCCGTGCTCGGCGAGATCATCCGGCAGCAACCGGATATGGAGCTGGTCGGTGCCGCGGCGGATCCCTATATCGCTCGTGACCTGATCAGCAAAACCAATCCCGACGTGCTGACGCTGGATATCGAGATGCCGCGAATGGACGGACTCGAATTTCTCGAACGACTGATGCACGGCCATCCCATGCCGGTACTGATGCTATCGTCGCTGACCGAGGCGGGCGCTGACGTTACCTTGCGCGCACTGGAGCTCGGTGCGGTCGACTTTTTCACCAAACCCAAACTCGGCTTGCGCGAAGGGCTAAACGAGTACGCCGAGGTTATTGCCGACAAGATCCGCACCGTCGCCAGCGCAAAAGTGCAGAGGCGGCTACGCAAGCCAGAAACAAGGTCTACCCGTCCTCCTGTTCAGTTTGTCAGCACGGAAAGGGTGTTGCTGATCGGCGCCTCTACCGGTGGCACTGAGGCCATCAAAGCGGTACTCGAGCGCTTACCAGCCAATTGTCCGGGCGTATTGGTCACCCAACATATGCCGGCAGGCTTCACCCGCTCTTTCGCCGAGCGACTCAACCGCGTCACCGGACTCAAGGTTTGTGAAGCACAGGGAAATGAGCGTCTGTTGCCGGGTCACGTCTTCATCGCTCCGGGTGACAAGCATCTGAAACTGACCCGCAGTGGAGCCAATTACATTACCCAATTGTCGGATGACGCTCCGGTGAATCGGCACCGGCCGGCCGTTGACGTGCTGTTTCATTCTGCCGCCCTTGCCGCCGGCAAAAATGCGGTCGCGGCCTTGTTGACCGGCATGGGCAAGGACGGCGCAGACGGACTGCTTGCCATGCGCAATGCCGGCGCGCATACCATTGCCCAAGATGAAGCGAGCAGTGTCGTTTACGGCATGCCGAGGGAGGCTGTCGAGCGCAACGCCGCCTGCGAGCAACTGCCTTTGCCTGACATCGCTGCCGCTATGATTCGCGCGGCCGGCGGCAGCACGACGCGAATCTGATCGACATGTCCGATTCGCCCCCGCGCTCAACCAAATTACGCCTGCTGCGTCGGTTGGCCTTCTTTGGCTATATCACGGGTATCGGCGTGTTGAGCAATTCGCTCGCGCCGCAGCCCTCTGATGTCATGCCATTCCTGCTTGGCAACATGGCTATCACGCTGGTTGCACAGCGACTGGGACTCTGGTGGGGGCTGGCAAGCCTGGCGCTGGTCATGCTGCCGATACCGCATTGGCCGGTCCGGGTCTTCAGTGCGGTTCATCTGCTGCTGGCATTCTGGCTATTGCATCGCTGGCGTTGGCCCATCAAAAGAAGCCTGCCGGTCATGGCGCTATTGTTGCTGCCCTTCGCAATCTGGGCGGCAAAACCTTTCAATGCGAACCTGCTGCTTTGGCTAATTGGTATCGCCATTCTTTTCGCCGGATTGCTGAACAGCGAATTGGGCGCATTGCTGGTCATCCGAGTAACCGAGGCCGCACGCGGCAAGACCCAGACGTTCAGCCAGCTACTGGCGAATCGCCTGACCGTGGCAACAGCGACTCCGTTATCAATGGCAGCGCTGATCGCGCTTGGCATTTATATTGATCAGGACTTGCGTCACCGAGCGGACGAGCTGGCGCAGGAAGCGGCCGAGCGAGCCAAGATTGTTGCCACCCATATTGATCAGCACCGTACCGCCATCGATGCTCACGCCGCCAGCATCAAACCCAACGACGAAGAGCGCTACAAACGAACATTGGGTGTTCTGGCAACTACCTACCCCGGATTTCTGACACTGCTCATAGCTGACGCAGAAGGCAAAATCATTGCCGCCGCGCCGGCGGGGTTCACCAGCCAGTTAAGCAGCGTCACTGACCGCGACTATTTCCGGGTACCGAAGCACACCCTGCAACCCTTCACCAGTGGCGTATTCCGGGGCCGCGGCTTTGGCACTGACCCCATTATTGCATTGAGCGCTCCGATACTGGCAGACGACACCAGTTTTCAAGGCATTGTCGAAGGCTCGCTGAATCTTCGAACGCTTGATGCCATGGTGTTTGAAAAATCAACGGAGCATGAAAATTTCGGCGTACTGTTTGACCACAAAGGAACGGTTATAGCGAGTGACTTTCCTGGCATTAAGGTCCTTGAAACAATCAGCCCCACAGATCCCAGACTCTCACCGGCCGACACCATTCGCCAGCACGATGGCATGTCCATTCAATATCTCAATGGCAATCGTAGCCATTTAATCAGCCTGAAGATGATCGATTTTACGCGCTGGCAACTGGCACTTTTGCAACCATATCTGCCGCTGGCGCAAATTGCCGCCACGCTCACTCTGCTGACCATCATGTTGTGCCTGACCATTATGCTGGCCAGTCATCTTTTTGCGGCCAGCTTTTCCCGCGTCATTGCCGCACCACTGGACGACCTGCTCCAGCGCATCCGGGGCCTCGATTTGGCCGATGCCGACACCTTGCACCCGGTTGACATGCAAACACCCGTTGCCGAGATTCAGGAACTAGCGGTTGACTTCAATGATTTGGTAAACCGCCAGACTGCGATGTATGGCCAGCTTCGTGCCTCGCTCACCCTGCTCGACGCGGCCAATCAGGAGCTTGAGCATCGAGTCAACGAGCGCACTTTGGAGTTGGTGAACGCCCGTGACAGCGCCCAGCATATGGCCAACGTAAAGTCGGCATTTTTAGCCAACATGAGCCATGAGCTTCGAACGCCGTTGACCGCCATCATCGGCTTCACCGAGCAAGCACTCCGTCAATCCGGCACCTCGACTGAAGTGACCGAGGCGCTCGAGGTGATCGCGAGAAATTCAAACTTCCTGCTGGATCTGGTCAACGACATCCTTGATGCCAGCAAGCTTGAGTTCGACAAAATCGAACTCGAACAGGTGCTTTTCTCCCCCCTTGCGCTGGTCCGTGACATTGTCGCAACCACCCGGCAACGCGCCGAAAGCAAGGCCATTTCGTTAAGTTTCGTGCCGGAATTTCCGTTACCGCGCTATGTCAGTGGCGACCCCACTCGCATCAAGCAGGTTCTGTTCAACATCATTGGCAATGCGGTCAAGTTCACCGAAGAAGGCGGCGTCACGGTCAGTTTGTCGGCGGAGTCGACCGGACAGGAATGGCAGATCTCGGTTCGCGATTCCGGCATTGGCATGACTGCCGAGCAGCAACAGAAACTGTTTCAACCCTTCGTTCAGGCAGATGTGTCCACCACCCGAAAATTCGGCGGCAGCGGTCTTGGTCTGTTCATCAGTCGCCAGCTGATCCTGCGGATGGGAGGCACATTTTTGCTGGAGAGCGTGCCCGGAAACGGCTGCCAATTTGTCATCACACTGCCGACGGAACAACAAGAGATAAGCTGGCTCGGGGATGCCGATTGTGTACCCGAGTCAGAAGCGAGTTCACGGCCATTGCTATCAGTCCCGAGCTTGTCTGGAAAAGTATTGATAGCCGACGATGTTGAAGATCTGCGGCGCCTGGTCAGCCTGATGGTTGCGAGCACCGGAGCAGAAATCCGCGTGGTTGAGAATGGCGCGGAAGCCCGTGATGCCGCGCTTGCGGACTCATTTGACCTTATTCTGATGGACATGCACATGCCGGTTCTCGACGGCAGCGCAGCAACCGCGGAACTCCGGGCACTAGGTTATCGCGGGCCGATTGTTGCGTTGACCGCCGATGTCATGGCAACGGATATCGAGCGTTTCAAAGCATCGGGTTGCGATGATCTGCTGGCCAAGCCCATCAAGGAAGCGCAGCTGCTCGCGGTATTGACTCGCTATCTGGCCAAACGGGATACCGCCAAGGTGGACGCCCCGGCTGATGCCGTGAAAACAGCAACTGCCGGGGCGGCACCTGAGAGCATTCGTTTGATGCTTGAGCAGTTGAGCAAACAGTTCGCAGCGCGGCTATCGGGTGATCTTGACGGGCTCCGACAAGGACTCGCGGACGCTGATTGGTCGCGATTGAAAGGCCAATTGCACAAGCTGAAAGGCGCCGCCGGGACGTTTGGCTTTCCGGCCATCAGCAGCCAAGCCGAACGCGCCTACCAGCAATTGCAAAAGGATGATTTTGCAGCGGCCGGCAAAGAACTTTCGATGTTGTTTGATGCAATTGAGGCCGTCATCGCTGATCGCAATGCGACAAGCAAATAAGCACTGTTCGTCTCATCGTCTTCAATAACGCTTGATTTACCAATCAGTGCCGTCTCGCCTGACCGTCATCCGGCACGACCATGGCCATTTCGCCATTCGATAACAGAAATGTCGAAAAACTCGGCCAGTGTGGCTGCAGCAATAGCTCACGAAAAGAGTCTCTGCAGACTGCCTGCGGGATTCGCGCCAGCCAGTGCTCGTGTGCCACCGGCATAGCAAGAAGCTCGCCCTGGGTTGACAACCAATCGCGCCACTCAGCGCGAGTTGCCCAGCAGCCCCGCTCATGGTCGGGCGCCGCAAATGAGACTCGCGCATCACGCTGGGCCAACGGATAGAAAAGACGTCCTTTTACTATTGCCCGAGTCTGTTGCAGCGAAAGTCCGGCGCGCACCAATGCGGCTTTTCCCGCGCTGCTGTGACCGAGCATCAATTGCTGCTGACAAAGCTTGGCAAGCTTTTGCTCCAGCCTGTCCCGATGCAAGGTGCCATGCCAGTTGGCGGGATCTTCCAGATCGCCTTCACCAAGGTAGAACTTTGCCGCCAGCTCCCAGTGTTCAACCTGGCCGGTTTGGCGGTCGCGCAGCAACAAATCAAACTCGCCGAGCGTCCGCTTGGCTTCCGCAACCACCAGCCCGCTTGCCAACAGCTGCCAGCGCGGATGCGATGCCAGCCAGTATTGCCAGAGCGCCTCAAATCGGCGCCCCAGCCGTTTCGGCAACTGCCAGTCTGGGCCGGTCGCTGGTTGCCACTGCAGCCACAATTGTCGACATTCTGCTGCGTTGAATGATTGGTGCGGCAGCAACAAGTCGGTTAGCAAAGGCGGAGAGTCAATCGCCCACTCCAGCTCTGCCGACAACGACGGGACCATCGGGAAGCCCGGCCCCGCCGTTGTTGCAATGGTCATGTATGCCCGCCATGTTGCCGTTTGGCTTGTTTGCGCGCTCTCGATTCGCTGCGCTCGGCACTGGCCCATACCGATGCCAGCATGCTGGCGATCAGTAAAAACAGCACCACACCGAGCGACATCGCCACCGGTATTTTATAGACATCGAGCAACAGCATTTTGACCCCGATGAACGCCAGCACCAGCGCCAGACCGTATTTGAGCAGACGGAATTTTTCCGCCATCCCGGCCAGCAGGAAGAACAGCGCGCGCAAACCAAGAATGGCAAAAATGTTCGAGGTCATGACGATGAAAGGATCGGTGGTGATGGCGAAGATGGCCGGGATCGAATCCACCGCAAAAATGATGTCGGTGACGCCGATCAGCACAACCACCAGAAACAGCGGGGTGTAAAACCGGTAACCCGCTTCCTGCACCCATAGCCGCATGCCGCGATAGTCGTTGGTGATGCGCAAATGGCCACGCATCCATTTCAGTACCGGGTTGGTTTCCAGATCTGGCGCGGCATCGGCAAATACCAGCATCTTGACGCCGGTGACCAGCAGGAAGGCACCGAACAGGTACAGAATCCAGTGGAACTTCGCGATGAGCCAGGCGCCGATCAGGATCATGATGACGCGCAGGATGATAGCGCCGATCACTCCGATCACAATCGCTTCCCGCTGCAGCACCGGCGGCACCCGAAACGCGGTGAAGATCATCAGGAAGACAAACAGGTTGTCGACCGACAGCGATTTTTCGATGACATAACCGGTCAGGAACTCGCTGGCTTTCAGATGGGCCAGCTCACGGCCGGCGGTGGCATCGAGCCAGAGCCAAAGCCCGGCGCAGAACAGCAAGGCCAGTCCGACCCAAAGCAGCGACCACCACAGCGCCTGCTTGAAGCTGACCACTTCGTCTTCGTGCTTTTTGACGCCACGCAGATCGAGCGCGACGGCGAACAGCACGAACAGGCTGAAGCCGCTCCATAACCAGATATTACCGATGCTCTCCATGGTGCCCCCTTCAGCGAACGCAAACAGCACAGACAGGCTGTGCGGCGAAAGAAGACAACGGGATGCAAGACGACTGTGGCACGACAACGCTCCTTTGCGACGGTGGAAAAATTCCTCCGGCAATGGTGTTGTCACTACAAAGACGACCTTTGCCGGGGATGGCAAAGGTCTCGCCGGCACTTGCAGATACAACCTTGCGAGCGCCCGCCGGGCCGGGGAACAGGTGGTTCCCGTGATGACGACCATCGGCGGTTAGGCTACTCCCCTTTGGGAATGCAGGACCGAGTCTAGGGCTGTTGGCACAGGCCGTCAAACCAACTCGGTCACTTGAGCCATTACGCTAGGGGTTGCCCTCCGGATCAACGGCGGCAAAAAAAAGCCGGCTCAGAGAGCCGGCATCGGAGACAGACCTGTTGGGGGGAACAACAGTCAGTGAAAAACGCTCGGTAAAACCCAGTAAAAAAACCCTGCAGACAAAAGCGGCGCGGACTGCCGCTCGCGGTACCCGTCCTTGGTACCCGCGCTTACAGCGAGGCCGAGGACAGGCTCAGGCCGTCACAGCGATAGCCGTTGCGCATCAGCACGCCGGCGCCCAGCTGGGTTTGCGGACAGGCCGCATCACGGTTGCTTGGCAGCTGGATCTGGCCGCAGCAGGAGCAGCCCAACAGGCGTACGCGGCCTTTTGAAAACGTTACCCACTGATGTGATTTACGGTCGTCCATTGCTGCCTCCAGCGATTCCATCGGTTACGGCGTCCGGGATGACACCGTGATGGGAGGCATTATGGTTGGCGCCTGGTCCGGCCGCTGCACGCCGCCGCCGGCGCTTTTTGTCCACTTTTTAGCCGACTGCCTGTGAGCCAAAGCTCACATGGCCGGTACGGGGGTCTGAGCAGGTCGGTGTGGATCGGCGAAAAGAGCGCCGTCCAAACGCCGTGCTGGCTCAAAAGAAATGCCGCAAAAACGCCGCGCCAACCCGCAGAAATCCTGATGTGCCGACCGTGACTGCGCTCACCGCAGCGAGGCGGCAGCTGTCGCAGCCAGCACCAAGAACCTGCTCAAGACCAGGAACAAAACCTGGACCGGCACCAGCACGTCCTTACTGATACAGCCGCTGCATCATGCCGGCGAACTGCTCGAAGTAGAGCGCTTGCG